>NZ_JBIDAL010000018.1:0-203687 GCF_043202415.1 Streptomyces sp. NPDC048192
CAACCTGGCCCGTACACGCTTTACTTCGTGTGCATCCACACACCCAACATGCCCAGGAACAGCCCGAACCGGAAGACCTAACGGAGTCCTACTAGCTGTGATGTCTCAGGACGTTGGTTCCACGGTGTCATCGAAGGTGAGCGGCTGCGGGATCGTGTCGAGCGGCTTCGGTGGCTGGTCGAACAGGATGCGGTAGTCGCTGCCGGAAGTCCGACTGAAGTCCGGGTGATGAGTGGCCGGCATCCGCCAGTTACCACCGGCAGGGATGCGACCGAGCTTCGTGACGTCAACGGGGACCAGGTCGCCGACCCGGTCGTGCTCGTAGCGGACGACTTCGCGCAGGCGGCTGAGCCCTCGCCGGACGAGGAATCGGTGAACGGTGGCCGGGCCAGGGTGATGTCGTGCAGCCTCTCCAGTTCGGCAGCGAGCCAGCGGGCGTACCACCTGGCCAGGCAGCGCCGGGAGACCTGGGATCTCGGGGCTCCCGCGTGAACGGCTGAGCGTGGCGTCAGCGTGCGAACTTTTCGATGGCCGCCGGGGTGACGGGGGTGAAGAAGTTGACGAGGTTGCCGTCGGGATCACGGAACAGCAGCGACCGGTTGCCCCAGGGCATCGTGGTGGGCCCGGCGACGAAGTCGGTGACGAAGCCGGTCAGGTTCTGGTGAACGCGGTCCACGTCGTCGACGAGGAACTCGGTGATCACGCTGTGGTTGTCCGCCGGGCGGGCAGAGCCGGGGGCGAACAGCGGGACCGTGCGGGTGCCGGCGATCGCGAGGGTGGCGCCCGCGGTCTTGAGTTCGGCGAAGTCCTCGGTGGCCCACGTCGCCTGCGCCCCGGTGGCTCGCTCGTAGAACTCGACGAGGCGCGCTACGTCACTGGTGATGATGCGGATCGAGACGAAGTCCATGGGAATCTCCTTGGCTGTGCTGGAGGCGTGCACGTCGCAGGCTAGGAGAAATAGCGGACAGAATCGGTCCTGTATTTGCGTTAGGCTGAGAACATGCCTCGACCCACCGGCCGCGTACTGACCCTCCTGGAGCTGCTGCAATCGGGCGGCACCCGGACAGTGGCCGAACTCGCCGACCGGCTCGGCGTCGAAGGGCGCACCGTGCGCCGGTATGTGGACCAGCTGATCGACCTCGACGTGCCCGTGGAATCGGTGCGTGGCCGCTACGGCGGCTACCGGCTCGCCCCCGGGTACCGCCTGCCTCCGCTCATGCTCAGCGACGACGAGGCGCTGGCCGTGCTGCTCGGCCTGGTCGCCGGCCGCCGAGCAGGGCTGACGACGACGCAGCGCACGGCAAACGAGACGGCATCAGCCAAGATCCGGCGGGTACTGCCCAAGCACATCGCCCGCCGGCTCGACACACTCCTGGAATCCCTCGCCTTCACGGATCAGCCCGGCGAGTGCGACACCCCGGACGCCGGGGTGCTGCTCACGATCGCCGATGCGGTGCGCCACCGCCGGCCGGTCTCGGTCCGCTACACCGACCGCGACGGACGGCGCAGCGAACGCACACTGCACGCGTACGGAATCGTCGCCCATGCGGGCCGGTGGTACGTCACGGGCAAGGACACCCAGATCGACGAGGACCGAACCTTCCGGCTCGACCGCATCGCAGACGCGCGGACCCTGCCCGGCTCATTCGAAGCGCCTGTCGGTCCCGGTCCGGCACAGCGCGTGTTGTCAGGATTCGCCACCGCCGAGTACCGGCATCAGGTGACCCTGCGGATCCACGGGACAGTCGAGCAGATCCGCGCGCACCTCCCCGCCAGCGTCGCGAGCCTGGAGCAGCACGAGCCCGCGGCCGACCAGGACCCTGCAGCCGAGCACTGGCTGCGTGTCGAGCTGCGCGCGGAGCGGCTCGACTGGTTGCCTCCGGTACTCGCCTCACTCGACCGGCCCTTCGTCATCGAGCGCCCCGCTGAACTCCGCGACCTCGTCATCGCACTCGCCGACCGCCTCAGGTCCTGCGCCCGCCAAGCCTGACCGCGAGGAACCAATGTCACGAGACGGCACACCTAGCGGGTTGCGCCGACCCTCGAGGTCTACTTGACGGCGTCTTGTTCAGGAACCAGACGTTGATCAAGCGGGTCCAGAGTGTTGTCGGGTTCCGAGAACGGCTCGCCCGAGACACGGCGTTGTCAGTGGGTCCTGCCAGGGTGTGATTCGTGGATGAACTGGTGGAGCGAGTCGACTGTCAAGATCGTGTCCTGGGGGTGGTCACCCGTCGGCAGGCCATCCGGGAAGGTTGGCTGCATCGCATCGCCTCGACGGTGTGCCGTGATGAGCGTGGCCGGATCCTTGTCCATCGCCGGTCGGAGCAGCTGTCGCGCTTCCCCGGGCTCTACGAGGTCATGGTCGGTGGCGCCGTGGATGTCGGCGAATCCTATGAACAGGCTGCCGCGCGGGAGCTGGCCGAGGAGCTGGGCATCCGTGGCCGGCCGCGCTTGCTGTTCACGTTCATCAACCGCAGCGGCTTGAGCCCTCACTGGCTTGGCGTGCATGAAGCCGTGGTTCCGGACGCTGTGACCTCCGATCCTGAGGAGGTCGCCTGGCATGGCTGGCTGACCGAGTCCGAGCTTCACTCGGCCCTGTTGGAGTGGCACTTCACTCCTGACAGCCACGAAGCCTTCAGCCGGTATCTCGCGTTCCGGACCGCGCAGTCCTAACTCTTCTCGCCTCATCGATCAAGTCCCCTCAGCCCAGGGACTGTTCTTCGCCTCGGGCGCGAGTGGTCGCGAGGCGGTAGTAGTCGGTGCCGGTCTCGATGATGTTGCCGCCGAAAGGAGGCGATCAACGATGGCAGCGCAGAGGCGGGGGTCGGTGAAGGCCTTGGTCCATCCACCTGGGGCCGGCAACTTGTTTCCTCACAAGGGTTGCTGCTGCCACCTGGCCGTATCGCGTTCCGTCCACGAGCCCAAGCGACCGGCCCGCAACGCCGCCGCGCTGATGCCCCTGTCCAACCAACTCCGGACCGCCGGCGTCGTCCTCCCCGCTCGTCCACGGCATCACCGGCCGCCTCTACGGCGACTGCACGGCTGCCCTCCCCTCAAAGACCAGGCGTGCCAAGCTGAGCACGCAGCAGGTGCAGCGGCTGCCCGGCCTCGGACCCGACTGGCCATGCAGGCACTGGGCATGGAGTGGGCCAGGGCCTCTGTTGTCGCCATGGGAGAGCCGGTTGATCACGGTTTCGCAGCCGAGGCATGGAGGGCGGTAGCGCATTGGGGGGTGCCTCGTTGTCCTTGGTATGAGCCTTTTGATGGATGACGGGGACCGCGTGCTCTTCGCTCAACTCACGGATGCTTATTGGCTGGATGACACCAGCACCGACTGCCGGGAGTGCCATGTCCTGGCCGGGAGGCAAGAGGATGCCGCGCCCGTCGCCGCAGGTCACGGTGTGGACCTACCGGGCTGGCTGCGGGCTGTCATGCTGCTGATCGCGCTGATCACGGTAACGGCTGCGGCCGTGGCGACAGCATGTGCATGAACGTTTGCTCCGGGCAGCGAGGACGCGATGCGACCAACCTGGCCGGTCCCAGCTCGTGGCCGGCCGGGTCTCCCGCACCAGCCGCACCATGAGGCCAGTATGCCTGGACGCCCCGCAACACCACCCGAGTTGACCACTCGACCTCACCACCGGTACGGCGGGAGCCGTACGTTTGACCGGCCCGCACAGGGCCGAACGATTCACAGAGCGCTCGCCGTCGTGTGCCGCTGGATAGGGTCGTGATGTGGACCGCAGCAGTGGAGTGCACGACGACGCGTTCGCCGCGGGAGCGCGGGGTGAGCTGCCGCTCCGGACGTCTCGGGCACTGTGGTGGGCGTCGGCCGGCCTGGTGCTCGCTGTGCTCGGTACGTCGGTGCTCGTCGTCGCCGGTGCGGAGCACGGCCGTCGACTGCTCATGGCCGTGGCCTTGGTCCTCGCACAGGTCTGCGCCCTGAGGTGGCAGGCGCGCGCCCCGCTCACCGTATTGGCCGTGAACACCGTGACAGGGCTCGGAGTATGGGCGCTGCTGCCCGAGGTGACCTTGACGGGGGCGCTGCTCGCGGCGCAGGTCACGTTGTGCGTGCTGTCGGCGACCAGGCCGCGGCGGATATCGGTGCGGGCGCTCGCCGCGATGTGCCTGCCGGCAGCGGTGGCGTTCGAAGCGGGCGGCCCTATGGGGCTGACGGTCTATCTGCTGACGGTGGTCCTGGCGTGGACTGCGGGGCAGTGGCGCAGGGCACAGCGGGAGCGGACGAGGGCAGAGATGCGGCGCGCCGTGGCGGAGGAGCGTGCGCGCATCGCACGTGAGGTGCACGACGTGGTGGCGCACACGCTGTCGGTGATGGTCGTCCAGGCGGGCGCCGCGGACGATGTGTTCACCGAACGTCCTGATCAGGCACGCCAGGCGCTGCGGGCCATCGAGACGGGCGCCCGGTCCGCGCTGGACGAGCTGCGCCGGGTGCTCCGAGCGTTCCGCCCCGACGACGGGGAGGACGACGTGGAAGAGCAGCGGGCACCGGGCCCGTCGCTCGCGCGCCTGGACGAGCTGGCGGAGACGGTGCGTGCGACCGGGATGACCGTGCATGTGCGCAGAGAGGGCGCCCCTGACCGGCTGCCGGCATCGGTGGACCTGGCGGCGTACCGGATCATCCAGGAGGCCCTCACCAACACGCTGCGCCACGCGGTGGGCGCCGACGAGGTGAGCGTGCGGGTGACGACCGGAAGGGAGTGCGTGAAAATCACCGTGGTCGACAACGGACGTACGCCGAAAATCCTTGATCCCGTGAGGGGAGCGGGACGGGGCCTGCTGGGGATGAAGGAACGCGCGCGGCTCGTCGGCGGCAGCGTGCACGCCGCCGTGCTGCCCGGAGGCGGGTTCGAGGTGGCGGCGCGGCTGCCGCTGGAGCGCGCGTCATGACCGTGCGCGTGGTGGTGGCCGACGACCAGGCCCTGGTCCGCACCGGCTTCCGCATGATCATCGACGCCCGTGACGACCTGGAGGTGGTGGGTGAGGCGTCCGACGGACGGGGGGCGGTGCGGCTGACGCGGGAACTGGCTCCCGAGGTGGTGCTCATGGACGTACGCATGCCCGTCGTGGACGGCATCGAGGCGACTCGGCAGATCGCGGCGAGCGGCAGCCGGGCCCGGGTGCTGGTGCTCACCACGTGGGACGTCGACGCGCACGTGGTCGCCGCCCTGCGGGCCGGGGCGAGCGGCTTCCTGCTGAAGGACATCCGCCCGGGTGAACTCGTCGACGCGATCCGCCTCACCGCCCGCGGCGACGCGCTGCTGGCGCCGGCAATCCTGCGCCGTGTCCTCGACCGGTTCCTGCGCACCGCGTCCGACCCGGCGCCGCCGCCTTCCCTGCAAGACCTCTCCGTCCGGGAACGGGAGGTGCTCACTCTGATCGGGCAGGCGCTGTCGAACACGGAGATCGCCGAGCGGTTGGGGCTGTCGGAGGCCACCGTCAAGAACCACGTCACCGCGGTGCTGCGCAAACTGGGCCTGCGCGACCGCGTGCAGGCCGTCGTCGCCGCCTACGACCACGGTCTCGTGCGTCCACGCCGCCCCTGACCGCCGCATCCTCCTCAAGGAGGAGGCCGGGCCGCGCTCCTCCCGCGTTCCCAGTGCCCGTCCCCTCCTGAGGCCGATGCCGGGCCGTGGTGATCGGCCCTAGCGTCGAGATGTGACCGACGATCTGACCTGCGCCATGTACCTGCTCGCCCACGACGAAGCAGCCGAGGGCCCGTACGACCGTTCCCGGACGGCTCTGCTGGTCCGTGCCGCCGCCCTGACCGACCTCGCGATGCGCGGCCGGCTTGCGGAGGACCGCGGCACGGTCAGCGTGTCCGGAACGGGACCGACCGGCAACCCCGTCCTGGACCGCGTTCTGCGCGACGCCGTCGGCGGGCACAGCTGGAAGCACCTCCTGCGCCACCACCGCAAGCAGACCCTGACGGACGTGGAGGACCGGCTCGCCGCGGCGGGACTGCTGACCGTGAAGGAGCCCCGCACCCGCTTCGGCACGCGCCGGCTCCGCGTGACGGATCCCGCCGTGACCACCGCGCTGCGGGCACGCGTGTCCGCGGTGCTGCGCGGGGACGGCCCTGTGCGTGAACTCCCCGCCGCCGACGCCGCGCTGCTGGCGCTGGCCGCGGCGGGCGGCGTCCGCACGGTCGTCTCCCGCCGGGACCAGAAGGTTTTCCGCAGCCGCATCGACACCTGCACGGGCTCTCTCGCCGTCCTCGCGCCCGGCCTGGAGCACGCAGTACGCACGCTGCCGACCACCATGATCGCCGCACAGGGCGGCATGGGCGGCAGCTGACCGAACGGGGAGACCATGACCACGCACCGCGTCCTGACCACCCTGGGCTGCGCCCTGGCCGCCGTACTCGCGACGGCGTGGTCGACAGCACCACCGGGCCAGCCCGCACCGGCCACCCCGCCCACGACCGTACGCACCGACGGCGGCTTGGTGCGGGGTGCCCACCACGACGGCTACCGCACCTTCCAGGGCATCCCCTACGCGGCACCACCCGTCGGCCGGCTGCGCTGGGCGCCACCCCACCCGGCGACTCACTGGTCCGGCGTACGGGAAGCGACCCGGCCCGCGAGCGCCTGCCCGCAGCCGCCCGGCGAGGTGCCCGGCGGCAGCACCGACGAGGACTGCCTCCACCTGAACATCACGACACCCGACAGTGTCACACCGGCACACCCGCGGCCGGTCGTCGTGTGGCTGCACGGCGGCGGCTTCACCACCGGAGCGGGCAGCGCGTACGACGCCCACCGCATGGCGACCCGCGGCGACGTCGTGGTCGTCACCGTCAACTACCGCCTGGGAGCCCTCGGTTTCCTCGCGCACCGCGGGCTGCCCGGCTCCGGCACCTTCGGCCTGGCCGACCAGCAGGCGGCGCTGCGCTGGGTGCGCGCCGAGATCGGTGCCTTCGGCGGCGATGCACGCAACGTGACGCTGGCCGGCGAGTCGGCGGGCGGCTACAGCGTCTGCGCCCAGCTCGTCTCACCCACCGCCGCCGGGCTCTTCGACCGGGCGATCATCCAGAGCGGCCCGTGCACAGGCCGCCCGGACCGGCCCTTCGCCCCGTCGTCCGTCCCGCTGTCCACAGCGCGCGCGGCGGGTGCGGACCTCGCGGCGAAGGTGGGCTGCGGCTCCGTCCGTGACGTCCTGGCCTGCCTGCGGCGTGTGGACGTCTCCCGTCTGCTCGCGGCCCAGGACACGGACCAACAGCCCGCATACGGCACCTCGTTGCTGCCGAGCGATCCGGCAGCGGCCATCGCCGCCGGCCACTTCCACCGCGTCCCCGTCCTGACCGGCCACAACCACGACGAGGGCAACGGCTGGGCCGCCGGAATCATCCAAGCCGGTAGCCCCGTCACTGCGCACACCTGGCCCGACGTCGTGGCCGCCTTCTTCCCCTCCCAAAGGCAAGTGCAGGCGATCGTGCGCGCGTACCCGGTGCACCGGACCGACGGCGGCCCGGTGTTCGGCGCGGTCATCGGCGACGCGAACTTCGCCTGCCCGACAGCGCGCACCGGCGGTCTGCTCGCCGCTCATGTGCCCGTGTGGACTTACGAGTTCACCGACGAGCAGGCCCCGCCGCTCACCCCGGGGACGCCGCCGTTCCCGCTCGGCGCACCGCACGCGAGCGAACTGCCGTACCTCTTCGACCTGGGCGGCCGGCCCCGCCACCTGACCGCGGCACAGCACCGGCTCGCCGACACCCTGATCGGCTACTGGACCCGCTTCGCCCGCACCGCCGACCCGAACGGCCCGTCGTCACCGCACTGGTCCCGGTCGGCCGTGCTCTCCCTGGCACCGGACCACGTCGTCCCCACGCGGACCGTCGCGGCACGCCACCGTTGCGCCTTCTGGAACAACCTCGGCTGATCCCGTACATGACCGCCGTGTCCGCCGACCGGCTCGGCCGGCGGACCGTACCTCGCGCGCAAGGTGACGGGGCCGTGTCCGCCCGTTTCACATGGTGCCGGGCCGTCCCGTCCAGGTGCGGTCCGGCCACTGACGACCGCCGGGGAACACGCCACGGCCAGCACGGTAGGAGTCAATTCCGATGACGCCGCCCGGGCCGGCCCACTCCCCGGCTGGGACCGGCCGCCGATGCGGGGTGGCCGGTCTCCCCGGCGAATGACCATCTCATCGACGCCGGTCGGGCGCTTCTGCCGCTTCTTGACGATCCCCGGAGTGAGCAACCGACAAGTTCTGGGGATCAGTTGATTGCTTCAGCTTGTGTCGGCGGTACGGCCTGAAGGTGCTGGGCGGCCTCGGCTGCGGTGTAGGAGGAGGCGAAGGTGAACGCGCGGGGGGACGGCCCGTGCGCCCGCAGGTCCGCCAGCCGGTCCAGGGCCTCGTCGACGGTCGGGAGGTGGCCGACGGGGATCCACCAGAGCACCAGGTGCGCCTCGACGTGCCGTTCGAACCATTCGCGGCGCCGCTGCATGGCCTGCAGGTGCCCGCTGCGGTAGGTGAAGTCCCACAGGGCTTCCTGGGTCTCCCACACCGACAGGGTGACGATGACGTCGTCGCCCGCCGGGCGCAGGCCGGTGGCGTCGTTCGTCCCCTCTTCCACCAGCCGCCACACGAAACCGGGCGCGGCGTCGGCGGAGGCGTTGACCGGGTCGAGCAGCTCGACGAACGGCGCCATGCGCGGGTCGTCAAGAGGGTGCCGGAGCGTGGCGACGTTGAGGTGGGCAAGGTGGGCTGCATGCACGGGTGCGGTCATGGCCTCATCCCAGCACGGCCCCCATTTCTATGTCAATCAATGTTGTTTTTAGAGTTCTCGACCACCACGCAGCACTCCCCCGGCCGGGGGTCCATGCGGGCGCGGACGGGGCCGTCCGTGCCGAACAGCCCCTCCAGCAGCGCGAGGTTCATGCCGCAGACCAACGGCGGGAAGCGTTCGGCGACGGCATGGAAGGGGCAGTTGCGCATACGCACGACAGCCGTGGCCGCCTCCGACCCCCCTTCGGCGTCTTCGGCGCCTTCCAGGCGTGGTTCGTAGCCGCGGGCGGCCAGCACCTCCATGGCCTCTTCGAAACCGCCGCAGGGCACCGCCGAGCCGCGCAGGACCTCACCCCGGCGGCGCGCCGCCGCACGCAGCCCGGCATCCAGCCCCGCCTGCTCGGCCGCCTCGGCGAGCAGCTCGGCGGCCGTGCGGTAGTCGCGGGCGGGCAGCGACACCGACACGTCCGCCTGAGCCCGTGTGTACACCTTGGCAGGACGGCCCGCCCCCGGCCCCGAGCGGCCCGACAGACGGCGGCTGCCGCTTAGCAGCAGCCCGACCTCCGCCAGCTTGTCCAGATGGTGCGCAGCGAGCGTGCGCGCAACCCCGGTCGCCTCGGCGGCCTCGTTACGCCCGACCTCGCGGCCCTGCGCCACCACGTACTCGTACAGGCGACGCCGCACCGGATCCTGCAACGCCGCGATCGCGTCAATGTCCTCCACCCGGCCATTCTAGGAACAACACAGGTTGGAGATAGAACGCCGTCCGCGAGCGCGCGGAAGGCCTCACCAAGGGACTGAAGGCCTACCCCGGCGTCCAGGTCGTCGCCCAGCAGCCGGCCGGCTTCGACCGCACGACGCCGGGCGTCCTCCACCCGGACGGGGAACGTGTGGTGCCTGCTGCTTGACCTTGACACCGGTGTCGGACCTTACGTTCGCGTCATGACCACCATCACCTGGACACTGAATGACCTGCCCGACCTCGCGGGCCGGGTGGCCGTCGTCACCGGCGGCACCCGCGGCCTCGGCCTCGCCCTCACCTCGCTTCTGCGCGAGCGCGGTGCCACCGTACTCACCGGCGCCCGGAACGCCTCCGGGCCCCACACCGCGCCGCTCGACCTGGCCGACCCCGTCAGCGTCGACAGGTTCGCCGACTCGATCCGCGACCGGGCCGGTGGCATCGACCTGCTGGTCAACAACGCCGCGATCAGCAACCAGCCGTTCGCGCTGACCTCGCACGGCGTCGAGTCCCAGCTCGCCGTCAACCACCTCGGCCACGTCCAGCTGACCCGCCTGCTCCTGCCCGCGATGCGCGACGAGGGCCGGGTGGTGACGGTGACCTCGGCGCTGTACCCGATGGGCAGCCTCGACCTCGACCGGCTCGACCACGCCGACTCCCCGGGCGCGGCGTACGTGCGGTCCAAGCTCGCGAACGTCCTGTTCGCCACCGAACTGAACCGGCGGCTGCGCGAGAGCGGCTCGAGCGTGCGCAGCCTGCTGGCGCACCCCGGCCTGGCGGACACCAGCATGCACGACACCTACCCCGACGAGGCGACCACGCAGATGGTCCGGGCCGCGCTCGCCGAGAGCGGCCGCGCACCCCGGCCGGCCTCGGTCGGAATCCTGTACGCGGCCACCACTGCCACCGACAGCGCGCGGCTCTACGGGCCCGGCGGCAGCCTGACCGATCCGCACGTCGAGGCCGACAAGCTGACCGGGCCGGCGCTCGACCACGAGTTGGCCGCAGCCCTGTGGCAACGCTCGGCCGAGCTGACCGGAATGCCCACGGGTACAGGCGTGTTGTGACGGACATCGAAGACCGGAGCGAGGTGCCCCATGCTGATCAGTGAGCTGAGTCGACGGACCGGCGTCAGCGCACGCTCGTTGCGCTACTACGAGCAGCAGGGGCTCCTCACCTCGCGGCGCGGCCTCAACGGTTACCGCGACTACGGACCGGAGGCACCAGGGCGGGTACGCCGGATCAAGGAACTCCTCGGTCTCGGCCTGCCGACCGCCACGATCCGTGACATCCTTCCGTGCGACGACACCGGCCCGCGAACCGAGGCGTGCGCCGGGCTCGAGCAGCGAATCGCCGAACTACGCGATCGGCTCGCCCACCAGGCCGACGAACTCGCCCGCACGAGCCGCTCGCTGGAGGCCTACCTGAGCGAGAACTTCGCGACCGACGCCGTTTGAGGTGGTCGCTTGACCCGAGGTGGGCCGGGCGACTCAGTGTCTGCGATCATGGGTGAGCTCTGTTCGTTCGCCCGTGAGGTGATCTTTTGAGGAAGGTGGCACTGCGTCCCCACGCTTTGTTGCCTCGGCAGTACGACCACCGGAAGGTCCTCGCGACCACCGTGGATGCCTGGGGAAGAGCCGTCTGGCTGATCTGCCCCGATGCGGAACGTGAACCGAGTGGGCACGGCAGGCCTTCCGTCCGGCCCCGCACGTATCCCTACGACGCGCTTCTCGTCATCAACGACGACGGCACGGCAAAGGAACAGACCTTGCACGATGTGAGGCTGCGGGTGTGCCACCTCGACGCGCTGCCCAACGGCCGGTTCGTCCTTGAAGGCTATGGCGCGGTGGAGGAGAAGAGCGCGCAGATCTACGGCCGCGACGGACGACGACGCCACAGCTTCGAGCTGGGACGCGCGATCGAGTTCCTCATGGCCGACCGACGGCACCATCTGTGGAGCGCCTACGGTGACGAGGGCGTCTACAGCGATCCGATCAGCTACGACGGTCTGGTGCGCTGGGACAGCGGCGGCAACCGTCAGTGGGGCTACTCGGCTCCAGGAGGCGTCGAGTACATCGACACGGTCTACGCTCTCAATGTCGATGACGGTGCCGCCTGGGCCAGTTACTATCCGACCTTCCCGCTGCTGGAGGCCCGGGCCGACGGGAAGATCACGGTTCGAAGAACGCCGGTGACCGCGCCGCGGGGCATTGCGGTGCACGAGGACCAGGTCGTCATGCTCGGCGGCAACCGGCAGGACGACCGCCTCCACCGATGCCGCATGACGGCGAGCGAGGCCCTGCTGCTCGAAGAAGCGTGCCTCACCTTTCCCAACGGCACACCGCTCAAGAAGTACGCGCGCCCTGTTGGACGGGGACGGCACCTGTATCTACACGGCACAACGCCCAGACAGTGGTACGTCATGGACATGTGGTGATCGCCTCGGAACAGGTGTCGGACGGTCATGTCAGGCGCCGGTGGCGGCGAGGTTGGTGGCGGAGGCGGCCGTGTGGAGGGTGCGGGCCAGGGACACCGCCTCGGCCACGGCCCAGATGTGCAGGTAGAACAGGCGGGGCTGGTCGGTCAGAGAGTGGTTGTGCAGCTCCACGACGTCGATCCCGCCGTTGCGCAGGGTCTTGATGACCGGCTGGACCTCGTCGGCGGTCATGACGAAGTCCCCGGTGACCGCGGCCTGTCCGTCGCCCACGGGGTGGAAGGCGAATGCTGTTGTCACGCCCATCGCGGGCGGCACCACACGCCCGTCGTCGCTGATGGTCTCCCGGCGGGCGAAGGTGAACCGGTAACCGTTCGCGCTCCTGCCCTTCGCCTTGAGCGCGGCGTCCAGGGCGGCCGTGTCCAGGCCCGCCGGCGGTGTCGTGTCGGGGGCCAGGGGCTCGGGTGTGGCGGTGGCGTCCAGGCCGGTCCGCATGGCACGGGCCAGGGCCACGGGGTTGGTGGACATGCCGGTCACGTGCGTCCACCACAACGTGGGCCGGTGCGCGGGCAGGTGTTTGTGGATGGCGGACTGCTGCAGGCCATGGGTCTGTACGGCGTCGGTGACACGCTGCAGTTCGGCCTCGGTGACGACCAGGTCACCCATGAGCATCGTACGGCCGTCGGGGTAGCGGGCGAACGCCGCGTACGACGCCTCCATGAGGCCGCTGACCCCGTACGAGGTCAGGTTCACATCGGAGCGGGGGAACTCGACGCGGTACACCAGGCCGTCCGAGCCGAGCCCGCCCACCCCGCCCAGCACCTCGGCGACGCCCCGCCAGTCCGCCGGGTGTGTCACGACTGGATGCTGCAGCCCTGCCCGGACTTCGCCGCGGATGCCCGGTTCACGTCCCAGGGCCCGTGCCGCGCCGCTCGCAGTGAGAGCGGAGGCCAGTGAGCCGCCCGCCACGAGGAAACCCCGCCGCGATGGGGTGGAAAGAATGCCGCTGCCGCCTGCCGCCATGCGCCCGTGCCTTTGCTCAGGTGATGTTGGGTACGCCAATGAGATAGCGGCCTGAGCCCCCGGAGTGTGGGCGGCACGACCAAGTTTCCCCTGGTCGCGCGGCCATCGCCCAGGCCACTGCTCCATACGGCCGCCCACCGACACGCCAACAAAGCGCCGGTACGACGCTGGCTGCCGCGGGTGCCACCCCAATGCCCCCTTCCAGAGGTGGTGCACGCGCCTAGGAGGGGCCGCTCTACGCCTGGATCCGCCCGGCGCCATGGCTCGTCCGGATCCGCTCGCAGCGCTGGGCGCAACCGTGGACACCGGGCACTGCGGCTTGCGGGCCGCCGTAAGGGCGTGCTCTGCGGCGTTCACTCCGTCGGCAGGGAGTCCGGCAGGCCCAGGGCGGTGGAGATCTGGCGCCAGATGGCGGTGAGGGCCCTGTCGAGGGTGACCGTCGGGTCGCGCAGCATCAGACGGATTCCGTAGCCGTCACTCAGGGACAGGACCAGCGTGCTCAGCTCGTCCACATCGGTCGGCGTGAACTCGCCGGAGGCGACGCCGCGCCGTACCGCACCGGCCACCCAGGCGTGCAGTTGCGCGTACAGGTCGACGGCGAAGGCCCGGGTGGTCTCGTCACGCAGGGCCCGGGCCCACAGTTCCTGCCACAGCCGCCAGTCCTGGTGCAGTTCGGGGTCGGTCGGCAGCAGACTGCGCAGGATCCGGGCCAGGACGACCGCGGCCGGCGCCGTCTCCGCGTCGCGTTCGACGTCCACGGCGGTGTGGGCGAAGGAGTGGGTCATCGCCTCGGTGAACAGCTTCTCGCGCGTGTCGAAGTGGTAGTGCAGCAGCGCGGTCGACACGCCGGCGCGTTCCGCGACCATGCGCATGCGGATCTTCTCGAAGCCGATCTCGGCGATGACCTCGCACGCCGCGGTCAGGATGCGCTCGCGCGTGTCTGCCGTGCGCACCTTGGTGGACACCCTGCCGCTCCCCTCGTCCGGTGGTCGTACGCCGCGGCCATTTTCCCTCACCGCGGTCCCGCAGGCGTCGCCGCCTCACCCTGTGGCTCTGTGGCGTACGTGTGGAAGCCCCGCCCGGACTTCCGGCCCAGCAGTCCGGCCTCCACCATCCGGGACAGCAGCGGAGGCGGGGAGAACCGCGGCTCGCGGAACGCGGCGTACAGCGACTCGGCGATGGCCCTCGTCGTGTCCAGGCCGATGAGGTCCGTCAGTGCGAGCGGGCCGATCGGGTGCGCGCAGCCTAGAACCATGCCGCGGTCGATGTCCTCGGCGCTCGCGCCGCCCGACTCCACCATGCGGACGGCGGCGAGCAGGTAGGGGACGAGCAGCGCGTTGACCACGAAGCCGGCCCGGTCCGGGGCGCGTACGACCTCCTTGCCGAGCCTGCCCGTGACGAAGGCCTCGGCCCGTGTGGCCGTCTCGGTCGAGGTGAGCAGGCAGGGGACGAGTTCGACCAGCCGAAGTACCGGCACAGGGTTGAAGAAGTGCACGCCGAGGACGTTTTCGGGACGGCCGGTCACGCCGGCCAGCCGGATGACCGGGACGGAGGAGGTGTTGGTCGCCAGGACGGCGCTGTCGCCGGTGACCACGGCGTCGAGGCAGGTGAAGACGTCGGCTTTGAGTCGCTCGTCCTCGGCCACGGCCTCGATCACGAGGTCGCGGTCGTGCAGTGCCTCCATCTGGTCGACCACGGTGATCAGGTCGGCGGCGGCATCACGCCGTTCGGCGCTGAGCTTGCCGCGCGCGGTGGCCCGGTCGAGCGAGCGGATGATGCGCAGGCAGCCCGACCGGGCCGCCTGCGCGTCGCGTTCCACGACGGTCACCGGCAGGCCGGCGCGGGCGCAGACCTCGGCGATGCCCGCGCCCATGAGCCCGCACCCGACGACTCCGACGCGTTCGATACCGGTCATGCGGGGTCCCTTCGGTCCGTGTCGGCCGTGGTCGTCAGGCGGTGGGCAGGGTCAGGACGCCCGCGCCGCGTTTGATCAGTTCGTTGGCGATGATGAGCCGCTGGATCTCGGAGGTGCCCTCCCAGATGCGGTCGACCCGAAGCTCCCGGTAGAGCCGTTCGACGGCGTAGGCGCGGTCATAGCCGCGGCCGCCGTGGATCTGCAGGCACCGGTCGATCACCCGGCCGGCGGCCTCGCTCGCCGCCAGCTTGGCGATGGCGGCCTTCGCGTGCAGCGTCTTGCGGTCGGTGTCCGGCTGGTCGGTCTCCCAGGCGACCTGGTGGGTGTAGGCGCGGTTGACCGCGATGTCCACGGCGCAGTCCGCGAGCATGCCCTGGATCAGCTGGTACGAGGCGATCGGCGCCCCGAACTGCTCCCGCCGCACCGCCCAGTCCCGGGCCAGCTCCAGCGCACGCTCGGCCGCACCGACGGTACGCGCCGCGATCATCAGGCGCTCCTCGGTGAACCAGGAGCGTGTGATGTCGTATCCCTCGCCGACACCGCCGAGCACGGCGTCCTCGCCGACGTGGACGTCAGTGAAGGTGAATTCGGGGTGTTCGTAGACGAAGGTGTGCATGAACCGGGGCACGCGTGTCATCTCGATGCCGGGGGCGTCCTTGTCGACGAGGAACAGCGTCGGTGCGCGTTCCGGTCCTGCCGCGGCGAGCACGATCATGAAGTCGGCGTGGTCGCCGACCGTCACGAACCACTTCTCGCCGTTGAGCACCCAACCCTGGCCGGTCTTCGTCGCCGTGGTGGCGAGGTTCTGCGGATCGGAGCCGGCGCCGGGCTCGGTGACGGCGTAGCAGTCGCGCCGCTCGCCTCTGATCACCGGGAGGAGGAAGCGTTCGCGCTGCTCCGGGGTGCACAGGCGCAGGGCGTTGGCGGGCCGCCACACCGTGTCCCAGAGGGCGCCGGTGAGCCGTCCCAGCTGCTCCTGCACGGTGACCTGCTCGGCGATGGTGAGTCCGGCGCCGCCCCATTCGGCCGGCATGTTGACGGCCTGGAGCCCCGCGTCGAGAACGGCGTCGCGGATCTTGGCGTGTGCGCTCGCGGGCAGACCGTTCTGCTCCTCGCACTGCACCTCGTAGGCGGCGATGAAGTCGGTGAGGGCGCGTGCGTCGGCCTTGAGCCGTGCCTGGCGCGGGGTGAGGCGGAAGTCCATGGATGTCCTCGCTTGGCGGTGTCGGGGGGCGGTGTCGGGTGCGGTTTCAGGGGGTGGGCAGGGCCAGGGCGCGGGTGCCGCGCTTGATCAGCTCGTTGGCGATGATGAGCCGCTGGATCTCGGAGGTGCCCTCCCAGATGCGGTCGACCCGAAGCTCCCGGTAGAGCCGTTCGACGGCGTAGGCGCGGTCATAGCCGCGGCCGCCGAAGATCTGCAGGCAGCGGTCGGCGACCCGGCCGGCGGCCTCGCTGGCGGAGAGCTTGGCGGTGGAGGCCTTGGCGTGCAGCGTCTTGCGGTCGGTGTCCGGCTGGTCGGCTTCCCAGGCGACCTGGTGGGTGTAGGCGCGGTTGACCGCGATGTCCACGGCGCAGTCCGCGAGCATGCCCTGGATCAGCTGGTACGAGGCGATCGGCGCCCCGAACTGCTCCCGCCGCACCGCCCAGTCCCGGGCCAGCTCCAGCGCACGCTCGGCCGCACCGACGGTACGCGCCGCGATCATCAGGCGTTCGTCGGTGAACCATTCCTTGGTCAGCTCATAGCCGTTGCCGACGCCGCCGAGGACGTCCTCGTCGGCCACGAAGACGTTCCTGAAGGTGAACTCGGGGTGCCCGTTGACCGCGGAGTGCATGAAGCGCGGCACGCGGGTCATCTCGACGCCGGGCGCGGCCCGGTCCACGAAGAACAGCGTGGGCAGCCGGTCCGGTCCGGTGTCCGCCTGCACCAGCAGGAAGTCGGCGATGTCACCGCAGGTGACGAACCACTTCTCGCCGTTGAGCAGCCAGCCGCCGTCGGCGCGGGTGGCCGTGGAGGTGCCGGAGGACGGGTCGGAGCCGGCGCCCGGCTCGGTGACGGCGAACGCGTCGAACTTCTGCCCCCGGATCACGGGCAGGAGGTACTTCTCGCGCTGTCGTTCGTCGCCGTACGCGAGGACGTTGGCGGGCCGCCAGGGGATGTCCCACAGGCAGTTGGTGACCTTGCCGAACTCCTCCTCCACGATGACCTGGTCGAGGAGGCCGAGGCCGGCTCCGCCCCACTCGGCGGGCATGTTGATGGCGTACACGCCGGCGTCCATGGCGGCCCGGGCGAGTTCGGCGACGAGCGGTCGCGGCAACGGGCCGCCGGCCCGCTCCGACTGGTCCTCGTGGCGCATCAGCAGGCGCGCGTAGTCGGCGGCCCGGCGCTTCAGGTCGGCCTGCTCGGGGGTGTAGCGCATGTCCATGGGAGCCTCTTGGGTGGGGTGGCAGGTGGTGGTCAGGCGAGTACGGCGCGGGAGTCGAGGGCGAGGACGCCGTGCGGGCGTACGAGGAGCGGATTGACCTCGGTCTCGGCGATCTCCGGGTGGGCGGCGGCGAAGGCCGTGATCGTCTCGATCGCCGCGGCGGCCGCGGCGATGTCGACGGGGGGTCTGCCGCGCACTCCGTCGAGCACGGCGGCGGTGCGCAGTCCGCGCAGCAGCCGCAGGGCGCGGTCGGCGGATACCGGCGCCAGGGCGAAGGCCACGTCGTGCAGGGCCTCGGCCAGCACCCCGCCGAGTCCCACCATGGCCACCGGGCCGAAGCGCGGGTCGCGGTGGACGCCGACGATCAGCTCCATGCCGTCGGTCAGGTCCGCCATCGCCTCCACCGAGTAGGCGGGGGCGGCGAGTCGGGTGTGCATCTCGCGGAAGGCGGCGCGCAGTTCGTCCGGTCC
The DNA here is from genome assembly GCF_043202415.1 of Streptomyces sp. NPDC048192. Taxonomy (NCBI): domain Bacteria; kingdom Bacillati; phylum Actinomycetota; class Actinomycetes; order Kitasatosporales; family Streptomycetaceae; genus Streptomyces; species Streptomyces sp. NPDC048192. Next base: position 17,750 of record NZ_JBIDAL010000018.1, read on the forward strand.
GGCCAGGCCCAGCGCCACGCCTCCCTCGTCGGACTTGTGCAGCAGATGGAGGGCCTTGAGGACGTACGGCCCGTCGAACTCCTCGGTGACGGCGAGCGCTTCGGTCTCGTCGTGGACCTCCCGTGCGGCGGGGAAGGCGAGTCCGGCCGCTTCGAGCGCCCTGCGGGTGTGGAGGTAGCCGCATGCGCGCAGGGGTGCCGCGGGCGGGGGAAGGGACGGGACGCCGGTGTGGTGCGCGGTGGGTGCGGTGGCGGCGAGGGCGCGGGCGGCGTCCTCGGTGGCGGCGAAGACCGGCACGCCTGCTTCGGCCAGGGTGCGGCAGCTGGGCGATGCGGGATACATCGACTGCACGACCAGCGGCTTGGCGGTGGCCCGGTGCCGGGCGGCGATGAGGCGGGCGGCCTGCCGTTCCCCGTCCGCGAGCGCGGTGCCTCCTGCCCCGAGTCCGCCGTCGTCCGCCGCGTAGCCGCCGAAGTAGCCGGTCAGCAGGACCGCGTCGACCTCCTCGGCGGCCAGCAGTGCGGCGACGGTCCGCGCGTAGGAGTCCGGGTCCTGCTCGCCCATTCCGGCCAGGTCCACTGGGTTGGCGACGGCCGAGGGTGCCCACAGGGCCTCCCGCAGGCGTTCCCGGGTCGGCTCGGACAGTTCGGGCACGTCCAGGCCGGCCGCCTCGACGGCGTCGGCGGCGACGACGCCGTGGCCGCCGCCGTCCGTGAGCACGGCGACCCGGCGGCCGGCCGCGCGGCGGCTGGCGCTCAACGCGGCCATGGCGACGGTGAGTTCACGCGGGGTGGCGACCAGTTCCACCCCGGCGTCGCGGCAGGCCGCGCTCACCACTTCGGCCGGGGTGGTCAGGGCCCCGGTGTGCGACCGGGCGCTGCGTGCGGAGGCGTCGCCGCGGCCGCCGGTGAGCAGGACCACGGGCTTCCCGGCGCCGGCGGCCGCCTCGGCGAAGGCCCGGCCGTCGGCGAAGTCCTCCGCGTAGACGGCGATGGCCCGGGTGCCTTCGTGCCGGGCGCAGTCGGTGAGCAGGTCGACGAGGGTGACGTCGGCCTGGTTTCCCAGGGACACGAAGCGGGAGAAGCCCAGGCCGTGCGGCCGGAACCGGAGTTGGAGTTCGAGGGCGAGGTTGCCGCTCTGGCTGAGCAGGGCGACGCCGCCGGGGGTGAAGGCGTCGGAGGCCAGGAAGAGGTCGGTGGTGTTGTCCGCCAGGCCGAGGCAGTTGGGCCCGACCATCACGGCGCCCGCGGCCCGCACGCGCTCGGCGACGGCAAGCTGGCGGTCCCGCCCTTCGCCGCCGGTCTCCGCGAAGCCGGCGGTGATCGCGACGATCGCCCGCGCCCCGCACCGCAGGGCCTCGTCGACGGTTTCCTCGAACGCGGCGGCGGGCACGGAGACCACCGCGAGGTCGACGGGTTCGCCGAGCGCGCTCAGGCTGTGCGCGGCGGCGCGCCCGAGCACCGTGCCGCCGCGCCGGTTGACCAGGTGGACGGGGCGGCGGCCGTCGGCGCGCAGGGCCTGCGCGGCGATGGCGTGGCCGTACTTGGCCGGGTCGTCGCTGGCTCCCACGACGGCGACGGAGACGGGGTCGAAGAGCGCGGACAGGTCGCGGCCCATGTCACTTCACCAGCCTCAGGGCGGAGTTGGGGCACGCGGCGACGGCGGCTTCGGCGGCGTCCTCGCCGCCCGGGGGCACGCCATGCTCCCGCACCCGCGCATAACCCCAGTCGTCGAGGTCTATCAGTTGCGGCGCGGGATCCTGGCAGAGGCCGTAGCCCTGGCAGCGGGTGGAGTCCAGCAGGAGTTTCACGGGGCGGTCCTTTCACATGGCGAGGGAAGGGCGGGGTCAGGGCACCGGCACGGTGAACCGGCTGCCGTCGTGGGGTCGCCCGGCCTCGCATGCGGGGCAGGGGGCGCGGCGGTGGGCGTCGATGCGGTCGGGGAAGTGGGTGAGGAGGGTGGCGACGATGCGGGCGGCGGCATCGGGCAGCCCGCAGGCGCCGCGCCCAGGCAGTTGCCCCGCCCAGCGGCGCAGTCGGTCGGTCGTGGCGTGGCCCGCCTCGCCGCGCGTGACGGCCGTGAGGGTGCCGGCCAGGGCGGCGGTGCCGGAGACGCACACTCCGCACTGCCGGGCGCTGTGGGCCGCCAGATGGGCCGTGGCCGCGGCGGCGACGGCGACCGGGCAGTCCTCCGGGTGCAGGAAGTGCAGGGCCCCGCAGCCGAGCGCGCCGCCGGCCGCTCCCAGGCGGTCGTGGTCGAGGGGGAGGTCGGTCCAGCCCGGACCGTACAGTCCGCCGAACAGCCCGCCCAGCAGGACCGCTTCGGCCGTGCCATGGCCGCCCAGGTCGGCGAGGACTTTCAGGTGGGTGCCCGCCGGCGCCTCGACCAGCGCGGCGGCGGTACCGGCAGTGCCCGAGAGCGTCACCAGATGGGCTCCTGCGACGGCGCCCGCGTCGCCGGGGTGCGCTTGGATCACCGCGATCCGCGCGAGCGTCTCCACGTTGGCGACGAGGGTGGGTGCACCGCCGACGCCCGCCTCGAAGGGGCGCGGCGGTTTCGCCGTGGGCAGGGGCTGGCCGCCGTCGATGCGGCGTACGACCGCGGTCTCCTCGCCTGCCACATAGGAGTGCCGGGTGTGTACGACCTCGATGCGCGGGTCGGCGGGGCACTCGGCGACCGCCCGGCGGACGGCCTGTTCGGCGAGGGTGTCCGAGAGGTAGACGAAGCAGCGCGCGGCACCGGTCATGGCCGCGGCCAGCCGCAGGCCGTCCAGGACCAGATGCGGTCGGTGGCGCAGCAGCCACCGGTCCTTGACCGAACCGGGCTCGCCCTCTTCGCCGTTGGCCACGACGACGGGCGGGGCGGATGCGTCGCGGACGGCGAGGATCTTGACGGCGACGGGGAAGCCGGCGCCCCCGCGGCCGCGCAGTCCCACGGCGCCGATCCGGTCGAGCAGCCGGCCGGGTTCCGCCGGCGGCGCGTAGCCCCCGGTGGCGAGGTATCCGGCCAGGTCCTCGGCGCCGCCGTACGGCGGGGGGCGGAGCAGGCCGTGTCGTCCTTCGGGGAGGAGGGAGAGGACGCCGGTCATGGAGTGCTCCTGGACTGGGTGGGGCCGCGGGGGGTGGAGTGGCGGCGGGCCCGCAGGAGCGCCAGCGCCTGTTCGAGGTCCCGTCGCTGCCCGGCGGTGCGCGCGTAGCCGGTGCCGGGCAGGCCGATGAGCATGCGGTGGTGGTCGAGGACGACCTCGCCGGCGACCAGTGCCGGCCGGGCGTCTGCGGTGGATCGGTGCGCGGCCTCGACGACCAGCTGGGTGACCTCGCTCAGGTAGCGCAGCCAGCCACGCCGGGTGCCGCGCAGCACCAGTCGCTGGACGCGCCGCCGTTCGGTGGTGACCAGGTCCGGCGGCGGCGGTCGGCCGGGCGCCTGGGCGCGTAGGGCTGCCACGGCGGCGGGCAGTTCCTGTTCGGGCTCCGGCGTGAGGCAGAGCCATTGCAGACGTCGGCGAGTGCTCATGCGTGCCTCCGGGGCCGCGGCGTACCCGGATGGGCCGGGGAACGGGTGGCGCGGCGGTGAGGTGGGCGGGAGGTGCTCCGGCGCCCGGTTGCGAGGGCGGGGAGTGGCTGCGGGACGCCGGCCTGGGCCGGCTATGAGGACGAGAGATGTCCGAACCGGTGCGAGGGGACGCAGGCCGGGCCGACGCCTTGGCCCGGTCGCCCGCCTTCGACACTAACTAACTAATTAGTCAGCTCACAAGTCTTGACTTGTCCGCGCCCCGAGCCCACTCTGACTAACCAATCAGTCAGCCGCTGCCCCTCGACGCGGCAGGGCCGACACGCCACAGCCTCACCGCCCATCGCCGCCGCCGCGGCGCGGAGGAGGACGCCATGAACCCCTCACCCACGCGGGCAGCCCCCCTGCGCCCCGTCCCGCCGGGGCCGCCCCCCGGGCGTCCGGGGGACGCGCTGCCCGCCCGCTACTACACGGATCCCGCCATCGCCCGAGCCGAGAACGACCGCATCTTCGCCAGGTCGTGGCAGCTCGTCTGCCACGAATCCGACCTGCCCGGACCGGGCGCACGCCTCACGGCGACCGCCGCCGGCCGGGAGGTGCTGGTCGTCCGCACCGAGGACGGCGGGCTCGCCGCCCACCTCAACGTCTGCCGGCACCGCGGCACCCGCCTGGTCACCGCGCCGGAACCGTCGGGCAAGGCGATCCGCTGCCCGTATCACGGCTGGACCTACAAACTGGACGGACGCCTCGTCGGCGCCCCCGAGGCGCGCCGGATCCCCTGCCTGGACAAGCCCAAGCTGGGGCTGTATCCGGTCAACGTGGAGTCGTTCCTCGGCTTCGTCTTCGTCAATCCCGACATGGAGGCGGCTCCGCTCGCCGAGCGATGCGCCGGTCTCGCCCAGGCCGTCGGCCGCTACGCCGGAAGCGGTCTCGTGCCCGTCGGCAAGCACCGCATCCACGACCTGGCGGGCGGCGAGGAGCAGAACGCCAACTGGAAGGTGATCGTCGACAACTACCTGGAAGGCTACCACGTCCCCGTGGCCCACCCCGCGCTGATGCGTCTGCTGGACTACCAGGCGTACACGGTGGACATACAGGAGCACTACGTCCTGTTCGAGTCTCCGCTGCGCGACAAGCCCTCCTCGAACTGGGCCGAGCGGCTGTACCAGCGGCTGGCGACGCCCATGCCGGGACTCACCGAGGCGGACCGGCGCGTGTGGCGGTATGCCGTGATCTACCCCAACACGCTCATCGACTTCTACCCTGACCACGTGCTCGCGTGGACCGCCGTGCCCACCGCCCAGGACCGGGCGGCGATCCCCGGCGCCTTCTACACCCGGCACGGGGAGAGCCTCCGCACCCGGCTGGCCCGACGGCTGAACATCCACATCGGCTGGGTCACCAACGACGAGGACGCCGAGCTGGTGGAACGCGTCCAGGCCGGCCTGGCCACGCCCGGTTTCGAGCCCGGCCCCCTCTCGCAGCGCGAGGCCGCCGTCGGCTGGTTCGCCCGCCGGATCCGGGACGACCTGGAGGGCGACGCACGGTGATGTCCTTCCGTACGCCGCACCCCGCAGACCTCGGACCGGGCTTACCCCTCCCCCACTGACGCACGTCCGCACCCTCCTCAGACCGGTTCCCCGACGGAGTCAGGGCCTCCGTGAGCCGACCAGCCGGTCCAGCCCTGGAGTTGTGCCGTTCCTCGACGAAAGAGGACGTCCGTGTCCCCCGAGGTACTCCCCCCGACCCGGCGCGCCATGCTGCGGGCAGGCGCCTGCGGCCTGCTCGGCGCCGCGGCCGGCGGCTGCGGGTTCATGCCCGCCAAAACGCCCGGCGCCCCGCAACTCGCCCCCGTGAAAGCGCGGGTCGACGGCGATCTCGTCTACTTCAACTGGGCCGACTACGTCGACCCTTCCGTGTTCAAAGGCTTCGAGAAGGAGTACGGCGTCAAAGTCGTCCAGTCGAACTTCGACTCGATGGAGGGCATGGTCGCCAAGCTCAACGCGGGCAACCGCTACGACATCGTCTTCCCGACCGCCAAATGGGCCCAGCGCCTGGTGCGCGGAGGCCGGCTGCGCCGCATCGACCACTCCCAGCTCCCCCACGCGCACGCCGTGTTCGGCACCTACACCTACTTCGCGGACCCGTGGTACGACCCCGGCTCGGCCCACACCGTCCCCTTCACCGTCTACAAGACCGGCATCGGCTGGCGTCGCGACAGGATCGGCGAACTCAGCGCTTCCTGGCGGGACTTGTGGAGCGACAAGGTCGAGGGCAAGGTCTTCCTGCTGGACGACCGGGACGAGGTGCTCGGCATGGCCGCCCTCGAACTCGGGCTGGGCGTCAGCACCGGCGACCGCCACGACCTGGATCGCATCACCTCGCTGCTGGGCACCCTGCGACCCCGGCTGCGCGGCTTCTCCAGCGACAGCTACAACAACCTGCTCAACGGCAACGCGCTCATGACGCAGGCGTGGAGCGGCGACATGGCCGCCATGCTCAACCAGGCCAAGGACCCTTCCGTCTTCGGCTTCGAGGCGCCCGAAGAGGGCACGCCGATCAACTCCGACTGCTACGCCATCCCCTGGAACGCCCCCCACCCCGGCACCGCGATGCTGTTCATCGACTACATGCTGCGGCCCGAGAACGTGAAGAAGAACATCGAGTACATCGGCTACCCGATGCCGGTGGCCGGCACCGAGAAGACGTACGCCGATCTGGTCAAGCCCTTCCCCGAGTGCACGGTCACCGAGGACGACCTGAAGGCCGGCCTGTTCTTCCGCAACGGCAGCCGCGCGGCGGAGGACGCCCGCGACACCGCCTGGACCCATGTGAAGGCAGGCTGACATGGCGCTGCTCCGCCCCTCCTCGCGCGCCCGCCGAGGCGATGCCGACGGCACTCGCCTGTGGAGCTGGCTCATGCTGCCCGGCACCCTGTGGATGACCGGGTTCCTGCTCGCCTCGCTGCTTCTCGTCGCCGTCCTCGCCGTGGGCACCACCGACGACCTCGGCAACCCGCGCTTCGGCTTCGACCTGTCCGGCGTCCGCGCTCTCACCGACCCCGCCTACACGCAGGTCATGGCACGTTCCCTGGGCTACGCGGTGCTGACGTGCCTGATCTGCCTGCTCATCGCCTACCCGGTGGCGTACACCATCGCCCTGTACGGCGGGAGGTACAAGCACGCGCTGATCGCCGCGATCGTGGTGCCGTTCTTCGCCAACTACCTGGTCCGCATGTACGGCTGGTCGGTGGTCCTGTCCGACGACGGCCCCGTGCTGCGCGCCCTGCGCGCGGCCGGGCTCGCCGACGGCGACACGAAGATCCTCAACACGAGCGGGGGCGTGGTGGCCGGGCTCGTCTACGGCTTCGTCGTCTTCATGATCATCCCGCTGTACGCGGCCCTGGAACGGCTCGACGTCTCCCTCATCGAGGCCGGCCGCGACCTGTACGGCGGCCCCGTCCGCACCTTCTTCTTCGTCACCCTGCCCGCCACCCGGCAGGGCGCGGCGGCCGGGCTCGTCCTGGTCTTCCTGCCCGCCATGGGCGACTTCGTCAGCGCACAGCTCATGGGAGGCCCGGACCAGATCATGATCGGCAACCTCATCCAGGACAAGTTCTTCCAGGGCCAGAACTGGCCGCTGGGCTCGGCGCTCACCATGCTGCTGATGCTGGTGCTGCTCATCGGTATGTTCGGGTACCTGCGACGCACCCGCAAGGACGAAGCGGAGGCCCGCCGATGACCCTGCTGCGCCTGCCCTCCGCCACCGCCCCCGCCCGGCCGGCGGGCCGCACCCGCACACGACACCGGCGTGCCGGCCGCAGACCCCGGATCCTCGTCGCCGTCACCGCACTCTTCTTCGCGCTGCTCTACCTGCCCATCGGCGTCGTGGCCCTGTTCTCCTTCAACTCCAAGAAGTCGCTGACGGTCTTCGGCGGGTTCAGCCTGCGCTGGTACCGCGCCTTCGTCCACGACGACGTCCTGATCTCCTCCCTGGGCACCAGTCTGCGGATCTCGCTGGTGGCGATGGCCGGTTCGGTCGTCCTCGGCGTGGCCCTCGCGCTCGGCCTCGTGCGCTGCCGCACCCGGCTCGGCTCGCTGGCCGGCCTGATCATGCTGGTGCCGCTCGTCACCCCGGAGATCGTCACCGGGGTCGCGTCGATGCTGCTGTTCAAAGGCCTGGGCATGACCCTGTCCACCGGTACCGTGATGCTCGCCGAGATCACCTTCTCGATCTCGTACGTCACCGTCATCCTCCGCTCCCGCATCGCCGCGCTGAACCCGGAGGTGGACGAGGCGGCCATGGACCTGGGCGCCACGCGCTGGCAGGCGGTGCGCCTGGTCACCCTTCCCGCCCTGCTGCCCGCCGTCCTGGCAAGCTCCGTACTGATTTTCGCGCTCGTCTTCGACGACTTCGTCCTCGCCTACTTCACCACCGGCGTCGATCCGCAGCCGCTGTCGGTGCGTATCTACTCGGCGATCCGCTTCGGGGTGCAGCCCACCATCAACGCCGTCGGCACCCTGATGCTCGCGGGCTCCGTCGTCCTGATCGCCCTGGCTCTGTTCATCCCGCGCCTCTTCGGCCGCCGCGGCGGCCTCGACATCCTCTCCGGAGAGTGACACCCATGGACGCGATCCCCGCCGTCCGCCTCGACGGCGTCTCCAAGCAGTTCGCGGACTCCTACGCCGTCCACCGCCTGGACCTCGACATCGAGGCAGGCCACTTCTTCTCTCTGCTCGGACCCTCCGGCTGCGGCAAGACCACCACACTGCGCATGATCGGCGGATTCAGCGATCCCAGCGAAGGATCGGTGCTGCTCGGCGGCGAGGACGTGACCGATCTGCCGCCGAACCGGCGCAACGTCAACACGGTCTTCCAGAGCTACGCGCTGTTCGACCACCTGAACGTCGCCGACAACGTCGCCTTCGGGCTGAAGCGCAAGGGCGTCGCCAAGGCGGAGACCCGCCGACGCGTCGCCGAGATGCTGGAGCTGGTCCAGCTCGCCGGACTCGCCGACCGCAAGCCGCGCACCCTGTCCGGCGGCCAGCGGCAGCGCGTCGCTCTGGCCCGGGCGCTCGTCAACCGGCCGGCGGTGCTGCTCCTGGACGAGCCGCTGGCCGCCCTGGATCTGAAGCTGCGCCGGCAGATGCAGGTGGAGCTGAAGCAGATCCAGCGCGAGGTCGGCATCACCTTCGTCTTCGTCACTCACGACCAGGACGAGGCGCTGACCATGTCCGACCGGATCGCCGTGATGAACGACGGACGCATCGAGCAGTGCGGCACCCCCGAAGACGTCTACGAGCACCCCGCCAGCCGGTTCGTGGCCTCCTTCATGGGCACGTCCAACCTGATGACCGGCACCTACCGAGGCGGCGAGGTGGCACTGGACCAGGGCCCCGCCCTGCCGGTGGGGCGCCGCGACGGCCTCGCGGACGGCACCGCCGTCAGCGTCTCCGTGCGCCCCGAGAAGATCTGGCTCTCCGACTTCGAACCGGGCATGTCCATCCTGTCCGGGGTGATCCGCCAGACCGTCTACAGCGGCCCGACGACCACCTACCTCATCGAGCTCGCCCCGGGTGTCACGCTGTCCGTGCTGGAGCAGAACACCGCCCGCGCACGCATGGAGGACCGCTGGAGCGGCGGCGAGACCGTGGAGTTCGGCTGGCGGCCCGAACACTGCCTGGTCCTGGCCTGAGCCCCTTTGCGACGACGAAAGCGAATGCGATGCATCACGACGTGATCGTGCTCGGCGCCGGTCTGGCCGGGCTCGCCGCCGCCCGGGACCTGGCGGCCGCCGGCACCGACGTGCTCGTCCTGGAAGCCCGGGACCGCATCGGCGGCCGGGTGGAGCAGACCCGCACGCCCGACGGCCGTACCGTGCAGCTGGGCGGCGAGGTGGTCGGTCACGCCCACACCGCCTACCTGCGGCTCGCCGAGGAACTCGGCCTGCGGCTCGTACCCAGCTATGTCGCCGAGCCCGGCCGTCTCACCCGGGCCACACCCGAGGGCCTCTCGGCCGGCGAACCACCGCACTGGTGCGGGCCCGGCGACATGGCCCAGCACGAACGCCTCAGCAAGGAGTTCGGCGATCTGGCCGCCACGGTCGACCCCGACGACCCCTGGTCGCACCCGCAGGCGGACGCCCTGGACCGGCTGTCCGTCGCCGACTGGCTGCGCTCCCGGCACGCCGCACCCGCCGTGGTACGGCTGTGGGAGATCGGCCAACTGGGCCTGGCGGGAGGGTCGTACGAGCGGACCTCGCTGCTGGCCGCGCTGCGCAAGAGCGCGGCGGTGCCCGGCACCGGCGACTACGACTACGCCGACTGGGAGGGGCTGCGGCTGGCCGAGGGATCGGCGACGCTCGCCGAGGTCATGGGCCGCGAGCTGGGCCCGCGCATCCGCCTCGGCGCGCCCGTCGCCGCGCTGGACGTACGCCCGGGCCACTGCACCGTGCGCCTGGTCACCGGCGAGATCCTCACCGCGGCGGCCGTGGTGAGCGCCCTGCCGGTGGGACCGCTGAGGTCGGTCCACGTCACCGGGGTCAGCGACGCCCGCCTGGCCTCGCTGCACCGGCAACGCCAGGCGGTCTCGGCGAAGTTCACCGCCGTCTACGACCGCCCGTTCTGGCGTGCCGGCGGTCTCAACGGCCTGTCCGAGGCAGAGGGCGTCCTCGGCAGCACCTGGCCGCAGAGCGAGGGCGTGCTGTCGGCGCTGATCCCGCCCGAACGCTACGGCGTGCTGCTCGGCACCCCGCCGCACCGGCGCACCCCGGAGCTGCTCACCGAGATCGCCGCCCTGTTCGGCGACGAGGCATACCGGCCGACCGCCTGCCACCTGCGGCTGTGGGGCACCGACCGGTGGACGCAGGGCTACATCACCCAGTGGCCGCCGGGTGAGGTCATGGCGGTCGGACCGCTGCACGGCACGCACGAACCACCGTTCTACGTCTGCGGCTCGGACCAGTGGGTCGCCGGGTACATGGAAGGCGCCGTCCGCACCGGCCGCGCCGCCGCCGAGGAGGCACTGCGCCGTGGCTGACCGCACCGACCTCACGACCGTCCTCAACCACATCGGCGGCAAGGACCTGCCGGCCGCCTCCGGAACGACCCTGCGGCTGATCGACCCCGCCACCGCTCTCCCGCACGGCACGGCCCCGCTCTCCGGCGCCGAGGACGTGGACACCGCCTGCCGGGCGGCACAGGACGCCTTCCCCCGCTGGTCGGCGACGACTCCGGCGCAGCGGCAGTCGGCGCTGCTCGGCATCGCCGACGCCGTGGAGCGGGAGTCGGATGCGCTGACCCGGGCCGAGGTGACCGACACGGGCAAACCGCGGGCCCTCTTCCGCGCCGACGAACTGCCCGCGATCGTGGATGTGCTGCGCTACTTCGCCGGAGCCGCCCGGAACCTGCCCGGGGCCGCGGCAGCCGAGTACACGCCGGGGCGCACCTCGATCCTGCGCCGCGAGCCGATCGGGGTCTGCGCCCAGATCACCCCGTGGAACTACCCGCTGATGATGGCGGTCTGGAAGATCGCTCCCGCACTGGCCGCCGGGAACACCGTCGTGCTGAAACCGTCGGAGACCACACCGTCCTCCGCCGCGCTGTTGGCCCGGCTGGCCGCCGGGCACCTGCCGCCCGGCGTGCTCAACGTGGTGTGCGGCGACCGTGACACCGGCCGCTCGCTCGTCGCCCACCCGCACGTCCGGCTGGTGGCCGTGACCGGCAGCGTCCGGGCGGGGCAGGAGATCGCCGCGGCGGCGGCCGGCGGTCTCAGACGCCTGCACCTCGAACTCGGCGGCAACGCACCGGTGCTGGTGCACCAGGACGCCGATCTCGACTACGCGGTCGAGCAGTTGTCGTCACTGGCCTTCTACAACGCCGGCCAGGACTGCACCGCCGCCACCCGGCTGCTGCTGCACGATCGGATCCACGACGCCTTCCTGGCCGCCTTCGCCGAACGCGCCGCCCGGCGACGGCCCGGAGCCCCCGACGATGAGCGAAGCGACTTCGGTCCGCTCGCCGGCGCTGCCCAGCTCGCCGCCGTCAGCGGCCTGTTGGACCGGCTCCCGGCGCACGCCGAGACGGTCTGCGGCGGCACGCCCCTGGACGGACCCGGCTACTTCCACCCGGCCACGGTGATCGCCGGGGTCCGCCAGGAAGACGAGATCACCCAGAGCGAGGTGTTCGGACCGGTCGTCACCGTCCAGCGGTTCACCGAGGAGTCCGCGGCGTTCCGCATGGCGAACGCCGTCCCGCAAGGGCTGGCCGCCAGCGTCTGGACGCGCGACCACGACCGCGCCATGCGCGCGTCCCGTGCGCTCAGCACCGGTATCGTCTGGGTCAACACGCACGGCACCACGGTGTCGGAGATGCCGCACGGCGGAGTGCGTCACTCCGGCTACGGCAGCGACCTCTCCTTGTCCGGCCTGCTCGACTACACGCAGGCCAAGCACGTCATGCTGTGACGAGCCCCGCCGCACGGCCGACTTCCCGCCGGGTCAACGGGGCCTCGCGGTCGGCATGTTCGTCACCACGCAGCGAGTGGGCTCGGCCGTGGGACTGGCTGTCCTCGCCACGATCGCGGCGGCCCGTACCGGCAGCACGGGGTCACCGGCGGACGGACACGCGCTAGCAGCAGTTTCTCGGGCTGTCCCCACCCCCGGCGTACGGCCCGCCACGGCCCGCCCGTACGACCGCCCCACACCGGACCCTGCGGGCGGCCTTACAGCCCCCGAGGGGGCGCGGTTGACACAGTCGTCACATCCTCGCGCGGCCGGCTCCCACGCCCGGGGCAGCCCGCATACCGCATACCAAGGAGTGACCATGACCGACCTCGCCACCGCAACCGCCTCCCGCGGGCTTCTGATCGCGGGCAAGGACGTGCCCGCCCTGTCCGGTCGCACCACCGACGACGTCGATCCCGTGACCGGCGAGGTGTACCTGAAGGTGCCCGCGGCCGGCCTCGAGGACGTCACCCGGGCCGTCGACGCCGCGCACGCCGCGTTCCCGGGCTGGGCCGCCACCGCGCCGTCGGTACGCCGCGGGCTGCTGCAGAAGGCGGCGGACCTGCTGGAGGCGCGGGTCGCCGAGTTCACCGACATCATGACGCGCGAGACCGGCGGCACCCGGACCTGGGCCGCGTTCAACATCCGTATGTCCGTGGACCTCATACGGCAGGCGGCGACCATGGCCACCCGGCCCACCGGCTCGCTGCTGGCCAGCGACGTCGCAGGCGAGTGGTCGGTGGCGGTGCGTGAACCCGCGGGCGTCGTCGCGGCGTTCGTGCCGTGGAACGGCCCGCTGATCCTGTGCACGCGCGCCATCGCCGTCGCGCTGGCGACCGGCAACCCGGTCGTGATCCGCCCCAGCGAGGACGCCCCCGTCACCTCCGGGTACTTCCTCGCCGACATCCTCGCCGAGGCGGGGGTCCCCGACGGTGTGGTCAACGTCGTGACCAACGACCGCGCCGACGCGCCCGCCGTCGTCAAGGCGCTCATCGCGGACGAGCGGGTGCGCCGGGTCAACTTCACCGGCTCCACGCCGGTCGGCCGGATCGTCGGCCGGCTCGCCGGCGAGCACCTCAAGCCGGTCATCCTGGAGCTCGGCGGCAAGAACCCGATCGTCGTGCTGGACGACGCCGATCCCGCCTACGCGGCCGCCGGCGTCACCGTCGCCAAGTTCATGAACGCCGGTCAGATCTGCCTCTCGGTCGACCGGGTCATCCTCCAGCGCGGCATAGCGGACGCGTTCGTGGAGGCCTTCCTGGAGAAGGTCCGCGCGCTCGGCCAGGGCGACCCCGACGGAGAGCACACCCTCGTCGGCCCCATGATCAACGCGCGTGCCGCCGAACGCGTCGCCGCTCTGGTCGCCGACGCCGTCGACAAGGGCGCCACCGTGCTGCACGGCGGCGGGCCCGCCCAGGGCGCGTTCTACCCCGCGACCGTCCTGGACGACGTCACGCCGGACATGCGGATCTACTCCGAGGAGGTCTTCGGGCCCGTCGCGACGATCTTCCGCGTCGACACGGTGGACCAGGCGGTCGACCTCGCGAACGACACCGCCTACGGCCTGTCAAGCGCGGTGTACACGGAGAACGCCGGCCGCGGTCTCGCCGTCGCCAGGCGGCTGCGGCACGGCAACGTCCACATCAACGACCACTCGGTCGCGGACGAGCCCCAAGCCCCGGTCGGCGGCGTGAAGGACAGCGGCTTCGGTCACTTCGGCAGCGACTGGGGCGTGGAGTTCTTCACGGAGACACGCTGGGTCACCCTCGCCGACCGGCACTCCGTCTACCCGCTCTGATCAGACCGGCCGGTTCCGGGGCGGAGACACCTCCCCGCTCCGGCCTCGGAACCGGCTTTCCCGCCTGTCCGTCCCCCCGTCGAAGGCTCCTGCGAGGAATCAGTTCCATGTCCCGCACGCACACCACGCACACCTCGGACACCGGCCCCGGAAGCCGGCGGCCGCTGCCGCTTCCCGTGAGGGAGCTGCTCGTCCTGCACCCGATGCCCTCCAGGCACCGCAGCGCCGCCATCGCCGCCGTCTGCACCGGCGCCCCCGTCCTCGCAGGACAGGCGCTGGGCCACCTGGTTCTCGGGCTCGTCGCCAGCACGGGTTCGCTCGCCGCCCTGTACGGCGGCCGCGGCACCCCCCGGCAGGAAGCCGGGGCGGTGGGGGGCGCCGCCGCCGCGCTCGCGGCGGGCATGGCGACCGGCAGCTCGCTCGCCGGGCACACCTGGCTCGCCGTGCTGGGCACCGCCCTGTGGGCCGCGGCCGTCACGCTGGTGTTCGCGCTGACCCGGGTCCGGCCTCCGGGCATCGTGATGCCGGTGCTGGTGTGCTCGGTCGGAACCGGGCTTCCGCCCGGACACACCGGGCAGCGGGTTCTGGCCGTGGCCGCCGTGGGCTGTGCGGCGACGGTGCTGTCCTGGCTCGTCGCCAAGGCCTCCCCGGCCGTCGATCCCTCCGGGCGCGGCACCGGGGACGGGAGCCGCCTGCTGGTCGCCCCGCGGGCCCTGCCGTTCTCCCCGCTGCCCTGGATGGCCGTCAGAACGGGAGCGGCCGTGGGCCTCGCCGGCGCCGCCTCCCTGCTGTGCCAGGTGGGCCGCCCCTACTGGGCCATGGCCGCCGCCGCGGCGGTCCTCGCCCGCGGCACTCACGCCGTCAGCGCCAGCACCCGGGCTGTGCTGCGCGGCACCGGAACCCTCGTGGGCTGTCTGCTCGCCGGGGCCCTGGCCGCGACCCGTCCGAAGGGCATCGCCATCGCCGTCCTGCTCGCCGCGCTCACCTTCGTCATCGAGCTGGTCGTGGCCCGCAACTACGCCGTCGCCATGGTCTTCGTCACCCCTCTGTCGGTTCTTCTCGTGACCTCCGCGACCGGTGCCTCCGCCGCGGTCACCATCACCGCCGACCGTCTCCTGGAGACGGTTCTGGGCTGTGGCGCCGCCGCCATGGCAGGCCAGCTGGTGACCGGGCGCTGGGCGGTCCGGCACCGCCGGGAAGCCGTGACCGAGGTGCTCACGGCGACGGCCGGGCTGATCGAGGACGGGCCCGCGCCGCGGCGCGAGGCACGGCTGCGCGACGCCGCCGCCCTGCTCCGTCTGGTGAGCGAGCGCACCGCGGGCGAGCGCCGTGGCGTACGCGTCGCCGCGTCCGCGCTGGAGGACGTGGCGACGGCCGCGCTCGGCGTGGCCGAACAGGCCCTGGGCCACACGCCAGCCCTGCGGGCCGACGCCGCCGGCACGGCTCGTGCGCTCCGGCACGCAGCGAGGCTGGTGGATCCTTGTGAGCCGGCCTTCGCCGACGACTCCGCTCCTGCCCTTGCGCCGCCGCTCACCGAGCTGGGGCGAGCCCTGGCGAACTGGTCGGCCCGCCGGCCTAGCGCCGGCGCCGGGGTCCGGGCCGCCGCCGGGCGAAGCGCCGCGGCCGTCGAGGCAGATGAGGGCTGATCTCCCGTGGCCCGGCGCTGGACCGGACGGCCTACTCGCCGCCGTCGGAGAGGTGCTGCGCCAGCACGGGCGCGGCAAGGGCACCGTGCTGGACGTCGCCCGTGCCCTTGGGGTGATCCACGGCACCGTCTACCGGGGCCGCGCCGGCCTTCCACCATCCCTGACGTCGAGTGGTACCGATGGTACCGTGGGTACCATGCCTAATGCTCCGAAGGCCATGAACCTGCGCTTCCGCGACCCCGAGCAGCGCGCGGCCATCGAGGCCGCCGCCCGCCAGGCCGGTGTGAGCCTGCAGGAGTACATCCTGTCCGCCGCCTATGCGCGCGCTACGGCGGTGGAGAACCGTTTCCTGGAGGGCTTCCAGCGCTCCATGGCGCGCAGCGGCGCGGCGTTCGCCGAGGACGCGGGCGGCCTGGACCCCGACCCGCAGCAGCGTGAGGCCGAGCGGCGGGCGCTGCTCGAGCTGGAGCGGCAGGAGCGGGGACACGCCGCGTGACGCAGCCCGAACCGCCCGCCCTGGACGTCACGTTCCTCCTGCACGCGGCCGAACTGCTCGACGGCGATCCGCAGGTCGACGACTACGGCCCGCTCTACGCCGCCGTCGCCCGCGTCAACGCCCGCGCGCTGGAACGCGACATCTACGGTTCCCTGTACCTCAAGGCGGCCGCGCTTCTGCAGACCCTGGCGAAGCTGCCGTGTCTGGAACACTCCAACGAGGCTTTCGCCTGGCACGCCACCGAGGCGTACCTGATGCTCACCGGCCACGACCTCGACTACCCGCCCAAGGCGGCCGTGGCCCTGGTGCGCGACGCCGCGTCGGGTGCGCTGGGCGTGCCCCGGATCGCCCGCCAGCTGCGCGAGTGGTCCGTCGACTGACCCTCGGCCGGCTACGGCCGACAGCCACGTACGACGGATGTCACCAGGTCGTCCAGACCGTGCTCGGTCGCCTCCCCCGGCAGCAGGCCGCCCACTTCCAGGCGTGCGTATCCGTGCGCGTCAGTCGCCACCGAGATTGGCCAGGTGCAGCTGGCCCCGGGAGGTGATGCCGAGCTTGGGGAAGATCGAGTGGAGGTGCTGGCCGACCGTGCGGTGGGAGATGAAGAGCCGTGCGCCGATCTCGCGGTTGGTCATGCCGGTGGCGGCCATTTTGGCTATCTGCAGTTCCTGGGGAGTGAGTTTGTCCAGGGCGTCGCTGGCCGGCCGGGCGACCGCTTCGCCCGTCGCGCGGAGCGCTGCCCGCGCGTCCTCGCCCAGCGTCTTGATGCCCAGTGCGTCGAAGCTCTCCACAGCGGCGCGCAGGGGGCGCCGTGCTTCGGTGATGCGGCGCTGCCGCTTCAGCCACCGGCCGTGGGCCAGCAGCAGCCGGGCTCGGTAGAACGGCCAGTGCGACAGCCGGCCGGCGAGAGCCTGCTCGTAAAGCGGCTCGGCCTCCTCGTCGGGGGCCACGAGAGGGCGGGCGTAGGCGGCCATGGCCTTCAGGTACGGCGCGGTGGTCTTCTCGGCCAGTGCGTCGAGCCGGGCCAGGTGGTGCCTGGCTTCGCTGTCACGGCCGGTGCGTACGGCCGCCTCGATCAGGTCGGCGATCCCCCAGTAGCCCACGAACGGGTGGTACGTGACATCGGACGGGTCCAGCGCCCGAGCCAGTTGCTCGAAGGCCTCGTCGTACTGGTTGTTCACCAGGGCGATGCGTCCCCGGGTGAACTGGGCGAAGCCGAGAATGGACTGGGCGCCGATCGAGAGCAGCTCCGTCTCGGCCGCCAGGATGAGTTCGTCCGCGGTTTCGGATTCGCCTCGCTCACCGGCCAGAGTGGCCATGGCGAGGTCGGCGACGAGGGCCCAGCGCGGCCGGCCGGTGTCACGGGACAGCCGCCTGGCCTCGTCGGCCGCCGATCTCGCCAGCCGGTGCTTGCCGAGGTGGATCGCCGCCCACAGCTGCGATGTCAGGGCCTCGCCGAGCAGTCCCAGCTGACCTTGCCGACGCAGGCTGTCGACGGCGGCGCACAGGTACGGCCAGGACAGCTCGAACGCCCATATGGCCGTCAGCGCGGCGCCCAGGGCGTGCTGCTCGACGGGGGGCACGGACTCCGGCCGGATGCGGGCCACCTCGTCGATGATCCACGCCGTCTCGCCGACCGGATCCGCGCTGGCGGCGATGGACAGAACCATGGGCAGGTCGCGCTCGTCCCTCTGCAGCCGCCGGGCCGTCCTGACGACGAGGCTGCGGGTCTCCTGGTCCGGGTTGCCGTACCAGCAGGCCGTGGACAGAGGACACAGTGCCCGAAGCGCGAGTTTCGCACCGTCGTTCTCGGCGCAGGCCAACTCGTCGGCGACGGCGGCGAAGCCCTGTACCCGCTGCGGGCCGAACCAGCTCTCCTCGTTGAGCGCTTCCCTCCACAAGGTGAGCCGCAGCCGTTCCCCTCCTTCGAGCCGCGCGGAGCGCGCCTCGGCGAGCTGCCGTCGTGCGACGGTGGCCTCGCCGAGTTCGAAGTTGAGCTCCGCCGCGCGCAGCAGTAGACGCCCCTGGTGCGTGTCGGGGGTGCTGAGCAGGGCCGCCTGCTGCAGCGCCTCGGCCGCGGCGCGCGGTGCGCCCCGCTGCAACGCCTTGGACGCGGCCGCCTCCAGGTCGAGCGCGACGTCGTCGTCCGGGCCGGGGCTGGCGGCGGCACGGTGCCACGCCCGGCGTTCCTGGTGGCCTGCCAGTGCCTTCGCCAGTGCCGCGTGTGCCGTCAGGCGTCTCGACGCGGGGGCCGCGTTGTAGATGGCGGAGCGGATGAGGGGGTGCCGGAAGCGGACCCGGTGGCCGCTCAGCTCGATCAGGTCGGCCTGAATGGCAGGTGTCAGGGAGTCGACTGAGAAGGGCGCGCCGTCCAGGAGCTCCGCGCCGCGCAGGATCTCCGTGAGATCGTCTTCGTCGTCGGCCGCGGCGATCAGGAGCACGGTGCGGGCCGCATCCGGCAGTGAGGAGGCCCGGGACAGGTACGCCTGCTCCAGGCGACGGGGGGTCGGCAGCCACGGTGTGAGGGTCTGCGGGACGCTTGCGCCCGCACTGAGCGCCACGGGCAGTTCGACCAGGGCCAGTGGGTTGCCGGCGGCCTCGGCGAGAAGGCGGTCGCGCACGGGCCGCTCCAGGCCCGGCGCACGGGCGGCGAGAAGCTGAAGCGCCGCGTCGTCGTCCAGCCTTCCCAGCTCGAGCTCCGCCAGGCCGGCGTCGTTCAGCACGGTCTCGTGTCCGTCGCGCACCGCCAGCAGCATGACGGCCCGCTCCGCCTCCAGCCGTCTGGCGACGAACGCCAGGACCTCGCTGCTCGGGCTGTCGATCCACTGGGCGTCGTCGACGACGAGGAGGACGGGGGACTCCTCGGCCAGGGCGCTGATCAACTCCAGCGAGGCGAGCCCGACCGCGAACATCTCGGGCGCCGCGCCCTCGGCAGCGCCGAAGGCCGCGGCCAGCGCCGCGCGCTGGCGTGCCGGGAGGGAAGGGGCGTGGTTTGGGAGGACCGGGTTGAGCAACTGGTGCAGGCCGGCGAAGGGAATCGACGCCTCGGACTGCACTCCGAGCGCCGACAGAGCGCGGCAGCCCTGCCCGGCCCCGGCCTCCCGGGCCGCCCGCAGCAGGCTCGTCTTGCCGATACCGGCCTCTCCGCGCAGCAGCAAAGCGCCGCCTGCACCCGCGGAACTCCGGGAGATCAGGTCCGACAACAGCCGCAGTTCGGCTTCACGCCCGTACAGCATGTCCCCCAGCAGCTCCCGTCTCTCCCGCCCTGCCCGGCCCGGCGGGCGGCGCGACCGGAGTTGTCCCGCCACTATCCGGCCTTTACCTCCGCATGGACCACTCGAACAAGCTGTCCAAAAGTTAGCATGTATCTGCGGGATGGCCAGGGTGAAGAGTTTTATCTCGATGTCCGAGACGGTCTGTGGCCTGGGGTGACGAGGAAGACTGCGCACGCTCCGGTGGATAAGCGGGGTAAGCGGCCGGTGGCCGGAATACACCCGGCGCCCTTGCCGGTGAATGGGCGCACAGGGCTCTCATGGATTCGAAATATTTCGGAGCGCGCAGGGATTCAAGCGCGCCTTTATTGGGATCAGGAGCCCGCCGGGGAGAAGGCCACCACGGCCTCACTCGTGTACGCCAGGAAGGTCAGCGTCTCCTCGAAGTACAGCGTGACGCTCGTCGCGTCGTGCGACAGATAGCCGATCGACACGTCCTGGCCGAGCCGCAGCTCGAAGTCGCCGCCACGTCCGGAGAGCAGGAAGGCGCCGTCGATGGCGGGCGCCCAGACGATGTCCCCGTCGAGCAGCCGCGCGATGTGCTTGATCACGGGGTAGCCGTGGTCGGAGGTCTCGCTGACGGCCGTGTACGCGTCGACGCCCAGCGCGAGCGTGCAGGGGCCGTCCACGCCCGCCAGCCGCAGGGCCGTCACCGCCTGGGTGACGGCGTCCGGGTAGTCGCGCACGTCGGCGGGCAGGGTCGACGCCGGGTGGGAACTGCTGTGGCGCAGGCCCGTGATGCCGGCGGCCGGGTAGCCCTCGAAGACGGCGCGGTCCTCGGCGAAGGCCAGCCGCCGGGCCGCGTCCTTCACCGGCTGCCAGTCGGCGTCCCGGGCGCCCCGTGCCACATCGTCGACCTGCCGGCGGTCGACGGTGAACGGCACGCGCAGTTCCACCAGCGGCTGGAAGCGGCGGGTGTGGGCGATCACCCCGTCCGCGGGCGCCTCCACGGTGTCCAGGTGGCCGGTGCCCACACCGGCGAGTTCCGTTCCGCCCGGCTCGGGGACGTCGACGATGCGGCGGGCGGCGACATGGCGTTTGAAGGTGCGGCGGGCCTCCTCCTCCAGATCGGCCCACGCGGCCGCGGAGACAGGGGCGAGTTCACGGTGCAGGTTGTTCAT
The DNA here is from genome assembly GCF_043202415.1 of Streptomyces sp. NPDC048192. Taxonomy (NCBI): domain Bacteria; kingdom Bacillati; phylum Actinomycetota; class Actinomycetes; order Kitasatosporales; family Streptomycetaceae; genus Streptomyces; species Streptomyces sp. NPDC048192. The sequence goes on from NZ_JBIDAL010000018.1 coordinate 38,096, forward strand.
GCGGGCAGGCTCCGCTTCATGCTGCCGATCCCGAGGGAGCCCTCGGCGGATCGGACCTGGATGTCGGTCGGTGTGACGGCGGCGGGGAGTGCGAGGCCGGGCGGCGCCGGGAGGTCTTCGAGGAAGTCGGCGGCGGGCGCGAAGAACAGGGAGCCGGTGACCGGGGTGGAGAAGTCCAGGATCCGGTCGTGCGCGGCGTCCTGCGTGCCCAGGAACATCCGCTCCAGCATCGTCTCCGTCACCTCGGGCGTGCGGGCGTAACCGATGAAGTAGGTGCCGAACTCGCCCTGGCCCGCGCGGCCGAAGGGCATGTTGTCGCGCAGGATCTGGCGTTCGGCGCCGCCCGCGTCGACGACGGTGGTGAGGGCGATGTGGGCGTCCGCCGGTTTGACGTCGTCCGGCAGCTCCACGTCGGACAGCTTGTGCCGGCCGATCACCCTCTCCTGCAGCTCCACCGGGAGGGATTCCCAGGCCGCGAGGTCGTGCAGGTACTTCTGTACGACGACGTAGCTGCCGCCCGCGAAGTCCGGGTCCTCGGCGCCGACGACGACGGCCGCCCGCGCCGCGGCACCCGTCGGGTTCTCGGTGCCGTCGACGAAGCCGAGCAGGTCGCGCGCGTCGAAGTACTTGAAGCCGTGCACCTCGTCCTGGACCGTGACCGCTCCGCGCAGGCGGCCCATGATGTGCGCGGCGAGTGCGAAGCACAGGTCGAGCCGCGCGGCACGGATGTGGAAGAGCAGGTCGCCTGGGGTGGCCACGGCCCGGTGCACCGGGCCGTCCAGCTCCCGGAAGGGGTGCAGCAGGGCAGGACGCGGCCCGGCGAAGAGCCGGTCCCACACCTGTGAGCCGATGCTGGTGACGCAGCTGAGCCTGCCCTCGGGCTCGGCCCGGAACCCCACCGCCCGCTCCAGCGAGCCGATGTCGGACAGCAGGTCGCGGACGGTGGACTCGCCGCCGGCGTCGACGGTGACGACGAGGAAGATGGCCGCGCTGGTCAGCGGGGACAGCACCTGCTGGGGCACCGGTTCGGGAACGTCTCCGGCCATGGGTCATCCCTTCAGCATCGGACAAGTAGCTGAGTCAACGTCACTCTAGGTGGCCGGGATCAGTCCTGGGCGCTGGGCGCGACGCGCACCTTGATGTTCTTCATCAGAGGCTGGTTGCTCTGCCGGCTGTAGTCACTCGCGGCGATCAGGACGTTCATCTCGGGCATGTATCCGGCGGCACAGCCCCTGGGCATGCTGTACTCGATCGCCGTGTAGCGCTTGAGATGCCGTTCGCTGCCGTCCCGGGCGATGGCTGTGATGTCGACGAGGCTGTCGGGCTTGATGCCGCGGGCCCGCATGTCGTCGCCGTTCATGAGGATGAGAGTGCGCAGGTTGCCGATGCCGCGGTAGCGGTCGTCGTCGGAGTAGATCGTGGTGTTCCACTGGTCGTGGCTGCGCATGGTCTGCAGGATCAGCACGTCGTCCCGCGGGGGCGCCTCGGGCAGCGGTGCCGCGGAGAACTCCGCACGGCCCGACGGGGTGAGGAAGACCAGTTCGCGGGCGGGCTGCTTGATGCGGAAGCCCAGCGGGAGCCGCACCCGGCGGTTGAAATCCTCGAAGCCGTCGAGGACCTGGGCCATGGTGTCGCGGATGCGGTCGTAGTCCTCGATGTACGACTCCCACGGAGTCTCGCTGTCCGGGAGGGCGGCCCGGGCCATGCCGGCGATGACGGCGGGCTCGGACAGCAGGTGCGGGGAGGCCGGCTTCTTCATGCCGGCCGACAGGTGCACCATGCTCATGGAGTCCTCCACGGACACGGACTGCGGCCCGCGCCGCTGGTGGTCCTTCTCGGTGCGGCCGAGGCACGGCAGGATCAGCGCCTTCCTGCCGTGCACCAGATGGCTGCGGTTGAGCTTGGTGCTCACCTGCACGGTCAGCTCGCACCTGCGCAGGCCACGGAAGGTGTACTCGGTGTCGGGCGCGGCGAGCGCGAAGTTGCCGCCCATGCCGACGAAGACCTTCACCCGGCCCTCGTTCATGGCCTCGATGGTGTCCACGGTGTCCATGCCGTGCTCGCGCGGCGGGTCGATGCGACAGACGTCGGCGAGCCGGTCCAGGAACTCCGGCCGGGGCCGGTGGTCGATGCCGCAGGTGCGGTTGCCCTGCACGTTGCTGTGGCCGCGCACCGGGGACGGACCGGCGCCCTCGCGGCCGATGTTGCCACGCAGCAGCAGGACGTTGACGATCTCGCGTACGGTGTCCACGCCGTGCTCGTGCTGGGTGAGGCCCAGGCACCAGCTGATGAGGGTGCGGTCGGACCGGGAGTAGATCTCGGCGGCCTTGAGGATGTCGGCCCGGGTCAGACCGGAGTGCTCCTCCAGCTCCTCCCAGCGGGTGGCCTCGCACAGGGCGCGGTAGGCCTCGAAGCCGTGCGTGTAGCGCTCGATGAACTCCTTGTCGAGCGCCTTGGGGTCGGTGCGGCTCTCCTCCAGCACCGCCTTGGCGATGCCCCGCAGCAGGGCCATGTCGCCGCCCGCGCGCACCTGGAGGTTGAGGGTGCTGGTGCGGGTGGCCTTGAACAGGGCCATGTCGGTGAACTCGTGCGGCACGATGGTGCTGGTCGCGGCGGCTTCGACGAGCGGGTTGACGTGCACGATCTGCGCGCCGCGCCGGTAGGCCTCGGCGAGCGCGGTGAGCATGCGGGGGGCGTTGGAGGCGGCGTTGACACCCATGACGAACAGGGCGTCGGCGGTCTCCCAGTCCTTGAGGTCGGCGGTTCCCTTGCCGGTGCCGAGGGCGGCCTGCAGGGCCCGGCCGGAGGCCTCGTGGCACATGTTGGAGCAGTCGGGCAGGTTGTTGGTGCCGAATTCACGGGCCATCAGCTGGTAGAGGAACGTCGCCTCGTTGCTCAGCCTGCCGGATGTGTAGAAGGCGGCCTCGTCGGGGCTTGCCAGGGCGCGCAGTTCGCGGCCGACCAGGTCGAAGGCGTCCTGCCAGGTGATCGGCACGTACCGGTCGCTGTCCGGGGCGTAGACCAGCGGCTCGGTCAGCCGGCCCTGGTCCTCCAGCGCGAAGTCGGACCACGCGTTCAGCTCGGTGACGGTGTGCCGGGCGAAGAAGTCGGCGCCGACCCGCTTGGCCGTCATCTCCCAGGTGACATGCTTGATGCCGTTCTCGCAGATGTCGAGCCTGAGGCCCTTGGTGTCATCCGGCCAGGCGCAGCCCGGGCAGTCGAAGCCGCCGTTCTCGTGGTTCATCCTTAGAATGGCGCGTGGCCCGTCCAGCAGCGCCTTTTCCCTGATCAGCACGCGGCCGACGCTCTTGGCGGCGCCCCAGCCGGCCGCGGGACGGCGGTACGGGCGGTGTGACGGCCGCTTGTCGTCGGCCGGGCCGTCCCCGCCGGTGTCAGCGCGGCGTTCCGTGTCGTCCTGCGGGCTCGCTGCCGGGTCGGCATCGGATGCTGTCATGTCACTGTGCTCTCTGTGGGGCGGGGAACGAGGCGCGGTTGGAGCTCCCGGAGGCGCTGCTGTCGGTCGCTCCGCCCGGTCAAGGGCCTTCAGCTGGGGCCCTCGACCGGGCGGAAGCGGTCCTCACTTGGCGAGGAAGTCCAGCAGGGCCTTGTTGACTTCCTCGGGGTGGGTCCAGGCGATGTTGTGCGGGCCGCCCTCGACGGTGACGAAGGTCAGGTCCTTGATCAGCCCGGGCAGCCGCTCGGCGGTGTTCTCGTACGGCAGGATCCGGTCCGCGTCGCCGTGCACCAGCAGCGTCGGCACGTCGATCTTCGGCAGATCCGCCCGGAAGTCCGTCAGCCATGTGTCCACGCACGCGTACGCCGCCCACGCCGAGGCCGCGACCGCGACGTTGAAACTGTTCTGCCAGGCCTGGTCGCTGATCCGCGTTCCCGCGTATGTGTCGACGTTGTAGAAGTTGTCCAGGAAGTCCTTGAAGTACGCCGGCCGGTCCTTCAGCACCGCCGCCTTGATCCCCTCGAACACCGAGGCGTCCACGCCCTCCGGGTTGTCCTCCGTCTTGAGGAGGAACGGAGGAATCGCCCCCAGCAGCGCCGCCTTCGACACCCGCTGCGAACCGTACTTGCCCAGGTAGCGCGTCACCTCGCCGGTGCCCATCGAGAACCCCACCAGCGCCACGTCGCGCAGATCCAGGTGCTCCAGCAGCACCTTCAGATCGGCCGCGAACGTGTCGTAGTCGTAGCCCACCGTGGGCTGGCTCGACTGACCGAACCCCCGCCGGTCGTAGGTGATGACGCGGTAGCCGGCCTCCAGCAGCACCCGCTCCTGCTTCTCCCACGAGTGCCCGTTCAGCGGGTACCCGTGGATCAGCACCACCGGACGGCCGCTGCCATGGTCCTCGTAGTACAGCTCGATCGGGTTCGAGTTCTCCTGCCCCACCGTCACAAACGACATGACACATACCTTTCGTCGATTTCCTGCGACTCAGCTTGCTGGTCGTCCGGTCGGATCCGCATCACACGAACATGTGAGAACGCCCAGGATGCGGGCGGCCGTTCGGCCTTCCTTGATGTACTGGTGACGCCTCAGTGGAGGTCGGTGTGCGGCTGGACCGGAATCACCGCGCGGACGGTGGTGCCCTCTCCCGGTGCATGCCACACACGGAGCGACCCGTCGAGGACGGCCACCCGGTCGGCCATGGCCGCCAAGGGGGCCGAGGCCGGGCTCCCGCCGGGGGCGGCGCCGTCGTCGGCCACCGTGACCACGAGATCCAGGTCCAGGTCCGTCACGATCTGGACCCTGCTGGCCCGGGCGTCGTGCACCGCCCGGTCGACGGCCTCCCGGACGAGGAGGTAGGTGTGCATCTCCACCGTGTCCGGCAGTCGTTCGCGCAGGTTGCCGGAGACGCCGACGGGGGCCGCCCACCGCCCCGCGAGCGCGGTGAGCGCGGCCGGCAGGCCGCGCAGTCGCAGCACCCCCGGATACAGCCCGGCTGTGACGTCCCGGACGTGGCCCAAGGCCTCCTCCGCGTCGCGGATCGCGTCGTCGAGCAGTGCGGCCGCCGACGCTCCGGGATGCTCGCCGCCCAGGTGCTCACGAGCCAGGTGCAGGCCGAGCAGCAGTGAGGTGAGACGTTCCTGCGCGCCGTGCTGGAGCGAGTCGGCGGCAGCGCGGCGCCAGTCGGCGCCGCGGCGCGCGGCCAGTGCCGGCGGTGGTCCCTCCTTCTTGGCCGCGCGGGCGGTCGCGGATGCGCCGGTGCCCGTACGGAAGACGTACACCGCGGCCGCGCCCTGCCCGGTCAGGGGAACCACGGACCACTCGACCCACAGTAGGGAGCCGTCCGCGCGGGTGACCGTGCCACGCCGGGTGCAGCGGACGGCGTGCGACGCGGCACGGCTGCGCGCCTCCGCCTGCGCATGCTCAGCCGGCCTGCCGTCGGCGCCCAGGAGATCGGCGGGCCGGCCGTAGCCCAGGAACTCGGCAGCCGGTGGATTGGCGTGGCACACCCGGTGGTCGGCGTCCACAGCCCAGGCCGGCTGCTGCATGACGTCAAGGATGCTTCCCAGGTCATCGGCGATTGACGTCATCGCGCTGCCCCTTCCCCTAGGGATTCGAGAACGTGCCTCGATCACGGCTCGACGGCCCGGGCGCGTCCAGCGACCGCGGTCCCGCTTCTCGTCCCCGTTCCGGTCAGGGCGCCGCCCGGCTGATTCGTCGTGCGCCGGCTTCTTCGCCGCTGCTGAAGACGACTGTCGCAGCCTGCGCCGTCCGAGGGCATCCGTCATTTGACGCTGGATGGGATCCGGCCAGGATGGCGCTTTTTTGCCCACCTGGAGGAGTTCGGGAGTCCGGGCACCGCCGAAGCGGGAGCATGCGGCAGATATTGCCTGCTCAGCGAGGCAGGGCGTCGCGCAGGGCCGCCCGGGAGGTGATGTCGAGCTTGAGGAAGATGCGGTACGAGAAAAACAGCTGTTCGCCGATCTGCACGTTGGTCAGACCCTCCGCAACCAGCAGAACGATCTCGATCTCCTGCGCGGTCAGCCCCGCTGCCGCGGCGGAGAAGACCGCGGAACTGGGCTGCGCTGGCCTGCGGCCGTTCGGTGGCGGTCCGTGCTGTCCAGAGAGCCCCGCCCAGCTTCTCGAAGATCTCCAGGGCCGATGCCGACGCGCTCGACGGGCGATAGACGGCAGGCACCGCGACAAGCCGAGCCTCGTGGAAGCCTTAGCCGTGCGCCGCCATCTCCAGCAGATCCACGTAGACGGCGGAGGTGTCGACCCACCCCAGACAGGCGGGATCGGACTCGGCGCTCTGGCAGTCGATGAGCGCGCCAGCCGCCGGTCTCGGCCGTGGCGCGGACGATGTCCGGGGACGCCCTGCTCATCAGTCGGATGATCTCCGGCAGTCCGGGGACCAGCCGGTCGATCTCGTCGAACAGCGGCGGCCAGTCGGAGTCGAGCGGACCCGGTTCCGCCTCGCGGCCGAACTGCCCTTGCAGGGGCCGGCCCCGTGGGCCGGCCCCTGTCGGGGAGCCGCTGTGTCACGCGCCGGCCGGGCGCACGGTCAGCAGGTCCGCCAACTCGATGCGGGTGAGGAACTCGCGGCGGATCCGGTCGGCGACCTCCGAGACCTCCTCGGAGCCGTCGTTCGCCGGGTCGATGTGGACGCGGTAGGGGCGCTCGCCCTCGGGCAGGGCCACGATGCGGGCGATCTCGTCGGAGACCAGCGAGGCCTCGGCCCCTTCCGGAGCGAGCGCGGCGAGCTTCTGCGACACCTGCTGGAGCAGGCCCGGGTACTTGGTCTCGTACTCCGCCTCGACGGCGCCGTCGGCCGGGTGACCGGAGTGGGCGAAGTGGTTGGTGCCGCTGGTGAAGGAACCCGGCACCACGATCGACGTCTCCACCCCCCAACGAGCCAGCTCACCGGCATAGCTGACCGCGAGGGAGTCCATCGCTGCCTTCGCGGCGAAGTACGGGGCGAGGTACGGCGGGGTACCACCCTTGACGCTGGAGCTGGAGACCCAGACGACCAGGCCCCGACCGGCCTTCCGCAGGTGCGGCAGCACGGCGCGGTTGACCCGCTGCGTGGAGAGCACGTTGATGTCGTAGAGCTGGGCGAACTGCTCCGGCGTGAAGGCCTCCGCGGGGCCCGTGACCATGTGGCCGGCGTTGTGGATCACGACGTCGATACGGCCGTGCTCCTCGATCACCTGCTTGATCGCCGAGTCGACGGAGTCGTCGGAGTTGACGTCCAGTTCGATGGAGCGCAGGTCGACCCCGTGCTCCTTGGCGTAGTCGGTGGCGGCCTGCACCTGCGGCGCGTTGCGTCCGGCGGTCTCGCGCATACCGGCGTAGACGGTGTTGCCGGCGTCCGCGAGGGCTCGTGCGGTGAGGGCGCCGAAGCCGCTGGAGGCGCCGGTGATGACGACGATGTTGCTCATGGGAATCTCCTTGCCGCGAAAGCGGGTCACTGAGGAAGTGAGGTAGAAGAGGAGTAAGAGAGGGAAGACGAGCGGGGCTCGGCCGAGTCGGCGGGATCGGCCCGGAACGTCCATCGGCGGGGATCAGCCGCCGATGAACCAGTGAGCCGGATCAGGCCGGGATGCCGGCGTCGATGGGGCCGGGTGCTGGTGAGTCCGGTGAGAGGTGACGATGAGGGTGCTCAGGCGATGCCGCCGTTGGCGTAGATGGTCTGGCCGTTGATCCAGCGCGCCGGGCCGGCCAGGAAGGCGATGGCCTCCGCGATGTCCTCGGGGGTGCCGATCCGCTCCAGCGGAGCCGCCTTGGCGAGGTTGTCGAGCGCCGTCTGGTCCTTGCCCTCCAGGAACAGCGGGGTGGCGGTGGGGCCGGGCGAGACCGCGTTGACCGTGACGTCCTTGCCGCGCATCTCGCGGGCGAGCACGAGGGTCATCGCCTCGACCGCGCCCTTGCTCGCGGCGTAGGCGCCGTAGGTGGGGAACTGCAGCCGGGTGAGGGACGAGGAGACGTTGATCAGGGCGCCGCCACGGCGCAGACGCCGGGCCGCCTGCTGGGAGACGACGAAGGTGCCCCGGATGTTGGTGCGGTGCATGCGGTCCAGGTCGTCCAGGTCGAGCGTCGCTATCGGCGAGAGGAGCATGATGCCCGCTGTGTTGATCACCACGTCGATGCCGCCGAACTCCGCCTCGGTGGCGTCGAAGGCCGCGGCCATGGCCGCCTCGTCTGCCACGTCGCCGCTGACGGCGATCGCCTTGCCGCCCTGTGCCTTGATGGCCTCCACCGCCTCGTCCGCCTTGGCCTTGCTGCCCGCGTAGTGGACGGCGACCGCGTAGCCGTCCTGGGCCAGCCGGTTGGTCACGGCGAGGCCGATGCCGCCGGTGCCGCCGGTGACCAGTGCGACGCGGTTGTTGGTGTCCGTCATGTTGACCAGTCCTTCGAAATGGGGTGACGGGTGTTCGGCGCGCAGGCCGCCCTCGTCATCAGCGTTAACACCTTGACGTCATCGACGATAACAGAGTTTGTTAGCGTCGACAACGCTTGCTCGTGAGCATTGATAACGACCGGGTGTGCGCCGGCCGCGGCAGGTGCTGGAGGCCGTCGGCGCACGGACAAGTCTTCCGTCGGCACTTTCCGGCGACCATCAGGCAGACCGGTCATCGGGCGTGTGGTCTGCCCGCACACGGTGTGGGGTTGACCCGACAACGGGGGCACCGCACGCACGTGCAGGCGTTGGACACCGGCCTCCGTGACCGAATCAGTTGCCAGTCCCGGCAGAAGGTCGACACTGCCCATGTCACCATGGCTGCTCGACCGAACAGTCACCCGGTGGATGACTTAGCAGGACCTGACTGACGCGGATGTCACATGACTGCCGAGTGACAGCACACATGAAGTCTCACCCGTTCACCAACCGGGGACTAGGATGTTGTCATGAATGAACCCCTGCGAGCGGTGCTCGGAGAAGACCAGGCCATTGTCCGCGAGGGGATCGCGACCATCCTGCGCAATGCCGGCATCACCGTGATCGCAGCGGTGGACAACGCGGTGGACCTCGTCCGCGTCGCCAAGGAGCAGCGTCCGGATGTCGTGATCACCGACATCCAGATGCCCCCCAACCTCGCGGCGGACGGTCTGCAGGCCGCACAGGAGATCCGCAGCGCGCAGCCGGAGACCGCGGTCATCGTGCTCTCCCAGTTCCTCGACGCCTCCTACGCCCTGGATCTGGTCGGCGACGATCCGAGCGGCGTCGGCTATCTGCTCAAGGAGAAGGTGGCGAGCCCGCAGGTCCTGACCGATGCCGTGAAGCGGGTGGTCGCCGGCGGATCGGCTCTCGACCCGGATGTGATCTCCACCCTGGTCGGACGCAAGCGCAAGGAGGATCCGCTGGCGGCGCTGACGCCCAAGGAGAAGGAGGTGCTGGCGCTGATGGCCGAGGGCCACTCCAACTCCGGCATCGCCCGCAAACTCGTGGTGACCGTGCCCGCGGTGGAACGCCATGTCACGGGGATCTTCATGAAACTGGGGCTCAGTCATGCGACGTCCAGCCAGCACCGCCGGGTGCTGGCCGTGTTGCGCTACCTCAAGCAGTAGGCGTCTCGCCGGCTGCTCGACCGCCTGAGCCCCCGGCTCAGGCGGTCCGGCTGAAAATCGACTTGAGGTCGGCGTCGAACAGCCGGTCCTTGGCGATGAAGGAATCGACCCCGGCCTCCCGCAGCTCGTCCGCGGACCAGAACGACTGCTCGGTGGAGGTCAGCACGATCCGCGGCGCCTGTTCCTCGCCGCGCAGCATGCGGGCGACGGCCACCCCGTCCTGATCGGGCAGATGCAGGTCCAGCAGCAGACCGTCCGGCCGGTGTTCACGCACCGCCGCCAGGGCCGACGCACCGTCATCCGACTCCGCGACGACGTGCAGACCGCGCGCCGTCAGCAGCGTCTTCGCGATGCGACGGAACCCAGGGTCGTCGTCGACGACCACGATGTTGACGGACATGTTTCCCAGCATGCCCGGTACCTCATGGCCCCGGCCATAGGGGCAGCCCCACGGTTTGCCGCTCATCGCGGTACCGGAATCTCCGCGCGCACCGAGGTGCCACGGCCCGGTGGCGAGTCGATGGCGAGGACTCCGTCGAACGCTCCCACCCGGTCCCCGAGGCCGGTGAGGCCGCTGCTGCCCGTGTCCGGGGAGACGCCTCCGATGCCGTCGTCGGCGACCTCGATGCGCAGCGCTTCCTTCAGCTGGATCGATATGCGGATCTGCGACGCGTTCGCGTGCTTCACGGCGTTGGTCAGCGCCTCCGCGATGACGAAGTACGCGTTCGACTCGACCTCGGCCGGCAACCGGTGCGGGTACGCCCCCTCCACGGTCGTCGGCACCGGGCAGCGCTCGGCCAGCGACTCCACCGCCGCCATCAGTCCCTTGGCCTGCAGGACGGAGGGGTAGACGCCATAGGACAGCTCCCGCAGCTCGTCGATCGCGGTCTGCGCGTCGGTGATGGCCTGGTCGAGGAGCGCGGTGGCGTCGGCGGCCGAGTCCGGCAGCAGATCGCGGGTCAGGCGGAGTCCGATCAGCAGGCTGACCAGCCGCTGTTGCGCGCCGTCGTGCAGGTCGCGTGCCGTCTGCCGGCGCACCGACTCGATGCTCTGCATGATCCGGCGCTGCGCGGCCCGTGACTCGTCGGCCCGGATGCGCGCCGCGTCCCGCTCCCGCCGTGCCCGCTCCAGCTCGCGGTTCTCGGTCGCGTCGAAGAAGGAGTAGACGACTCCCCGCCCCTCCGGCAGGTCGATGGGCGCGGCCCACCACGAGGCGGGGAAGAAGGAGCCGTCCCGCCGCTTGAACCACTCGTCGTTCCCGTGGGCAGGCACGCCTGTGGTGGCCGGCCGGAGCATCGGGCACTCGGAGGCGGGAAAGGGCGTGCCGTCCGGGCGGTCGGGGTGCAGGGTCTGGTGGCTGGAGCGGCCCACCAGTTCCTCGGCGTCGTCGTAGCCGAGCGCCGCCACGCCCGCCGGGTTGGTGTAGAGGATGCTTCCTCGGTGGTCGACGACCCAGACGACCTGCGAGACGCTGTCCAGGATGTCGGGCAGGACCTTACGGATCGACGGTTGCACGCTGGGAACTCCCCGATCAGCCGTTGCAGCGCCTGTCGCCCTCTTCCCGCTCAAGAAGCACAGGTCTGACACATGACTCGCCGAGTGTACTTTAAACGTACAGTCGGACCCGTGACATTGATGTCAAGTGTTTCTCATGGTTGACCACGCGCTACTGCGACAGCGCGTGCCGCAGGGTTGCGCGGGACGTGATGCCGAGCTTGGGGAAGACGCGGTAGAGGTGGGTGCTCACCGTGCGGTGGGAGAGGAAGAGCCGTTCGCCGATCTGCTTGTTCGTCAGGCCCTCGGCAGCCAGCAGGGCGATCTCCAGCTCCTGGGCCGTGAGGCTTTCGGTGCCGGTGCCCTCGGCAGCCGGAAGCGACTGGTTGCGGCCGGCTGCCCGCAGTTCGGCGCTGGTCCGGGCGGCCCAGGGGCCTGCTCCGAGCCGCTGGAAGACGGTCAGCGCGGCCGTCAGCCGGGACCGCGCCCCGGCCGGATCGCCCAGGCGCCGCAGGCGCTCGCCGTAGAGGAGCTGCACGCGGCGTGGTCGAACGGCCAGTGGTGGGCGCCGGGGGTCGACACGGCGCGTTCGAAGAGGGCGGGGGCGTCCTCGTCCGTCGCTACGAGCGCTTCTGCGGCCAGGGTGAACAGGGTCGTCCGCGGCCTTGGCGACGAAGTCCCGCACCCTGCGCAGTTCTTCTTCGCGGCCGTACAGGTACGGTGCTCCGCTCCAGTGGTCGTGAGCGTCGCGTTCCGGCAGGGCCGGCGACCGCGTGGCCGGCTGGTCCATCGCGCCCTCCCCCTCATAGCGCCCGGGTCATGAGGGCGGGCCGACACGAGCACCCCGCCGCCCGCCTGACGCCGGTTCGGCCGTGCAGCGATATCCCGCGCATGGTACTCGACCAGGTGAGAGCGCCCCGGAGCGCCGAGCGGAGGGCTCGGCTGCGAGGTGGCCGGCACCGGCTCACCCGTCGAAGGTCCGCTGGAGCCGGTCTGATCGGTCTCGCTCGCGGTGTCACGGTGTGACGGGGATCCGTACGAGGACCGAGGTGCCTTCGCCGGCGGGCGATTCGATGGCCAGCGTGCCGTCGAACGCCGCCACGCGGTCTCTCAGCCCGGTCAGCCCGCTGCCCGGCGCAGCCTGGGCCACCCCGCCGACGCCGTCGTCGGTGACGCGGATGTCCAGCGCCCCGTCGGTGAGTTCCAGAGAGATGTCGATACGGGACGCCTGCGCGTGCTTGACGGCGTTCGTCACGGCCTCCGCCACGATGAAATAGGCGTTGGACTCCACGGCGGAGGCCAACCGCCGGCCGCACTTGTCGTCGAGGACGGCGGGTATCGGACAGCGGGACGCCAGATCCTCCACCGCTCCCGCCAGCCCCTTGACCGTGAGAGACAACGGGTAGATCCCCCGCGCGAGTTCCCTCAGCTCGTCGATCGCGGTCTGGGCGTTGGCGATCGAGTCCTCCAGCAGCTCGGTCACGGGCGAGTCCTCGTCGGGAACCATCTCGCGGGCCAGCCGAAGTCCGATCATCAGGCTGACGAGCCGTTGCTGCGCCCCGTCGTGCAGGTCGCGGGCGGTGCGGCGATGCACCTCTTCGACGCTCTCCATGATGCGCCTGCGGCTGTCCTGCAGGGAGGCCGCCATCGTGTTGAAGGACCTGCCGAGGGCTCCGATCTCCGCGACCTTGCTCGGGGTGATCCGCACGCCGGTATCGCCGTCCGCAAGCCGCTGTGCCGCCGCGGCCGCCCCGCGCACCGGCCGGACGACGGCGCGGTGCTGGAGCACGGTGAAGGCGGCCACCAGCGCGATCGATGCCGCCAGACCCACGCCCGCGGCGATCACCGCCCGGTGCCCGTTGGCCCCGGCAGCGTCCTCCCGCGCGGCGAGCTGGGCGCGTTCGTCGGCCATGTAGCGGTCGAACCGGGCGCGCAGCGCATCGACGCGGCGCTTGCCCTCACGTGTCCACGCGGGTCCGGAGGCGGCGGGGTCGCCTCGCCGGACGGCCTCGACCAGCGGGACCGAGTAGTCGTTCACATACGACTCGACGCCCCGCGCGATCCGCGCGGCGGCACGCCGCTGATGGGCCGAGGTGGTGCTCTCGGTGAACCGCCGCGTCTCGGCGGGAAGTTCCTTGCGTGCCTCGTCCCAGGGCTGGAGGAACTCCTCCTGCGCCGTGATCACAAAGCCTCGTTGACCCGTTTCGAGGTCCAGCAGCAGTTGTTCCATGCCGCCCGCCTCGACCAGGGCCGTCCGGGAGGCGCGTCTCGCGGACGTGGAGTCGTTGGCATCGTCGATCGCCCACAGCAGGACGGCGAACGCGACGCCTATCAGCAGGGCCAGCAGGCTGCTCGCCGCGACGGTGACGCGCGTCAGCCCCAGTCGCCGGCCTGCGTGCCACGGTCGTACTCTCATGCTCCGCCCCACGGTGAAAGGCATGGGAACGCCTTGTGTCTTCAGTGAGTAAGGTGTCTGTGCGTGGTGCCGGCGAATCAAACGACGTGACTTGACGAGTCGGTCTCATTCGATCAGGTGGGTAAGCTGGTCCCACTCCGCACCGGTCGCTTCCTCTCCTTCCGGCACGAGGCGATAGGTTTCCAGAAGCCACTCGGTGATGGGCTCGGACCGCATCTCGAAGAGAGCGGTGTGGGGGGCACGGCCCACTTCCAGCCACAGGAACCAGCAGTCCGCCCCGCCGCTCTCCGGCCACACGCTGACATCGCCCTGGCCGGCGCGTCCGGCCAGTCCGTCGGCGAGCAGTTCCCGCGAGAACACCCATCGCACCGGTTGCTCGCCCTCCGAATCGAGGATCAGCGTGATGGCATAGGGGTCCCGCACGTCATAGGCGAATTCGCAGGAAATCTGCACCGGAAGCCGTTTGGCGATCCAATATGTGGCGGCAGTGGTGAGGTGCGCCTTCCTCATTCCGTCCACCCCCATGCAGATGAGAAATAGAGGTCGTCATTCGGTGTTTCCGGCTGATTCATCTGCTCGCTTCCCGTTCCTGGGACAGGGGCGGCCCCACACCCCCCGTTCCGCTTCTTCAGCATGGCGGACCGTCGCGCGGCATTCCCATACGTCAAGTGACGGTGATGACCGCCCGGCCATGCCCCGGTACCGGGGCATGGCGGGACCGCTGCGGGCCGCTCCGGCCGCGCGGCCCCATCCGAGGCCTCGGAACCGCCGGCAGCTCCCCTGAGTGCAGGCGTGAGCGGGCACGGGCGGCGGCTTCGGGCACGGTGAGGTGCCGGCCGTCGCCCCGGCCGTCGGTCGGCAGCCGGTCTGCGGTCGGTCAGCAGCCGGGCTGTCGTCCCGCCGCCGACCAGCCCCTCAGTTGCCCAGCCGCTCAGCCGCTCAGCCGCTCAGCCGCAGCTGAGCAGTCCCGCGCCGGCCTTCGCCGTGAGGATGCGGTGCACGCTGTCGGCGACGGCGGCGCGGAACGCCGCGTCCTTCTGCACGCGGGCGCCGACCGCCTGCACCATCGCCGGAAGGGTGGACGGCTTGACGGTGAGGATCAGGTTGCCGCCCGCCGCGAGGAAGTCCACCGCGCGCTGGGCCGGTGTGAACTTCTGGACGGCGACGGCCTGTCCGAGGTCGTCGGAGATGACGACGCCCTTGAAACCGAGCTGGGTACGCAGCAGCTTGCCGATCACCGTGGGTGAGAACGCCGCGATGTGGTGGGAGTCGATCTTCGTGTAGGTGGCCAGGGAGACCATCACGAACGGCGAGCCCGCCTTGACCCCGGACTTGAACGGCGTGAGGTCGGCACTGGTGGTGGTCGTGACGGAGTCGACCACGTTCGCGGTGGTGTCGGTGTTGCCGGTCACCCGGCCCAGTCCGGGGAAGTGCTTGAGCGTGGTCAGCACATGGGCCTGCGCGAAGCCGGCGGCGAACGCCCCGCTGTGCGAGGTGACGGTGTCGGGCGTGTGGCCGTACTCGCGGTAGTAGCGCCCTATGGGCCCGTTGCGCGTGCCGAGGCTCGCGGGCACCACGTCCGCGACGGGGGCCAGGTTCAGGTCGACCCCGGCGGACTTGAGCTCGGCCGCCCAGCCCGCCGCGCGGCTGCGCAGCGTGGACGTCGACCAGCCGCCCTGGGTCAGTGCGGCCGGGATGGTCGAGAAGCCCGGGCCGTTCAGCACCTGGACCTTGCCGCCCTCCTGGTCGGTGGAGACCAGCAGCCCCACCTTCCGGCCGGAGACCGTGTCCGCCTGGGCGCGGACGCCGTCCACCACCTTGCGGGTGGCCTTGGTGCCGGCGCTGCTCCGCCCGGTCAGCATGACCGAGCCGACGTGCTGGGCGCGGAGCGTGTTCAGGTCGGTCGTACTGGGACGGGCGGCCGATATCCCGCCCATGAAGAGCTGTCCTATGCGCTGTGCCTGGGTCATGCCGTTGTAGACGCGGTCGGCGCAGGTGGTCGCGGCGGCGGCCGGGGAGGCCGTCACGGAGGGCACCGGGCGTACGGCCTGCGCGTGCGCGGCGGGCTCGCCGCAGACAGCCGCGGCCAGCATCATGCTGACGAGAGGGACACCGGTACGCAGAGCAACCGGACGGGAAGCTCCGGGACGGCGAAGATGTGCTCTCATGCAGGCGCTCCTGTCCGGGAAAGAAGACGGGCGGCTGGTGGGAAGACGGCCGGCCATGCGATCGCCGGCCGCTGTCGGCCGCCGCACGGCCCCCGAGCGGGCGGCAGGTCCTGCGCCGTACACGCTACGCCGTACCGTCCGGAGGCGCGCGCCTTGTGCGGGAGCGAGGATGTTCGTGCTGGTGGGGCTGCGGTGGGCGTGGCCGGACGCATACGGTTGGGACACACTTGATATCAGCACCCGGTAAAGTATGAGTCATATAGGTGCGGTGCTCACTTGAGTTCCGCGCGGGGATCCGTCGAAGGTGACTCATATGGTGGTGACGCCGAGCCGGGAAGAAGCGGCACAGCCCTCCACCGGGGCGGACGTCCCGGATCTGGCACGGGTGACCGCCAACTTCCGCCAGTACCTGATGGGATGGGGAACCCAGGAGCGGACGCGGGGAGATGTGGACCGCTACCGCAGCGGGCTGGCCCAGGCCCAGTTCAACGGCGTGGTTCGCCTGAGGTCCCTTGACGTCGTGGAGAAGTCGCTGGCCGCCGCCCGAGCACGCCTCGCCGGCGTGCCCTGGTGGTGGTGGGTGGGCCCGGACAGCCCGGCGGGGACCGTCTCCGCGCTGGCCTCGCTCGGCTTGGTGTCCCTGGGCGCCGTACCGCTGATGACCCGGTCCCTCGACAGCCTGGAGGAGACGGAGGAGCCACCTCCCGGGCTGCGGATCGAGGAGGTACGGGACACGGACCGGCTCAGGGAGCTGGTGCGCGTCTACAGCGCCTCGATGGGGGTGCCCCCGGCTCTGGAGGACGGCGTGGTGCGCGTCGAGGCCGGGCGCACCGACCTCGCGGACGTCGTGCGCCTCGCCGCGGTGCTGCAGGGACGGGTGGTCGGTACGACGGTCGTCATGATGGCGCACAAGGTGGCCGGCGTCTTTCTGGTCCATGTCGCGCGGGAGCACCGCCGGCGCGGCATCGGCGGCGCGCTCACGGCGGCGGCCCTGCGCGCCGGGCGGGAACGCGGGATGCGGCTGGCCGCGCTCGGGGCCAGTCCGATGGGCGAGCCGCTGTACCGCCGCTTCGGTTTCACCACCGCATCCGAGTACCACCTCTTCTCCGGATCCTCCGACTGACACCGTCCGTGCCCTGATGCCGGCTTTCGACCTGTGAGGTGTTACCCATGACCGACATCGAACTTCCCGACGCCATCCGCGTGTTCATCGAGGCCACCAACAACGGTGACTCGGAGGCCTTCGTGGCCGCGTTCGCACCCGACGCGTATCTGAACGACTGGGGGCGCGAGTTCCACGGCCACCGTGGGGTGGGCGACTGGAACCGGACCGACAACATCGGCGTTCAGGCGCACTTCGACCTGGTCTCGGCCCGGCAGGCGGCCGAGGACGGCCGCTACCTGCTGACGCTGAAGGTCTCGGGCAACGGCTACAACGGCACCGGGCCCATGGACTTCCAGCTGTGCGACGGACTGATCGCGAGCCTGCGCATCAGCTGAGCCACGGTCAGCGGGCGGCGGCCGGCGGGGGCAGCCGCATGCCGACGAGGTCGGGCGGGATCGGCGTCTCGGGCCGGAAGAAGGGTGCCGACGGCCCGTCCGGCGCCGTGGCGGGCGCGTCGGTCAGATGGAATCGGCCCCGGAGCCGGCCGTAGAAGTCGGTGGGGTGCAACCGGATCAGCCGCACCCGGTCGGGGGCGCGGAACACCGCGATCCAGTCACCGGGATCCAGCACGCCGCGCAACTGCCCGTCGACGCTCACCGCCGCCCGTCCGGAGTGGGGCAGGACGCGCAGGGCGACCGGTTCGTCGGGCGCGGCGACGATACTGCGGTCGAAGGTCATGTGCGGGGCGATGGGCGTGAAGACGACCGCGTCCATGTGGGGAGAGAGCACCGGCCCCCCGGCGGCGAAGCTGTAGGCGGTGGACCCGGTGGGCGTGGCCACGGTCAGCGCGTCCGCCGAGTACGACGCCAGCAGTCGCCCGGCGAGGTAGACGCCGACGCCGACCTGCCGGTCACGGGCCAGCTTCTCCAGGACCACGTCGTTGAGGGCGTTGACGTCGAGGGCGACGCCCCAGCCCTGGCCTTCCGTGGTCTCCGGCCTGACGCGCGGGGCGGGCAGCGCGGGCCCTCGGCCGTAGAGCAGCAGGGCCTTCATCTCCGGCGGGACCTCCAGCGGGCGGGAGGCGCGCATGGTGAGCGTCATGCGCTCTTCGACGACGGCGTGGCCCTCGTGCACGGCGTCCAGGGCGGCCGTCACCTCGTCCACCGGCACCTCGGTGAGGAAGCCGACCTTGCCCAGATCGACCCCCAGCACGCTCGCCCCGTTCTTGACGGCGATCCGCGCCCCGCGCAGAAAGGTGCCGTCCCCGCCGAGCGTCACCACGAGGTCGGGGTTGCCGGCGGCCTCGCCCTCCTCCCGGCCGCCGCGCCGCGCATGGTCCTCGGCCCACACGTCGATGTCGGTACAGGGGATGCCGCGGGTCTCGCTCCACCGGTGCACAGTGAGCGCCGCCTCCCGGGCGGCGGCCCGACCCTGGTGTACGACAAGACCGATGTGATGTATGGGCATGCTGACATCATGCAACACAAGCAGCGGGCATGAACGCAGACATGTGACTTCACCAGAGGAACATCCTGCGCGGTGGGCAGGTCGGATCGTGGGGTTGACCCCACGCCACGGCTGGGGCGGGCCCGATTCGACGGCGGCCCACGGACTGCGAGGCTGCCCGTGAGCGACTTCGCCATCACGTACGAGGTGAGCCCCATGAGTGCGTCCGCCCGCCGTCCCGCGGCCGTACCCGCCGGACAGGTGTGGCGCGAGCTGGGCCTCACCACCGTGCTGCTGTTCCTGGTGGTGACCGTCGTCCGCTGGCTGCGGGTCCCCGGGTCCCCCTTGTACATCGGCGATCCGCCGCTCGCTCTCGCGGTGATCGGGCCGGTCGCCGGTCTGCTGATCACCGCACTGATCCTGTCGCCGTGGGGACGCCGCAGCGGCGGGCACATGAACCCCGCCGTGACCGTCGCCGTCTGGCTGATGGACGTCTTCCCCGGGGTGAGCGTCCTGCCCTACGTCGCCGCCCAGTTGGCAGGGTCCCTTCTGGGAGCGGCCTCGGGGCGACTCGTGTGGGGGCCGGCGGTCTCGCAGGTCGGCTACGGCGCCGTGCGGCCCGCCGCTGCTTGGCCGCCGTCCGCGGTGTTCCTCGCGGAGACCGGGTGCATGCTGGTCCTGGTCCTCGCCGTCGGATTCCTGCTGGCCTACCCGTCGTTCGGACGGTGGCTGCCGCACACGGTGGGCGCGTGCGTCGCGCTGATCATCGTGATCCTCGGCCCGCTCAGCGGGGGCTCCGCCAATCCCGCACGGCAGTTCGGGCCCGCGGTGCTGGCGGACCGGCAGACCGACCTGCTGATCTATCTGACGGCGCCCGTCGCGGGCGCCGTACTCGGCGCGTCGGTGCACCATCTGCTCTACCGCAGGTTCCAGCTGCGCGAGCCGCTCACCTACAAGCTGGCCGGCACCGCCGAGGGCGGTGCGGTGAAGCCATGACGCCCAAAGACACCGACATCGGGACATGTGGTTTGGAAAGAACCTGTCGCTGCATATCGGCCTTGATGCCCCGATCGCCCTGAGGCACACTTCACGGGTGATCCAGCCCGGCAACCGACCCGAAGACCTCGTGGGACGCCTGCGGGAAATCGGCCTCCTCCGGGATTTCCTCCGGCAGACCGGAGTGAACGGGGGCGCGCTGCTGCTGTCCGGAGAGGCGGGCGTGGGCAAGACGGCGCTGCTGGAGACGACCGCCGACGCCGCCCGCGCGGCCGGCACGACCGTGCTGCGGGTGACCGGAACCGAGTTCGAGGCCGAAGTGAGCTTCGCCGGACTCAACCAGGCCCTGTTCCCCCTGCTCCCCGCGTTCTCCGAACTGGGCGACGAACACGCCGGAGCGCTGCGGGTCGCCCTGGGGTTCGAGACCGGCACCGCTCCGGACCGGCTCATGCTGTCCAACGCCGTGATCCTGCTGCTTCGCAAAATGGCGGCTCGTACCCCGCTGCTGCTCGTGATCGACGACCTGCCCTGGCTGGACCGGGCCAGCGCGGCGGTGCTGAGCTTCGCGGCCCGCCGGCTCATCGGCAGCAGGGCCGGCCTCCTGGCCGCTTTCCGAACCGGATCGGCCGGCTACTTCGACGTCTCCGGCCTGCCCGAGCTGGCCTTGCGGGCGCTGGACGACGAGGCGTCCGCCCACCTGCTGGCACAGCGCTTCCCCGGCCTCGCCCCCCAGGTCCGCCAGCGGGTGCTCGGCACCGCCCAGGGCAACCCCCTGGCCCTGCTCGAACTGCCCCATGCCCTGCGGGAGTCCGGGCGCGGGCCGGCCGAGCCCGTGCCCCGGATACTTCCGCTGAACCAGCGCCTGCAGGGACTGTTCGCCGACCGGGTCGCGGCCCTGCCCGCCGCCACCCGCGCGCTGCTGCTCACCGCCGCCCTGGAGAGCACCGGCGACCTCACGGTGCTCCAGGCCGCGTCCGGCGCCGGTCACCGGCTGGACGACCTGGCACCCGCCGAGCAGGAGCAGCTCGTGCGGCTGGAAACCGCCCCGCACAAGGTGGTCTTCCGGCACCCGCTGATCCGGTCGGCGGTCGTCGCCGGGTCGACGTCCGCCGAACGCCGGCGCGTGCACCGGACGCTGGCGGAGGTGTTCCGCGACGACCTCGAACGGCGGGCGTGGCATCTGGGCGAGGCCACCGTGGAGCCCGACGAAGAAGTGGCGGCGCTCCTGCAGGCGGCGGCGCGCCGTGTCCGCGAGCGCGGCGACTACCAGGCGGTCATCACCCTGCTGTGCCGGGCCGCCGATCTCAGCCCCGACCCCCATGCACGCAGCAGCCGTCTGGCCGAGGCCGCCTACATCGGGGCCGAGGGACTCGCGCAGGCGAAGACCACCACGGAACTGCTGCAGGGGGTGCGCCGGTCCCACGGGCAGGAGCCGGTGTCGCTGCATTACGCGTCGGCGGCGGCGCTCCAGCTGCTCGAATCGGACGGGCACGTGGACACGGCCCACCGCCTGCTGGCCGCAGCGATCGAGTCGTGGCCGAACCGCGAGGACGCGCACGACCAGGAACTGTTCAACGCGCTGCTCACCCTGGCCCTGGTCTGCCTCGTCGGAGGGCGGGCCGAGCTGTGGGCGGCCTTCCACACCGCGCTGGCCCGGCTCCGGCCCGAACCGCCGGAGCTGCTGGTCCTGGCCCCCGGTCTGTACGCCGCCGATCCCGTGCGCACCGGGGTGCCTCTGCTGCCGCTTCTGGACAGCAGGCTCGCGACGATCCACCAGGAACCCGATCCGACGGTGGTGCAGTCCGTCGCGTCGGCCACGATCTACACGGACCGTATGGCCGAGGTGCGCGAGCCGCTGTGGCGGGCCATCCACCAAGGGCGGGCCGGCGCGCCGGGCAGAAGGCGGCTCGTCGCCCTCATGGACGTGTGTTTCGACGACTTCGTGCGAGGCGAGTGGGCGGAGGCGGGTGAGCTGGCGGCCGAGGGGCTCGCCGTGTCCGAGGAGTCCGGCAGGTTCTTCAGCTACTACTTCCGCTACCAGCAGGCTCTCCTGGCCGCCGTTCAGGGCCGGTTCGAGACCAGCCGGGCCCTTGCCGACCAGATGATCGGCTGGGCCGGTCCGCGCGGTGTGGGCATGGCCCAGACGTACGCCCGCCAGGCCCTGGTCCTGGCCCATCTCGGAGAGGGCGACTACGAGTCGGCCTACCAGCGGGCGACGGAGATCAGTCCCGCCGGAACGCTCGCCTCGCACGTACCGCACAGTCTGTGGGTGGCCCTGGAGCTGGTCGAGGCCGCGGTGCGCACGGACCGCAGGACGGAGGCGGAACGGCACGCGCTGGTGCTGCGCGAGTCCGGCGTCGCCGCCCTCTCGCCCCGGCTGGCGATGCGCGAGGCGGCTGCTGCTGCGCTCGTCGCCTGCGACGGGGCTCCGGAGCTGTTCGAGCGTGCCCTGGGCATGCCCCGGGTGGCCGAGTGGCCCTTCGAAACGGCGCGCGTCCGCCTCCTCTACGGCGAGCTGCTGCGCCGCTCGCGCCTGACGAGCGAGGCGAAGGCCCAGCTCAAGCAGGCGCTCGGCGCCTTCGAGAAGCTCGGCGCCACGCCCTGGGCGGCGCGCGCCGAGCGGGAGCTGAGAGCGGCGGGTCAGGCCACGCGAGGCCTCTCCGGGGTCGCGGGCGCGGCTGCGCTGACGCCCCAGGAACTGGAGATCGCCCGGCTCGCGGCGTCCGGCATGACCAACAAGGAGATCGGCGAGCGGCTGTACATCTCGCCGCGGACGGTGAGCAGTCACCTGTACCAGGTCTTCCCCAAGCTGGGCATCACCAAGCGGGCGGCACTGCGGGACGCGATCGGCAGCGACGACGTCTAGGACGTTCGAGCGCTGCCGGGTCGGCGCTCCGTCCGTGTCCGCAGTTCCGCCAGCCAGCCGTCCACCAGGCGCCGGGCGCCCGCCGGGTCCGCTTCCCGGTGTGCGATGGCGGCGGGGCCACGGGCGGCGAAGCCCAGGAGGGCCCGGGTCCGGCCGCCGCGGGCGAGGAGCAGCCACTCCTGGTACAGGCCGAGGTCGATGCCCTGCGCGAACCAGGCCAGGCGGCTGCCCGGAATGCACTCGCCTACCCGGGCGTGCAACGCCGGCCCGTCCATCCGGTAGACGAACTCGCTGTCGGTCCGCAGCTCCGGCGGCTCGGTGTCCGTCGAAGGTCCGTCGTCGATTCCGGTGAAGTCCCCTTCGCCTCCGCACATGCCGGCCAGGTGCCCGAAGACGGCGTCCGGCCGCGCGTGGATGTCGGTCTCACCGATGGCCCAGAGGTCCGCGAGCTCCGGGGAGTAGCCGATCGGCCAGTGGAGCAGCCGGTGGCCGTCCGGCCGTTCCGGACCGGGCGCGTCGAACACGATCTCTTCCTCCGTGCGGCTACTGGTGACTGCTCGTGCCACCAGGCTTCCCGACCGCGCACGGGCCGGCATCAGTCATTCGACGGGATACGGCCGCCGGCCCGGTCCCCTTCACCGCCCTAGAGCCAGCTCCGGCAGCAACCGCAGCGCGTTGCGGGTGGTCAGCGCGCGCCAGGTGCCGCCCGCCGGCTGCTCGGCGGCGTCCACCGAGGCGATCTGTGCGACCGCGCCGGCGGCCGGGGTCCAGCAGTAGTCGCTGCCGTACAGCAGCCGGTCGTAGCCGAAGACCGAGGCGAGCACCGGAACCTGGTGCGGGAAGGGGCTGCCGGCCATGTCGAACCACAGGCCGCGCAGTTGCTCCTGCGCGGTGGGGCCGTCGTTGGCGCCGATGCCGAAGACCGTGCGGAACAGCTCCATCCGGTCGGCGAGCAGCGGCAACGCGCCACCGCCGTGGGTGAAGACCCACTGGATGCGCGGATGGCGGTGCAGCACCCCGCTGAACAGCAGGTCGGAGACGGTGCGCGCGGAGTCGAAGAGGAATTCCAGCATGGGACGGGGCCTGCCCAGCGAGACAGCCTCGTGGCAGGGCGGTGAGGTGGGGTGGACGAAGACGACGGCGCCGCGGTCGTCGAGTTCCCTCCACAGGGGCTCGAAGAGGGCGTTGCCTAGGTAGGCGCCGCCGTGATGGGTCTCGACGGCGACGCCGTCGGCGGCGAGGACGTCCAGGGCGTGGGCGGCCTCGGCGAGCGCGCCGTCCACGTCGGGCAGCGGCAGGGAGGCGAAGTGGCCGAAGCGGCCCGGGTGTTCGTGCACCACCTCGGCCGCGAACTCGTTGACCCGTCGGCTCAGCCGGCGGGCGGCGCCATCGTCACCGAAGTGGGTGCCGGGGGACGAGACGGACAGCACGCTGGTGCGGACACCGGTGGCGTCCATCAGTTCCAGGTGCTCCGCGGGGGACCAGGCAGGGTATCCCCGCATGCCGTCGGGGAGCAGGTGGCCGGCGGCCCGGGCCGCCTCGACGTAGTCGGGGGTGACGAAGTGGGCGTGGACGTCGATGAGTTGTTCCGCGGTCGCGGTCACGGGGGCTTCCTTCATCTCTGGTCTTCGGCTCGTGGGTGCGCCGGGTGCCGGGGAGCGGAGGCTGCGGGCGCACCCCACGGGAGCTCAGGCAGGGCTGTCATTCCACCAGTGAGCCCGACGTACGTGGCCGACGTGAGGGTGATGGCCGATGACGTGCGGTCACCGCCCGGGTTGCCCGGGCCGTGACCCATCGTTCCGGCGTCTCGGCGGGGCTCAGCGCTCGCTGTCGAGAGTGGCGAGCAGGGGGGCGGCGTACCGTTCGCCGGCCGCGGCGCCGGCCGGGACGGCCTCCTCGATCTCCTTCAGCGCCTGCGCGTCGAGCGTCAGGGCGGCGCCGCCGAGCGACTCGGTCAGCCGCTCCCGGCGGCGGGCTCCGACGAGCGGCACGATGTCGTCGCCCTGAGCCGCGACCCAGGCGATCGCCACCTGGCTGGTCGTGGCGCCCAGGCGCTCCGCCACCCGGCCGAGCGCCTCCACCAGGCGCAGGTTGGCCTCCAGGTTCTCGCCCTGGAAGCGCGGCGAGTGGGCGCGGAAGTCGTTGCCGCTCAGCTCCCGCGAGGGCGACCAGTGGCCGCTGAGCAGACCACGGGAGAGGACGCCGTACGCGGTCAGGCCGATGCCCAGTTCACGCAGGGTCGGGATGATCGACTCCTCCGGCCCCCGGGAGATCAGCGAGTACTCGATCTGCAGGTCGCTGATCGGGGCCACGGCGGCGGCGCGGCGGATGGTCTCCGCGCCCAGTTCGGACAGGCCGATGTGGCGGATGTAGCCGGCCTGGCGCATTTCCTCCAGCGCGCCGACGGTCTCCTCCACCGGGATGCTCGGGTTGAGCCGGGCCGGGCGGTAGATGTCGATGTAGTCGGTCTCCAGTCGCCGCAGGGAATAGGCGAGGCGGTCCTTGACGGCTTCCGGCGAGACGTCGTACGGCACCGGCTGGAAGGCGCCGTCGGGGGTGCGGCGCGAGCCGAACTTCACGCTCAGCACCACGTCCTCGCGACGCCGCTCGCGCAGGGCGCGGGCGATCAGCATCTCGTTGGCGCCTGAGCCGTAGAAGTCGCCGGTGTCGATCAGGTTGACGCCCGCGTCGATGGCGGCGTGCAGGGTGGCGATGCTCTCCGCGTCGTCGGCCGGGCCGTACAGGTCCGACATGCCCATGGCGCCGAGGCCGATCGTGGAGACCTCCGGGCCGGACGTGCCGAGCTTGCGCCGGGTGACAGTCATGACGATTCTCCTTGTGGGAAGGGCGGTGTGTTCAGGATCGGGTGAATGCGGGGCGGATCCCGCCGCGGGCGAGGCGGGACGGGGCGGTTCTCAGATGCGGTCGAGCAGGCGGGTGACACCCATCCGGCGGGCGAGGCGCAGCCGCAGTTCCTCCGCGGCGCCGTTGATGATCTCGGCGCCGTAGTCGGAGCCGTCGGCGACGGTGCGGCGCGGACGGCTGCCCACGGGCAGGTCGACGATCCGGACGACCTCGTCGGCAACGATCTGCGGATCGGCGCTGACGCCGTTCACCATCATGCGCTCGGTGTCGTCTCCCATGGAGGCGAGGAAGGGGGTGATCTTCTCGTACGCGGCGGTGCGTTCGGTGTCGGCCGGGAAGGCGGCGTTGGCGAAGTGCGCGGTGCCGTGGGTGAAGACGCCCGGCATCAGGATGGTGGTCTCGATGCCGTAGGCGGTGACCTCCCACGCGGTCGACTCGGCGAAGGCGTCGAAGGCGGCCTTCGCGGCGGTGTACGGGGCCAGGAAGGGCGGGATGGCGCGGGTGGTGCCCGAGCCGATCCACAGCAGCAGACCGGACTCCTGGCGCCGCATCACCGGCAGGACCGCGCGGTTCACCCGCAGGGCGCCGACCGCGTTCACGTCGAAGGCCCGGATGATCTCCTCCGGGCTGAACGCCTCGGTCACCCCGACCAGGAGGTGGGCGGCGTTGTGCACGACGACGTCGAGGCCGCCGGTCTGCTGCACGACCTCGTCGACGGCCCGGGCCGCCGACTCCTCGGAGAGGACGTCGAGTTCGACGACCGACAGCTCGCCCGGCGCGCCCTTGGCCTGGTCCAGCAGGGCCTGGGCCTTCTCGGCGTTGCGGCCCCGGGGGTCGCGCATCGAGGCGAAGACGTGGTGGCCGGCGTGGGCGAGGGAGACGGACGAGAGGGCTCCCATGCCGGTGCCGGCGCCCGTGACGAGAACCGTGTGCGAGGTATCAGCGGACATTGCTCTTCCTCCTGTCAAGGGCGTCGACGTTCCGCTCTCCCGGCGGATCATCGCTCACCGATTTGATACATCGACGATAACATAGCAGCGATCACAGTCAAGCGTTATCATTGATGGCATGACAGCGATCGATACGACACTGCAGCCGCGCGAGCGCATCCTGCGCGCAGCGGCGGCCCTGCTGGACGAGGGCGGCCGGGAGGCGGTCTCCACCCGTTCCGTCAGCGCGGCGGCGGGAGTTCAGGCCCAGACGATCTACCGGCAGTTCGGCCACATGCAGGGCTTGCTGGACCAGGTGGCCCGGCGAGGCCTCGCGGCCTACCTCGCCGACAAGAAGGCGAACCTGGCATCCGGCGACCCGGTGGAACAGCTGCGCCGCGGCTGGGACCTGCACGTGTCCTTCGGCCTCGCCAACCCGGCCCTGTACCGGCTCCTCTACACCGACCCCCGCCCCGGTGAGGGCGAGGCGGCGACGGACGAGGCGTACGGCATCCTCGTGCACCTGGTCACCCGGGTCGCCGAGTCGGGCCGGCTGCGGATGGGCGTCGAGGCGGCTGCGGAGATGATCAACGCCGCCGGCATCGGCGTGACCGTCACGCTGATCGGCTCCCAGCAGGCCGGGCGGCTCGCCGACCACGCCGGCCTGTCGGAGAACACCCGCGAGGCCGTCTTGTCGGCCCTGGTCACCCAGGAGGAACCGACCGCACCCGCCGAGACCACGCGGGCCGCCCGCGGCGCCCGGCACGCCGTGGCCCTGAAGGCACTGCTCGACGAAGCCGAGGACGACCGTCCCTTCACGCCGGGCGAGCACCTGCTGCTCACGGAGTGGCTGACCCGCCTCGCCGCCGGCACGACCCGCGGCGGCGCCGACTAGCCCACGCCCCGCCCGCGCCGGACCCCACGTCCGGCGCGGGGCCGCGGACCGGGTGCGGACCCGGCGGAGCGGTGCCGGGACGGTGACCGCGGTAGGCACCGCGGTCTTGGGGCGGTGGGCCGACATGGGGTGGGCCCGACGGCCGGTGGAGTCAGGGTGGTTCGCCATGCCCTCATGCTGTCGTGCGGTCGGCGAGCCAACATCACACGTTCACGCGATAAGTAACTGCGAACATGACTCTCATGCCGGAAGTCATACGGGAGCGTGGCGGCGGGACTGAGCGAAGGCGCGAAGGATCAGCGCGGGATCAGCAGCTCGCGCTCCAGGACTTCACGTGTCTTCTCCGTCCACGCCTCGGGGGTGCCGGTCCTCGGGGCGATCTTGACGATCACTCGTCGTCCGTGGGCGTGTGTGACGTCGCCGGAGTGGAACCGGAAGGCGAACTCCGCGCTCGTGCGGCCCAGCCGGCCCAGCCCGAAGGTCACGTTCACCCGGCCGATCCGGGTGACGGGCCGTTCGAAGACGACGCGCAACTCCCGCACCACCACGTTGAGGTCGGGATGCCCCAGTGACATCCCCAGTCCGGCGAAGTACCGCGTGATCGCCCGCTCCAGCAAGGCGGCGAACCGCCCGTGGTAGAGCATGCCGAAGGCGTCCAGAGCGTCGAAGAACACCTCGACGGTCTCGGTGTGTCCGCCGGCATCGCCGTACGACGCCCCGGTGCCGGATCCGTCCGTCGTCTCACTCTCCTCGGCGTGGGTCCGCCGGGGCCGGCCGGCCCCCGCCCGTGTCGTCGGTCCAGGACCGGAAGACCGCGGCCTGGCCGTGTTTGCGTCCGTCCGCGTCCACCAGGTCCCACATGCAGACGTCCTCGATCCAGAAGAGACCGCCGCCCTTGCGCACCCTGCGGCCCCGGTAGCCGTCCGCGAAACCCCGCCGGGTCACCGCGGCGACGAACGCGTCGCGGTCCTGCTGGCCGTCCGGCGCCGCAGAGAGCCGGGACGGCAGGCCGGCGAACTCCGCCTCGCCGTAGCCGAAACAGCGCTGCGCGGTGCGGTTGGCATAGATGAAGCGGGGATCGTCCGAGGTGTCGTGGGCGAGCAGCCCGAAGGGTGCCTGCTCGTACGGCCAGTGGGCGGCCTCCGCCTCACCCGCCCACTCCCCCGGCCACAGGGGTCTGCCCACGATCCGCAGATGGCTGCCGAGCAGGAGGGCGGCGAAGTCCGTGCCGCGGGCCATGGGAACTCCGGTCTCAGACATCGGCGCCCTTCTTCCTCCTCACTTCCCCGCGCGGCCCGAACCCCGGGCCACCGCACGGGGCTTCACTGCCGTCATCCTCATTTCGACAGGTGCTGTCAGGCATCCGTCAGATGACTGACACCAGGACCACCTGCCTGCTGATCAGAGCATGACAAGAGTTCGCGGCAAGGGCCGCACCCCCAGCGGGGCGCAGGAGGACGCCGCTCCACGGGGGAGCGGAGCGAGCGGGCTCAGCCGGCCGCGCCCGTTCCGTCCTTCGCTTCCCCGTTCTTCTCGAGGCTCCGGTAGAACACGGAGTGGCCTTGCTTGATGCGCTCCGCGCTGCTCCGGGCGACCAGGCCCTCCAGAGTGGTGCGCACCACGGTCGTCTTGATGACGCGGTCCGGGTGCGCCTCGCTCAGCGCGGTCGCGACCTCCGCCGCGGAACACGGCTCCGGCTGCTCGGCGAGATACGCCCTGATCAGGGACACCAGGGTCGGTGTCTGCTGCTTCCGCCTCGTGGCGCCCGGCCTGGAGGTCACAGGCAGGTCGTAGCCCTGAGCGGGTGACATGGGGACCTGCTGGAGGGGGATTCCGCTCTCCAGAGCCTGCTGCATGGTCGCGAGCACGGTGTGGTCATGCTGCAGGGACAGCAGACGGGCCTGCAGTGACTCGATCTCGTGTCGGATCTGATCCTGTTCCTGCACGTTCCGTTCGAGATCTTTTGCCAGCTGGGAACTGTAATGCGTCAGCAGCTCAGTGCTGGTCAGGCTGGCGTCAGGCATGCCGCAGACCCTCCTTGGTCGGCTCCAGGGCAAAGGCTCTGTGTCGCTGTGTCATGCGGTTACTGAGGGGACGTGTCTCAGGCGCTCCCCCAGATAGTACGCCTTGTCTCATGACCCTGGTCAGGTCCGCCTCAGGGGTTGCCTGCCTGTGTCAGCAACCAAGCGAATGTCAATCCACCGTCCTTGGCTCCCCGAGTCAACTAACTAACCTCTTGTTGAATGATGCACTACTTCACAGGATGAGCTGTGTCAGCTCGTCCCAGTCCACGTTCGCCATCTCCCGGCCGCGCGGCACCAGGGCGTAGGACCGGCCGAGCCACTGGACGACCGGCTGAGCCGGTATTTCGAACAGGGCCGT
Organism: Streptomyces sp. NPDC048192; assembly: GCF_043202415.1. Classification (NCBI taxonomy): domain Bacteria; kingdom Bacillati; phylum Actinomycetota; class Actinomycetes; order Kitasatosporales; family Streptomycetaceae; genus Streptomyces; species Streptomyces sp. NPDC048192. The sequence goes on from NZ_JBIDAL010000018.1 coordinate 67,181, forward strand.
GTGCCCGGTACGGGTGTCGCCCACCCGGACCCACAGGGAGCGCCGGCCCTCGCGGTGGACGGGCCAGATCTCCACCTCACCCCGGCCGGACCGTGCGGTGAGCCCCTCGGTCAGCAACTCACGGGCGAACACCCAGCGCACCGGATACTCCCCCGCGGGGTGGAAGATCAGCGTGACGGCGAGTGGATCGGCGCAGTGGTACGAGAACTCGCACTCGATCGGCAAGGGCAGACGACGGGCGACCCAATGGGTGATCTGGAGCGCGAGGCTGGACTTCGTCATGTGAAACCTCCTGTGAATTGCCCGACGCAGCCGGGCGAATGACCTTCGGGACAACCGCGTATTGCCGCCGGTGACGTGCTCAGTAGAGGGGGCGCAGCACCCGGCTGCGCCGGCGGGAGGCGCCGACAGCCTCCACCAGCCCTGCCATGACCATGGCCAAACCGGCGAGATCGGCCAGTTGCCCCAGGGAGGCAAAGGGGAAGGCGGTCATGAAGAGCCCGGCGGAGACGATCACCGCGTTCAGCAGGTCGTCGCAGGCGACGACGTGGCCGACCGAGGACGGCGTCACCGACACCGCCATGGTGGAGCCCCGCAGGAGCAGTCCGAAGCCTGTCCGCAGACCGAGCAGGAACACCGAGTCGGCGTGGCCACGGAAGAAGAAAGCCGCCAGGACCAGCACGACGAGCCCGCCGGCGGCCAGGAGCCGGCGTACGCATCGCGGCACCGGCGCCTGCCGCGCGGCGAGCAGCTGGAGCACCCCCTGTACGGCGAACTGCGCCCCGAAGGCGATCTCCGCAGCGGTCCGGGTCGGTCCCGGCGTCACCAGCAATGTGGCGCCGGTGCTCACCGAGGCCAGGGCTCCGGCAAGCCGGGCGGCACGGCGCCCCACACGGACACCGCGGACCGTGCTCACCGTCGCCCGGTGAGAAGAACGCTGGTCCTCGAACCGCGCGGTCTCCAGCTGGGCCATGTGCTCACTTCCCGTCGGCGCGGCCGGTGCGGGGCGCATCCGGCGCTCTCCTGAGCAGGTCGCCGATTCGACCGGCCACCGTCCGCCTCAGTGTCGCGACGGGTCCGCTGCCGCGGCTGTAGTGCGCTCTCGACGGCGTCCACGGGACATCCCGGCGTCCGGCCGCGGGAGTACCCCACAACGCTGGTGCGGACCTGCGGCGACGTCCGTCCGGGGAGAGGTTCGCGTCCCGCAAGTGCCGGCCGGTAAGCCCGGCCCGGAGGCCGGCTCGTGGGGTTGTCCCGACATCCCCCGTGGGGAGCGCCCGGACCGCTTCTCAGGCGGTCTCGACAGCCAGGGCGGCCGGGGACCGCCCAGGATGGTCGATGACGCGGGGAAGGCCGCGCGCCGTACAGGGCGGCTTTGCGTCTGACAGGCCGGACACGCACCGGCACGCGCCCGTCCTGCCATCGGTCGCCGGATGCCCGGCACTGACACCTCGTCGCTCCGCGCCCCGCCGGTCGTAGCGAACAGACCCTCCTGGAGGTTGCCTTGAGCCAGGCGATTGACACCCTGCGGGCGGCGTCCGGTGCCGCCGACGAGGTGTCCTCACTGCCCGTACGCGGACGCAGAGCGGAGCTGGAACGGCTCACCCAATGGGTGCGCCGCCACGTCCACCGCAACGGCGGCGGAGTCCTGTGGATCGAGGGGCCGGCCGGAGCGGGCAGGTCCCGCATGCTGGCCTGCGCCGGGAGCGAAGCGGCCCTGGCCGGAGCGCGGGTGCTCACGGGTGCCGCGATGGCGCGGGGAAGCATGACTCCCCTGGCGCCGCTGCTGGACGCGCTCACCGCCGACGCGGAGGGCTTCGCCCACGGGCTGAGCACTCGCGCCCGCCGGGAGAGCGCCTCCTACTGGCTGCTCCGGGAAGTCGCCGGCCGGCTGCGCGAACTCACCCGCGAGCGGCCGGTCGTCCTGCTCGTCGACGACGTCCACGACTGCGACGACCTGACCCTGCTGGCGCTGCGCACCCTCCCGGTCCAGCTCGCCGGCCTTCCGCTGATGTGGGTCCTCACGGCCCGGACGCAGGCCGACGCACCGGCCGTGCGGAGTCTGCGCCGGGACCTGTTCGCCCGGCAGGCCACCCAGCTCGCGCTGCCCCCGCTCGCCCCGGAAGCGGTACGGCAGATGGCACTGGACCTGCTCGGGCCACGGGCCGCCGTGGCCGCTCCCTACCTCCATTTTCTCGACGGACTCCCGGGTGGGGTAGGGCAGTTGTGCGCGTATCTGCGGGATCTGCCCCCTGTCGTCCCAGGCGCGACGGCGGGGCCGCCCGACACGCAGACGGTGCTCGCCTGGCTGGCCGCCCGACGTCTCGAACAGCTCTCCGAAGACGCCCGGGAACTGGTGCTGATCGCTTCCGTACTGGGCGGTGCCTTCACCGTCCAGCACCTGTCCCAGGTCCTCGAACGCTCCGAGCCCGCCCTGCTCACGCCGCTGCACGAGGCCCTGGCCGTCCGGTTTCTGCACGCGGAGGACGACCGCCTGGCCTTCCCGCACCCGCCGCTGCGCGAAGCGGTCGCGGCGACCCTGCCCCGGCCCGTGCGCCTGTCCGTCCGCAGACGGTCGATCGAGGCCCGGGCCAAGGCGGGCGTGCCGACGGTGGCACTGGCCGCCGAGCTGATCGACGGCGCCGAGGCCTCCGACGTCTGGGGCGGACGCATTCTGCGGGACGCCGCGCGCGAACTGGCCCTCGTGGCTCCGGGCACCGCGGCCCGGTATCTCAGACGTGCCGTGGAACTGAGCGAGGACGTGGGCCCCGAGCGTCAGCGCCTGTCGGCGGCCCTCGTGCCGCTGCTGTGGCAGACCGGTGACGTCGCCGAGGCCCAGCAGCGGGCCCGCGAGGTCGTCCAGGCGCCGCCGGATCCGGTCACCCACGCCACGGTCTGTCTGGAACTGGCCCGCATGAGCAGCCAGTTCCGCCTCCACCGGCCGGAGGTCCACGTCCGGCACGTCCATCTCCGGCGCGACGTCCCGGTCTCCGTGAAGGACCAGCTGCTGTCGATCACCATGCTGAACCGGGTGCTGGCGGGCGATGCAGAGGACGTGCTCGGCGCCGCGGCAGCGTCCCCGACGCGGACGCGCGGTGTGCACCCGGTCGGCGCACTGACGCAGCGAACCCTGCAGTCGATGAGCGCCGCCCGCCGGCAGAACTGGTCGGACGCCGTCAGACTCGGCGACCTCGCGGCGGCGGACCTCGCGCACCTCGGCCCGGGCCGCGCCGCCGCGCTTCCGGAGGCGGCCATCGCCATGGCATGGCGAGCCTCACTCATGTCTCTGTCCGGTGAGTACGGTGACGCGCGAGCCGTGGTGGAGGAGGCCGTCGCAGAGGCGGAACGGCGCGGACGGCGGGCGCTGCTGCCCCTGTGGCGGACCGCCCGGGCCCGTCTGCTGCTGGACGGCGGCCGGTTGGCGGCCGCCGCACGCGAACTGTCGGCCGCGCAGGAGGCGGCCGAGGCAACCGGGCTGTCCTTCACCGGGGAGCCGGCGCTTTTGTGCATCCGGGCCCGTGTGGCCTTCCACACCGGGGACGACGCAGGTATCCAGGCCTGCGCGGCACAGGCCGACGCCTGCCTGCGGAGCGACGATCCCCAGCAGCGCCGTATCGGCGCGTGGATCACGCTGCTTGCGGCGGCATACCGCGGCACGCATCTGACCGCCGAGCAACTCGACGCGGCAGACCTGTACTTGAGAAGCGGATTCGTCCACGCGACCGTGGCCGATCCAGGCGACACGGTCCTGCTGGTCCGCGTGGCGCTGGCCGCCGGACTGCGCCAAGCCGCCGAGCGAGCCGTCGAGTTCGCCGACGGCCGGGCACAACGCAACCCGCGGCTTCCCCTCTTCGGGGCAGCCGCGGCTCATGCCCGCGGTCTCCTGGAGTCCGACCCGGCCGGGCTCCTGGCGGCGGCCGAACGGTACGGGAGCGCACGGCCGCTGCTCAGGGCACAGGCCCTGGACGACGCCGGCGCGTTCCTCGAGGCAACCGCCGCCCGCGACGCACGGTCCTGCTTCGAGCAGGCCCTTGAGGGGTACGACGACTGCGGCGCCGAGCGGGAGAGCCGCCGCACGCGCAGCCGGCTGCGCAAGCCGGGGATCAAGACCGCCGGGGGCTCCGGCGCTCCGGACACCGGCTGGCGCGGGCTGACCCCGGCGGAACTGGGCGTCGTACGTCTCATCGCTCGCGGAGCGACCAATCGCCAGGCGGCGCAGCGGCTGTTCCTGTCACCCCACACCGTGAACACGCATGTGCGGCACGCCTTCGAGAAACTGGGCGTCCGGTCCCGGGTCCAGTTGGCCCGCCTCTATCTGCAGGAAGTGGACCAGCCTGCCGCCGCGCCCTCCTGACCCGCGGTGCGCCCTGCGCGGCGCTGTGGGGTTAACCCGAGAGATGCCATATGGGCAGCGCTCAGCCGAATCTGGAGCCGCCTCGACAGATTGCCGCACCCGAGCTCACCAGACTGGGGAGCACGGCTTCGACACGAAAGCGAGAACACCATGTCCCACCACCTCGACTCCCCCATCGCCCGCCAGGACCCCCGCCTGGACATCACGGACCTGTACCTGTTCCGGGGTGAGCAGGGCACCGTGTTCGTCACGAACCACAGCCACTCCCTCGCCGGTGAGGACATCCCCCGGGGTCTGCATCCGGAGGGCAAGTACGAGTTCAAGATCGACTCCGACGGCGACGCCGTCGAGGACGTGACCTACCGCTTCACCTTCGCCGAGGCCGACGCGAACGGCGCGCAGACCTACCAGGTGCGCCGGCTCGCCGGTCCCGACGCCCGCGACGACTTCGCCGAGGGCACGCTCATCACAGAGGGCCGTACGGGCGAGACCGTGGAACTCCCCGGCGGCAGCCGCGCCTGGGTCGGCAAGGCGGGCGACCCCTTCTGGATCGAGCCGGACGTCCTGCACGCGGTCGGCCACGCCTTCCAGGACGGCACCAAGGTCGATCTCTCCGCCTGGGACGCGCAGCAGGCGTCGAACCTGTTCGCGGGCCACACCGTCTACTCCATCGTCCTGGAGGTGTCCGACGGCGAGCTGCTGCCGGCCGCCGGAGCGGACCGCAGGATCGACGTGTGGGCCGTCGCCTCCCTGGCCACGGACGCGGGCGGCTGGCGGCCGATCAACCGGGCCGGTCTGCCCATGATCCACCCGCTCTTCACCCAGTACGACGAGTCCCTCGGCGACCGTCTCAACGAGAACGCACCGGCCGACGACGTGGCGCTGTACGGCAAGGCGCTCACCGAGTCGGTGGCCGGGGTGGTCCGCGCCTACGGCACGGCCGAGGACCCCGAGGCCTACGCGCAGACGGTCGTGGAGCGCATCCTGCCCAACGTGCTCCCGTACGTCGTCGGCACGCCCGCCTCCTACGGCTTCGCCCGGTGGAACGGCCGCACGCTCACCGACAACGCGCCGGACGTCATGTTCTCCTTCGCGAGCAACACGCCGGTGACGCTCGGCATCGGCAAGGAGTCGGTCACCGCCAAGCCCTCGCAAGCCTTCCCGTACGTGCCGCCGGCGGCGTGAACGGTGTGAGGATCGAGCCGTGCGGGCCTGCCGGACCGCCCCGCACGGCTCTTCTCATGGCCGCGTCGAGCCCCGGCGGCCGACCCCATGCACGCCGGCTCACCCTCGGCGAACCCCTCGGGGCGCAGTGTGCCCAGCGGCGCAGGCCGTTGGGCGAGGAAGTCACGCCTCGCGTCGGTCCCTGACCCGGCGGAGCTTGCCGAGGGAGCGCTCCAGGGTTTCGGGTTCCACGATCACCACCTCGACCGTCACGCCGACACCGTCCTTCACGCCCTTGGCGATCATGCGGGCGGCCGCCTCGCGCTGTTCCGGTCCCGTGCCCGGCCCGGCCTCCACGTGGATGGCCATGTGGTCCATCCGCCCCCGGGTGGTCAACTGGATCTGGAAGTGCGGGGCGACCCCGGGAGTGCGCAGTACGACCTCCTCGATCTGGGACGGGAAGACGTTCACCCCGCGCAGGATGATCATGTCGTCGCAGCGGCCGGTGATCTTCTCGATACGGCGGAAGCCGGGGCGGGCGGTGCCGGGCAGCAGCCGGGTCAGGTCGCGGGTGCGGTAGCGGATGACCGGCAGCGCCTCCTTGGTGAGCGACGTGAAGACGAGTTCGCCGCTCTCGCCGTCGGCGAGGACGTCGTCCGTGAACGCGTCGACGACCTCGGGGAGGAAGTGGTCCTCCCACACGTGCAGGCCGTCCTTGGTCTCCACGCACTCCTGCGCCACTCCGGGGCCCATCACCTCGGACAGCCCGTAGATGTCGACGGCGTGGATGTCCATGCGCTCCTCGATCTCGCTGCGCATCGCCTCCGTCCACGGCTCGGCGCCGAAGATGCCCACCTTCAGCGAGGTGGAGCGCGGGTCCACGCCCTGCCGCTCGAACTCGTCGAGCAGGGTGAGCATGTAGGAGGGGGTGACCATGATGATCTCGGGCTGGAAGTCCTGGATGATCTGGACCTGCCGGGCGGTCATGCCGCCGGACGCCGGTATCACCGTGCATCCGGCGCGCTCCGCGCCGTAGTGGGCGCCGAGGCCGCCGGTGAACAGGCCGTACCCGTAAGAGATGTGGACTTTGTGCCCGGCGCGGCCGCCGGCTGCGCGGATCGAGCGGGCGATCAGGTCCGCCCACGTGGAGAGGTCCTTCTCGGTGTAGCCGACCACCGTGGGGCGGCCGGTCGTGCCGCTGGAGGCATGGATGCGCCGCACGTCGGACATGGGGACGGCGAACATGCCGAACGGGTACGTCTCGCGCAGGTCGGCCTTGGTCGTGAAGGGGAACCGGGCCAGGTCCCGCAGGGTCCGGCAGTCATCGGGCGTCACACCGGCCTGGTCGAACTTCTTGCGGTACAGCTCGACGTTGTCGTAGGCGTGCCGCAGTGTCCGGCGCAGGCGGCGCAGCTGGAGGGCTTCGACCTCCTCGCGGGGCATGCGCTCGGCGTCGTCCAGCAGCTCGGCCGGAAGGGGTTCGCCGTGGCGGCGCGTGGTGCCCACCGGTGCGGTCGGTTCGCTGGTCATTGCGGCTCCTCGAATTCCTTGCTCCGAACACTGCGGCTGCGGCCGCGGAACTCCGCGATCACCGTCTCACCGCGCAGGACAGTCACGTCGTAGATGCCGCTGCGCCCGAACCGGGTGACCTCCCGGGCGTTGGCCGTCAGCACGTCGCCCTCGTGGGCGGGCGCCACGAACGTGACATCCGCTCCGGAGGCGACGGTGACCGGTCCGTGGCTGTTGCAGGCACAGGCGAAGGCGGTGTCGGCGAAGAGGAACAGGTATCCGCCGTGAGCGATCCCGTGGCCGTTGACCATCGGCTCCGTCACCGTCATGCGGAGCACCGCGGTCCCTTCGCCGTGCTCCAGCAGTTCGATGCCGAGACGGCGGGACGCCCGGTCGGCGGCGAACATGCGCGCCGTCGGATCCGTGAGGGAGGGCGTTACCTCTGCCATGACTTATACCACCTTGTCTACCGACCGAACATTCGGTTAGCTTGCGGCGTGGCCAGTAATTCAAGCCATGCCAGGGCCTGTCAAGAGGGAGTCACATGCATCCCGCAGCCATCGAGGCGCCCGACCTCTTCGCCCGCCACCGCACCCTGCTGGAACGGGCGGTGGCCGCGACGGAGAGCCGGGAGCACTGGACGCCCTATCCCGAGTCGCCCGGCAAGTCCGTGTACGGCGAGGACGCCGCCCACCTCGGCGAGGCGGCCTTCCGGGAGCAGATCGGCAGGCCCTTCGACCTTCCCGGACACCCGGCGGACGGGCGCGTCGCACCGGAGGAGCACTCCCCGTACGGCTTCCCGCTGGGCGTCAGCTACCCGCGCCTTTCACCGGCCGCTGCCGTGGCCGCCGCCAAGGACGCCGCGGCGGCCTGGCGCAAGGCCGGCCCGGACACGCGCGCCGGAGTCGCCGCGGAGATCCTCGCCCGGCTGAACGCGGCGAGCTGGTTCCTCCTGGTGGTGTGGTCCTGAGCCGGACGACGCGTCCTGGGCCGAGCAGTTTCGCGTCGCGACGGACTCGCCGGCCGCGATCGAGCGGCCCGGCTCGCCGACAGGCCTTGGCTAGTAACTGTCGTAACTGGGCTTGCCGGTCGGCTGGTAGACGCCGACGACGGTGCCGCTCTTCGTCGTCGAGACACTGACCGGCTTCAGAGCGGTGGGGACCGCTCCGTCGGCGAACAGCCTCTTTCCGGTGCCGATGATCACCGGATGGATGGTCAGCCGGTACTCGTCGACCAGGTCGTGCCGCATGAGCGTCTGAGCGAGATCGCCGCTGCCGACGACGTTGATGTCACCGCCCTCAGACGCCTTCAACTCGCGTACGGCGTCGGCGACATCGCCCTCCAGCAGCGTGGAGTTCTCCCACTCCAGGGACGTCAGGGTCCTGGATGCCACGTACTTGCGCATGCCGTTCATCCGCTCGGTGAAAGGGTTGCCGGCATCGGCGGTCGGCCAGTACGCCGCGAAGATGTCGTACGTCTTGCGGCCGAGCAGCATCGCGTCGGAGTGCTCGTACCAGCCGGCGACGGCCGCGCCGACCTCGTCGTCGGACACCGGCTTCTGCCAGCCGCCGTACTCGAAGCCGCTCTCCGCGTCCTCGTCCGGACCGCCCGGTGCCTGCATGACGCCGTCCAGCGACAGGAAGGTGCAAACGATGATCTTACGCATGGCGCGCTCCCTTCGTGCTTCGTGTCGACGGATGGACTGCGCGACCACCGGAAACTCATCGGCCGTGCCTCGGCGGCACGGCAACGATCACCGTCCGGTCCTCAGCGGCCCGCCCTGCCTCGTCCTGACAGGCTGCGTGCGGCGTGTGACGTAGTTGCCGGTGCGTGAAAGGTGACGCATGCAGACCAGCACGGTGGCGTGCCACGCGCGGTCGGCCTGGCGGTCGCCGCCGCAGTCGAGTCGACTGCGATCACTGCGGCCCGAGGAGGCCGGCACGAGCAGTCGGTTACAGGGCCGGGTGGGAGGTCAGGCGGTCAGCGCGGCGAGTTCCGCGTTGGCGCGTTCGGTGACCAGGGCGAGGACGCGCCCGGCGGCTGCCAGGTCCTCGGCGGGTATCCCGCCCCAGATGCGGGCGGTGAGCGGGGCGGTCTGCGCGCCGACGGCGTCGAGCAGCTCGCGCCCGGCGTCCGTCGGGCGGAGGTGCGCGCCGTCCGTGACGAGCAGTTGCTTGGCCAGCAGCTCGTCGACTGTGACCCGGATGTGAGCCGGATCAGCCTTGATCGAGCCCTGGACCTGCGCGACGAGGTCGTCCGGTGTCTGCGGGGTGTCGGCGGTGACGGCGGCGCGCACGGCGATCTGCTGCTCGAAGGTGATGCCGTGCCGGGCCAGAGCCTGCTCCAGAACGCCGCGGGCGGCGTAGTGGGCCAGGCCGAGGGCGCGCGCGTCAGCGAGGGGGGCGGAAGTGGATGCGGTGGTGGTCATGGTGTCGTCTCCTGAGTGCTCTGGTCGTCCGGTGGGGACGGAGAGAGAGGTGCGTCGAGCAGGGTCGTCAGCTCGTCGGTGAACGCGCGCGTCCGCGGGGCGTCGAGGCCGCCGAGCGGCTCCAGCAACTGCTGAAGCAGGTCCTGGACCACCGCGACGGCCTGCCGCGTGACGGCCTGTCCCCGCTCGGTGAGGGCGAGCTGTACGGCGCGCGGGTCGCGGGGATCGCGGGTGCGCTCGATCAGCTCGGCCGACTCCAGGGCGCGCGCCAGCTTCGAGACGTACAGGGCTTCCAGGCCCGTATGGTCGGCGAGCCGGCGCTGACTGGGCCGCTCGCCGGCGCGCTGCATGCCGTACAGCGACGCGACCAGTGAGTACTGCGCGTGGGTGAGGCCCAGAGGAGCCACCGCGCGATCGACCGCGACGCGCCACTTGTTGGCGAGCCGCCATACCAGGAAACCGGGCGTGGGGCCCGCCGAACCCTTGCTCATGCCCAATAGATTACATGGCTACTATAGCCATGGCTACTATTTTCGGGCAGCGTTCAGGCGCGTCGCCCCGGCGACGGCAGGGCTCATCCCGGTCCGGAACCGGCCCCGGGCCCGCTCGGCGTGCCGCAGTCCGCAAGGGCCTTGGCTGCGCGGATCCTGTGGGCACGGAACCGGCGCAGATAGGAGCGTGCCATGGGGCCCGGGGGGACGCCTCGGGCAAAGGCCCGCATGTTGCGCTCGCCTGTGTTGTATCCCAGGGCCAGGAGTTCGTCGCGGGTGTAGCGGCGTACATGCCGCTGTGGAAGGCTCTGGTCGAGGTCCTTCAGGTGCAAGGCGGCGACGCGGATGGCGAAGGCGGGATCGTCGCGAAGGCCCTGCCACCGCCCCGCCAGGCCGTGCGCCCGTTTGACCCGGTCGAACGTCGCGCGGTGCATGTTGGCCACGCCGAAGGACGCCCCGGGCTTCCACCACTGCCACAGGCGCTCCAGCAGCGGGTGGTGGGGCTTGTACGCCTCGTTGTGAAGCACGGTCATGACCAGCAGAGGCGACACTTCCGCCTCTTGGGCGCTACGGATCACGACGGCGGCGTAGTCGGCGGGATCGTAGCCGTCGGGCAGCAGCGGTGGGGTCGGCGCCTCACCGGCGTCCACCTCGCGAGCTCTTTGCTCGGACCTCGGCGTCGGTCGCCTGGTCATCCGCACTCACTTTCCGGGCGTGGGCACAAGGTGCCAGGGCCTGCGCCGGGGGCGAGCCTGTTCCCGGTGCCGGGCATGGGTGTCAGGTCCCCGGCGAGAGGATGCTTCGCCGCGGCGGCTCAGGACTGCTGGGCGGTCCTGGGTGGTTGGAAACAGGCGGTGACGTCTTTGCCGTGGGGGCAACGGCGGGCCTGCCAGCGGTCGGCAAGGGCATCGACGAGGAACAGCCCGCGCCCGCCCAGGGCACTGTCACTCGCCCCGCGCCGTTCAGGCAGCCGGCTGGAAGGGTCATGCACCGTCACATGCAGGCATTCCTCGTCCCAGGTGAGGATGAGCTGCGCGGTGCTGCCGGCATGGAGATGGGCGTTGGTGACCAGCTCGGACACGGCCAGCACCACGGAGTCCACCAGATCCGGTGCCCTCTGCTCCCAGCCGAGGTCCGCCAGATGCGCACGGGTCCAGTCCCGGGCGGCCTTCACATCGCTGCCGAGGGGCAGCGACCGCGCCCATCCGACCGCCCTCAGTGACGGGTCCTGCGCCATTTCTCTCCTCCAGACCGAGCACCTGCTTGTCCCGTCTGCCCCGTGAACGGCAACGCGAACGTGAACCGACGCAAGGTGGCGCACTGAGCTTTCGCCTCAGTCCCTCCCCCGCTTCGACGCCGACATGACTCCGTGGTTCTGCCGGGCGATGGCCCCGTTCAGTGCTGTGGCGAAGAGGCACCATGCCGCGTAGGGCAGCAGGGCCTTGGCTGCCGTGCGGTCGGTTTGCGCGGTTCGGTGAACGAGCTCCACATTGCTGAGATCGAGCAGCAGTGTGCCCGCAAGACCGGCCTTGGGACTGCGCAGGCGGAAGAACAGCCTCCAACCGGCATTCAGGGTGAGGTTGACTGCCAGGCTCACGGCCACGCGCACTCGCTCACGCCGCTTGCAGGAACCCCGCAGCGCTCGGCCGCCAGCGTACGCGATCATCGCGTACAACGGTGTCCAGACGGCGCCGAACGCCCAGGGCGGTGGCTGCCAGACGGGCTTGCGCAGCGATCTGTACCAGATGCTGCCGGCATCGACAGCCAGCCCTGCGGCCGCGGCTGCCACGCTGACGGCGGCCCCGGCGGCGGCGAAGGGCGCCAGCCGACCGACACTGAGCTTCTGGCCGCCTTGCTCGCTGATCAGTCTCATACCCGTAGGGTTTCCCCCACACTCCGCTCATACCACTGGGCACCGCTGCGCCGCACTCCCCTGCCGCACCGGCCGCCCGCGGTACATCCCGCGTTCAGTGCGCCGGACCGGAATGCGTCACCGGTGAACATCTTCGAGTCACGTGCTGCGGGATGCCCAGCGGGTTGACCAGGTCCGGGAGGACCCTCTGAGAGGGGACGAGCGACGGGACGGCCGGCCGGGCCCGGCATGAGGAAGCCGAGCACGGTGTCGAGCCGCGGAGGCTGGTGGGGAGAGCCGTGGAGAAGGTTTTCGACAGCAACGACTTCCCGGCGCGAGACGCGCTGTCAGCGTGGGAGAAGGCCACCGCGGACGCAGTGATGCCGACATCGCCCAAGCTGATCGGTACGGATGTCTTCCGTGGGTGGCTCAGCACGATGCCGCTGGGAGCGGTCCAGTTGTCAGCGATGGCGTACTCGTCCTACCTCACACGGAGGACCCCGAGGCTGATCCGCGCCTCGGACCCGGAAATCCTCGCCGTCGGCCTCACGAACTCCGGCACACACGTGATCGAGCAGCATCGCCATCGGGCCGCGCTCCAGCCGGGTCAACTCCTGCTCTTCGAGAGCTCGCGCCCCTTCGAGACCTACGCCGACGGCGGAAACACGCTCATCCAGTTCCCCCGTGCGCTGCTCCCCTTACCCGCCGGCCACGTGGATCGCCTCATCTGCCGTCCCTTTCCCGGCGATCAGGGCCTCGGGCGACTGCTGGCCGATTTCCTCATCCACCTGACAGACGACGGCCCCACCTACACGTCGCATGACGCCGCGCGACTCGGCACCCTCGGCCTGGACCTGGTCACCGCTACGCTCGCGCACTTCCTGGAGCGCGAGGACGACGTTCCCTGCGACTCCCGTCAACGCGTCCTGTACCTGCGTATCACCTCCTTCATCGAGCGTCACCTCGGCGACGCCACCCTCGATGCGGCCGAGATAGCAGCGGCCCACCACATCTCGGTTCGCTCGCTGCACAGGCTGTTCCAGCAGCACGGCGTGACGGTCCGCTCCTGGGTACGCGGTCGACGTCTCGAACGCTGCCGCCGGGATCTCGCCGACCCTTCGAAGCGTCACGTGCCCATCCACGCCATCGCGACGCACTGGGGGTATCCGCAGGCCGATGTGTTCTCCCGGGCGTTCCGGGCGCACACCGGGATGTCTCCCAGCGCGTTCCGCGACGGATCCTGCGCAGCGGGCGGCCGCTGATCCCAGCGGACACATGGCGCTGCATGCCGACAAGTTGGCGCGCCACGTCAATGTGCGGCTGGGGACCGGCTGGAACGGTGGTGGACACCGGCAGGCCGAGAAGACCAGGTCCTCAACCGCTGAGAACCCGGCCTGTCACAAGGAGGCTACTGTGCGGCTGCCCAGGAAGATGTCCGTCGCGCTCGGGACCGTCGCCCTGCTCGCCGGAGCATCGTTCACGCAGGCCCATGCGTCCGGGCCGGTCACGGCCGGCGGTCTGTCGAGCTGTCCCTCGGGCTACGCCTGCTTCTGGGGGTGGTCCGGATACGCCGGCAACATGGGCAAGGTGGCCGGGAACAACCCCGACTACCGCGCCCTGACCAGCAGCAGCGACGGGTGCACGGGCACCTGGAACAACTGCATCCGGTCCATCGCCAACCGCGGGACCCAGTGCACGGTCTACTTCTACGACGACTACAACTACGGAAAGACGCACCGCTGGCACAGCCTGAGCCGGGGCGACGAAGTGAGTGACTTCGCCACCGGGTACAACGACGCCGGCTTCAACGACGTGATCAGCTCCAACAAGTGGTGCTCTTCGTGAGCCTGCGCGCCCACCGGCGGTCCGCGCTTCTGGCGCGGACCGCCCTGGCAGGAGTCGTGCTCAGCGTCGGCCTGACGAGCTGCGCGGAACAGCACACGGCCGGCCGGCCCGTCGGACCGGTCACCGCACCCAGCGCATCGGCCATCGACCTGGCCACGCACAGCGGCACCTGGCCCCGAACCGAGCAAGAGATCGAGGGCGCCCTGTCCGCGCTGGAGCGCCGCTGCCTGCGCGCCAACGGTTTCGACTACCCCGTCGTCAGACCGGCGCCGTTCACCGACCCGGAGAACGAGGCCGCCGCCGTCGGCCTCACCGAGCGCAGGGCACACGGCTACGGCTTCGGCACCCAGCCCACGGCGCCGCCTTCCGACGCCTTCTACGACCGGTTGGCGGCGAGGGAGAAGCGCCGGTTCACCGCCGTACTGTTCGGCCCGGACGACAAGAGGAGGACCGTCGGACGCTTCCGTATGGGCACGGTGAGCGTGCCCACCCGAGGCTGCACCGCGCAGAGCCGTCTCACCCTGTTCGGTGACGTCGCCACCTGGGCCAGGATCACCTACACCGCAGAGGACATCGACGAGCGACTCGCCCGTGCGGCCACGGCTGATCCGCAGTACACAGCGGTGCTGCGACGATGGTCCGCCTGCATGAAGTCACGCGGTTACAGCTTCGCGTCTCCGACCGAGGCCGAGGCTGCGGCCAAGGCGGTGCACGGCCCTGCCGGTGCCCCGGGGAAGACACCCGCGAAGGAGATCCACATCGCGGTGGCAGACGGCACATGCGCGCAGGCGTCCCATTTGCCCCGGTCGGAACTCCGGGCCCGCCGACGCCTCGTGACGACACTGCCGCCGAACGACCGACGGCTCCTGGAGCACCTGACGAAACGCCGCTCCATGGCTCTGGGGCGGGCGCGTTCCCTGGGATTGATCCGGGAGAGCACCTCCCAGCCGTAGGAACCGACCGCCCGCACCGAGTTCGCGGACCGGCCCTCGCGGGGTCGATCTGGCGATAGGGTGATCGTCATGACGGCTGAGGGCGAGTCGCTGGTCGGCGGGATGGTGAACGCGGGGGCGGTCTTCCGCCGGGGTGCGCTGGTTGAGCGCCCGGCGCCACGCAACGCGCGCGCCCTGCATGCCTATCTCCTCGCGCTGAAGGAGCACGGCTTCGACATGGCGCCGGCGCCTGTCGGTCTCACCGCGGACGGCCGTGAGCAGCTGACCTTCATCCCAGGCGAGGTTGCCCTGCCGCCGTTCCCGGACTGGGCGATGACGAAGGCGGCTCTCGAATCGGTGGGGAGCCTGCTGCGGCGCTTGCATGAGACCAGCGCGTCCGTGGCGGTCGACACCCGCGCCGAGTGGCCCCGGGACCTGGCCGACCCGGAGGGGGGAACGATGCTGTGCCACAACGACGTGTGCCCGGAGAACGTCGTCTTCCGCGACGGCCGTGCCGCTGCCCTGATCGATTTCGACTTGGCGGCCCCAGGCCGTCCCCTCTGGGACATCGCCATGACCGCACGCTACTGGGTGCCCATGGTCGATCCCGTATCGACAGCTGCCTTCTACCCCTCCGGGCTGGATGCGCCCGCACGACTACGGATCCTTGCCGACAGCTACGGCCTCTCGGCGGGGGACCGCGCCGAGTTGCCCGGCGTCATCGAGCAGTCCACGGAGGTCTGCCGGACCTTCGTCGCCCGCCGCGTGGCCGACGGTGACCCCGTCTATCTCCACGCGCTGGCCGAGCGTGGCGGATGGGAACGCTGGGACCGTATACAGACATGGCTGGTGGACCACCGCAAGACGTTCACGGCTGCCCTGCTGAGCTGACCGGACTGGACGTTCGAGGACAAGGGTCCGCGGCTTGAGCCGAGCAGGGTCGGAAAGTCCTTGAGTGCTTGTCATCCGGGGTGGAACTTCGATGAATGGCTGGCAGAGACTGCTTGAACCGAATTGACCCTTCGTGGTGGAAGGCGGTCCGTGCATGTCCGTGCCGAGCTTGCTGGCGGTGTTCGCTCACCCGGACGACGAGTCGTTGTCGGCAGGCGGAGTCTTGGCCCGTCACGCGGCTGCGGGCGCACGTACCGCAGTCGTCACGGCGACCTGGGCCACGGACACCCCCCGGGCTGCCGAGCTGGCCGAGGCGCTGCGTATTCTCGGCGCCGGCGAACCGCGGATGCTCGGCTACGCCGATGCACGCGTGCCGCAGTCGGCTCCGGGCTGCGTACGGTTGTGCGAGGCACCGCTCGACGAGGCGGTGCAGCGCCTGGTGAGGCACATCCGTGACTTCCGTCCGGACATCATGGTCACTCATGATGCCTACGGCGGTCTGCCGGGCCACCCGGATCACGTGCACACCCATCGGGTGACCATGCTGGCTGCTCAAGCGGCCGGGCTCGGCCGGCTTTACCCGGATGCCGGTGCCCCATGGCAGCCCCGTGCCCTCTACCTGGCCACACACCCTCATTCGGCCGTCCCGGCGCTGAGAGAGGTGATCGGTGCGCGCAAGGCGGTGTACAGCGTTCCGGACGAACAGGTCACCGCAACGGTCGATGTCAGGCCTTGGCTGGAGCAGAAGATCGCCGCGGTGCTGGCGCATCGCTCCGAGGTGGAGCGGGGAGCCCTGCCGGGGGTGATCGCCGGCCTTCCGCCGGACGCACAGGAGCGGCTGTTGGCTACCGAGTGGTACATCCGCCATGCCCTCGTGACTGCGGCATCCGTACAGACGGAACTGATCGCCTGAGGCCCCCGTAGCGCCGGAGTGGCATTGCAGGCAGTTACCGACCGGTTGTGGGTCAGCGCAAGCTGATCGCCCATGCCGTGAGTGCGGCGAAGTCGTCGTGGGCGAGGCCGCATCGGGGGTCCACTCGATGCAGTAGGGCGGGACCTCGGTGATGTTCCTTCACCCAGGCGTGATCCGCCTCGGTGATCTCGTCGTCGATCCAGGCGAAGGCCCGGCCTTGCGCCCACGCGAGGACCTGTGGCGTCTTCCAGAACACACCGTCCGCGGGCTCGGCCCGCGGCGAGGACCAGGTGATGAAGGGCAGTTCGGGCAGTCCCAGGAGCGGCGCGACGAAACGGTTGGCTTCCTCTTCCCACGTTGTCGCCCACACCAGATCGAAGCCGAGCGCCTCCAATGCCGGGCCGTGAGCCGGGTTGAGCCACACCCGAAGTGGTTTCACCGGCTTGTTCGGCAGCCCCCACTCAGCCAGCCGGCGCCCCTCGGCCGCCTCCCATCGGGGTGTCAGCAGCCGGTGCGTCTGATAGCCCTCGGGCCGGCGATGCGGTTTCGCGGCATACGGATTCAGCGGCCCGTCCACATCCACCAACAGCACCGGGCGCACCAGCCCTCCCCCCGCCTGGAATGCCCGAGGCCAGAAGCTCATCGACGACAGCCACCGCTCCGACCTGCTCGAAGCCCTCCAGAGGGTAGAGGCCGCCTACGAGCCGAGCGTGATATCGCCGGCGAGTCGTGAAGTGACGTCTGGGCGTCCCGCAGCCACATGATCCGTCCTGGGGACCAATGCCACGGGCGCCGAAGTCTTCCGGCGAGGGAACGGCTCACGTCTCCGCCCGGCGGAACCTACGGTTTGTGGGTGACCCAGAGCAGTTCCGCCGGCCAGCGGTGTGCCCAGTCGGGTGGGTCGGTTTCGTTGTAGCCGTTGGGGGTTCCCAGCTCGGGCCGCGGCTCGATGAGGTCGTCGATGATGAGACCCGCGCCGCGCAGGACCCTGACCCAGTCGCCGTAGGTGAGCTGATAGCTGGTCGCGCCGTCGCCTTCGGCGATGGTGTTCAGCCCGAAGTAGTCCTTCTGCAGCGTCGTGGTCACGCGGCCGGCGGCTTCGTCGTAGCAGGCTTCGAACCATGGGCTGGCGACGTTGAACACCAGGCGCCCGCCTCGGCGCAAGACGCGCGCGGCCTGTGGGACGGCCTGGTGCGGAGACGCCCAGCTGAGCCCACCGAAGTCGCAGAACACCAGGTCGAAGCTGCCGGCGGCGAAGGGGAGTTGTTCGGCGGCGCCTTGCACCAGCGAGTGAGGGACTGCTCTCATCGCGCGGGACGCTGCGGCGAGTTGGGCTTCGGACAGGTCGAGCCCGACCACGGTGGCGCCCTCGGCGGCGAGCGCCCTGGACCACTGGCCGGCGCCGCAGCCGAGTTCGAGGACGCGCTTGCCGGTGACGTCGCCCAGCGCCCGCAGGCGCGCGTCGGGGATGGAATACATGCCCCACAGCCGGGGTGCGGCGCCGATTTGCGCATCGTGCTCGTTCTGGTAGGCGCTGCTGATCCGGTTCCAGAGCCGCCTGTTGGCGGGGATGCTGTCCACGTGCCGACTCCAGCACTGCCTGCCAGGAGCGGTCAACACGATTAGGACACTGGCGGGCCCTCGCCTCGGTCCGGCCCCGACTCGGACCGTGATCCGCCGGACGAGCCCTGGTGGGCACCAGGAGGCAGCAGGTGCGGGGCGCGTGCGCCGAGGATGCCGAAGACCTTCTCCTTCGCCAGGCTGCGCAGTTCCTCCAGGAAGGCCGGCTCCACGCGGCCCTCCCTGGCCCAGATCCCGGCAAGGGACTCGGCACAGCGCTGCGCCAAGTCGCTGCTGAAGTCCCCCGCGCGGATGGTCCTGATCAGGGCCGCTTCGACGAACGGTCCGGAGAGGTACTCCAGATCCGACGCCGCGTCGTCCTGCTCGTCCTCACGTGCCGAGGGGTCTTCGATGAGGCGTACGAGCAGAACCGCCCGCTCCTCGTCCGGGATGCCCGGATCAATCCAGACGGGGACCGCCGGCGAGACCGCCGCCGAGTTCTCACCCGCACTGCGGGGCCGCTCCTTCCCGAACAGCCTCGCAAGCCAGCTCTTCATCTCGACCAGAACCTCGATCCGCTCCGCAATGCCCTCACCGATACCGCTGCCAGCCACACCCCTCACAAGGCCACCGACGACAGCACCGGCAGCCGTTCCGGCACCAGGGACAGCTGAGCCGATGACAACGCCCGCTTCCGCGCCGTATTCGGTGCCGACGTCCGCGCCCGCAAGCCCGCCCGCCAAGCCCCGTCGTGGATCGCCGTCTGCGGGCGCCGACTGCTCGGCGCCGTGGCCACATCGTGGATGTCGTCGGTGACAACCACTGGCGGCAGCAGCTTGCCGTCGGCGTCGGCGGTCGACCTGGCCGGGCGAGGGGTCCCTGATGCGGGGAGACGCCCGGCACCGGCCGCGTTGGCAGCAGCCCTGCGGGAAACGGACGGCGTGTCTCGAGGTCGGCCGGTGCGGGTGTCGTAGGGGCCGCACGCCGGGTGCAACCTCGCGGATGTGGAGTCCGGGGGTGCATCTCCAGGTGGCCGACGGCGTTCATTGTGACCGGCGACATTCGTCCCCCTGCCCCCGCCCCGAGCCCCGCGCCGCGTGACGGACGTCACCGCCGGCACATCTTGTTCCCGCTCGTGTAATCGATTCCAATCCTTTCTACGCAATCGAGTAATCGATTACACGACGTCCACAAGGAGGTGGAGCGGCGATGGCGAGCATCAAGGACGTGGCCGCCGCGGCGGGTGTGTCCGTCGCCACGGTCTCCCGCGTGCTGAACGACCATCCGTCGGTCAGCGCACACGCCCGCGAGCGGGTGCTGGCCGCTGTCGAGAAGCTGGGCTACCGCCCGAACGCCGTCGCCCGCTCGCTGCGCACCGACCAGACCCGCACTCTCGGCCTGGTCATCAGCGACGTGCTGAACCCCTACTTCACCGAGCTGGCCCGGTCCGTCGAGGTGGAGGCCCGGCTGCTGGGCTACAGCGTCATCATCGGCAACGCCGACGAGCGGCCCGACCTCCAGGACCACCACGTACGGACTCTGCTGGACCGCCGGATCGACGGGCTGCTGGTCTCTCCGACCGACGGCTGCTCCCCGCTGATGGCGGACGCGGCACGCGCGGGCACGCCGATGGTCTTCGTGGACCGCTGGATCGCGGACATGGACGTGCCGGTGGTGCGCTCGGACGGACGAGGCGCCGTACGGGATCTCGTCGCGCACCTGTACGGGCTCGGGCACCGCAGGCTGGCCATCATCGCGGGGCCCGCGGCGACCACGACCGGACAGGAGCGGATCGAGGCCTTCCGGGAGGGGCTCACCGAGCACGGGCTGGATCTGCCCGATGTCTATATCGGCCAGGGCGACTTCCAGGCGGGAAGCGGCCGGCGGGTCACCGAGGCGTTCCTGGACCTGCCCGAGCCGCCCGAGGTCGTGTTCGCCGCCGACAACCTGATGGCACTGGGCGCGCTGGACGCCGTACGGGCGCGCGGGTTGCGCGTGCCGGACGACCTCGCGCTCGTCGCGTTCGACGACATCCCGTGGTTCGTGCACACCGATCCGCCGATCACCGCGATCGCCCAGCCCACGGGCGAGCTGGGCCGCGCAGCCGTGCGCGCGCTGGTCGACCGCATCGAGGGGCGCACCCCTGAGTCCGTCACCCTCCCCGCCCGTCTCGTCGTACGCCGCTCGTGCGGCGAGCTCCCCGCAACGAACAGGAGTCAGTCGTGAGCAATTCGGAGGAGTTGCTGCGCATCGAGGGCATACGCAAGTCGTTCCCCGGGGTGGTCGCGCTCGACGGCGTCGACTTCGACCTGCGCAGGGGCGAGGTGCATGTGCTGCTCGGTGAGAACGGCGCCGGCAAGAGCACGCTCATCAAGATGCTGTCGGGCGCGCACACACCGGATGCCGGACGCATCCTCGTCGGCGGCGAGGAGGTCCGGGTCCACGGTGCGCAGGACGCCGAGCGTCTCGGCATCGCCACGATCTACCAGGAGTTCAACCTCGTTCCCGATCTGACGGTCGCGGAGAACATCTTCCTGGGCCGTCAGCCGCGCCGCTTCGGGATGATCGACCGCCGGACGATGGAGGCGGAGGCGGCCGTCCTGCTCGAGCGCGTCGGCGTGACGGTGTCGCCCCGCGCGCGGGTACGTGACCTGGGCATCGCTCGCCTGCAGATGGTGGAGATCGCCAAGGCCCTCAGCCTCAACGCGCGTGTGCTCATCATGGACGAGCCGACCGCCGTGCTCACCTCCGAGGAGGTCGACAAGCTCTTCGCGATCGTGCGCACCCTGCGCGAGGACGGCGTGGGCATCGTGTTCATCACCCATCACCTCGACGAGATCTCCGCTTTGGGCGACCGCGTCACCGTGATCCGTGACGGCAGGAGCGTCGGGCAGGTTCCGGCGAGCACGCCGCAGGAGGAACTCGTACGGCTCATGGTGGGCCGCTCCATCGAGCAGCAGTACCCACGCGAGCGAGCCGCCGCCGGCCCCGCCTTGCTGACGGTGGAGGGTCTGGCGCGCGACGGGGTCTTCCACGACATCGGCTTCGAGGTGCACGCGGGCGAGGTGGTCGGCATCGCCGGTCTGGTCGGCGCGGGCCGTACCGAGGTGGTGCGTGCCGTGTTCGGCGCCGACCCCTACGACACGGGAACCGTCACGGTCTCCGGCAAGGTGCTGCGCCGGCACGACGTCAACGCGGCCATGGCGGCCGGCATCGGCCTGGTCCCCGAGGACCGCAAGGGGCAGGGGCTGGTGCTGGACGCGTCGGTGGAGGAGAACCTCGGCCTGGTGACCATGCGGAAGGCGACCCGTGCGGGGCTGGTCGACCGCAAGAGCCAGCACACGGCCGCCGAGCGGATCGCCGGACAGCTGGGCGTGCGCATGGCGGGGCTCGACCAGCAGGTGCGCACTCTCTCCGGAGGCAACCAGCAGAAGGTCGTCATCGGCAAGTGGCTGCTCGCCGACACCAAGGTGCTGATCCTCGACGAACCGACGCGCGGGATCGACGTCGGCGCCAAGGTCGAGATCTACCAGCTCATCAACGAACTGACGGCCGCGGGCGCCGCCGTCCTGATGATCTCCAGCGATCTGCCCGAGGTGCTCGGCATGAGCGACCGGGTGCTGGTGATGGCCCAGGGCCGCATCGCGGGCGAACTCGCCGCCGAGGAGGCCACCCAGGACGCCGTGATGGCGCTCGCCGTCAGCAACCCCACTACAGGAACGGAGGCCAGCCGTGGCCACTGACACGCTCAAGAGCAAGGCGGGCGCCGGTGGCGCCACGAGCGGCCTGCGCCGCGTCCTGCTCGACAACGGCGCGCTGACCGCGCTGATCGTCCTCTTCATCGCCCTGTCGGCGCTGTCCGGCGACTTCCTCACGACCGACAACCTCCTCAACGTGGGTGTCCAGGCGGCCGTGACGGCGATCCTCGCCTTCGGCGTGACCTTCGTGATCGTCGCGGCGGGCATCGACCTGTCGGTCGGATCGGTGGCCGCGCTGTCGTCGACCGTGCTCGCCTGGAGCGCCACATCGCACGGTGTACCCGTCGTCCTGGCCCTCCTGCTCGCGGTCGCCACCGGCATCGTGGCCGGCCTGGTCAACGGCTTCCTCATCGCCTACGGCAAGCTGCCGCCGTTCATCGCGACGCTCGCCATGCTGTCGGTGGCCCGCGGCCTGTCGCTGGTGATCTCCGGTGGCGTGCCCATCCCCTTCCCGTCCTCCGTCTCCCACCTCGGTGACACCGTCGGCAACTGGCTGCCGGTCCCGGTGCTGGTCATGGTCGTGATGGGGCTGATCGCCGCGTTCGTCCTCGGCCGTACCTACATCGGCCGCTCGATGTACGCGATCGGCGGCAACGAGGAGGCCGCGCGCCTGTCGGGCCTGCGGGTGAACAAGCAGAAGCTCGCCATCTACGCGCTGTCCGGCCTCTTCGCGGCGGCCGCGGGCATCGTGCTGGCCTCCCGGCTGTCCTCCGCCCAGCCCCAGGCGGCCAACGGCTACGAACTGGACGCGATCGCGGCGGTCGTCATCGGCGGCGCCTCCCTCGCCGGCGGCACCGGCAAGGCGTCCGGCACCCTGATCGGCGCGCTGATCCTGGCCGTGCTGCGCAACGGCCTCAACCTCCTGTCGGTGTCCGCCTTCTGGCAGCAGGTCGTCATCGGTGTCGTCATCGCGCTCGCGGTGCTCCTGGACACGCTGCGCCGCAAGGCGGGGGCGACACCCGTCGCGGCCGGCACGGGCGGCAACAAGGGCCGGCAGGCGGGCACGTACGCCCTGGCGGCGGCGGTCACCGTCGCGCTGGTGGGCGCCACCTCCTTCCTGCACAACGGCTCCGCCGGCAGCACCCCGAAGATGGGTCTGTCGCTGTCCACGCTCAACAACCCCTTCTTCGTGCAGATCCGGTCCGGCGCGCAGGCCGAGGCGAAGAAGCTGGGCGTGGACCTGACCGTCACGGACGCGCAGAACGACGCCTCGCAGCAGGCCAACCAGCTGCAGAACTTCACCAGTTCCGGCTACGGCGCGATCATCGTCAACCCGGTGGACTCCGACGCGGCGAGCAACTCGGTCAAGGCCGCCGACAAGGCGAAGATCCCGGTGATCGCCGTGGACCGCGGCGTCAACAAGGCGTCCGTGGACACCCTCGTCGCCTCCGACAACATCGCCGGCGGTGAACTCTCCGCCAGGACGCTCGCCGAGAAGCTCGGCGGCCACGGCAAGATCGTCATCCTGCAGGGCCAGGCCGGCACCTCCGCCGCCCGCGAACGCGCGGAAGGCTTCGCCAAGGGGCTGAAGGCCTACCCGGGCATCCAGGTCGTCGCCCAGCAGCCGGCCGACTTCGACCGCACCAAGGGCCTGGACGTCATGTCCAACCTGCTGCAGGCCCATCCCGACGTCCAGGGCGTCATCGCCGCCAACGACGAGATGGCGCTCGGCGCGATCAAGGCGCTCGGCTCCAAGGCCGGCAAGTCGGTCCAGGTCATGGGCTTCGACGGCACTCCGGACGGACTCAAGGCGGTCCAGAACGGCACCCTGTACGCCTCGGTGGCACAGCAGCCCACCCAGCTGGGCCGGATCGCCGTCGACAACGCGCTCAAGGCCGTGCAGGGCAAGAAGGTCCAGGGCACGGTGAAGGTCCCGGTGAAGGTGGTCACGCAGCAGAACGTGGCCGGCTTCCACGGCTGACAGCGGCGCTCCGGCCGGGGGCGGGATGCCACCGCGGTGGCGCTCCGCCCCCGGCCGCCTATCGGGAAGGTCCCTCTCATGTACGACTACGACCTGCTGGTCGTGGGATCCGCCAACGCCGACCTGGTCGTCGGGGTCGAGCGGCGTCCAGGCCCCGGGGAGACGGTGCTCGGCTCCGACCTGGCCGTCCACCCGGGCGGCAAGGGTGCCAACCAGGCGGTCGCGGCCGCCCGGCTCGGCGCCCGCACCGCCCTGCTGGCCCGCGTCGGAGACGACGCCCACGGCCGGATGCTCCTCGACTCGCTGCGGGCCGCCGGCGTCGACACGGCCGGCGTGCTGACGGGCGGGGCGCCGACCGGCGTCGCGCTGATCACGGTGGATCCGTCGGGCGACAACAGCATCGTGGTCTCCCCGGGCGCCAACGCGCGTCTCACACCCCAGGACGTGAAGGCCGCGGCCGGTCTGCTGCGAGCCTCCCGGGTGGTCTCCGCGCAGTTGGAGGTTCCGCTGGAGACGGTGGTGGAGGTGGTGCGCGGCCTGGCACCGGGAGGCCGTTTCGTGCTCAACCCCTCGCCCCCGCGCCTTCTGCCCGACGAGGTCGTCGCCGCGTGCGACCCGCTGATCGTCAACGAACATGAGGCGAAGGTCATCCTCGGCGACACCGTCACGGGCGAGACCCCCGAGGACTGGGCACGAGGCCTGCTGGCACGCGGCCCGCGCTCGGTCGTCGTCACCCTGGGCGGCGAGGGCGCCCTGGTGGCGACCCGGGAGGCCACCACCCGCATCGCGCCGGTGACGGTCTACGCGGTGGACACGACCGGCGCCGGCGACGCCTTCACCGCGGCGCTGGCCTACGGCCTCGGCGCGGGAGCGGGGCTGGAGGCAGCCGCCACCTATGCGGCGCGCGTCGGCGCCCTGGCCGTGACCCGCCGCGGGGCCCAGGACTCCTACCCCACCGCCGAGGAGGTCGACGCACTGTGAAGAAGGCAGGGATTCTCAACCGCCATCTGGCGGGCGAACTGGCCGCGTTGGGCCACACCGACCAGGTGCTGGTGTGCGACGCCGGCATGCCCATACCCAGGGGTCCCCGCGTGGTGGACCTGGCCTTCCGGGCCGGCGTGCCGTCCTTCGCCGAGGTGCTGGACGGCCTGCTCGCCGAACTGGTCGTCGAAGGCGCCACGGCCGCCGAGGAGATCCGGACCGCCAATCCCACGGCGGCCGCGCTGTTGGACGGGCACTTTCCCGGCCTGGTACTCGTCCCTCACGGGCACCTCAAGGAGCTGTCGTCCGGAGCACAGTTGATCGTACGGACGGGCGAGGCCCACCCGTACGCGAACGTGCTGCTGCGATGCGGGGTCTTCTTCTGATACTCACGGCGCCGGCCGGGGTGTCGAGGCAGTACATCGGCACGTCCGGGAAGAGCAACAGCCCACCCCCGCCTCCCGCTTGCGCCGGCGCAGCACGTAGTCGCTGAAGAGGTGCCGGCTCCGGTCGAGCAGTTCCTCCACCTCCGGGTCGCCGCGCCGCACGTCCGCCGACGGATGCCAGCGCTGCACGCTCTGCTGGGCCCAGGTGCGCAGCTTCACGTCCGGGTCCTGCAGCAGGCCGACCGCCGCCCGCAGCGCCACGATGTCGCCGCGCGCGTCGAGCAGCCGGAACGCGCCGACGCGGACGTGCCGCGGCCGTTCGAAGCCGGTGCGTTCCAGTAGCCAGTCGGCGGACAGTTCCTTCACCGAGGGCAGCAGGGCGACGACTGTCTCGCGGACGACGCCGGCGCCAGGGTCGTCCAGGAGCGGCCGCAACCGCTTGGCATCCACGCAGTCCAGTGTCCGCAGGCCTGCCACCGCCCGCGCCCGCACGCCGCCCGCGGGGTGCGCGAGCAGTGGCCACAGCAGCGCGGCGTCCGCGCGGTTGCCGCACTCGGCCAGTCCGATGACCGCGCCCGGCGGCAGCTCGAGGTCGTCCGGTTCCCTGCACCGCTGCCGGTACCAGGCCGCCGGATCACCTCCCTGCTGCCGTACGACATACCGGGCGCACGCACGCACGAGCGCGGACCGGTCGCTCAGAAACGACTCCGCCCGCTGTGACCATCCCGCCCGCCGCAGTCCGGTGACGCCCGCTGAGCGGACACGCGGGTTGCGCGAGGACAGAAGTGGAGGCAGCACGTCCGTGTATGCGCCCGCACTGCCCAGGGCTTCCAGTGCCGCTGTGGCGCACAGGTCCTGGACCACGGTGTCCTCGTCCTGGGCGGCCGCGCGGGCCAGCTCACCGGCAGGGAGCAGCCGGCCCTCGACGGCATGCCGGTATGCGAACCGCCGGACCATGCGGTCTCGGTCGGCGAAGAGAGCACCGAGTTGCCCGCTGGATGCCCGGCGCACCACCTGACCCAGCACATCGACACCGAAGGCACCTCTGTCGCGGCGGCCGACGCGAAGGATCAGGGATGCCGCGTCGAGGGCGGATTCTGCATCCAGGGCCTCGCGCAGCACCTGCCGGGCACACTCGCGCACCGGACCGGCCCAGTCGGCGCAGCGGATCACGACCAACGGCATCAGACCGGGATGATCAGCCGCCCGGCGCACCGCCTCCTGACGGATGCGTCCGTCGCGGTGGCAGAGGGCGAGGGCGAGCCCGGACTCGCCGAGCCCGCTCAGTTCGGCGGGCAGCGGGGCGGCGTACTCCCATTCCGGCAGGAACCGCGGCCGGTACCAGGCCACCTGACGCGCTCCTGCGTCCAAGGCGAGCCAGTCACCGGGGTCGGCGACGTCCAGCGTGCTCTCCAGCGACGCACCATTGGCGAGCCGTAGGGCCGCCGCTGCCCCGTCCTCACTGCCCTCAAGCATTCCCGCCCCTCTCCAGCAGCCGTACCAGCTGATCGTAGAGTGCGGGGCCCGCGCCCGGCGCTGCACTTGGCCCGTGGCACCGAAGTGGGCAGTAGCTCATCGGTCGATGAAGCTCATCTCCCCGGTGCTCCCGCTGGCTGGAGGTCGCGGTGGATCGGTGTCCGGGAGCCGGTCAGCGGTGCACCGGTGCCGCCGCGCCTCGTGGCGACGATCTCCGCCGCGATCGACAGAGCCGTCTCCTCGGGCGTACGGGCACCGAGGTCGAGGCCGATCGGGGAGCGCAGTCGGGCCAGCTCCCGCTCGCTCACGCCTTCGGCCCGCAGACGCCGGTTGCGGTCCTCGTGGGTGCGGCGCGAGCCCATCGCGCCGACGAACGCCACCGGCATGCCGAGGGCCAGCTTGAGCAGGGGTACGTCGAACTTCGCGTCGTGGGTGAGGACGCACAGGACCGTGCGGGCGTCGGTCGCGGTGCGCCGCAGGTAGCGGTGCGGCCAGTCCACGACGACCTCGTCGGCGTCGGGAAAGCGGGCCCGCGTGGCGAAGACCGGGCGGGCGTCGCACACGGTCACGTGATAGCCGAGGAACTTGCCGGCCCGCACCAGCGCCGAGGCGAAGTCCACCGCACCGAAGACGATCATGCGCGGCGGCGGCACGTTCGACTCGACCAGCAGGGTGAGGCCGCCGGGGCAGTGCGAGCCGTCCGCCGAGATCTCCACCGTGCCGGTACGGCCCGCCTCCAGCAGGGCACGGGCCTCGGCCGCCGCCGTGCCGTCCAGGTCCGGGTGGCCGCCGAGACCGCCCTCCTGCGTGCCGTCAGGACGCACCAGCAGGGCCCGGCCCAGAAGCCCGGCCGGCCCGCGGGCGACCCGGGCGAGAGCCGCCGGCCGGCCCTCGGCGGCGGCCGCCACGGCCGCCGCGAGGACCGACCGGTCGGGTGCCTGTCCGGACACCGGTGTGACCAGCACCTCGATCGTGCCGCCGCAGGTCAGTCCGACGGCGAAGGCGTCCTCGTCGCTGTAGCCGAAGCGTTCGAGCACGCTCTTTCCGGTGCGCAGCGCCTCCAGGCACAGGTCGTACACCGCGCCCTCGACGCAGCCGCCGGAGACCGAGCCGATGACGGTGCCCGCGCCGTCCACGGCGAGCGCGGCGCCGGGACCGCGCGGTGCGCTGCCGCCGACGGCCACCACGGTGGCGACGGCGAACTCCCGGCCCTCCTCGATCCACCGGGCCAGCTCGTCGGCCAGGTCAAGCATCAAGCGCTCCCGCTGCCGCGGTCAGGACCCGGTCCGGCCGGATGGGCAGGGCACGGTGGCGCACGCCCGTCGCGTGCCAGACCGCGTTGGCTACGGCGGCCGCGGCGCCCACGATGCCGACCTCGCCGATGCCCTTGATGCCGACCGGGTCGTTCGGGTCGGTGTCGTCGATCCAGTCGGCCTCGACGTGCGGGACGTCGGCGTGGGTGGCCACGTGGTAGCCGGCGAGGTCGGCGCCGACGTGGCCGCCCGAGGCGCGGTCCCGCACGGCTTCCTCGTGCAGGGCCATGGAGATGCCCCAGATCATGCCGCCCACGAGCTGGCTGCGTGCGGTGAGCGGGTTGACGATCCGGCCCGCCGCGAAGATGCCGAGCATGCGCCGCACGCGCACCTCGCCGGTGGTGACGTCCACGGCGACCTCGGCGAACTGGGCTCCGAAGGAGTGGCGTTCGGCGGGCGCGAGGGCGCCGATGGCCTCGGTGGTGTCCGAGCGCACCGTGATGCCCTCCGGGGGGATGTCGGCCCCGAGGGCCAGCCTGTCGCGCAGCTCCTCGGCCGCGGCCGCGACCGCCCAGGACCAGGAGCGGGTGCCCATGGAACCGCCGGCGATCATCGCCGGCCCGAAGTCGCTGTCACCGATGCGGACGCGGACCCGCTCCGGGGGCACGCCCAGCGCGTCGGCGGCGACCAGGGTGAGTGCGGTACGGGCGCCGGTGCCGATGTCGGCCGCGGCGATCCGCACGGTGAAGCCGCCGTCCGGGTGCGCGGTCACGGTCGCCGTGGAGGGCGCCGCGCCCGCGGGGAAGGAGGCCGCCGCGGTGCCGGTGCCGAGCAGCCAGCGGCCGTCCCGGCGCACGCCGGGGCGCGGGTCCCGGTCCGCCCAGCCGAACCTGCGGGCGCCCTCCCGGAAGCAGGCGGCCATGTTGCGGCCGGCGAACGGCAGGCCGGACACCGGGCCCCGCTCGGGGTCGTTGCGCAGGCGCAGCTCGACCGGGTCGATGCCGCCCTTCTCGGCGAGTTCGTCGAGCGCCGCCTCCAGTGCGAAGGAGCCCGGCGCCTCGCCCGGGGCCCGCATGAACGTCGGGGTGGGCACGTCGAGCCGGACCAGGCGGTTGGCCGTGTGGTGGGCGTCGGCGTCGTACATCACCCGGGCCACCCCGGCGCTCGGCTCGACGAACTCGTGCACGGTGGAGGTGAGGCTGAGGGAGCTGTGCTCCAGCGCGCGCAGCCGCCCCTCGGCGTCGGCGCCGAGCCTGACCCGCTGGATGGTGGGGCTGCGGTAGCCGGCCAGCGAGAACATCTGACGGCGGGTCAGGACGACGCGTACGGGGCGCTGCAGGATGGTCGCGGCCATCACCGCGGACACCTGGTGGGCGCGTACGCCCTTGCTGCCGAAGCCGCCGCCGACGTGCTCGGAGCGCACCCGCACCGACGCCGGGTCGAGCGAGAAGAGGTTCGCGAGTTCGCCGATGACCCAGGTGGCGCCCTGGTTGGAGTCGACCACCTCGAGCCGGCCGCCGTCCCAGTGGGCGGTCGCCGCGTGCGGCTCCATCGGGTTGTGGTGCTCTTCGGGGGTGCGGTACTCGGCGTCCACGACGACGGCGGACGCGGCCAGTTCGGCGTCCAGGTCGCCCTTCTCCGTCACCGCCGGCATGTGCCCGTTCGCCGGGTAGGCGCGCGGGTGGCCCGCGGTGAAGTCGATGTCGTGGGGCTCCTGGTCGTAGTGCACCACGAGCGCCTCGGCGGCCTCCCTGGCCTGCTCTGACGTCTCGGCCACGACCAGCGCCACCGGCCAGCCCAGGTGCGGCACCCGGTCGTGCTGGAAGACGGCGCAGGTCGGGTCGGGCTTCATGCCCATCAGGCCGGTGTAGTCGGTGTTCACGCGCAGGGAGTTGCGGTGGTCGATCACGGCGAGGACGCCCGGCATGGCGAGGACGGGGTCGCTGTCGATGGCGCGGATGCGGCCGCGGGCGACCGTGGAGAGCACCAGCCAGCCGTGCGCGAGGTCGGCGAAGGGGATCTCGCCCGCGTAACGGGCCGTGCCGGTGACCTTGTCCCTGCCCTCCACGCGGGTGTGGGCGGTGCCGACGGAGCGCGTCTGCGTGTGTGCGGACGTGGTGACGGTGGTCATCGGGCGGCCTCCCCTGCGAGTTCGCTGAGCTCGGCCACGACGAGGTTGCGCATGAGGGTCACCTTGTATCCGTTCTGGGGCAGTGGCCGTGCCGCCGCCAGTTCGGCATCCGCCGCGGCGGCATAGGTCTCGGCGTCGGCCGGGGCGCCGATCAGGACGCGTTCGGCGGCGAGGGCGCGCCAGGGCCGGGAGGCGACGGCGCCGAAGGCCAGGCGCGCGTCGCGTACGACGCCGTCCCGCACGTCGAGCGCGGCGGCGAGCGAGCCGATGGCGAACGCGTACGAGGCGCGCTCGCGCACCTTGCGGTAGCGCGAGTTCGCGGCGACCGGGAGGGGCGGCAGGACGACGCCCGTGATCAGGGCGCCCGGCGGCAGGGCGGTCTCACGGTGCGGGGTGTCGCCGACGGGCAGGTAGAAGTCCGTCAGGGGCAGCTCGCCCGGCCCGTCGGCGGTCTCGAAGTGGACGACGGCGTCGAAGGCGGCGAGCGCGACCGCCATGTCGGAGGGGTGTACGGCGACGCAGTGCTCCGACGCGCCCAGGATCGCGTGGTTGCGGTGCTCGCCCTCGACGGCGGGGCAGCCGCTGCCCGGGACGCGCTTGTTGCAGGGCTTGGTGACGTCGGTGAAGTAGCCGCAGCGGGTGCGCTGGAGCAGGTTCCCGCCGACCGTGGCCATGTTGCGCAGCTGCCCGGAGGCGCCGGCCAGCACCGCCTGGGCCAGCGCCGGGTAGCGGCGGCGGACCTCGGGGTGCGCGGCCAGGTCGCCGTTGGTGACGGTGGCGCCGATGCGCAGGCCGCCCTCCGAAGTCGGCTCGATCTGATCCAACGGGAGTTCGCGGATGTCGACGAGCCGGGCAGGACGTTCGACGCCGGCCTTCATGAGGTCGACCAGGTTGGTGCCGCCACCGAGGAAGCGGGTGTCCGGATCGGCGCCGAGCAGCGCGACGGCGCCGGCGACGTCGGACGCCCGCCGATAGTCGAACTCCCTCATGCCACGGCCTCCTTCGGCTCCGTCCCGAGCCCGGCGCGCCCTGCGTCCGGCTGTGCCTCGGCCGCCCGGGCCACGGCCTCGACGATCGAGACGTAGGCGCTGCACCGGCACAGATTGCCGCTCATGCGCTCGCGGATCTCCTCGGCGGTCAGCGGCGGCGGTCCGGCCTCGGGCCGGATGTCGTCGGTGACGGCGCTGGGCCAGCCCGCCGCGTGCTCCTGGATCACCCCGATCGCCGAGCAGATCTGTCCCGGAGTGCAGTAGCCGCACTGGAAACCGTCCAGGTCGAGGAACGCCTGCTGCACGGGATGCAGCTGGTCGCCCTCGGCGACGCCTTCGATGGTGGTGATCTCCCGGCCCTCGGCCGCCACGGCCAGTTGCAGGCAGGACACGGCCCTACGGCCGTCCAGCAGGACCGTACAGGCGCCGCACTGTCCCTGGTCACAGCCCTTCTTGGAGCCGGTCAGCGCGAGGCGCTCGCGCAGGGCGTCGAGCAGGGTGGTGCGGTGGTCGACGGGCAGTGTGTACTTCTCGCCGTTGATGTTCAGGGTGATGACACTGGACGTCGATGAGGCCATGAGCAGCTTCTTTCGCATTTCCAGGGCAGATGAGGGGGGTCGGCAACCGAGGTGAACCGGGTGGTGCGCAGGAGTCGTGGGTGCGGCACTGTGCCGCGGGGTCGGTCGGCGGTGCGTGGTGCTGGAAGCGAAGGGACCGCGGACTGCCGCAGGGGCACGTCCGCAGCTATGGTGGACATCAATCGGACAGCTGTCCGCTACCTGGAAAACGTAACGGACAGCTGTCCGCTTAGCAAGGGCGAGGTTCGGCCACGAACCCTCGGGGAGGACGAGTGCCGCAGATGAACGACGCACCCCGGCGCTCGGACGCACAACGCAACCGCGAGCGCATCCTGGAGGTGGCACTCGCCGAGCTGTCCCGCTGCGCGGACGCCCCGCTGAGCGCGATCGCCAAGAAGGCCGGCGTCGGCCAGGGAACCCTCTACCGCAACTTCCCCAGCCGCGAGGCACTCGTCCTGGAGATCTACCGTCACGAGATGCAGCACGTCGCCGACAGCGCGGCCCACCTGCTCCGGACCCGGCCGCCCGAGCAGGCACTGCGGGCCTGGATGGACCGGCTCGCGGAGTTCGCGATGACCAAGGCCGGCCTGGCCGACGCGATCCGGCAGGTCACCAGCGCGCCCGGCAGCCCGGCGAAGCCGGCCCACACGCCGGTGACCGAGGCGGCGGAACTGCTGCTGCGCGCCAACGAGGAAGCCGGCACCATCCGGCCCGGCGTCACGGCGGACGACTTCCTCCTCGCCATCGGCGGCCTGTGGCAGCTCGGCCCCCACGGCGACTGGAGGCCCCGCGCCACCAGGCTCCTGGACCTCGTCATGGACGGCCTGCGCACGGGGGCGCCCGGCCGGTGAACACGGCACCGCCGGCCACCGGCGGGCACGACCGTCCCGAGCCCTTCGTGCACGCAGATGGCCCGTGACTCCCGGACGGGCGCTCAGCGCCTCGTCGCGTACCTGGTCAGGATCACGCCGCAGGGAAGCGTCCGGGTCTCCACCAGGTTCAGGTTCACCCAGCTGTCCAGCGCGGTGAAGAACGGCGTGCCGCCGCCCACCAGGACCGGCGCGGTGGCCAGCACGTACTCGTCGATCAGCCCGGCCCGCATGGCCGCCCCGGCGAGCGTCGCGCCGCCGATGTCCATCGGGCCGCCGTCCTCGGCCTTGAGCCGGGTGATCTCGGCGACCGCGTCACCGGTGACCAGGCGGGTGTTCCAGTCGACCTTGTCGATCGTCGAGGAGAACACCACCTTCGGCATGTCCCGCCAGCGGCGCGCGAACTCGGTCTCCGCCGGGGTCGCGTGCGGCTGCTGGTCGCCGGTCGGCCAGTAGGAGCTCATCGTCTGCCACAGCCTGCGCCCGTACAGCGTCAGGTCGGTCGCCTGCAACTGGTCGGACCAGAACTGGAACAGCTCGTCGCTCGGCACGCTCCAGCCGATGTCGTCGCCGGGCGCGGCGATGTAGCCGTCCAGGCTCAGGTTCATGCCGTAGATCAGTTTCCGCATGCCGCCTGCCTTCCGTGGGTCGGTCTCACGCGTACAGACCGGCGCGGCGCATGAAACTTATCGGTGCGCGATCTGAGCCCATCCTCGTGCTCGGTGTCGCCCTCATCCCCGTCCCCGCTGCGACCGGCAGCGGGGACGGGTCAGTGCAGTGCCTCGCGGAGCCACCGCTTGATGTCCGGCGTGACCGGATCGGTGATGTCGGCGAACTCGTCGTGTTTCTGCAGGAATTTGGCCACGTACGGGCAGACGGGCACGATGCGCATACCGGTGCTCCGCACGTCTGTCAGGGCCTGCTGGACCAGGCGGGAGGCGAGCCCCTGTCCGGCGAAGGCGTCGTCGATCTCGGTGTGGTAGAAAACGCGCTGCTCGTCATGGTCCAGGTACTCGGTGAAGCCGGCGAGCGCGCCGTCGACCAGGATCTCGTAGCGATGCTTGTCATCGGCTCGTTCGACGGCGGTGGGGGCGGACGTGGTCATGGGGTGCCTTCCGGGAGCCGGGGGTGCGGTGCGGGATTGCGGCGTGGGCGGATGACGGCGTTGGGCAGCGCCGGGGCGGGCAGCCGGTCCCCGTCGTAGCCCACGACCTCGCCGAAACGGTCGGAGGCGTTCTGCCATTCCTCGCGGGCCTGGACGATCTCCTCGTGGCTGCGGCCGACGAAGTTCCACCACATGAGGATCTGCTCGTCGAAGGGCGGTCCGCCGAGCAGGATCATCCGGGCTGCGACGTCGGAGGTGTTCGCGACGGTCAGCGCCGCGTGACCGGGGGCGAGATAGCCGAGCTCGGCCGGGTGCAGCGGTGTTCCGGCCATCCGGACCTCTCCACGGTCGACCAGCAGGCCGTGCTCGAAGCGCTCGTCGACGGCGAGGACGACGGTCGCGCGGGGCTGGAGCACGACTTCGGCACCGAGCAGCGGCGTGAAGGTGGGGACAGGTGACGTGTCACCGGCCAGCGAGCCGAGGAAGACCCGTACCTCGCCGCCGCCCAGCGGGACGGTGCGTGGGACGTGGTGGTGAAAAGCGCGCGCGGCGTGCCGGTGCTCTTCGGGCAGGGCCACCCACAACTGCACTCCGTGCAGGACGGTGGTGTCGGGGGTGGAGACCTCCGAGTGGGCGATGCCGTGTCCGCCCGTCATGAGGTTCAGTTCCCCGGGGCGTACGAAAGCCCTGGTGCCCAGGCTGTCGCGGTGCTCGATCTCGCCGCTGAAGAGCCAGCTCACCGTCTGGAGTCCCGTGTGCGGGTGCGGGGCGACATCCATCCCGCCCGTCTCGGCGACGTCGTCGGGCCCGTAGTGGTCGGCGAAGCACCAGGCGCCGATCAGGGTCCGGGCCCGCTGCGGCAGGGTGCGTCGCACGGTCATGGCGCGAGGACCGCCCAGGGGGACGTCCCGTGCGGAGAGGACCTCGACCTGGAGATCTGCTTCCCCGCCGTGCCCTGGTCCGCGTAGTCGTTCGACGAGACGCGCCTCTGGGTTGCTCATCAGGCAACACCCCACTTTCGTTACTTGTTCAACTATCATGAGGAGGATCGCGGGCGCCACCCCTGAGGGCGACCTGTCCAGGAGCCGCCGGACGCGGCCCGCCCGAAGGAGTGCAGGTGAACGGTCCGACCCAGACGCAGGCCGACCGACGGGTGTTCGTCGACAAGCAGAGCCCCCGGGCCTACCAGGCCCTGACCCGGACCGCCGAGGATGTCCGGGCGGTCGCCGCGGACGCCGGCCTGGACCGCAGGCTGGTGGAGCTGATCAACCTGCGGGTCTCCCAGATCAACGGCTGCGCCTACTGCCTCAACGTCCACACCCGGGCTGCGCTGCGCGCCGGAGAAAGCACTCAGCGCCTCGGCGTGCTCCCCGCGTGGCGCGACACCGAGCTGTTCAGCGCCCGTGAGCGGGCGGCGCTCGCCCTGGCGGAGGCGACCACCAACCCGGCGGACATCGTCGGACAGCAGGACGCCTACGACGCCGCCCGCCAGGCCCTGACCGATGACGAGATCTCCGCGGTGGTCTGGGTGGCGATCACCATCAACGCCTTCAACCGGGTCTCGATCATGAGCAAGCACCCGGTGCGTACGATCCCGGCGCAGTGACCGGAGCGAGCCTGCCGAACGCCGGGAACCGGGCGACAGCAGGCCCCAGCGGCACCGCCGCGCGTACTTTGCGCCGCTCAGGATCTTTGAACCCTCCGATGCCGCTGCTGTTGCTCGTCGCCGGTGCGGCCCTCATCGGGTACGCGGGCATCAGGCCGTACGATTCTTGAAGCCGGGGTCTGCACGTACGGGACGGAGTGGGAGCCGTGGCGTGCGAAGGATCGGCCGGGGACGACGAGACCACGTCCTTGCCGACGTCCGGGCCGAACCCCGCGCGGCGGTCGTGGGCACCGCTGCTGGCGGTGTGCGCCGGGTACTTCATGGTCATTCTGGACGTGACGGTCATCAACGTCGCCGTGCCGGTGATCGGCCGGGACCTGTCGGTCTCCCTGACGGGCATCCAGTGGATCACCGACGGGTACACCCTGGTCTTCGCCGGGTTCCTCCTGACCGGTGGTGCGCTGGGTGACCGGTTGGGCAGCCGTCGGGTCTTCTGCTGGGGCGTGACGGTGTTCACCGTCTCCTCGGCCGCGTGCGCGCTCGCGCCGACCGCCTCCTTCCTCGTTGCGGCCCGGATGGCCGAGGGGTTCGGCGCGGCGCTGATCGTGCCCGCCTCCCTGGCTCTGCTCCAGCAGGCCTACCCGGCACCGGCCGCACGCGCGCGGGCCTTCGGCCTGTGGGGTTCGATGGCGGGCATCGCGGCCTCCGCCGGGCCTGTGCTGGGCGGGCTGCTCGTCTCGACGGTGGGCTGGCGCTGGGTGTTCCTCATCAATCTGCCCGTCGGTGTGGCCTGCCTGGTGCTGACGCTCCGGCACGTGACCCGCTCCCCCGGGCGCACCGCCCGGTCGCTCGACTGGCCGGCGCAGTGCGCGGTCGCGGCGGCGGTGGCGCTGCTGACCGCATCGCTCAACGAGGCGGGGCGGCGCGGCTGGACCGATCCGGCGGTTCTCGCCGGGCTGGGCCTGAGCGTGTCGGCGGCCGCGGCGTTCGCGGTGCGCGAGCGGCTGGCCCGCTCCCCCGCCCTTCCGCTGGGCCTGCTCGACTCCCGTGCGATGAGCGGTGGGGCCGTCCTCGGCATGCTGTTCAACTTCGCCTTCTACGGCATGGTGTTCACCGCCAGCCTCGAATTCCAGCACCAGCGTGGCTTCAGCGCCCTGGGCACCGGGTTGGCGCTCTTCCCGGCGGTGGCGATGACCATGTTCGCCTCCGTCCTGTCGGGACGGCTGAGCCGCCGTACCGGTGACCGTCCGCTGGTGGTCTGCGGCATGCTCCTGGCCGCCCTCGGGTTGGCCGGCTGGGCCGCCGCGGGAGCCCATCCGGCCTATCCGCTGCTGGTGGCTCCGATGATGGCCGCGGGCTTCGGTACGTCCTTCGCCCTGACCGGCTCGACCGCCACCGTGATGGGCGCCGCACCCCCGGCGTACTCGGGGACCGCCTCCGCCCTGTTCAACACCACCCGCCAGATCGGCAGCGCCACCGGCGTGGCGATCGGCGGCAGCCTGCTTGCCACAGCCGGTGACTACACCACCGGTCTGCGCACCAGCATGGCCATGGGCGCGCTCGCCTATCTAACGGCCGCGGGCCTCGCATCGCTGTGCGTACCGACGAAGCCCAGACCGGAGTAGTGCGCCTCGCAGGTCGCGCGGCGCGCCGAACGCAACCGGCTGGCGCTGTCTGGAGCTGACGGCACGGATCCCGCCGGCGCGGCCCCGGACGCCTCCTGAGACCAGCCCAGAGTCCGCCTGACGGGGACTTGCGGCGGGCGGGAGACGCGGTCGGTGACGGTGCATCCACCAGATGTGCGGCCGGCGACAAGGGAGCGTCCCGGTGGACGGGGGAGACCACCGGGACGGCAACTCCCATCCTACGCGACATCGTTCACCCGCATCCGAGGATGCGCGGGAAGTGGCCGATTGCGGCCGTCCGCGCCGGCTGGGAGCGGGTGCGCGGAGAAAGTCGGTCATCTCCTGCCGGCGCATGCCTCCGCCTCCGCCAGGTACCGCGACACCGGTCCCAGCGTCAGCATTCCGCTCGCCGCGCCAGCGTGTTCGGTGTGGGCGGGGCGCAGGGCCGCCGCGGCGCGGGCGGCGGCCGGGCGTTCGCCGAGGCGGGCGGCGGCGTGGGCGGTCAGGCACCAGAGTGCCTCCTGCATGTGATCGAGGGGTGGTTCGGGTGCCGTGGTCAGAGCGGTGCGGGCCTCCTCGACCCGGTTGCGGGCGAGCAGTACCAAGGGGTGTGTCCAGGGGCGGTACGGTCCCCAGTCGAGGGCGGGGTCGGTGGGCGCGGGACGTCCGTGCAGGAGACGAAGGCCCAGGAGTGCGAGGGCGAACAGGCCCCGGTGCAGCCCCGGCATGCCCGCCGTTCCGGCGAGGGCGTCCTCGGCGGCGCGGTAGTGCGCCGCGGCCGTGGCGGCGGTCGGTCCGCCCGGTGCGGTGCTGCGGGCGGCCGTGACCCGGGCCCGGAACCAGCCGGTGAGCACGGGGACGAGAGAGGCCTCGGTGGTGACGGCGAGCTGCTCGGCGGCCTCGGCGTGTGCGGTCGCGGCGTCGAGGTCGCCGAGAGCGGAGGCGGATTGCAGGCGGATGAGCCGGCCGAGCACGGCGAAGTTCGGCAACGCGTGCCGGGTGGCCAGGTCGAGGATCTCGGCGCCGATCGCGTCACGTGCCGCCGCGAGCCCGGGCCGGGTGAAGGACTGGAGGAACACCCCGTTGAGGGCGAACACCAGCAGTGCGGGATCACCCAGCTCCCGGGCCAGCGCCTCGGCCTCGCGCGCCGCCTGTCCGGCGCGCCTCGATCCGGTGCCGGACAGATCGGCGCTGCGGCTCTCGACCGCGACGGTGGCCAGCAGTCGGGCGCGCAGTTCGGCGGGGCCGTCGGCGCCGAGCGCGGTGAGCGTGCGTTCGGCCGCCGCGACGACGGCGCGGGACTGCTCGGGGTCGTCGGCCCGGCTCCAGAGGGCGGGCACGTCGTAGGCGCCGATGACGCGGGCGGTCAGGGCGACGTCTCCGGTGCGCTCCGCCGCCTGGACGGCGGCGAGGCGGTCGCGCCGCGAGTGGACGAGGGCGTCGCCACCCGCCAGGGCCAGGGTGCGGGCCAGTTCCACGGTGGTGCGCGGGCCGAGTCGTACGCCGGCGGTCCACACGGTACGCGGGGGCCGGAGCGTCGTAGCTCCGTGGAGGATGTCCGTCTCCAGGCGCCGTAGGTCGGCGCCTGGGTCCAGCCCGAGCTGGTCCGCGAGCATCGTGCGGGCGCGGCGGAGGGTGGCCAGCGCGTCTGCCTGACGGCCCGCCCGGTGCAGTGCGCGGGCGAGCAGTCCCCAGGCCGGCTCGCGCCAGGGGTGCTCGGCGACGTGGGCGCCCAGTTCGGCGACGAGCTCCGCCCCTGCACCGGAGTCGAGCAGGAGGCGGGCGCGCAGTTCCACGCCCTCCAGCCGCAGCTCCTCCAGCCGGGTCCGCTCCCGCTGGGCCCACGCGGAGCCGGTCACGTCGGCGTACGCGGGACCGCGCCAGGCTGCGAGGGCCGCGTCGAGGTCGGTCAGCGCGTCGGAGGTACGCCGGGCGCGGGCCAGGGCGTCCTCGAACCGGTGGACGTCCACGTTGTCACGCGGCAGGCGCAGCGCGTAGCCGGGACCTTCGGTGACGAGGACGCGCGGCCGAGTGCGGGGCGGCCGGTCGGGTTCGATGGCGCGGCGCAGGGCGGCGACGAACGTACGCAACGCACCCACGGCGCGCACCGGCGGCTCGGCCCACAGGTCGTCCACGAGGGTGTCGGTGGCGACCATCCGTCCCTCGGCGGCGACGAGCCGGGCGAGCACCTCGCGGTGGCGGGGTCCGCCCAGGTCGACCGGGGTGCCGTCATCGCGCAGGGCCCGCACGGCACCGAGTACGTCGATTCGCATGCCCTCCATCTTCCGTGCCGCGGGTCCGCGGCGTCGAAGCGTACTGATCGGCTGCTGATCGCCGTCGCCGACGCTGATCCCGTCAGTCCTCGGACCAAGGCATTCATCGGTCCACCGACCCCAGGAAGGGGCCTTTCATGACGCTCACCATTCCCGGTTTCGACCAGGTCCGCCTGCCCGGCACGGACGGAGTGGAGCTGGCCGCCGCCGTCGGCGGCAGCGGCAGCCCGGTCGTACTGCTGCACGGCTTTCCGCAGACCCACCTGATGTGGCGGCACGTCGCCCAGCGGCTCGCAGACGAGCACACGGTGATCTGTCCCGACCTGCGCGGCTACGGCGCCAGCGACAAGCCGGCGGCCACCGGACCCGAGGTGTACTCCAAGCGCACCATGGCCGCCGATGTCGTCGCTCTGGCGGCGGCGCTCGGGCATGAGCGCTTCGCTCTGGTCGGCCACGACCGGGGCGCCCTGGTCGCCTTCCGGGCGGGGCTGGACCATCCCGAGACCCTGACGCACCTGGGCATCCTCGATGTGGTGCCGACGCTGGACATGTGGAACGTCCTGCACGGTGTTCCGGCGGCGGTCGGCTATCACCTGTTCCTCATGGCGCAGCCGCCGGGGCTGCCGGAGACGATGATCGCCAACAGTGCGGACGTCTACTTCGGCTCCTTCCTCGATGCCTGGGCCGGGGATCCGGCCGCCCTTCCGGAACCGGTCCGGGCCGCGTACCTGCGGGCATGCGCCGCGGCCGTGCCGTCGATCGTCGCGGACTACCGGGCCTCGGCGGGCATCGACATCACACACGACCAGGCGGACCGGGACGCCGGTTCCCAGCTGGCCATGCCCGTGACGGTCGTCCAGCAGGACTGGGGCACGCATCTGGGCTACGACGCCGCCGCGGTCTGGCGCGCGTGGGCGCCGGACCTGGACCACCGGCTGACCGGGGCGGGGCACTTCATGGCCGAGGAGGCCCCCGACGAGATCACGGGGGCGATCCGCGACCTGCTGCTCCGCTGAGCCCGGCACCCCGGCCGCGGGCGCCTCCCTACGGCCGCTGCCGCGGCTCGGGCATTCCGGCGCCGCTCGCCAGGGCATGGCAGCGCCTCACGGGTCTGTGGCAGCGCCTCGTCCCCGACCCACACGGTCAGGCCATTTCGACGTAGCGGTGAACCCGGTCGAAGCGCCGGGCCGCCAGGTCCCGGTGGCGGATCACCCAGTGGGCCACACCGGAGTCCAGTTCCGTGACGTCGTCGCCGCACCTCCAGGTGGCCAGGAGAGCCCAGTCGTCGGCGCCCTCTCGGTGGCCCGCACCGCCGTGTTCGACGGGGCCGGACTCCTCGGGATCGCGGGCGTAGTGGACGGGGTCGTTCTGGGGCGAGACCGGATGGCCGCCGATCTGCAAGGTCCAGGGAGGGCGGTAACCGCCCATGTCCTCCCAGGCGCCGCCGAGTTCGTCGGCGAGTTCGAACTGCTCGTCCTCGGGGAAGTCGCCCCACCTGTCGACGGCGAAGCTCTCCGGCATCTTCGCGCTCAACTGGTGCCAGACCGTGCGCAGTTCACGTGGCTGGTACGGCTCGCGCCAGCTGTGTTCGAGGGGGCTCGGGGTCGTCGGGGTTCCGGCGGGGACGTACAGCACCGCGTCGGGCACCTGCCCCTCGACACCGTGCACGTCGGTGCCGGAGAAGAACAGCAGGTGGCCGTCGGCGGGCAGCGGAAGGCCGGTCGCGCCCGGCGGGAGGGCCGCGAGGTCGACGGAGGCCACGAAGGGATCGGACGGCTTCGGCACGCCGTGCGGCAGCAGGGGGTCGCCGCCGACCCGGGCCACGAGGGGACCGTCACCGCCCTCGGCCATGTACACCGCCGGCAGGGCGACACGTACCCATTCCTCCACCTCCTCCGACGGCAGGCCCTGGGATGCCGCCTCGGCCCGGAAGCGGTTCAGTCTGTCCACGGTCTCGTCGCTCACCGGGCCACCCTAACGGGCTCGTCAGCGGACAGGGGCAGAGCCGAACTCGCAGGGAGACAAGGGGATTTACGTCCAGACCGTGATCGCTGTGACCGGCAGCTTCGCAGCAGACCTCAAACCCCTTTGAGGTCTGCTGTGTTCTCTCCTAGGTTGGCCCGCGTGAGCATCGAAGTGCCCTACCAGCCGCTTCCGATTCACCAGTCGGGCGTCCGCTACGCCCACGGCCCCGATTCCGCTGCACAGCCCGGCGTGCCCGCCGGCGAGACGATCTAGTTCGACTGGAACGACAGCGCGGTGTACCCGGGCACATCCCGGAAGTTCTGGGTCCATGTGCCGGCGGGTTACGACCCTGCCACCCCGGCGTCGCTCATGGTGTTCCAGGACGGGTGGTGGTACCTGGACCCCGCGGGAGAGATCCGCGGTGCGATCGTGCTGGACAACCTCGTGCACCGGGGTGACATCCCGGTCAGCGTCGGCGTGTTCGTCGATCCCGGAGTCTTTCCCGACGCCGAGGATCCCAAGAACCGCAACAACGAGTACGACGCATTCGACGATCGGTACGTCAGTTTCCTCCTGGACGAGATCATCCCCGAGGTCGGCAAGCGCTACTCGATCGCCGAGGACCCCGACCGGTGGGGCATCTGCGGTGGCAGCAGCGGCGGCAACTGCGCGTTCACCGCGGCATGGCTGCGCCCCGACAAGTTCCGCCGGGTCATCGCGTACCTGTCCAGCTTCACGCAGATGCCCGGCGGCAACCCCTACCCGGAACTCCTTCCCCGCGTTCCCCGCAAGCCGCTGCGCATCTTCCTCCAAGCGGGCCATCGTGACCTGCGCTGGAACGAGCCCGAGCGGAACTGGCTCGCCGAAAACCTGCGCGTCGCGGCCGCGCTCGCGGAAGCAGGCTACGACTTCCGCCTGGTCCTGGGCGACGGCGGTCACAGCCCCAACCACGGCGGCGTCCTGCTCCCCGATGCCCTCCGCTGGATGTGGCGGCCCGAGGGGGGCTGAGTGCAGCCGGGTACTGATCAACGAGCCAGCCGGACTCGGTGCTGGTCGGCGAGGTATTTCACGAGTTCCGGGGGCCGGTAGGCGGGATCCTTGTCGTAACGTTCCTTGACCTGCACTGCCAGGAACTCGTTTCCGTCGAGCCGGTGGTCGGAATCCGCCGCGCATCCGATGGGCCGGTGCAGCGGCTCAGCCAGTCGCCACAGTCCTGTCCGTGACTGGTGCAGCCGGCCCAGGATGTTCGGCTGCACCCGGAAATCGATGCTGTCCCGCGGCGTCATATCGGGTGGCCCGGCCGTGCTGAGCGCCTGGAGATCGAAGGCCAGTCCGTGCTTGCGGGCCTGGTCGATCATCCAGCCGAGGGTGATGTCGGACAGCCCCGTCTCCTGGTAGCCGCCGCCGACATCGCAGTGCACACCGGCGAACCACACCTGCTCCAGTTCCTGGCCGCGCCCGGCAGCTCCGGGCTGCTGGTGCCACAGCGTCGGCTGGAACGCCGGGCGCTCCTCGTCGATGGCCAGCGCTTGGCAGGCCGCCGTGACCCAGCTGCTCAGCGTGGTGTCGTGGAACGCCCACTGCTGGTTGAAGCGGTCCACCACCCGTTCGAGCTTCGGGGAGGCCGGAACCGGGATGCCGAGGGCACCGACCGTGTCCCACACCCCGATGAACCGGATCTCCGTCTCGCGCGCGTAGGAGCGGCGGAACAGCGTGGAGGCCGCGCCGCTCGGCATCTCGAGCCGGTCGCGGTAGAGGCTCCAGGCTGCCGGGATCCGGTCGGCGTGCTCCCGGCGCAGGATGCCGCAGTTGCGCACGAGGCCCGCCAGGCTTCGCACGGTGAACGCGCCCCGGCTGAAACCGAAGAAGTACAGTTCGTCCGGAGGCTCGTACGTCTGGACCAGGTAGCGGTAGGCGTCGATCACGTTCTGGGACAGACCCACGCCGAACGCGCCCCCGCTCAGGTGCTGCCAGGGTCTGGTTCCGACGCCGCTGTGGTAGTAGACGCACTGTTCGTCTCCGCCGACGGCCCCGGAGCGCACGGACAGCGCGACCTTGGCGACGTTCGTCCGGCTCGGCTGGTCGGCGAAGTTCCACGTCCCGTCGCAGCAGAGGACAAGGCGCTTGGCCATGACGATCCCTCCTTGTGAAGGGGAAGCGCCCGCTTCTCATCCCATCTTCAGGCCCCGTGACGCGAGCGGCCTCGGGCGGTGCGGGTGTTCGGGCAGCAGGGCGAGGTGATGCCTGGCCTGCTCTGCGGCGGGGCCCTCGGGGCACTGATCGATCACCTGCTGCCAGACGTCCCGTGCCTGGTCGAGGTCCTTCTTCCGGCGCCCGAGCCGGGACGTCGAGCGCGCTTCCAGTGCGAGGGCCAGATGGGCCCATTCCTGTGCGTCGCCGGCGGAGT
Source organism: Streptomyces sp. NPDC048192 (assembly GCF_043202415.1). Classification (NCBI taxonomy): domain Bacteria; kingdom Bacillati; phylum Actinomycetota; class Actinomycetes; order Kitasatosporales; family Streptomycetaceae; genus Streptomyces; species Streptomyces sp. NPDC048192. The sequence continues at coordinate 110,443 of NZ_JBIDAL010000018.1, forward strand.
GTTCCACGGCGTTCTTCAGGCGACGGACGGCCTTGTGGACGTGGCCCTCACGGTAGGCGACCCACCCCCTGGCTTCTTCGCACAACGCCAGAGCGTGCGCGTCCTTGACGCGCGGGGCGGCCCGCCGGGCCGTTTTCGCCATGTGATGCGCTTCCTTCAGTTTGATGCCCTGCTCCGCGTAGAACATCGCGATCTGCGCCCTCAGCCTGACGAGGTCTGTCCAGAGTGCCTGCTCGTCGTCGGAGCCACGAGCATTCTTCAGCCGGGCCCGGCACGCTTGCTGAGCGGCCCTCAGTTCCTGCTCCACTTCGAGGGGCTGATCCCCGCGGGCCAGCAGGCGCGCGATGCGCTCGTGATGCTGGGCGGCATGTGACGGTTCGTCGGCGTCGCCGACGCAGCGCAGGGCGACGATGGCCTCTCTGGCGCGGCCCATGAGCGCGAGCACGGTGGCCAGCTCCTCGTACATCCCTTCCTCGAGAACCGCGCTCAGCGAGGCCTCACGCGTGGCCTTGACCAACCCGTCCAGAGCCAGGGTCAGGAGCCTGTCGCGGTCCTCGGAGAGCGATGCCTCGGCGTGCATGCGGTAGGTACGTGCCAGATCCAGCCGGGCCCTGTCCCGCTCCACACCGGCGGGCAGCAGCTCGATCAGCCGCTTGAGCGTCTGCTGGGCCAGGTCGTACTGCGCTCTGCGTTCCCGGTACAGATACGCCAGGGTGAATCGCGGATACGCGTAGAGGGGAGCCAGCTTCAGGGCGTCCCGGCAGTCGCGGATGGCGTCGTTGACGCGTCCCTGCCTCGCGTAGACCGCCGCCCGGCCCGCTGTCGCACGTGCTCGCGGGGCCAGGTCCGGCTGTTCGGCGGTCAGCTCCACGAACCGCTCCTGCCCCTCGCTCCCCGTGCGGTAGCGGGGGCGGAGGGTCTTGGGTGAGTGGTCGATCGCCTCGTTGTAGTACCTGATGGCCTCTTCGTAGTCCCTGCGCGCGGCCCTGTCGTCGCGTCCCTTGCCGGACCGGGAGTCCGCGAGCGCGGCGTACGCGTCGGCGAGCTCCACGTACCACAGCGGGGGTGTCTCCACGCCTGGGGACGGCATGCGCGTGACGGCCCGGGTCAGGTGACCGACCGCTGCGTCCAACTGCGCGCGCCGATCCTTGGATGCCTCCGTCAGCAGGGCCAGGGATGTGTGCAGAAGCCCGATCTCGCGCGAGACGCAGGACGCTTCGGGCCGGGTCCGGCCGTACTCGTCGCAGAGCTGCTCGACGCAGTCGAGTGCCTCACGCAGACGATGCGCGTTGCCCGTACGCTCCGCCTGACGGGCGGTGTACCAGGCTTCCGCCCACCTCCTGGTGAACTGCCGCTGGGCGTACGGGGTGCCGACGGTCGGCAGCTGTTCATCGACCGCCTGCCCCAACTCCGCGTCGTCCGGGGCCAAGGCCAGCGCCTTGCCGGCGAGCGACCGGGCGTCACGGGCGGTGCGCGCGAGCAACGCGAGGAGCAGCCAGGCCATGGCGTCGTCCGGGTGTCTGTGGGTGGCCAGGACGAACAGGTCCACGGCCAGTTGCCGGTCCTCGTCCCTGTCACCGGTGACGACGGCGAACACACCGAGGTCTCTGGGCGTGAGATGATGGTTCTGGGGGTCGCGTTGGAGGGCCTCCATGAACGCCTGCCGAGCCTCGCCGTCGCCGTACCTCAAGAGGATGCTGCCGCGGAGGGCGTGCAGCTCCGGTATGCCGGGAGCCCAGGAGATCGCGGTACGGGCGCGGTCCTTCGCCTTGCTGACGCACCGCAGCCGCTCGTCGCCACTCGCTCCGTCCGCGAGCTGGGCCCAGCACGAGGCCTGCTGGCCGACGACCTGGGCGATCCGCTCGGCCAACGGCCGTACCGCGATCACGTCCCCGTCGATCGCGAGTCTTCGGGCCCGCTCGTCGAACAGGTCCTGTTCCGTGCGGCAGAAACAGTGGAGCGCTTCCTGCGTCAGGGTGCTCGAGCGGTGCGCTTCCCGTGACTGTTCGTGGGCGCCTTGTTTGCGCAGTGCGTATCCAAGCCAGTACCTGGCGAGCGCGGACTCCATGGGGTGGGTGCCGGAAGGCTGCTTGAGCGCGCTGCGCGCCGACTGCACCGCCTGCTCCAGGAGGTCGGCTCGCTTGTCGTCCTCCTCGTCCGGCCGGTCGGCTCTTTCGATGAAGGCCCGGGCCAACTGGACGCGGGCCGGAGCCAGCGTCGGGTCGAGGCCTACGGCCTTCTGCCACATGCGGATCGGGCCGCCCTCCACAGCCTCCGACACCGTGAGATGGATGTCCGTCCGCACGCGCAGTTGTTCGTGGTAGACGAGGCCGAGGTTGTGGTACGCCGCGGCGTATTCCGGGCTGCGGGCGAGGGCCGCCCGGAAGTGGTCCTCCGCGTCGTCGAGATCCTGGAGTGCGCCCTCCTCCTGGAAGCGCTTGTAGCTTTCCAGACCGTCCACCAGCCGTTGGAAGCTCACGACGTCGGCTCCCGACTCGGAGGCTCGGGGACGCTCGAGTTCGATGCGGTGTGCCAGCTCCCTGGCGAGGCGTGCGTCCGCCGAGCGGGTGCCGCCGTCGATCTGCACCTGCGCCGACCACGTGGGGCCGCCGCGCAGCCCCGACTGGGCGGCGACGACCCTCAGCATCCCGTCCGCCTCCACCAGACACCCTTGGAGCGTCGTGCCGAAGAACCGCTCCAGCCAGGTGAGTACGGTGCCTACCTGGATTTTCAGCGGTCCCAGACCGACCGTGCCGACCTCGGTCGGCTTGATGTCCGCCGGCAGCAGACCGGTCACCGCCACGCCGGTCTTGAACGGAACCCGGGCGGACGACCGTCGCACCATGTCACCCCGGTGCCCGGCCGGGTTGAGCACGTCCGCCGGCGTCATGAACGGCTCTTGCCGGACCAGGTCGACGATCCGGCGGATCTCGTTGTCGAGGAGTTCGGCGAAGCCCGGGGCGACAGGGGCCTCACGCCGGGGGTCGGCTGCCGCGTCGGTGAGGTTCTTGAACGGCAGGATCCGGACCGAGCGGGAGCGGCACAGCAGTGCGGCCACGAGCAGAGCGCCGAGACCCGCACATGCCCAACCCGCGGCAGGCACCGCGCTGAAGTGATCGGCACCCGTCACTGCCAGCGGAACCAGGGCCACACATACGACGCCCATGAAGAGCAGGATCTTGTTCGCACTGTCCAGCGTCCTGCACCACAGCAACCAGATCCGCCGCGCTCGACGAGCACCGGCCAACGGCTCGGAAACCGCGATGCGGAGCGTCTCTCCGACGAGATGCTTGAGCGAGGCCATGACCGCACGCCTCTGATCGGAACGGCTCGGATGTGCATGCCGCTGCTGTCGGGCAGTCGGTTCTTAAAAGCGTCTCTCTCCTTGGATGGTGTGTCCAACGGAGACATGTTGACTCGTCAAACAGTCGGCGCTTCCTGTGCTGACCGGGCGCTCCGGCATGCGCCGACTCGGCGGGACAGGCAGGCCGGGCACGGTAAAATGGACCGCTAGGTCCACTGTAGGAGGCGCCGTGTCCAGGAAGCTGACGGCCAAGGGCGAGGCCACGCAGAAGCGAATCATCCAGGGAGCCTCGGATGTGCTGCGGGAGAAGGGCGTTGCGCTGGCCACACTGGACGACATCATGGCCCGCACGCAGACGAGCAAGAGCCAGCTCTTCCACTATTTCCCGGGTGGAAAAGACGAACTGCTCCTTGCCGTGGCGAGGTTCGAAGCGGAACGAGTGCTGGCGGAACAGCAGCCCTATCTCGGGCGCCTCGACTCCTGGCAGGCCTGGCAGAACTGGCGTGATCTCCTGGTCGAGCGTTATGAGGAGCAGACCGACGACTGTCCGCTCGGTGCCCTCTTCCTTCACGTGGGGCGGAGTACTCCTGGCGCCCGAGCTGTCGTGGTGGAACTGATGCACTCGTGGCAGGAAGACCTCGCATCCGGGATCCGTGCGCTTCAGGATGCCGGGCAGTTGCCCGCGGACCTGGACGTCGAGGCGCGGTCGGCGGCCCTGCTGGCGGCCATTCAGGGTGGCGTCGCGATCCTCCAGGCGACAGGACAGGCCTATCACCTGCGGGTCGCGCTCGACGAGGGCATCGCCGGCCTGCGCCGTGCGGCACGAGATCAGGCGGCCGACCGTGCCGAGGAGGCAGTTGCAGCGCCTTGATGCGCAGGCGGGCCCATACGCGCGGTCCGGGTTCAACGTCCTCCCGCTCTGACCGGAGTTCGCTCCCGATGATCCCCGTGCTCGCCCCCGGCTCGATTGGACTTGCGAGTCCATTTTTCTTTCCGCACAGTGGCAGAGCCGCCCGGGAAGTCCGAGCGGACCGGGCGCGGCCCAGACGGGACACCTGTGCCGTACGCCTGCTGATGACCACGAATATGCGGGAGCGAAACATGAGCGGACGACTGCAGGGCAAGCGGGCGCTGGTGACCGGCTCGACGAGCAACATCGGGCGGGCCATCGCCGAGGCGTTCGGCGCGGAGGGCGCCCACGTCATCGTGTCGGGACGCAACCGGCAGCGCGGCGCCGAGGTGGTCGACGGGATCCGTTCCCGCGGCGGGCGCGCCGATTTCGTACAGGCCGAGCTGGACGGCAGCGCCCAGGCGTCGCGGACGCTGGCCGAACGGGCGACGTCGGTGCTGGGCGGGGGGATCGACATCCTCGTGAACAACGCGGGCATCTTCCCCGGCGACACCACCCCTGACACCGACGAGAAGACCTTCGACCAGGTCTACGCGGTGAACGTGAAGGCCCCGTTCTTCCTCACCGCCGCGATCGCCCCCGCCATGACCGAAGCCGGTGGCGGCGCCATCGTCAACCTGGGCTCCTGGATCGTGCGCCTCGGCATCCCCATGGCCTCGCTCTACGCCTCGTCCAAGGGCGCCCTGGAGACGCTGACCCGCGCCTGGGCGGCGGAATTCGGCCCCCACGGCGTGCGCGTGAACGCCATCTCGCCGGGCGTCGTCAACGAAGGCGCCCCGGGTGAGGTCCACCCGGGCGAGATCATGATGAAGGGCACACCTGCGAACGGCATGGGCTCACCCGACGCGATCGCTCACGCCGCGGTTTACCTCGCCGGCGACGAGGCCGACTTCGTGCACGGCGTCGTGCTCGACGTGGACGGCGGCCGCACCACTACGGCAGTCATGGCCCGATAGCTTCGACGAGTTGCCGGATGGCCACGGCTCGCCCTGTGCGACCACCGCCCTGACAGCAGGCTTCTGACTATCCGTCAGGTCGGCATCGGCGATGCGGGTGCCGTAGACGTTCAGGCGAACGCGTTCAGGCCACTGCCGATGAGCCGAGCCGCGCGTTGGACGTCGGCGCTCACCGCTTCGTGTAGCTGCGTGGGACTCTCGGCGTGGTTCAGGTGCCTGCGCAGGGCCTGGAACTGGATGGACCACAGGCCCAGCAGGGCAGTCGCGGCGATCCGGGGTTCGGGGTCGTCCGAGTTCATCTCGGCGCGCCGGGCCAGAACCTCGGCGGCTGCGGCGACCTGCTGTTCCTTCATGTCGCCCTGGTGGGCTCGGAGAGACGGGGTGGATCTGATGAGCATGCCGAAGCGCAGAAGCAGGGCCTTGGCCTGGGCCGGGTCGTCCTGGGCGCTCAGCCATGACGTGATGGCGTCGAGCTCGCCGGAGAGGATCTTCAGCACTGCCTCGAGCGGCGACAGGCTGGGGTCGGCCAGGGTGGTCCGCAAGGAATGCAGCGTGGCCTCGCCGAGGTCGAGAACGAGAGACTCCTTCGTCGGGAAGTAGTTGAACACCGTCTTCTCCGACACCCCGCACGCTTCTGCGACCTCCGCGACGCGTACGGCATCGAAGCCCCGCTCCAGGAACATCTCGGTGGCCGTGTCGGACAGTTGCCGTCGCAGCATCCGCTTCTTTCGGGCCCGCAAACCCTCGGCGGGCGCCTCGTCGTCGCGGCGCAGTGCCGTCCAGTCCACAGTGCGCATCGTCACGGTCTTCAGCATATCCAGCCGCAGAAGATTTTCTGTTACTGTAAAAGTACAGTGACTGAATTATTATTGCTGCCCTTGCCGTCGTCCGCGCCCCAGGAGCCCACATGAGTGCCATCCACATCGTCCGCGACTACCCTCAGCCGCCGCTGAAGGTCTGGCGTGCGGTCACCGACCCCGAGCTGATCCCGCTGTGGACGGCCACCGGCGCCGGCGCGCGGCCAGAAGGCTTCGCCGCCGCACCCGGAACCGTGTTCAAGTTCGTCGCCCGACCAAAACCGGGCTGGAGCGGCGTTGTGGTGTGCGAAGTACTGGAGGCACAGGAGCCTTCCCTGCTGCGCTACTCCTGGCGGGACGAGAGCGGAGGGGAGGTGACCGAGGTCGCCTACCGGCTCGAACCGCACGGCACGGGAACGCGCTTCACCTACGACCACACCGGCTTCACCGGCGTCGGCGGATTCGTCATGGCCAAGCTCCTCGGCCGCGTCCGCGCCAAGATGCTCACCGAGGGCCTTCCGGCGGTGCTGGACGACCTCGACGATCACGGCAACCTCCGCGCGCAAAGCACCCTCCGGCCCAAGTCGCTGTGAGCAATCCGGACTCGCGGCGGCCCGGAGCCTCCTCAGGTCCTCGTACTTCCGGTGAAGACGCCGCATCTCTGGGAGAGGCGGTGGTTCAGGCGGCCGTGGTCAGCGCTTTTCGCGCCGGGCGCGGACGCTCAGGGCGACGACGGAGACAAGGAACCAGAAGGCACCGAAGGCTGAGTAGCCGGCGACCGTGGACAGGCCGCTCGTCGCCGAGGCGGACGTGGCGGCGATGGTGGCACCGGCGAGGACGGACTGTCCGCCGCTGATGACCATGGGCCACTGGGCGCCGACGCTGCGCCTGCGTCGGATCGCCACGACGAGCTGGATCGCTCCGGAAAGGAGGGCCCAGACACCGAACACGAGAAGAACCGTCCCGATGGTGGCGAAGACGGCGATGATCATTGCGGCGGCGGTGGCGAGGCCGAGAGCCATGTTGACGGTACTGACGCGGTTCGTGGAGCCGGTCCCGGCCAGGCGGCGCTCGAGGAGCGTGGCGACGACGTCCCACAGGGGGTAGACGACGAGCAGCACGGCCGCGATCACGGTGGGCCGGTCCGTCGACACGAGCGAGGCGGAGGTCGTGAAGACGAGTGCCACCCAGATGAGGGAGAAGACGACCCGGATCAGGTGGAGCGATCGGAGCCCGGAGGGCGTCGTGGCGGTCGTGGCCGAAGCCGGCGAAGTTACGGTGGTCTGCGTCATCGGGTGTCCCATGGTGATCGTGACGGTGCGAGACGGTCGCCTCGATGACGAGTCTCAGCGGCCTCGGCCGGGGCCGTGTACTTCGAACGAAGTAGTTGTGCCATCCCCTGCGATGGATGAGTTCTGCCGTCTCCATCGAGCGTCGCCGTCTACATCATTCGAAGTACACGGCCGCCACACATGTGAACGAGAATGTGCTCATGGTCCAGGCGCACAACAGTCAGGACGGGCCCGAGGCACCGCTGTGGGTCCGCCGCCCCGAGGCGCTGCACCGTGTCGCCTATGCAGTGGCCGCACTGGTGTTCACCGGCCAGATCGTCGCGGTGCTGCTGAGAGGGTCGGACTGGCCGACGGCACTGTCCGTGCTCCTCGCCGGCGGCGGTGTCGCCCTTTCATGGTGGAAGCCGTGGGCAGGACTGGTCGTGACGAGCGCGGCGTCCTTCGCCGTCACAGCGGTGGGCCACGACCCCCTGTCGGTGTGGATGATGGCGGTGCTCGTGCTGTTCTCGGTCACCCTCAGGGGAAAACAGCCGCTGGCCGGAACCGGCATCGTGGCGGCGTTCTTCCTGGGAGCGTTCATGACCTTGGGAGGATTCCGTGGGGGCGCGGTCGTGGGAGCCGCGGCTCTGTTCTCAGCGGTGGCAGGAGGTGCGACAGGGGCCGCGCTCCGCATCCATCGAGACCACTGGTGGACCCTGGCGGAACGGGCCGAAAACGCCATCGCCACCCGCGAGATCGAAGCCACCCGACGGGTGACCGAAGAACGGCTCCGCATTGCCCGAGACCTCCACGACGTCATCGGTCACCAGGTCGCGATGCTGAGCCTGCACCTCGGTGCCGCGGAAATCGGGCTGCCGGCAGACGCCGAGTCCTCCCGGCAGGCCCTCGTCTCGGCCAGGTCCTGCGCCCGCACCGTCGTCGTCGAAACGCAGCGCATCCTCTCGCTCCTCCGCCTCGGGGACGACGCCCACGACGACGAGGCGCTCCGTCCGACCCCGGCGCTCAGCGGCCTGGAAGGCCTTGTCGCCTCTTTCGAGAGCATCGGCCTCGACATCCGCCCCTCCATCGACATCCCCGCCGGATTCGTGGAGCCCAGCGTCGGCGTGACGGTCTACCGGGTCGTTCAAGAAGCGCTCACGAACGCATACCGACATGGAGAGGGGACGGCAACGGTGGATGTGCGCGAGCGGGACGGCAGGATCTGCGTCACCGTGGAGAACCCCGTCGCCGACTCGCCCCGCGGCTCCGACCCGGGCAGCGGACTCGGACTCGTGGGGATGCGCGAACGCGTCGAGTCGTCCAGCGGGCGGCTGACGATCGACCGTCACGACGGGCGGTTCCGGGTACACGCGGAGTTCAGCCCCCTGGGAGTCGACGTCCGATGACGCGGATTTTGATCGTCGACGACCAGGACGACATAAGGGCCGGGATCCGGGCCATGCTCCGGCTCGACCCGAGTCTCGTCGTCGTGGGTGACCTCTCCGATGGGCTCCAGGTCGTGCCCTACCTCCGGGAGCACCCCGCCGACCTGGTCCTGATGGACATCCGGATGCCCGGCATCGACGGTGTCGAAGCCACCCGTCGGATCCGCAAGGAGCACCCGCCCGAAAAGACGCGGATCATCGTCCTGACGACCTTCGACCAGGACGACATCGTTCTCGCCGCCCTGCGCGCGGGCGCCAATGGATTCCTGAGCAAGACCGTGAGCCCTGCCGAACTCGTCGCCGGGATCACCGAGGTCGCCGGCGGTGGCGGTGCGCTGTCGGCCGCCGCGACAGCCGCGCTCATCGGTCACATGACCGACAGTCCGCCCCCGGTGATCGACCGGGAACTGCTGCGACGCTTCGAAGCTCTGACCCCCAGGGAGCGGGACGTGGTCGTTCTCATCGCAAGCGGTCTAGGCAACGACGAGATCGCGGCCCGGATGTCCGTGTCGCCGTTCACCGTGAAGACGCACGCGGTGCGGGCCATGACGAAGGTCGGCGCACGTGATCGAGCGCAACTCGTCTCGTTCACCTTCCGGGCGGGCCTCTATCCCTGAGCGGGTCCGGCGGGCGGGGGGCGGGAGGGCGGGGCCACGATCGACACCCACGAGGCCGCGCCGCGCCTCCTCGACCGCTCGCTCGACTGGGCGATCGTGCGCCAGACCGCCCCGGTGCGCGGCATCACCGCGACCTCGCTCCTCGCCGACCGGTTCGTCGCGGACCTCGCGGGCGATCCATGGGTATGGCTGCACCGCCACATCTCGCCCGACCACCACGACGCCATGGCGGCCCTGTGCCGGACAGCCGGCTTCAGTCCCGTCCCGGCACACTGGGCGCGGTCGGTGACCTCGCAGATCGCCATGGTCGAATACGGGCTCGGCGTGACTCAGATGGCCACCGCACCGGCATCTCGTCGCAGAACCGACTGCGGCGAGCAGGCGGCTGGCCGCGGCCCCCAGGAAGGCATCGCCGAACGCTGAGCGCGTTCCCGATCACTCATCTGCTGGAGGCGTCTCACCGCGCCGCGACAGGAGCCAGTCCCTGGACCGGATTGCCCTTGAAGGAGCGAAGCCGGTCAGTGCACGCGTTCCCCGCACTCCGCCGGAAGCAGGGTGGCGCCGGGCGGCAGCTCCCCCGCATGCCGTCCCATCACCCGCAGGCATGCCTCGCGGGAGCCCTCCGCAGGCGGGTATTCGAGGGCAACCCCGTCCAGCACGGTGAAGTCACCGGCAAGGTGCAGTTCCGCCGCCTGCACGCCGTCCGGGAAACGGCCTGCCAAGGCGCCGAAGACTGCCGTGTCATTTCCGTCATCGACGCACTCTCGGATCTCGAAGCGCCAGTGCTCGGCGGCATCGGCAAGCAGCTCCCTGCCCCGCTTGCCCGACCCGCCGAGGAGAGCGGTGCGGGTTCGCAGGTGCTGGGCGATGGCGCAGCAGATCGGGACCGCTGTGCCGTAGGGCGTCGCCACCCGCGTGTACCCGGCGTGGGGATAGGACGAGAGGGCCTCGTCAAGCAGCCCCAACGCGGTGTCCCTCGCCGCCGGGTGACCCTGCTCGGCGATGCCCAGCAGCAGAGGCGCCGCAACCGCGGCCGCTGGGAACACCGCGGCACTGTGGCCGTGGACGATTCCGCCTCCGCCGAGCACCGAGCCGGCCTCGGCTGCCTGTACCAGGTTCGATGCATCCGCCAGGGCGCGCAGCCCACGGGCGGCACGAGCCGGTTCGTACCAGCCGGGAGGGCCCGGTACACCGCCCCAGTTCACGCCGTCGATCGCATCGGACACGACGGCATCCTCGCACCCGGCCGCAACAGACCTGCCCAGGGCCGACGAGAGGTCGGGATACAGTGCGCGAGACGGCAGCCCGGCCTGGGAGGGGAAGCGTGAGCGCCACCAGCAACATCCGACCCGCCGAGGGTGAAGCGCGAGCGCCGCGGCAGAGCCGGCTGCACCGCCTGATGCGCTACATCCCCCGGATCGCCCCCGTCCTGCTGTGGGCCGTGCCCTGCGGGGTGCTCCTGTACGGCGGCCAGCACTGGCCGCTGCCGGGCACGCTGTCCGGCACCGCACTGTTCGCCCTCGGCCTCATAGGTATGCCGCTCGCGATGGTGCGCGGCCACGGCCGGCGTCAGCAGGACCGGGCGGCGATCGTCGGTGACACCCTGCTGGGCACCAGCTGGGTCCTGTTCACCTGGTCCGTTCTGCTCGGTGTCCTGCTGCGGCTCGCCCTGACCGTGGCCGGCGTCGGCGAGAGTCAGGGCCGGGCCCGCATCGTCACCTGGGCCGTCCTCGGCGTCGCGGCCGTACTGCTCGCCTGGGGGTACGTCGAAGCCCGCCGCGTGCCTCGCGTGCGCCGACTCGACGTGCACCTCCCGCGGCTGGGCGCCGGGCTGGACGGCCTCCGTGTCGTCCTCATCACCGACACCCACTACGGCCCCCTCGATCGCGCCCGCTGGTCGGCAAAGGTGTGCGAGAGGGTGAACACCCTCGACGCCGACCTGGTCTGCCACACCGGTGACATCGCGGACGGCACGGCCGAACGCCGCCGCGCCCAGGCCGCGCCCCTCGGCACCGTGCGGGCCACCCGTGCCCGGGTGTACGTCACCGGCAACCACGAGTACTACAGCGAGGCCCAGGGCTGGGTCGACATGATGGACGAGCTGGGCTGGGAGCCGCTGCGCAACCGCCATCTGCTGCTCGAACGCGAAGGCGACACCCTCGTGGTCGCCGGCGTGGACGACGTCACCGCCGAGTCCTCCGGCCTGGCCGGCCACCGCGCGCACCTCGCCGGAGCCCTGAACGGCGCCGACCCCGAGCTGCCCGTCCTGCTCCTGGCCCACCAGCCCAAGTTCGTCGACCGGGCGGCAGCCGCCGGCATCGACCTCCAGCTGTCCGGCCATACGCACGGCGGCCAGATCTGGCCCTTCCACCACCTGGTCCGCATCGACCAGCCCGCCCTCGCCGGCCTCAGCCGCCACGGCACCCGCACGCTCCTCTACACCAGCCGCGGCACCGGCTTCTGGGGCCCGCCGTTCCGCGTCTTCGCCCCCAGCGAGATCACCCTGCTCGTGCTCCGCTCCCCGCACCCGCCCACCTCGCCGTAGACGCGAACCCAGGCGTTCTCCGGCATACCGCCAGGCGAATGTCGCTCGCCTTCTCTGGCATCTGTCATGCGAAGGCCTCTGCGTGTTTCATGGAGATGTGGTCTGCGGTGCGCGACCATACGGTCGCGGCACAGCACATTTCCAGACAGGAAGAAGGACGGGCATGTCCGGCAGTGAAAGCGAGAATCCGGCAATCCCTTCGCCGACGCCCACACCGACTCGGCGGCCCAGGACGAACCGGGACTGGTGGCCGAATCAACTGGACCTTCAGGTTCTCCACCAGCACTCGCCCCGAGCCAACCCGATGGGCGAGGACTTCGACTACGCGAAAGAGTTCGCGACGCTCGACGTCGACGCGCTGAAGCGCGACCTCTTCGAACTGATGAGGACATCCCAGGACTGGTGGCCAGCCGACTACGGCCACTACGGTCCGCTCTTCATCCGGATGAGCTGGCATGCCGCGGGAACGTACCGCATCGCGGACGGCCGCGGCGGTGGCGGCAGCGGCGCGCAGCGCTTCGCTCCCCTCAACAGCTGGCCGGACAACGCGAGCCTGGACAAGGCGCGCCGTCTGCTCTGGCCCGTCAAACAGAAGTACGGGAAGAAAATCTCCTGGGCCGATCTCCTGGTATTCGCCGGGAACTGCGCCATGGAATCCATGGGATTCAAGACATTCGGATTCGGATTCGGGCGCGAGGACATCTGGGAACCCGAGGAGATCTTCTGGGGCCCCGAGGACACATGGCTGGGCGATGAACGCTACAGCGGCGACAGGGAACTCACCGGTCCTTTCGCCGCCGTGCAGATGGGACTCATCTACGTCAATCCGGAGGGGCCCAACGGAAACCCCGACCCGTTGGCCGCGGCCCGGGACATCCGGGAGACGTTCGGGCGCATGGCGATGAATGACGAGGAGACGGTCGCCCTCATCGTCGGCGGCCACACCTTCGGCAAGTGCCATGGCGCGGTCGATCCCAGTTACATCGGTCCGGAGCCCGAGGCCGCGCCCATCGAGCAGCAGGGCATCGGCTGGCGGAACACCTACGGCAGCGGCACGGGCCCGCACGCGCTCACCAGTGGTCTGGAGGGTGCGTGGACCACCGCGCCGACCACGTGGGACAACGGCTACCTCGACAACCTCTACGGGTACGAGTGGGAGCTGACGAGCAGCCCCGCCGGCGCCCACCAGTGGACCCCCTCGGATCCCGCGGCCCGGGACACCGTTCCCGACGCCCATGATCCGTCGAAACGGCACGCCCCCATGATGCTGACGACGGACATCGCGCTGAAGGTGGACCCGGTCTACGGCCCGATCACGAAGCGGTTCCACGAGAGGCCGGACGAGCTCGCGGTGGCGTTCGCCAAGGCCTGGTACAAGCTGCTGCACCGTGACATGGGCCCCGTCTCACGTTACCTCGGCCCGTGGGTCCCCGAGCCGCAGCTGTGGCAGGACCCCGTCCCCGACGTCGATCACGAGCTGGTCGGGGACGCCGACATCGCTGCCCTCAAGGGCAGCATCCTCGCGTCGGGCCTTTCCGTCCCGCAGCTGGTCACCACCGCGTGGGCGTCGGCGGCCAGCTTCCGCGGCACCGACAAGCGCGGCGGGGCGAACGGAGCACGCATCCGTCTCGCGCCGCAGAAGGACTGGGAGCTCAACAACCTCCCCGAGGTGACCGAGGTACTGCGCACGCTGGAGGGCATCCAGCAGGAGTTCAACCGCTCCCAGACCGGCGGAACGCGCGTCTCGCTCGCCGACCTGATCGTCCTCGGCGGGTGCGCTGCCGTCGAGCAGGCCGCGCGGGACGCCGGGTACGACGTGACGGTTCCCTTCTCGCCGGGGCGCACGGACGCCTCGCAGGAGCAGACCGACGCGGAATCCTTTGCCGTGCTGGAGCCCAAGGCCGACGCCTTCCGCAACTACCTGCCGTCCGGGGAGAAGCTCTCGCCGGAGACGCTCATGCTGGACCGCGCCAACCTGCTGACACTGACCGCTCCCGAGATGACGGTGCTGATCGGTGGCATGCGTGCTCTCAACACCGGTTTCAAGGGGTCGCCCCACGGTGTCTTCACCCACCGGCCGGGAACGCTGACCAACGACTTCTTCGTCAACCTGCTCGACATGCGCACCGAGTGGCACGCGTCGGCCACGGAGGAGAACGTCTTCGAGGGGCGGGATCGCGCCACCGGCGAGATCAAGTGGACCGCCACCGCCGTCGACCTGATCTTCGGTGCGCACTCCCAGCTCCGAGCGATCTCGGAGGTCTACGGGTGCCATGATGCGGGAGAGAAGTTCGTACGCGACTTCGTGGCAGCGTGGGACAAGGTGATGAATCTCGACCGGTTCGACCTCGCCTGAGCCGACGTGGAAGAGCGGGATGCCGGCCGGGCGGGCTCTCCGCCCGGGCCGGCATCCCGCTGTTCGCCTCAGGAGTCGGCCGCCGTGTCGTGGGCCACGAACCGCAACTCCGCTGTGTAGAGCCGCCCTTGGTCGTCGGTGAGCCAGCTCTGTTCCGGCGTGGGCAGCATTTCGGTGATCGTGACGCGGGCCCCCGGGTCCTTGCGGGCCAGGCGGCGCAGGGCCTTGGCGAGGATGGTGACGTAGACGGGGCTGTCGAAGTCGACGTAGAAGGGGCGGGACTCGGTCGGGGAGACCACGAAGACGTAGCGGGGCAGTCCGAGTCCGGTGCGCCAGTGGCGGGCCCGGACGAAGCGCCGGGCCTCGTCCTTCTCGTCGGCGAAGCACGCGCTCGCCGCGGACGGCCGCCAGGTCTCCCGGGCGATCACCAGGCGGTCGACGGTGACCCGCGGGGTGTGCTCCGCCTGCGGCAGGACGCGCACGAGATCCATCGCCAGGGTCGTCAGGACGTGCGAGAACACGTCGACGGCCGGGAACCGGGAGCCGTCGGGGAGACGTACCACGAGGTCGCCGCCGTGCTCCTCGACCGTCGCGTCGGCGCTGCGCACGACCCGCGGACGAGCCGGGTCGGCGGTGAAGTCGGCCAGGGCCACCTGGTGGTCCTGGGGACGCACGAGGGTGTGGCGGACGCGGGCCGACAGGCGTGCCCGGTGCTCCTTGGGGATCAGCGGCATCAGACGCGGGCCCGGGTGGTCCCGGTCTGTCAGCCGGAACAGCTCCGACACGTCGGGGTGCTGGTGGGTGAACAGGGAAGCGCCCAAGGTGTTGGAGGCGACGTGGAGTTCGCCGAGTACGGCGGTGAAGTCGCCGCGCGCCACGGCCTCGGCCCCCTCGGCGGCGATCATCACGTCCGGGCTCAGATAGCGGGCCGCCGTCCAGCCGCCGGCCGAGTCGCCGAACTCGGCGCGCACGGCCGCCTCGATGTCCGACGCCCGCACGGTGACCCGGGCGGCGTCCGCCGGGGCCGCCAGGATGCGCTGCCAGCGCTCGGCGAACTCCCGCTGCAGTGCGGCGGCGGTGTCGCGGGCGGAGCCGTGCAGCACCGGCAGGCACGCGAACCAGAACGACGCCAGATCCACCGGGCCGGCGGCGGCGAGGCGGTCGTAGACGCGGCGTGTCTCCGCGGCGACGGCCTCGGCGAGCCGGGAGGTGAGCCAGCCGGCGCTGTCCATCAGCAGCCGCAGCGGGCGCAGCGCGTCGAGCACGGCCGGGCCGAGCCGGGCGGTGGCGGATCTGCGGGTGTCGGAGTACACCAGCGCCCGGCAGGGTGCGGTGGACTCGGACTTCTCCCGGACCGCCGCGGTGGCGGTGAGGGCGGTGAACTCCTTCTCCAGCGCCTCCATCGCCTCGACCAGGCCGCCCGCGTCCCGGGCGGCCGCCACCCGTTCCCGAGCCCGCTCCAGCCTGTCCAGCGCGGCCAGCCCCCGCCGTCGCGGGCCGCTCGCGCCGACCGCCTCCAGCCAGGCCCGCAGCGCCCGGTCCGGATGGGTGCAGGCCGGGACCTCCAGCCGCCACACCACCCAGCGGCGGGCCACCAGGTCGGCCAGGACGGCGGGCACGTCGACACCGGGGAGTTCCTCCGCGATGCCGCGGGCGGGCCGGACGCCGTCGCAGCGGGCGATGACGGCCGCGGCGTCCGCGGACACGGGCACCGGGCGCCGGCCCGGCACCCGGACCCGGTCCCCCTCGACGGCGACGAACGGCACGCGGCGCGGGGCGACCCACTCGCGCAGGGCGGGGTCGCCGTCCAGGGTCCGCGCCAGGGCGTCGATGCCCCAGCTCGCCCAGTACACCGTCGATTTCTCCGTCAGTCCCCGGCCGGGGTCGACGACGAGGCCCTGCACCGCCGAGTCCCAGCGGCCCCAGCCGACCGGTCCGAAGAAGCCGATGGTGTCGTTCTTCACGCAGAACCGCTGCCAGTAGTGCGCGACCAGTTCCTCACGCTGCCGGGGCATGCTGCTGCGGCTGTCCGCGCTCGGCGTCCAGCGCAGGAACGGCGCGATGCCGGAGCTGAGCACCGGCCGGTTCTGCCAGGCCACCGCCTCCCGGAAGGCCGGGGTGCGGGCGATGTCCTGGAGGGTGTGCGCGGTCTCCACGGCGGCGTCCGCGAAGAGCCGTGTGAAGTCCTCCCAGTCCTCGCCCTGGAGGAGGTCGTAGACGGCGAACTTGTCGGCAGCCTGGGCCAGTCCGGCAGGGGCCAGGCGCAGCACGCCGTCGGCGGGGAAGCCCGGCCCGCGCAGGGCGAACTGCTCCCACAGCCGCCAGCGGCCCAGGGACGGCACGAAGTCTTCGGTCATGGCACGGCTCTCCTCGGGTGGCGCGGGTGGACGGCGGGGACGGAGGCGGGCAGGTGCGGGCGGGCGCGGTCGCGGTTCGCGGGCCCGGTCAGGCGGTGCCGTAGTCCGCGTCGACGACCTCGGCCAGCTCGCGCGGGGTGGGGTAGGCGAAGACCAGCGAGACCGGGACGTCCGCGCCGAGCAGTTCCTGCAGGCGGCCGGTGATCTGGAAGGCGGTGAGCGAGTCGCCGCCCGCCTCGTAGAAGTCGGTCTCGCAGGTCAGCTCGGGCAGGCGCAGCACGTCCCGGAAGATGCCGACGAGCAGATCGACGGTGTCGGTGGTGGGGGCGGCGGCGGTGGCGGCGTTCGGGGTCATGTCCGTGCTCCTTCGGTGATGTGGTGGGTGTCTGTCGCAGACGGTCGGGGTGCGGGTGGCCGCGGTGGACGGCGTGTCAGCCGCTGACGGTGATGCCGTCGCCCTCCGCGGGCGTCCGCGTGCGGTGCGGGGCGTGCAGACGGGCGGGGGTGTTGCCGCCCGAGACGATGGCCACGGCGCGTTCACGGCGGCCGGCGCTCAGCGCTCCGGCCAGGGCGACCGCTCCGCTCGGTTCGGCGTCGATGCCGTGGCGGTGCAGCAGGGCCGCGGCGGCGAGGATGTCCTCGTCGTCGACGGCGATCAGCTCGTCGACGCGGTCGCGGATGATCGGGTAGGGGACGGTTCCGGGGCGCTGGCCGCGCAGCCCGTCGGCCACGGTCGTGCTGGGCGGCAGCTGCACGGGCCGGCCGGCGGCCAGGGAGCGGGCGTAGCGCGGGGTGCGGGACGGTTCCACGCCGACCACCCGGACCGGATGGTGCCGGGCCGCGAGGCAGACGCCCGCGAGGAGCCCGCCGCCGCCCGTGGGCACATAGACGGTCTCGGTGTCGGGCGCGTCGGCCAGCAGTTCGATGCCGACCGTGCCCGCGCCGGCGACCACCAGCGGGTGGTCGGACGACGGGACGAACACCGCGTCCTGTTCGGCCGCCAGGGCGCGGGCGCGCTCCTCGCGCTCGGCCACTCCCCCGCCGACCTGCACGGTCTGTGCGCCGAGGGCCCGGATGGCGGCGGCCTTCGCCGGTGCCGCTCCGGCCGCGAGAACCACGGTGAGCCGGATGCCGAGCGAGCGTGCCAGCCGGGCCAGCGCGATCGCGTGGTTCCCGGAGGATCCGGTGACGACCCGGTCGGCGCCCAGGGCGAGTACGGCATTGGCGGCGCCGCGCATCTTGAACGAGCCGCCACGTTGCAGGTGTTCGGCCTTCAGCAGCAGTCCGGGGCCGAGCGCGTGCACCGCCGGGCCGTGGAGCAGGGGCGTGCGGACGACGTGGGGGGCGATGCGGGCGGCGGCGTCCCACAGGTCGGCGACGACGGGTCCCGGTCCGGGAACACCGGCTTCCGGCCCGGCGGCGGCCACCGCACGGGAAGCACCGGACGCCGGCAGACCACCGGCAGGCCGCCTGCCGCCCGCCCCGGGCTCCGGCTTCGCCTCGACGACCGTCACCAGGCGGGATACGGCCGACCGCGGCGGCGCGGACGACGGAGCGGCACCACCCGACCCCAACCCCGCCGCCGGCCCACGGCCCTCGGACTCCTGCCCCACCGCCGTCACCGAGCCACACGCCGCCGACCGCAGCGACGCGGACGACGGAGCGGCACCCCCCGGCGTCAAGCCGGCCGCGGGCCCGCGGCCGTCGGACTGCGGCCCTGCGGACGGCTGCGGTGGCGCGGGGGCGGGCCGCGGGTTCGTGGCGGTGTGGTGCAGGTCGAGGGCGGTCATGCGGTGCTCCTCGTGGCAAGCAGCCGGCGGTCCGTCTTGCCGCCGCGCGTCGTGGGCAGGGCGTCCAGCCGCAGGAACCGGCGCGGCATCAGGTGGGGCGGCAGGGTCCGGGCCAGGTGGGCGCGCAGCGCGGCGTCGGACGTGCCGGCCAGGTCGCCGGTGAGGTGGGCGAGCAGGTGCACGCGTCCCCGGTCGTCGGTGTGCGCGGTCACCACCGCGCCGGTCACGCCGGGGTGGGCCAGCAGGGCGCCCTCGACCTCCGCGGGGTCCACTCGGTAGCCGCGGATCTTGACCTGCCGGTCGGTGCGGCCGGCGTAGTGCAGTCCCCCGGGCCCCCACCAGCCGAGGTCGCCGGTCCGGTACAGGCGGGCCCCAGGCGGCCCGTAGGGGTCCGGCACGAAGCACTCGGCGGTGCGGGCGGGGCGTCCGCCGTAGCCGCGGGCCACGCCCACTCCCCCGATGTAGACCTCGCCGACCGTGCCGTCGGGGACCGGGGCCAGGTCCGCGTCGAGCACGCGGACCACGGCGCCGGTGCGGGGGGTGCCCACGAGGTCGGCGGAGGGGTCCGGCGGGACGGGCACGCTGTGCCGGGTGGTGGTCATCGTGCACTCGGTGGGGCCGTACTGGTTGACGAGCCGGCCCGGCACCAGCGTGCGTCCGCCGGCGGCGAGGAACGGCCGCAGGGACTCGCCGCTGGAGGCGACCAGGCCGACACCGGCCAGCGGATCGGTGAGCCGCGGCTGTGCCGCGAGGTGGGACAGGAAGGAGGGAGTGACGCTGAGCAGTGCCGTCACGCGGTGCTCGCGGACGGTGCGGGCGAACTCCTCGGGGCGCAGCAGCCGGGCGCGGTCCACGATCACCAGTCGGGCCCCGGCCAGCAGCGGTACGAAGGTGTCCCGGATCGAGGCGTCGTAGCCGAGCGGCGCCGTCTGCAGGGCCACCGTGTCCGGGCCGAGGCCGAACGCCTCGGCGGTGTCGCGGAGATAGGCGTCGAGGGCGCCGTGTTCGACCAGGACGGCGCTGGGCCGGCCGGTGCTGCCGGAGGTGTGGCTGACGTAGGCGAGGGCGCGGGGGTGGACCGGCCCCGGCGAGGGTCCCTCCGCGCTTGCGGGCCGGTCCGGCGGGGCGGCGAGAGGGTCTGCGGCCGGGGGCCGGTCCAGCAGGATCGCCGGGAGGCCGAGGTCCAGGGCGGGGGCCAGGGCCGCGCTGGTCAGCAGCAGGCGGGCGTCGGCGCTCTCGGTGAAGGCGGCGAGCCGGTCGCGGGGCTGGCCGACGTCCAGGGTGAGGAAGGCGGCGCCGCAGCGCAGCACCGCCGCCATGGCCGCGACGGCGTCGGTGCCGTGCTCGACGGCCACGGCGCAGACCGTCTCGGGTCCGGCGCCGTGCGCCCGCAGCCGGCGGGCGATCTCCTCGATGCGGGCGGCGAGCCGGCCGTACGTCACCTCGCCGTGCGGGGTGCTGAGCGCGACGCGGTCGGGGTGCCGGGCGGCGTGTGCGGCGATGTCGTCGGCGATCGTGCGCATCACGCGTCCCCTTCCGCGGTGACGGTCTGGTCGACGGCGACGAAGCGGAGTTCGGAGGTGTAGCGGCGTCCCTCGTCGTCGGTGAGCCAGGCCTGTTCGGGGGTGGGCAGCATCTCGCTGACCTTGAGCCGGGCCTCGGGGTCCTTGCGGGCGAGCCGGCGGGCTGCCTTGGCGAGGATGGTGACGTAGACGGGGCTGTCGAAGTCGACGTAGAAGGGGCGGGGTTCGGTCGGCGAGACCACGAAGACGAAGCGGGGCAGTTCGTGCCGGCGCTGCCAGTGCCGGGCGCGGACGAAACGGGTGGCCTCCGCCTTCTCGTCGGCGAAGTCGAGCCCGGCGACCGGCAGGTGCCAGGTCTCGCGGGCGACGATCATCCGGTCCACGGTGATGCGCGGGGTGTGGACGCCCTCGGGGCGGAGGGTGAAGCGGTCCATGACGCGCTGGGTGAGGGTGTTGGCGTAGACGTCGAGCAGGTCGTAGCCGGTGCCGTCGGGCAGGATCGCGGTCAGCCGGCCGTCCCGGTCCTCGACGGTCACGTCGGCGCCGAGCACGGTGCGCGGGCGGTGCGGGTCGCCGGTCTGGTCGACGAGGGCCACGTAGTGGTCCTCGGGCCGGTCCAGCGAGGGCCTGCTGCGGGTGGACCACTTCAGGGGCAGCTCCTTGGGCAGCATGGGCAGCAGGCGCGGGCCGGGGAAGTCGCGGCTGGTCTCGGCGAGCAGCGCGTCGCGGTCGGGGTGCTGGTGCACGAACAGGGAGGCCCCCATCGTGTTGAGGGCGCAGTGCATCTCACCGAGGACGAGCCGGACGTCGCCGCGGGCCAGTGCGGTCTCGTCGTCGGCGATCACCAGCAGGTCGGGGCTGATGTACCGGGCCAGCGACCAGCCGTCGCCCGGCTCGTCGAACTCGCGGCGCACCCGCTCGGCCAGGTCGGCCGTGGACAGCCGGACCCGCCGCACGCCGGCCGGGAGGTCCAGCACGCGGGCCCACTTGGCGCGCAGTTCAACCTGGACGGCGTCGATGAGGTCGCCCGCGTCGGGGTGCGGTGACGGCAGGGTGTGCAGCCAGAGCGTGCCGAGGTCCACCGGTTCGCCGGTGGCGCGCAGCCGGTTGTACGCGGTGCGCAGGCGCACCCGGATGGCGTCGGCGAAGCGGTTGGTCATCCAGCGGGCGGCCGTCAGGCACAGCTGGAGGGGCTCGAGGTGGGCGAGCAGCCCGGTGCCGGCCGTGGCGGTCGCCGCCCGCCGGGCGTCGCAGTACACCAGTCCCCGGCAGGGCGCGGTGCGTTCGCCCTTGGCCCGCTGCGCCTCGCTGTCGGTGAGCGCCGCGAAGTCGGCCTCCAGCGCTCCGATCGCGGCGGTCAGGGCGGCGGCGTCGGTCCCGGCGGCGCGTACCGCGTCCCGGCCGCGTTCCAGCACGGCGAGCCGGTCCAGTGCCCGGGTGCGGGCGGCGGTGTCCGGGACGCGTTCGAGGATGCGGCGCAAGGCGCGGTCGGGGTGGGTGGCGGCGGGCACCTCGAGGCGCCACTGCACCCAGCGGCGGGCCACCAGGTCGCGTACGACGCGGGTCACCTCCTGTGCGGGCAGGCCCAGTTCGGCGGCGACGGCGTCGGGGTGCCGGGTGCCGTCGCACAACTCGAGGACGGCCAGTTCGGTGGCGCCGACCGGCTGGGCGGGACGCCCGGGGATCCGGACGGCGCCGTCGGCGCAGCGCACGAAGGACACGCGGCGCGGCGGGATCCAGCGCATCAGCTCGGGGTCCTCGGCGAGGACCTTGGCGAGGGCGTCGATGGCCCAGCCGGAGAAGTACACCTCCTGCGCGGCGAGGAAGCCGCGACCGGGGTCCACGGCGACCGCTGCCGGCGCGGACAGGTCCCAGCGGCCCCAGCCGACCGGCCCGAAGAAGCCGATGGTGTCGTTCTTCACGCAGAACCGCTGCCAGTAGTGCGCGACCAGTTCCTCACGCTGGCGAGGCATGCTGCTGCGGCTGTCCGCGCTCGGCGTCCAGCGCAGGAACGGCGCGATGCCGGTGCGCAGCACGGCCGGGTTCTGCCAGGCGAGGGCGGCCTGGAAGCGGGGTTGGGCGGCGATCTGCTGCAGGTGGCGGGCGGTGTGGACGGCGGCCGTGGCGAGGTCGTCGGCGAAGGCCTGCCACTCGGGCCCGGACAGCTCGGCGTCGGGGCCGAACTTGTCGGCGGCCTCGGCCAGTCCGGGCGGCGCCAGGCGCAGCACGCCGTCGGCGGGGAAACCGGGGCCGCGCAGCGCGAACTGCTCCCACAGCCGCCAGCCTCCGCCCGGCAGCAGGACAGGTGCGTGCTGGTCCGACATCGCGTGCTCCTTCCGAAACGGGGGTGCGCGGGCATCGCGCGGCTGGACCGGGCGGCGGGCTCCGCCAGGGGTGCCGGGCGCCCCGCGACCGGACAGCACGGTCCCGCGCCGCGCTCACCGCCCACCAGGGAAGTTCCGGCAGCAACGCGCGCCCCCGGTTCGGCGCGTTCGTCCCTGACCGGGGGCGCCGGTGGCGGGCACGCTGACCTCGTCGGCCCCTGACCTGCGGCCGGCCCCATCACCTGCGGGAGGTTCACCGTGACACACACCGATTCCGCGACCGGCGCGGGCGGCGAGGAGGTCCGCCCGGGTACCGACGAGGTGTACCTCGTGGTGCGCAACGACGAGGAGCAGTACTCGATCTGGCGGGCGGACCGCGAGCTGCCGGCCGGCTGGCACCCGGAGGGCCGGCGCGGCACCCGGCAGGAGTGCCTGGACCACATCGACGTGGTCTGGACGGACATGCGCCCGCTCAGCCTGCGCCGTCGGCTGGCCGGGGCCGATGTCTGACTCCCGCCCGGGTCCGCTGCTCGCCCGGCCGGCGCACGCCCCGCCGTCGGCGCCGCCGCCCGGGCCGCTGTGCCCGGCCGTGATGGACCTGTCCGTGCCGCACTTCGGCGCCCGCTCGCCGTGCCCGCGGGCGCCCCTGCGGCCGGTGGAGCTGTACCTGGCGGAGGTGGGACGGCAGGACCGCGGCGGACTGCGGCGGGCGCAGGAGTTGCTCGACGCGCAGGAGCGGGCGCGGGCCGACGCCTTCCACCGGTCCCGGGACCGCGACGCGTACGTGATCGCGCACGCGGCCCTGCGTGGCGTGCTGAGCCTGCTGCTGGGCGTGCCCGCCGACGCGCTGCCGCTGGTGCGTGAGCCGTGCGCGGGCTGCGGCGGTCCGCACGGCCGGCCCGCGCTGCGTACCTCCGGGGTGCACTTCTCGCTGTCGCACAGCGGGGATCTGGTGATGGTGGCGCTCGCCCCGATCCCCGTCGGCGTCGACGTGGAGGGGCTGGCCACCACGCAGGCGGTGCTCGACGCCCAGTCCGCCCTGCACCCGGTGGAGGGGCGGGAGCTGGCGCTGCTGCCCGCGCACGAACGCGCGGCGGCGTTCACCCGGACCTGGGTGCGCAAGGAGGCCTACCTCAAGGGTCTGGGCACCGGGCTGGTGCGTGATCCGGCGCTGGACTACGTCGGCACCGGGGCGCTGCCGGCGGCGCCGGACCCGCGGTGGACCCTGCGGGACGTCCTCGTCCCGGCGGGATACGCGGCGGCGGTGGCCCTGCGGACAGGGTGAGGGCCGCACAGCAGGAGCGGGGACCGGCCGGACGGCCGGTCCCCGCTCCGCGTGTGCCGGTGGGGTGTCGCCTTCGTCAACTCCCCGCGTGCGGGCGGGAAACGGCGCTACGATCACGCACGTGACCGCCCCGGAACCCACCATCCTCGCCACGTCCGGAGGGCATCGCGTCGGCACGCGCACCCGGATCCTCTTCGACGCCCTGGTGCACCACGCGGTCGACCTCTCCGGTGTGCACGGCAGGCGCCCCCGCATCCTGTACGTCGGCACGGCGACCGGCGACGCCGAGCACGTCACCGCGCGGGTGGCGGAGGCGGCCCGGGCCGCGGGCTTCGATCTCACGCCGCTGTATCTCTTCCCCATGCCGAACGTCGAGGACGTCGAGGGCACGGTCCTGGATCACGACGTGGTGTGGGTGATGGGCGGGTCGGTGGCCAATCTGCTCGCCGTGTGGCGGGTGCACGGTCTGGACCGGATCATGCGGCGCGCATGGCGGGCGGGCGTGGTGCTCGCCGGGGTCAGCGCGGGCTCCATCTGCTGGTTCGAGGGCGGCGCGACCGACTCCTTCGGCCCCGGACTGCGACCCGTGACGGACGGGTTGGGGCTGCTGCCGTACGGCAACGGCGTGCACTACGACTCCGACGCGGGCCGGCGCCCGCTGATCCACCGGCTGGTGGCCGAGGGCGTGTTCCGCACGGCCCACTGCACCGACGACGGGGTAGGACTGGTCTACCGCGGCACCGAGTTGGTCGAGGCGGTGACGGAACTGCCGGGCAAAGCGGCCTATGTGGTCGGCCGCGGGGACGGCGGTGTCGTCGAGGAGCGGATCGAACCGCGGTCGCTGCCCTCTCCCCGGTTCTGACCCGGCACGCGCCGTCGGCCGCGCGGGGCGACGGGAGGGCGTGCGAGCAGCCCCTGTCTCCCGTCGCCCGCGTCGAGGCCGTCCCCGGGGGGTCAGACCAGGCCGTGCCGCAGCGCGCGGGCGACCGCGTGCGACCGGTTGCGGGCCTGCAGGCGCGCCATGATCTCGTAGACGACGTTCTTCACGGTGTGTTCGGAGCACTCCAGCAGCCGCGCGATGTCCGCGTTGGCGTGCCCGTCGGCCAGGAGGCGCAGCACCTGCTTCTGACGCGCGGTCAGGGCCGGCGGGCGGGTCCCGCGCCGGGACGGCCCGTCGGCCGAGGGCCCGGTGCTCAGCAGGTGGGACAGTTCCGGGTAGGGAATGGTCGGGTGCGGGTGCCCGGCGCGGCGGACGGCGGCTGCCAGGCTCTCCGGCGAGAGGTCCGCGCTCCGCAGGACGACCGCGCCCGCGCGCAGGGCCCGTACCAGACCGCTGCGGCTGACGGTCTCGCACACCAGCAGCAGCGGTCCGGTGTTCCGCAGGCCCGGCACGGCCTGTTCGGCGTCCTCCGCGACGACCACGGTGACGGTCCCTTCCTCCTCGTCGCCCTCGTCCGCGCATCTCAGGCCCGCGCGTCGGGCGAGGGACCGGACCCGGTCCGCACCGCGTCCGGGCAGCACCCGCAGGACCGGCGCAGCGGCGGGTACGGCCGTGCCCGCGGGGCCGGCGGACGTGCGGACCGCGGGCGTGAGGGTGGCCGTCACAGCAGACCCGCCCGCAGGGCGTAGGCGACCGCGTGCGTGCGGTTGCGCAGCCGGAACCGCTGGGTGATGTCGTGGACGACGGTCGTCACCGTGCGCGGCGAGTAGGCGAGTCGCTCGGCGATCTCAGCGGTCTCGTGCCCGTCGGCGACCAGGCGCAGCACCGAACGCTCCCGGTCCGACAGGGCGCCTCCGGCCCAGCCGCCGTTGCCGTGCCGGGTGTCCGGGCCCTGGAGGACCTGTTCGAGCAGGTCCGTCGGCAGGGTGCACTCGTCCTGGTCCGCGGCCAGCACCGCGTGGCCGAGGCGGGAGGCGTCGGCCTCGCGGCGCAGCAGCAGACCGCGGGCGCCGGCGGCGAGGGCGTGCAGGGCGTCGCCGGGGGCCAGGGCGCCGGCCACCAGGACGACGGCGGGGCGCTGCGGGTAGGCGCGGGCGAGGCGCACGGTGTCGAGTTCGGCCGGGCGGAGCCGGTCCACGGTCAGCACGGCGACCCGGGCGTCGGCGGGCTCGCACAGGGTCAGCTCCGGGCAGGCCAGGAGGGTACTGCGGGTGCCGGCTTCCAGTACGGGGTCGAGCGCGATCACGCCGACGGGTACAGGTGCTCCCATCTGCTGCTCCTTGGAAGGTCGTCCACCCGGTGGCGATGCGGGCCGGGCGGTCTGGGGGGTTCTGCACGGCAGCGTGCGCCCGCCGGGAATGCGGGAGCATCGGTAGTCGGTCCCCACCTTTTCCGGCCCCGGCCGCCGCGATCGGCGGCACCGGTCCGGTGTTTCCGCCCCGCAGGGCCCGTCCGGCGGTGGACGGGGTGGCCGGCACCCGCAGGAGGAGGGCGCGCCGGGTGGGAGTGGGGGCGGCACGCCGCAAAGATGGGGGCGTACGGCCCCGGGGCGGGCGTGGAGGGCCGTGACCGTATGGGGGCGCCGGGTGTGCGGCATGGGGGCGGGCGGCCGCGGCAGGCGGGGTACGCCCGTGCGCCGGGCGGGATGCGGCCGTACGGCGGGCGGCCCGCCCCCAGTCGCGGGGAGGGGATGGGTATCCCCGCTGACCTGCGGTTCTCCCCGGTGCGCGGTACCGACGCCGCGGCCGTTCCCCACCGGTGGTACGGGCCGCAGGGAATATGGGGGCCAGTTCCCCATGTGGGGATCGCGGGGCGTCTGCCACCTTCGTTGACGTGACTGAGACCGCCAGCCTCCCGACTCCCCGGAGCGCCGGCCTGCCGCTCGACTGGTGGGCCCCGGCGCTGACCCTCGCGGAACGGCTCGCCGCCCCCGGACGGCCGGTGGCGTCCGCCGGCGACTCCCCCAGCGGGCCCGCTCCCTGGGCCGCCGGGGACAGCGAGGGTTTCGCTCTGCGGCTGGCCCGCCTCGGAGTGGACGGGGCGACCGCGGCGGCGCTCGCGGCGGAACCCGCCGACCTGCTCGCCGCCCGTGCGGCCAAGCCGCGCTGGGCCGGGTACGCCGAACAGGCCGTGGCGACCGCGCCCGAGAGCCTGGAGGAGCTGACCACGGACGGGACGGGTCCCGAGGTCTTCGCGACCGTCGTACGACCGTTCCTCACCCCGGCGGCGGACCGGCTCGACCGCCTCATGACCGGCGTCCCCGTCGCCGAACAGGCCGTCTGGCGGGGCGCGTTCGAGCGGCGGCTGACGGACCAGCTCGTCCGGCAGGCCGCCCGCACCCTGGTCCATGAGCTCTCCCTCGCCCGGCGTGCCCGGCGGCTCGCCGGAGCGGACCCCCGCGAGCGGTTCGCCTCGTTCGTCGCCGCCATCGGCACCCGGCGGGGTCTGGCCGGACTCGTCGCCGCCTACCCGGTGCTGGCCCGGATGCTCGCCCAGACCGCACTGGACGCGGTGGAGGCGGCGGCGGAGCTGGCGGCACGGTTCCAGGCCGACCGGGACGAGCTGGTCGCCGGGGTGCTCCACGGGCGCGAGCCCGGTGCGCTGGCCGGGGTCGAGCTCGGTCTCGGAGACGCCCACCAGGGCAACCGGGCGGTCGCGGTCCTGCGCTTCGCCGGCGGGGACCGGCTGGTGTACAAGCCCCGCCCGCTCGACCAGCACGCCCTGCTCGACGGCCTGGTGGCGTGGCTCAACGCCAAGGTGCCCGGCCTCGCGCTGCGCACGCCCCGCAGTGTGCGCCGGCCGGAGTACGGCTGGCTGGAGTTCGTCGAGCACCGCTGGTGCCGGTCGGTGGCCGAGACCGATGCCTTCTACCGGCGTCAGGGGGCACTGCTGGCCCTGCTGTACGCGGTGGACGGCGCCGACATGCACTACGAGAACGTCATCGCCTGCGGCGACCAGCCGGTGCTGGTGGACGCCGAGACCCTGCTGCACACCGGCCTGCCGCACGCCACCACGGCCGGCGCCGACCCCGCCGCGGACGCGCTGCAGGCCTCCGTGCACCGCACCTGCCTGCTGCCCCACCTGCTGATCGGCGAGCACGGCGCGCTGGACATCTCCGCGCTCGGCCGGTCCACCGACGGCGCCTTCCCCAGTGAGGGTCTGTGCTGGGAGGACAGCGGCAGGGACACGATGCGGGCCGTACGGGCCCCGGTCGTCAGCCCGGCCGCGCAGAACCAGCCGCTGCCCGACGGGGCGCCCCTGAAGAGGGCCGACCACCGGGCGGCCCTGCTGGAGGGATTCCGCACCGCCTACGCCGCCCTCGCCGCGCACGGCCGCGAACTGCTGGCTCGTGGCGGGCCCTTGGCGCCGGCCGCCGAGAGCCCGGCGCGGCTCATCGTCCGCTCCACCCGTCTGTACGCCACGCTGCTGGAGGAGTCCACCCACCCCTCCCTGCTCGGGAACGCTCTCGCCCGAGAGGGTGTGTTCGCCGTGCTGTGGACGGAGTCCGAGCAGGACGAGGCACGCCGGAGGCTCGTCGAGCACGAGACGGCCGACCTGTGGCGCGGCGACGTACCCCTGTTCGTGCATCGGCCGTCCGGCACGGGGGTCCGGACGGCCGACGGCACATGGCTGCCGGAGGTGCTGCCCGTGGCGAGTCTCGCCGCGGTGGACGCGAAGCTGGCCAGGATGGACGAGGTCGACTGCCATGACCAGGAGTGGATCATCTCGGCCACGCTGGCGGCGCGGGGCGGCGGTTCACCCCTGGCCCGGCGGTCCGAACTCGCCGTGGCCCCGGTGCCGGAGGTCGTGCCCGACGCCTCGCGGCTGCTGGCCGCCGCGTGCGGGATCGCCGACGAGATCGTCGCCCGCGCCGTACGCGGCGGCGGCCGGACCAACTGGCTCGGTCTGGAGCGGGTCTCGGGCCCGCACTGGGCGGTGCTGCCGATGGGCGCCGGGCTGGCGCAGGGCTATTGCGGCGTCGCGCTGTTCCTGGCCCAGGCGGACGCGCTGACCGGTGCGGGGCGGTATGCCGCGCTGGCCCGTGAGGCGGTCCGGCCGCTGCCCTCCCTGCTGAAGGCGCTGGCCGCCGATCCCGACCTGGGCGCGGCGGCCGGACCCGGCGCCTACGACGGGCTCGGAGGCATCCTGTACGCGCTGCCGAGGCTGTCGGTGCTGCTGGACGAGGACTTGACGGACTGTCTGCCCGACGCGCTCACCGCGCTGGGGAACGCCGTCTCCGCCTGCCCCGATCCGGGGCTGGCCGGTGGCAGGGCCGGGGCGCTGGCCGCGGCCGTCGCCATCCACGAGGCGACCGGGGCGCCGGAGGCGCTGCGGCTGGCGGACACCGTGGCCGACCTGCTGCTGGCGACCGCGTGCGGTCCGGACCGGACCGCCGCGCGCACCGACGGCACGACTGGCGACGACCGCGGCCCCGTCGCGGGGCACGGCCCGGCGGAAGGACCCGGCACCGGGGTGCACGGCGACGGCTCGCAACGGACGGCCCGGCAGGCCGCCGGGATGCACCCTGGGTTCGCGGACGGCGCGGCGGGCATCGGCTGGGCGCTGCGGCGCTACGCCGACCGTCGCCCGGAGCGCGCCAACCCGCACGCGAGCGCCGCCGACACCCTGCTGCGAGCAGCAGTCCGCCAGGTGTCCGACGCGC
This sequence comes from Streptomyces sp. NPDC048192, assembly GCF_043202415.1. Classification (NCBI taxonomy): domain Bacteria; kingdom Bacillati; phylum Actinomycetota; class Actinomycetes; order Kitasatosporales; family Streptomycetaceae; genus Streptomyces; species Streptomyces sp. NPDC048192. The sequence goes on from NZ_JBIDAL010000018.1 coordinate 139,526, forward strand.
CCGCGGACCCGTCCTGGGCCTCCGGGTTCGCCGGAGTGGCAGCCGCCGCCCCGCAGTCCGCCGCCGCGCTGGCGGCCCGGCTCGCCGACGTCACCGTATCCCCCGGTCTGAGCCTCGGACACGGCACGCTCGGCACGCTGGAGGCCCTCGCCGTCCTCGCCGAACGGGGCGACACGGACTGTGCGCGGGCGCTGAGCCGGCGCACCGGACAGGTGCTCGCCCTCGTCGAGGCGCAGAGCCACCGCTGCGCCACCCCCGACCACGTGCCCTCCCCCGGACTGCTGACCGGCCTGTCCGGCATCGGCTACGGACTGCTCCGCCTCGCCCAGCCCGGCACCGTGCCGTCCGTCCTGCTCCTGGGACGGCCCGGCAACTGACCGCAGCACGCTCCACCGCTCCATCCGACTTAACGGCACTTCCTCCACCACCCCCGTGCGTACGGCACGGGACACCAGAAGGGGACCACCGTCATGGACCAGCACCTCGCCTCCGTCTCCGCCGACGCCACCGAGACCGCTGCCGTCACCGGGATCGCCGCCGAGGAGCAGGACGCCGCGGGCGGGATCGCGCTCAAGGGCCGCAACCGGGCCTGCGCCCGCGCCCGCGTCCTGGCCGGCATGGTCCTGACCAGCGGCATCGTCATCACGCTCAGCACTCTCGACACCTCGGTCTCCGCCCCTCGGTGACGCCGGGCCGGTTTCCGGCGGATGTGATGGCGCGGGCCCGCTCGGCGGGCCCGCGCCGCCGCGTTCGGCACAGGAATCCCCATGAGCGGTGACGGAACGGGTGCGAGTCTGCGCGACCTGCCACGGCCCCGCAGTTCCGATTACTATCTGCGCTCATGCGTTCCCATGCGCCTTCTCTGGTCGGACGGGACTCCCAACTGGCCCTGCTCGACCGTGCCCTGGCCGAAGCGCGACAGGGCCGCGGCGGTGTCGTCTTCCTGGTGGGAGAGGCGGGCGTCGGCAAGTCGAGGGTCGCCGCCGAGGCCGTCGCCGGGGCGCTCGACGCCGGGATGCGGGTGCTGCGGGGGCGCAGCAGCACCACGGGCCCGGCCGTCCCGTTCCGGCCCCTGACCGAGGCCCTGATGGCACTGTTCCGCAGCGGCGCGCCCCTGGACGACCTGGCCCTCGGCCCGTACCGGCCGGTTCTCGGGCGGCTGATCCCGGAGTGGGACACCGGGGAACGGGACAGCACGTCCATGGTGATCCTGGGCGAGGCGGTGCTGCGCCTGCTCATCGCCGCCGGGCGCGGGCAGGGCCAGTTACTCCTGCTGGAGGACCTGCACGACGCCGACCCGGAGACGCTCGGGGTCCTCGAGTACATGATCGACAACCTGGAGTCCACGCCCGTCCTGCTGCTGGCCACGGTCCGCACCGACTTCAGCGACGCCCTGGACCTCGCCCAGTCCGCCCGCCGCCGCGGCGCCGCCACCCTGGTCGAACTGCCGCCGCTGACCCGGCACCAGGCGCAGGAGATGATCGCGGCCCAGCTCGGTGCCGACAGCCCCGGCGAGGTGCCCGCGGCGGTGCTGGAGCGGCTGTGGGAGGACAGCTCGGGAAGCCCGTACCTGATCGAGGAACTGCTGCAGTCGATGATCGGCGTCGGCACCCTCGTGCAGGGGCCGGAGGGCTGGCGGGCCGTCGGCGATCTGCGCAGTGACGTTTCCTCCACGTTGGCGCGCGGCATACTGCGCCGCATCGACCGGCTCGGCGCCCAGGGGCTGACGCTGCTGTCGGCCGCGGCCGTGCTCGGCCGGCGCTTCCCCCTCACGGTGCTGCAGCGCATGACCGGCGTCGACGACCGCGCGCTGCTCAGCCATCTGCACGCCGGCGTCGCCGCCCGGCTGGTGCTGCCCGACGAGCCGGCCCCCGACTGGTACGCCTTCCGGCACTCCCTCACCGTCGAGGCCCTGTTCACGCAGATGACCCCGGGCCAGCGCGCGGACCTGGCCCGGCGCGGCGCGGAGGCGGTCGAGGAACTGCACCCCGATCTGCCCGGCGACTGGTGCGCGCTGGCCGCCGGGCTGCGCAGCGCGGCCGGCGACACGGTGCGGGCCGGGCTGCTGTTCGCGGACGCCGGCGAGCGGGCGCTGTCCGCCGGGGCGCTCAGCTCCGCGGTGACCCTGCTCGGCCGGGCCGAGAACCTGCTGGCCGACGCGGGTGATCCGCAGGCGCGGGCCGCGGTGCTGGAGAACCTGCTGCCCGCGCTGGCCGAGGCCGGCGACTTCGCCCGCGCCCTGGACCTGGCCGAGGATCTGCACGTGCTGGACGGCTCCGGGCTGAGCCCCGTGCGCCTGGCCACGCTGCACACCAAGCTGGCCAAGGTCGCCCACACGGCAGGCCGGTGGAGCGACGGCAACCGGCAGACGGCGCGCGCCCGCGAGGTGCTGGCGGCCGCGCCGGACGAGCCCGCCACCGCGGCCGCCGACGTGACGGCCGCCTATCTGGCCCTGGACACCCCGGGGCCCGACCGCACCCAGCACGCCGAGAAGCTCGCCCGGTCCGCCGCCGACACCGCCGAGCGGTACGGCCTGCCCGTCGTCGCCTGCCAGGCCCTGGAACTCCTCGCCACCGTGGCCCGCAAGCGGGACCCGGCCGAGTCCGAGGCGATGCTCGAACAGGCCCTCGCCACCGCGGAACGCCATCGCCTGCCGCTGCAGCGCATGTACGCGGCCACCCGGCTCGCCGGCAACACCTGGCTGGTCGACGGCGACAACTCGGCGCTGGTGGCGGCCCGCGCGGAGGCGCTGCGGCTCGGCTCGGTCAACATCGTCCACACCGTGGACGGCATCCTCGTCCTCGACGCCGTGCTGCGCGGCCGGTACGACGCCGCCCGGTCGGCCGCCGCCGAGTGCCTGGCCGTCGTACGGCGGCTGCGCCTCGCGCCCGCCGTGCGGTACGTCCTGATGGCGCAGGCCGTGCTGGAGGCCCACCACGCCGACCGGGCCGCGATGGAGCGGGCGCTCGCGGCGTTCGCCGAGTGGGACGGCGCCGGCTCCCAGGAGGAGCCGCTCAGCCGGGGCCTGGCCCGCGCCTTCTGCGCCCTGCTGGAGGAGGACCGCCAGCTGGCCCGCGCCGAACTGCGGGAGGTGCTCGCGCTGGAGGCGGGCAACCCCTCCACCTACCATCTCAGCGGCACCCACGGCCTGGTGCTGCTGCTGGACGTGCTGGCCGGGGACGCGGACCGGGCCCGGCACGAGGAGGTCACCGCGACCGCCGTCGCCCGGATGCGCTGGAACCGCCAGTTCGTGCTGCTGGCCGACGCGGTCCTGCTGGGCCGGGAGGGCGCGGGCGACCGGGCGGCGGCGACGGTGGAGTCCGCGCTGACGGTGGCCGAGCCGTATCCGCTGGCCCAGCACCTGGGGCTGCGGCTGGTCGCGGACGCGGCGCACCAGGACGGCTGGGGTGATCCGGTGAGCTGGCTGCGGCGGGCGGAGCACTACTTCCACGAGCGGGACGTGCAGGCCGTCACGGGAGCCTGCCGGGCCGGGCTGCGGCGGCTCGGGGCCTCGGTGCACCAGCACCGCACCGGCACCAGCGGCATCCCCGACCATCTGCGCGCCCAGGGCGTCACGGTGCGGGAGTTCGAGGTGTTCCGGCTGCTCGCGGAGCGGCTGGGCAACAAGGACATCGCCGACCGGCTGTTCATCTCGCCGCGTACGGCCGAGAAGCACATCGCCAGTCTGATCACGAAGACGGGGGCGGCCAACCGCGCGGACCTGTGCGCGCGGTCGGCCGCCCTGCGGGACTCCTAGCGCATCGCGCGGACCTGACGGGAGGCGAGCACCGCGAGGCCGGTGAGCGCGAGGACCGCCGCCACCGCGCCGAACAGGGCGAGGGCGCCGGTGCGGGCCAGTGCGCCGCACACGATGAGGGACAGCGGAGCCGCGGCGTAGCCGAGGACCATGTCGACCGACACGACCCGGGTGAGCACCTCCTGCGGGATGTTGCGCTGGATCCAGCTGAGCCCGAACACGCCCTGGAACCCGATGGCGAAGCCCATGGCGAGGACCGTCGCCACCACGGCCGCGGTGCTGTGGACCAGGCCCAGCACGGCCATGCCGGCCGCCAGCCAGCCGGCCAGCGCGGCCACCAGCAGGCCGACCCGGGGCCGGCCGCCGAGCGCGCCGCCCGCCAGCGTGCCGAGCATGGCGCCGCCGGCCAGGGAGCCGTTCAGCACGCCCAGCGTGGTGGAGCCGCCGCGCAGCACCTGCTCGGCGAGGGTGGCGAAGCCGACCGTGAAGGGCCCGGCGTAACAGAAGTTGACGGCGGTGTCGAGGGCGACGACGGTGCGCAGCCGGGGGTCGCGCAGGGTGTAGGCCACGCCCTCGCGGATCCGGGCGGCCAGGGACGCCTGCGGTGCCGCGACGCCGGGCTTCTCCCGGTCGGCGGTCCGGGGGCGGGTGCGGATGCTCGCCACGCACCAGCCGCACAGGGCGAAGCAGACGGCGTCGACCAGGAAGGCCACCGGTGCCCGGGTCAGGGCGATGACCAGGCCGCCGATGGCCGGTCCGACCACGGCGGCGGTCCGCGAGCCCGCGCCCAGCAGCGCGTTGGCCGGGGTGAGCAGGCTCTCGTCCACGACCGAGGGCAGGATGGACACGCGGGCCGGCTGGAAGAAGGCGTCGACGGCGCCGAACGCGGCGGCCGCCGCGCAGAGCATCCACACCGTCAGATGTCCGGTCAGGCCGGCCACGCCGACCCCGGTCATCAGCCCGGCCCGGGTCCAACTGGAGGCGATCATCAGGGTGCGGGTGGACAGGCTGTCGCCGAGGCTGCCGCCGACCAGGGTGAGCAGGGCACGCGGTACGGCCTGGAAGGCGAGGACGTAGCCGAGGGTGAGGGTGGATCCGGTCAGGCCGAGGGTGATCCAGGAGAAGGCGACGACGCTGAAGCCGTCGCCCAGCAGGGACAGCGACTGGCCCAGCCAGAGGAGTCGGAAGGGCCGGTGCCGGGCGGGTGCCCACAGCCGCGGACCGGCTCCGGCGAGGGTGGTGGCCATGGTGTGCCTTTCGTGGTGCGGACGCGTTGGCGGGTCCGGTCAGTAGCGCACGGGCAGGGCGGTGAGGCTGCGGTTGAGCAGGGAGGGCTGCCAGCTGAGCCGCTCCGGGGCCTCCAGGGCGAGGTCCGGGTGGTCGCGGACCAGGGTTTCCACGGCGGTCACCGCCACCAGCCGGGCCAGTGCGGCGCCGATGCAGAAGTGGGCGCCGAAGCCGAAGCCGAGATGCGTGGCGCCGGTGCGGCGCAGGTCGAACCGGCCGGGGTCGGGGAAGCGGTCCGGGTCGCGGTTGGCGGCGGCAGTGACCAGGAAGATCCGGTCGCCAGCGCGCAGCCGGTGGCCGTCCAGGTCGAGGTCGCGTGCGGCGGTGCGGATGGACATCTTCGACGGTCCGTCCAGGCGCAGGGTCTCCTCCACTGCGCCCTGGGCCAGTTCGGGCGCTTCGCGGACGGCAGCCAGCCGGGCGGGGCGGGTGTGCAGGGCCAGGACGGTGTTCGCGATCAGGTTGCTGGTGGTCTCCCCGCCGGCGAACGCCATCTGGGTGAGCATGCCGACGAACTCCGCCTCGGTGACCGACTCCCCCACCCTTCCCTCCCGCAGCACCTGGCTGATCAGGTCGTCGGCGGGTTCGGCCCGGCGCCGGGCCACGAGGCTGGCGAGGTAGTCCTCCAGGCTCACCAGCGCCTGCAGGGAGGCCCGGTACTCGCTCTCCTCCTGGGCGGTGCCGAGGACGAGGTCGGCGACGCGGGCGTTCCAGTACCAGAAGGAGGGGGCGTCGGTGCGCGGGATGCCCAGCCAGCGGGCGAAGACCAGCGCGGGCAGGGGCTTGGCCACGTCGGCCATGAGGTCGCCGCCGCGGCCGGGGACCGCCTTGCGGGCCAGGACGGCGCGGGTGGCCTTCTCGGTGAAGGCGCGGTAGCGGGCCACCGCGCGTGCGGCGAAGGCCTCCTGGAAGACCTGGCGCAGTCTGCGGTGCTGCGGCGGGTCGTTGAAGACCATCCAGCGGGACAGGATCCCGAAGGCCCGTTCGGCGTCCTCGCGGGCGCCCTGCGGTACGGCGTCCATCAGGGGCCGTACCCGGTCTGCGGAGACGGCGGGATCCCGCAGGCAGCGCATCACCTGGTCGTAGCCGGTGACGAGCCAGGCGTGGTGCATCGGGCTCCAGTGCACCGGCGCGTGCTCGCGCAGGGCGTCGAGGTAGCCGTAGGGGTCGGCGACCATGTCCGGGGAGAGCAGGTACCGCTCGGTGAAGGCGGGGGCGGGGGCGGCGGTGGTCATCGGGTGGCCTCCGTCTCGATGGCGGTGAGGAGTCCGGCGATGCCGGCCACCCTCGGCTCGGCCATCATCGACATGTGGTCGCCGTCGCTGATGTGCAGGGTGAGCCCGCCGCCGGCCACTTCGCGCCACCGTTCGACGTAGGTGTCGTAGTCGACGTCGAGACCCGGCATCGTGCGACCGCGCGGCAGTCCGGCGGCCTCGCTGCCGACGACGAGGTGGATGTGACCGGGGTACGGGCGGACCTCGTAGGCGGCGAGCGCGGCGAGCAGCGAGTGCCACACCTCGATCGGTGCGCCCTCGACCAGCGCCGCCTCGGCGGGGCTCATGCCGGCGCCGAGCAGGGTGGCGGTCAGTTCGGCCGTGGTCCGGTCGCGCTGCGGGGACGGCGGCATCTCGCGCAGCCGGTCGCGCAGGCGCAGTGCCGTGCGCAGGTCACGGGTGACGCCGTCCAGCCGGGCGCGGGCGGCGCTGTTGGGCAGGTACGGCTCGATCAGGACCAGCGGTGCCGTCTCGTGCCCGGCCCGGTGCAGCTGGGTGGCCATCTCCAGGGCGATGTTGGCGCCCATGGACCAGCCGAGCAGGGCGTGCGGGCCCTTCTCCTCCCGGTCGGTGATCTCGGCGACGTAGTTGGCGGCGATGCCGGTCACCGTGCTGGGGTCGACGCCGCCGAGCAGTCCGCGCGCCTGGAAGGCGTGCACGGGCCTGCCGGGCGGCAGGGCGCGGGCGAGCGGCACGAACCAGGCGGCGCTGCCGCCGGTGGGGTGCACGCACCACAGGGGCTGCCCCGCGCCCTCGCGCAGCCGTACCTCGGAGGTGACGGCGGCGGGCAGCGCCGTTCCCGCGTTCCTGGTGGCGTGCGCGGCCAGCTGGGCGACGGTCGGGTGCTCGATGAGGTCGCCGACCGAGACGGTGAGCCCGCGTCCGGCGGCCATCAGGGAGACGCGGACGGTGGACAGCGAACTGCCGCCGATGCGGAAGAAGTCGTCGTGGACGCCGATGCGGGACAGTCCGAGGACCTCGCGCCAGATCTCGGCGAGGATCTTCTCCGCCGGGGTGGCCGGGGCGACGTACTCGGCGTCGCGCCGGTCGAGTTCGGCCGGCGGGAGGGGCAGGGCCCGCTTGTCGATCTTGCCGCTGCGGTTGACCGGCAGCCCGTCGAGGACGACGAACCGGGCGGGCACCATGTAGGCGGGCAGCGAGGAGCGCAGCGCGCGGCGCAGCTCCTCGGGGGCGGGCCGGTCCGCGCCGTGTACGACGAGGTAGGCGACGAGGGCGGGTTCGCCGGGCAGGTCGGTGCGGTGCAGGACCACGGCCTGGCGGACCTCGGGCAGTTGCCGCAACGCGTGCTCGATCTCGCCGAGTTCGATGCGGAAGCCGCGCAGCTTGACCTGGGAGTCGCGGCGTCCCAGCCATTCCACCGAGCCGTCGGGCCGGTGCGTGCCGAGGTCGCCGGTGCGGCACAGCCGTTCGCCGGGGGCGCCGTAGGGGTCGGGGACGTAGGTGGCGGCCGTGAGGGCGGGCCGGCCGAGGTAGCCGCGGCCGACGGCCTGTCCGCCGAGGTAGATCTCGCCGGGTACGCCGGCCGGGACGGGCTGGAGGTCGTCGTCCAGGACGTGGATGCGGGTGTTGCGGATCGGCGTGCCGATGGGCGGGGTGCCCTGGCCGGGGGTGAGTTCGGCGGCGACGGACCACACGGAGGTCTCGGTGAGGCCGTAGACGTTGTGGAAGCGCCGGCCGCGCGCCCAGACGTCGGCCAGTTCCGCCGGGCAGGCCTCGCCGGCCACCTGGAGCACCCGCAGCCCGGGGAAGTCGTCGTCGCCGAGCACGGCGAGGGCGCTGGGCGGCAGCATGGCGCAGGTGACGTGTGCCTCGCGCAGGGTGCGGGCGAGGTCGGGGCCGGGGCGCAGCTCCTCCTTGGGCGCGGTGACGAGCCGGCCGCCGTTGGCGAGGGACCAGGTGAGTTCGAGGATCGAGGCGTCGAAGCCGAAGGAGGCGAACTGCAGCACCCGGTCGTCGGGCGCGGGGCGCACCAGGTCGCGCTGGCCTTCGATCATGTTGGACAGGCCGCGGTGCGGGATGGCGACGCCCTTGGGGGTGCCGGTGGAGCCGGAGGTGTAGATGATGTAGGCGAGGGTGTCGGCGTCGGGCTCCCTGCCGGGGACGGGGTCCACCGGTTCCGCGGGGGCGTCCAGGTGGATCACGGGTCCGGCGAAGGGCACGGTCCCGTCCAGCGCGCGCTGGGTCAGCAGCACCCGCATGCCGCTGTCCTCTGCCATGAACGCCAGCCTCTCGGTGGGGTGCTGGGGATCCAGCGGCAGGAAGGCGCCGCCCGAGCGGAGCACGGCGACGGCGGCGCGCACCAGGTCCGGGCCGCGTTCGGCGCAGATGCCGACCACCGTCTCCGGGCCGACCCCGAGCCGCCGCAGCCTGCGCGCCAACTGCTCGGCCTGCTGCTGCAGTTCGGCGTACGTCAGCCGCTGTCCGCGGTGCTCGACGGCGACCGCGTGCGGGGTGCGGGCGGCGTGGCCGGCGATGTGCTCGTGGAAGAGCAGGGGCGAGGAGGGGATCTCCGGTCCGCGCGCCCACACGTCGAGGGCGGTGGCGCGGGCGGCGCCGGTCAGCGCGGGGCGGGTGACCCGGGCGTGCGGGTTTGCGGTCATGGCCTCCAGCTGGGCGCAGTACACGTCGGCCAGTTGCTCCGCGGTGGCGGGGGCGACGAAGGCGGGGTCCACGTCCAGGGTGAAGGCGTTGACGCTCGCGTTCACGAGCAGCGGGAACATGGTCCGGGCGATCTCCAGGGAGTCGTCCCAGGAGTCGTGCGAGAGCCGGTGGAAGTTGACGTAGTTGAACACCGCGTCGGTCAGGTTCGGCTCGGTGGGCCGCAACCGGGCGATGTGCACCAGCGGCACCCTGCGGTGCGGGAGCATCTCCTGTTCGGCGGCGAAGACGTCCCGCAGGTAGGCGAGCCAGCTGCCGCGCGGCCGGGCCACGCCGAACGGCACGGTGTTCAGGAACAGCCCGCGCATCCGGTCGGCGCCGGGCACCTCGGGACGCCCGTTGGTCACCAGCCCGATGCTGTGCCCGGACACGCTGTCGTCGCGGTCGGCGAACAGGCTCATGGTGTGGTGGAACGCCGCGATGAGCACGGTACGGCGGGGCACGCCGGCTTCTTTGGCCAGCCGGCCGATGCGTTCGGCGAGGTGGGCGTAGGAGCGGCGGACCTCGTGCACCGGCGGCTGCCCGGTGTCCGCGCCCGCGGGGCGCCGGCGGAAGGTCACCGGACGCAGGTCGGCGAGCCGTTCGCGCCAGTAGCGCAGGGACTCCTCGCTGTTCACGGCCGCGCGTTCGAGGGCGACGTACTCGGCGAAGGCGGGGGCGTCGGGCGGCTGCGGGGCGATGCGGTGGGCGACGGCGTCGCGGTGCAGGGCGAGCAGGTCGGCGACGAGTGAGGTCAGGCTCCAGCCGTCCAGGACGACATGGCAGTCGGTGAGGACGAGCCGCAGGTCGTGGTCGGTGATGTGGTGCAGGTGGATGCGGACCAGGGGCGCGGTGGCCAGGTCGAAGCGGCGCTCGAACTCCGCGTCGACGAACCGGCGCAGCCGCTCGCGCTGCTCCTCCCGGGGCAGGCCGCGCAGGTCGGTGTAGCCGACGGGCAGGTGGGCGGTGCGGTGGACGAGCTGGAGGGGTTCGCGGTAGGAGACGAGGTCGACGGAGGTGCGCAGGATGGGGTGGCCGGCGACCACCGCGTCGACGGCGGCCTGGAAGGCGCCGAGGTCGAAGCCCTCGGGGACGGTGATCTTCAGGTCGGTGACGTTGTGGTACGCGCCGCGGCGGGGGTCGGCGAGCATCTCGTGCAGCATGCCCGCCTGGAGCATGGTGAGCGGGTAGGCGTCCGCGAGCCCGTCGGGCAGGCGGCCCGCGTCGGCGGGGTCCAGCTGCGAGAAGGGCGCGACCGGGGCGGGGGTGTCGGCCGCGTCGGTGACGAGGGCGGCCAGGTCGGCGAGGGTGCGGGCGCGGAACACGTCGGCGACGGTGAACCCGAGCCCGGCCAGCCGGCCGAGCCCGACCAGGCGCAGCGCGAGGATGCTGTCCCCGCCCAGCTCGAAGAAGTTGTCGGTGCGGCCGACGTGTTCGGCGCCGAGCACCTGGCTCCACACCCCGGCCAGGGCCTGCTCCACCGGGCCCTGGGGCGGCACGTGCGCGCGCTGTCCCGTCGAGGCGGGGGCGACGGCGGTCAGCGCGCCCCGGTCCACCTTGCCGTTGGCGGTGAGCGGCAGCCGCTCGTGGCGGACGAACAGGGCCGGGACCATGTAGTCGGGCAGGGTCAGGGCGAGGCCCGCGCGCAGAGCGGGCGGGTCGAGCGGGCGGCCCTCGGGGGTGACGACGTGCGCGACCAGCCGGGCGGTGCCGCCGTCGCGGCGGGCCACCACGGCGACGTCGGCGACCCCGGGCAGCGCCCGCAGGGCGGTCTCGATCTCCCCGGGTTCGATGCGGTAGCCGCGGATCTTCACCTGGTGGTCGGCGCGGCCGACGTAGCCGAGCTGGCCGTCGGGCAGCACCCGGACCAGGTCGCCGGTGCGGTACATGCGGGCGCCGGGCGGACCGAAGGGGTCGTCGAGGAAGCGTTCGGCGGTCAGCTCGGGGCGGTTGCGGTAGCCGCGGGCCACGCCGCCGCCCGCGACGTACAGCTCGCCGACGCTGCCGGGGGGCACGAGCCGGCCCCAGGAGTCGAGGACGTAACCGTGCTGCCCGGCGAGCGGCCGGCCGATGGGCGAGCGGACCGTTCCGGCGACGTCCTCCTCGGTGATCAGGCGGAAGGTGACGTGCACGGTGGTCTCGGTGATGCCGTACATGTTCACCAGGGCGGGCCGGTGTCCGGGCGCGGTGAACCAGTCGCGGTAGTCGCGGACGTCGAAGGCGTCGCCGCCGAAGACGACCGTGCGCAGCGCCAGGTCCGCGAAGGAGGCGCCGCTGTCCCTCAGGTGGGCGCGCAGGCCCTTGAAGGCGGCCGGGGTCTGGTTGAGGACGGTGACGCGCTCCTCGCGCAGCACCCGGTGCACCGCCTCCGGGTCGCGCACCTCGTCGCCGGTGAGGACGACGACGCGTCCGCCGCTGGTCAGCGGCGCCCACAGTTCCCACACGGAGAAGTCGAAGGCGGGCGAGTGCATCAGGGTCCACACGTCGGCGGGCCCGAAGTCGAAGTGGTGGTCGGCGGCGTCCAGCAGCCAGGCCAGGTTGGCGTGGGTCAGCTCGACGCCCTTGGGGCGGCCGGTGGAGCCGGAGGTGTAGATGACGTAGGCGAGGTCGTCGGGGCCGGGCAGGAGGTCGTCGCCCGGCGCGGGCGGGTCGGACGGTTCCTCGTCGAGGACGACGAGCCGGACCGGCAGTTGCTCCACGGCCGCACGGGTGGCGGTGTCGGTCACGATCCAGTCGATGCCGGAGTCGGTGACGGTGAAGGCGCGGCGCGCCGGGGGGTGGGAGGGGTCGAGCGGCAGGTAGGCGGCGCCGGCGCGCCACACGGCGAGCAGGGCGACGGCCAGGTCGGGGGTGCGGCCCAGGCAGACGCCGACGAGTGAGCCGGGCCCGACCCCGGCGCCGCGCAGCCGGCGCGCCAGGGTGCTTGCGGCGGCGTCGAGTTCGGCGTAGGTCAGGGTGCGGCCCGATCCGCTCACGGCGGTGGCGTGCGGGGCGCGCCGGATGTGCTCGGCGAGCCGTTCCGGGGCGGCGCGCCCGGTGGGTGCGTGCCGGTGGCCGGTGTTCGCGGGTCCGTCCGGGCCGAGGAGATGGGCGCGTTCGGCGGGGGTGAGGGGGTCGATGGCGCTGAGCGGCAGGTCGGGGGTGGCGCGGAACGCCTCCAGCAGGGCGAGGGTGTGCCGGGCCAGGGCGGCGACGGAGGACTCGGCGAACAGGTCGGGCCGGTAGACGAAGACGAGGTCGGTGCGCCCGTCGCCGTCGCGCAGGTCGAGGGTGAGGTCGAACTTGGCCGTGGTGAGGTCGATCCGGTACGGCGTCCCGTGCGTCTGTCCCAGGGCCAGGTCGGAGCCGGTGGTGTCGGTCTGGGTGTAGAGGACCTGGACGAGCGGATTGCGGGCCAGGTCCCGGTCCGGGCTGAGCGCGTCGACGACCTGCTCGAACGGCAGCGACTGGTGGGAGAAGGCCTCCAGGACGCGCTCCCGGGTGCGCGCGAGCAGCGCCGCCGGGGTCGGGTCGTCGGAGAGGTCCGCGCGCAGCACGAGGGTGTTGACGAAGAAGCCCACGAGCTGTTCGGTCTCGGCCCGTTCGCGGTTGGCGACGACGGTCCCGACGGCGATGTCGCGCTGCCCGCTGTGGAAGGCCAGCGCGGCCTGGAAGGCGGCCAGCACCGTCATGTACGGCGTCGTGCCCGCCCGTCGGCCGAGGTCGGCGAGCGCGCCGGACAGGTCGGGCGGCAGGGCGAGGGTGTGGGTGGCGCCGAGACTGCCGGGGGTGTCGGGGCGCGGGTGGTCGGTGGGCAGGTCCAGCGGGGTGAGGCCGGCCAGTCGGGTGCGCCAGTGGTCGAGGGCGGCGGACTGGTCGCTCTCCCGCTGCCAGATCGCGTAGTCGGTGTAGTCGAGGGGCAGTTCGGGCAGCCGGGCGGCGCGTGCCTCGGTCCGGGCCCGGTACAGCTCGGTGAGGTCGCGGACGATCAGGCCGAGGGACCAGCCGTCGGAGACGATGTGGTGCATCGCGAGGACGAGGACGTGGTCGTCGTCGGCGGCGCGGACCAGGGTGGCCCGGAATGCGGGTTCGCGGGCCAGGTCGAAGGGGCGCAGGGCGGCGGCGTGCACGGCGGCGGTCAGGCGCCGCTCGCGGTCGTCGCCGGCCGGCCCGGTCACCTCGACCACGTCCAGCTGTGTCCCGCCGGCGGGCAGGACCCGCTGGTGAGGGACGCCCTCGTGCTCGGGGAAGACGACCCGCAGCTGCTCGTGCCGGGCGACGAGGTCGCCGAGGGCGGCGCGCAGGGCCGGTATGTCCAGCGGGCCGGTGAACCGCCAGGCGGCCGGCAGCAGATAGGTGGGGGCGCCGGGGTCGAGCCGGTCGAGGAAGTACAGGCGCTGCTGGGCGGCGGACAGCGGGACGCGTTCGGGGCGGGGCAGGACCCGGGCGGGTCCCGCGTCCCGTGCGGCGCTGTGGCCGCGCAGCCGCCGCTCCAGCAGCCGTCGGGCGGCCGGGGACAGGGCGTCCGGTGAGGCCAGGGGTCCGGGTCGTACGTCGGATGTGGTCATGAGGGCACTCCGATCTCAGGTCTGTGGGAAGCAGCCGGGGCAGGGCGGTGGCGCCCTCAGAAGTCGGCGGTGAGCGACAGGTCGATCTCGTCGTCGCTCATCTGGGAGATCAGTTCCAGCAGTCTGCGCTCCACTTCGGCGGCCAGCCGCTCGACGGTGGGGTGCTCGAACAGGTCGCGGACGGCGAGCGGGCAGTCGAACGCGGTGCGCAGGCGGGAGGCGACCGCGACCGCGCGCAGGGAGTGGCCGCCCAGGGCGAAGAAGTCGTCGTGGACGCCGACCCGGGGCAGGTCGAGCACCTCGCACCACACCTGTGCGACGACGGTCTCGGCGGGGGTGCGCGGCGCGACGAGGGCGCGCGGGGCGCGGGTGGCGGGCTCGGGCAGGGCGGCGGTGTCCAGCTTGCCCTGCACGGTCAGCGGCAGGGCGTCGAGCAGGACGAACGCGGAGGGGACGAGATAGTGCGGGAGGTGGGCCCGGCAGTGGGTGGCCAGGGACTCTTCCGACAGTCCGCTGCCGGCGGCGTAGCCCACCAGGGCGGGCTCGCCGTTCAGGGTGCGCATGACGACCGCCGCGCCGGTGACTCCGGGGTGGCGGCGCAGCACCGCCTCGGCCTCCGCCGGTTCGACGCGGAAGCCGCGGATCTTGACCTGGTCGTCGTTGCGGCCGAGGAACTCCAGCTCTCCGGAGGGCAGTCGGCGCACGACGTCGCCGGTGCGGTACAGGCGCCCGCCGGGCCGGCCGAAGGAGTCCGGCACGAACCGCTCGGCGGTCAGTCCCGGCCGGCCCAGGTATCCTCGCGCCAACTCGGCGCCCCCGATGAGGAGTTCGCCGGGTACGCCGTCCGGCACCGGCTCGCCGAGGGCGTCGACCACGTAGGCGCGGCGGCTGCCCAGGGCGCGGCCGATGGGCACCCGGCCCCGCGGCGGGGAGTCGACGGTGTGCGCGGTCGCGGAGATCACCGCCTCGGTGGGGCCGTAGGTGTTGACCACGGGGACCGAGGGCAGGCGGTCGAACCAGCGCTCCAGAGGGTCGGCGGGCAGGGCCTCGCCTCCGGTGACCAGCAGCCGCAGGGAGGCCAGGTGGGGCGCCGCCTCGTCCAGGCGGGCCACCAGTTCCGCCCAGTAGGAGGGGGTGAGTTCCATGACGGTGACCCGCTCCCGTGCGACGCGTGCGGCCAGCTGCTCGGGGGTCCAGATCTCGTCCGGGCGGACGATCACCGTGGCCCCGGCGCTCAGGGCCGGGAGGATCTGCTCCAGGGAGGCGTCGAAGGACGTCGAGGCGAAGGTGAGCACCCGGTCCTGCGCGGTGAGCGCGAACTTCTCGCGGGCGGTGGCCACATGGGCGTCCAGCGCGTGGTGTTCGACGCCGACCGCCTTGGGCCGGCCGGTGGAGCCGGAGGTGAAGATGACGTAGGCGAGGGAGTCGGGGTCGGGGGTGTGGCGGGGGCCGTCGGGGTCCGGCCGGACGTCGCGGACGTCGACCGCGGCCGCTCCGAGCGCCGCCACGGTGTCCCGGGTGCCGCCGTCGCAGACCACGTGCCGTACTCCGGCCTCCTGGAGCATGTACCGCAGCCGCTCCTCGGGCAGCCTGGGGTCGAGCGGCACGTACACGCCGCCCGCCCGCCACACGGCGAGCATCGCGGCCACCGACCACACGCCCCGGCCGACGCACACGCCCACGGCGTCGCCCGTGCCCGCACCCGCGCCGGCCAGCGCGGCGGCGAGTCCGCCGGTCAGGGCGTGCAGTCCCTTGTAGTCGAGGGCGGTGTCCTCGCAGACGACGGCGGTCGCGTCCGCAGCGCCCGCGACGCGGAACCCCGGCGCGGGCGCCGCGTCCGCCCCGGCCGCGGCCAGGAGCCGCGCGCGCTCGCCGGGCGTGAGCAGGGGCGCCTCGTCGACGCGGACGCCCGGGTCGGCGAGGAACGTCTCCAGCAGGCGGCCGACGTGCCGGGCGAACCGGGTGGCGGTGGCCGGGTCGAACAGGTCGGCGGCGTACTCGACGTTGAGGGCGAACCGGTCCGGGCGGATCACGAAGGTCGCGGTCAGGTCGAACTTTGCCGAGGCCCAGGGCAGGGTGAAGTCGGTCGTCGCCAGTCCGGGCAGGCCGGAGCCGCCGGTGGAGGCGTCCTGGACGTCCACCATGACCTGGAACAGGGGGTTGCGGGACAGGTCGCGTTCCGGGCGCAGCCGCTCCACCACCCGTTCGAACGGCACCTCCTGGTGGTCGAATGCGCCCAGGACGACGTCGCGCACCCGGTCGACGAGGGCGGCGAACGTCGGCCGCCCGGACAGGTCGGTGCGCAGGACGACGGTGTTGACGAAGAAGCCGACCAGCGGCTCCAGGTCGAGCCGGCCGCGCCCGGCGACGGGTGTGCCCACGGACACGTCGTGCTGTCCCGTCCAGCGGGCGAGTACGGCCTGGGCGGCGGCGAGCAGCACCATGAAGCGGCTGGCGCCGCGCCGGCGGGCCCAGGCGTCCACGCGGTCCACGAGGGCGGCGGGCAGCTCGACCTCCACGGCGCCGCCCCGGCCGGTGAACACCGCTGGGCGGGGCCGGTCGGTGGGCAGCTCCAGTACGGGCGCGCCGTCCAGCGTGCTTTCCCAGTAGGCCAGTTGGGGTTCCAGGGCGCCGCTGTCGGCGCGGTCGCGCTGCCAGACGGCGAAGTCGGCGTACTGGACGGGCAGCGGCGCCAGTTCGGCACTCCGGCCGGTGCGGCGGGCCGCGTAGTGCCGGGCGAGCTCGTCCAGCAGGACGCCCTTGGACCAGCCGTCGGTGACGGCGTGGTGCAGGGCGAGCAGGACCACGTGGTCGTCGTCGGCCAGTTCCCACACTCCGGCCCGCAGCAGGGGCGGCCGGGCGAGGTCGAAGCGGCGTGTGGCGAGGGCGGCGGCGGCCGCGCGCACCGCCTCCAGGCGGGACGGCTCGTCCGGGGCCTTGGGGGCCGGCTCCCAGTGGAGCGGCACTCCCACCGGGTCGCAGACCTGCTGCACGGGGCGGCCGTCGGCCTCGACCAGCGCGGTGCGCAGCACCTCGTGCCGTACCACCAGGTCGTCCAGGGCCTGCTGCCAGGCGGTGCGGTCCAGGCCGCCGCGCACCCGCCAGCAGTACCACAGCAGGTAGGAGTCGCCGCGGTCGGAGGTGCGGTCCAGGAACCACAGGCGTTCCTGGGCGAACGACAAGGGCAGCGGCCGCTCGCGGTCGACCGGCGTCACCTCGCCGGCCCCGCTGGCGCGTGCCGCGCTCACCCGGGGGGCGAAGCCGCGGACGGTGGGGTGCTCGAAGACGGTGCGCAGCTCGATGTCGCGGCCCAGCCGCTGGGCGATCCGGGAGACCGCCATGGTGGCGAGCAGGGAGTGCCCGCCGAGGTCGAAGAAGCTGTCGTCGATGCCGATCCGGTCCAGGCCGAGGACGTCGGCCCAGACCTCGGCGACGATCCGCTCCGTCTCGTCGCGCGGCTCGGTGTGTCCGTGGTCGTCGCCGGAGCGGGTGCGGTCCGGATCGGGCAGGGCGGAGCGGTCGAGCTTGCCGGAGACGCCGACCGGCAGCGCGTCCAGGACGACGTAGTCGGAGGGGACGGCGTAGTGCGGCAGGTGGCGCGCGCACCAGGCGCGCAGTTCCGCCCGGTCCGGCGCGCGGGGCGCGTCCGGCGCCGGTACGACGTAGCCGGTCAGGCTGCGTCCGGTGGCCCGGTCGGGGCGGACGGCGGCGGCGCCGACGAGCGGGCAGGCGCGCAGCACGGTCTCGACCTCGCCGAGTTCGATCCGGAAGCCGCGGATCTTGACCTGGTCGTCGCGGCGGCCCACGAACTCCAGGTCTCCGCCGGGCTGCCAGCGGACGAGGTCGCCGGTGCGGTACACGCGGGCGCCGGGCGGCCCGTAGGGGTCGGGCACGAAGCGTTCGGCGGTCAGCGCGGGCCGGTTCAGATAGCCGCGGGCCACCTCGGTGCCGCCGATGAGCAGTTCACCGCACACGCCGACGGGCACCGGTTCGTCGTCGGCGTCGACCACGTACACCCGCCGGTCGCCGAGCGGCCTGCCGATGGGGACGCTGCCCGCCGGGGGCTCGTCGGCGTCGTACGTGGTGGCGGTGACGGTGGTCTCGGTCGGTCCGTAGGCGTTGCACACGCGGGCCCAGGGAACGGCGGCGCGCCAGGCGGCGAGGGTGTCGGCCGGGACGGCTTCACCGCCGAGGACCAGCAGGCGCAGGGAGGCGAGGGCCGCGGCCTGCCGGCGGTCGAGGCACAGCGTCAGCTCCGACCAGTAGGTGGGCGGCACGTTGACGACGGTCAGGCGGTGCCGCTGGACGATCTCGGGGACCTGGGTGGGCAGCCAGGGCTCGTCGGGACGCATGACGACAGTGGCGCCGGTGGTGAGGGCGGGCAGCACCTGGTCGAGGGAGGCGTCGAAGGAGAAGGAGGCGAAGGCGAGCACCCGGTCGTCGGCGGTGATGCCGAGGCGCTGCGTGGCGGCGGCGACATGGGAGGCGAGCGCGGCGTGTTCCACGCCCACCGCCTTGGGCCGGCCCGTGGACCCCGACGTGAAGATGACATGGGCGAGTTCACGAGGGTCGGGCCGGTGCCGGGGGCCGTCCGCAGCCGGTACGACGGCGGTGACGTCGACCGTGACGGGGGCGAGGCCGGTCGCGGCACCGGAGGTGGCCGGGTCGGTGACCACGCAGGCGAGCCCGGCCTCCTCCGCCATGAAGCGCAGCCGCTCGGCGGGAAGTTCCGGGTCGAGCGGGACGTACGCGCCGCCCGCCCGCCAGATCCCCCCGATGGCGGCGACCGACCACAGCCCGCGGCGCAGCAGCACGCCCACCGCGCTGCCCGCGCTGATCCCGGCCCCGCGCAGCGCGGCGGCGAGTCCGCCGGTCATGGCGTCCAGTTCGGCATAGGTGACGCTGTCGGCGCCGCAGCGCAGGGCGGTCGCGTCCGGCCGTCCCTGGAAGGCGACCGGCGGCACCGGACCCGAGGGCCGGTCGTCCGCCCGGTGCCACTCGGGGCGCGGGCGGGCCGGCGCCCCGGGCCCGGTGGGCAGCGCACGCACCAGGTCCTGCACGGGTGTGTCGGGATCGGCGAGGACGGCGCGCAGCAGCGCCGGGTAGGCGCGGGCGAACGCGCGCATGGTGCCGGCGTCGAACAAGGCGGTGGCGTACTGCAGGACGGCGGCGATGCTGCCGTTGTGGCGCAGGGTCAGGTCCAGGAAGACGTCCAGCGGGGTCTCGGTGAGCGGCGGCTCGACGAGGCTCACGTCCAGGCCGGGCATCCGGATCGGCCGGATCGGGGAGTTGAGCAGGGTGAACGACGCCTGGGCGAGCGGATGCCGGGACAGGTCGCGGGAGCCGCCGAGCGCGCCCACCACCAGGTCGAAGGGCGCCTCGGCGTGCGCGAGGTCGGCCGGGACCCGGCCGCGCACCCGGTCCAGCAGCGCGCCGAACCCGGGCCGGCCGGACAGGTCCGTGCGCAGCACGACGGTGTTCACCAGAGGCCCGATCAACGCATCGGCGCCGCGCTGCGCGCGGTCGGCGAGGGTGCTGCACACGGCGACGTCGGTACGGCCCGACCAGTGGCCGAGGAGTGCCTGGTAGGCGGTGAGCAGCACCATGTATCGGGTGGCACGCCGGGAGCGGGCCAGGGTGTCGACGGCGGCGACCAGGTCGGCGCTCAGCCCGAACCGGACGACGTCGCCGGAGCCGTCCCAGACGCGGGGGCGCGGCCGGTCGGTGGGCAGGTCGAGCGGGGCCAGCCCGTCGAGCCGGTCCCGCCAGTGGGCGAGCAGGCGCTCCAGGCGCTCACCCGAGAGGCGTTCGGTCTGCTTGCGGGCGAGGTCGGCGTACTGCACGGCGGGCGGGGCGACCGGTTCGCCGCGGTAGCCGGCGGCGAGTTCGTCCAGCAGGACGCCCCACGACCAGCCGTCGACCGCGATGTGGTGGACCTCGACGAGCAGCAGGTGCTCCTCGGGCGCCACCCGGGCCAGCGTCGCCCGGATCGGATGCTGAGCGGACAGGTCCACCGGACGGCCCAGAAGGCGCTCGAACAGGTCGGCCGGGCCGGTGGCGTCGGTGTGTTCCAGCACCACGCCCGCCGGCGGGTCCACGACCGGCACCGGCTCGCCGTCGACGGCGGTGAACCGGGTGCGCAGCACCGCGTGCCGGTCCACGATCCCGGACAGCGACCGCTCCAGCCGGCCCGTGTCCAGGGGGCCGCGCAGCCGCAGCACCAGGGGGAGCATCGATCCGGTGGAGGAGCCCGCCAGCTGGTCCAGGAACCACAGCCGGCGCTGGGCGAAGGATGCCGCAGGGGTGTCCACGTCGTTCGGTGCCCCGTCAGGGGCCGGGCCTGTCGTCACTGTGAGCCTCCCAGCCGTGTTTTCCAGCAGACTGCCGCCGGCCCGGCGCGGCCCATAGGGAAGAAGACGCAGCACCACCGGCAGAGCGCGCTGCCGTTCCGGCGGGGGACACTGCAGGCCGCCGCCTCCACCGGGGGATGGGGACTCCGGGCTCGCGGGGGAGCACGGCGCCTGCCTGCTCACCTCCCGGCGAACCGATCGAGAGAGCTCAGGGAAGGCGGCTCCCTCAGGCCAGGGCGACTCGCAAGTCGGCGCTGCGGCGCAGGCAGTGTTCGAAGAGCACGCAGGTGAAGGGGCGCCGGTCTCGTGCTGAAGTGCCGAGCCCGCCGAACACCTCTACACTCTTCAGCCGTTTGTACACCCGGGAAAGGACACCCAGTGAATCAGCAGGACGGCATCCGGCACGCCTGGGGCGACGCGCCGATCTACGACAAGCTCGTCGCGGAACGCGGTGACATACCGGCTCAGGTGAACGCCGCAGCCGCCCGGATCCTCGCCGAGGCGGACCGAAGCACACGCTTCGACACCGTGCTGGACCTCACGAGAGGCTGAACGCCTCCCGCGCACGAGGATGCTCCTCCGTCACGTCATCACCTCTCACTGACGACGCACGGAAGCGATTCAGGGCTTCGCCGGGTTCCTTGCCACGACTTCGACACGGTGACGGCCGGCTGACGCCGCCCTGGAGCTTGAGAGGGGCCGGCAAAGGATCAGGCCTTCGGCTTGTCCGCCGCGAGACGGGTGAGCCACTCGGACAGCAGGCGCTCCTCCGCGTCGCTCAGTACGCCGGTGCCGCCGGTGAGGGCGGCGCGCAGCGCGCGGGCCGCTGGGGCGGGGCCTGTCTCCGCGGTGGGGACCAGCGGTTCGGCGCGGGTGACGGCAGAGATCATCGACTCGCGAAGGACGGCCAGCAGGGCGGGATCGCGGCGTTCCGCGGGGGTGGAATGCCAGGTTGCGACCGCGCCTTGGCCAGTCGCCTGGATGATCTGGGCGGCCAGTTCCTCGTCGACCCGCAGCCATCCCGCGGCCGCGAGCCGGCGCACCCGGTCGCGGAGGATCTCCAGGCCCGCGCGGTGCGCCGCGTTCGCCTCCGAGCCGGTGACCCTGTTCATCAACGCGAACAGTTCGGGGCGTGAGACGCCGAACTCCACCACGATGTCCCAGGCCCGGCGCAGTTCTTCCACCGGGTCCTTCGGCGCGGGGTCGAGATGCGCGCGCTTGGTCTCCAGGAACTCCGTGTAGCCGTGCTCGGCGACCGCCTCCAGCAGGCCGTCCTTGTCGCCGAAGTGGCGGTAGATGGCGGGCGGTTGCATCCCGGCCGCGGCGGCGACCGCCCGGGTGCTCACCGCGGCGGGACCGCCGCTCTCCAGCAGCTCGACGGCCGCCTCGATGATGCGCCGGCGGGCGCCGTCGGCGGTGTCACGGACAGGCATGTATCGACGATAACAAAAATTTGCTTCCATCGTGAGTATCGATGTTATCGTCGTAACGATTCCACTGGAAACAGCGTTGGGAGAATCCCGTGATCATCGTGACCGGAGCCACCGGAAACCTCGGCCGCCGCATTGTCGAGCGCCTCTTGGAGCGCCTCCCCGCCGGCCGCGTCGGCGTCAGTGTCCGCGACCCCCGCAAGGCCCAGGACCTCGCCGACCGCGGCGTCCGCGTCCGGCAGGGCAGCTTCGACGACCCCGCCTCACTCCCCCACGCCTTCGAAGACGCCGAGCAACTGCTGCTCGTCTCCCTCGACCGCACGGGCGAGGCGTGCGTCACCGGCCACCGCGCCGCGATCGACGCCGCCGTGAAGGCCGGAGTCGGCCGCATCCTGTACACCAGCCAGGTGGGCGCCGCCCACGACTCCCACTTCCAGGCATGCCGTGACCACGCCCAGACCGAGGATCTACTGCGCGCCACCGGTCTGCCCTGGACCGCGCTGCGCAACGGCTTCTACGCCGCCAGCGCCCTGCGGTTCCTGGAATCCGCCCGCCACACGGGCGACATCGCCCTTCCCGCCGACGGCCCCGTCGCCTGGACCGGCCACGACGATCTCGCCGAGGCCGCCGCGGCGATCCTGACCGACGAGGGCTGCTTCGAGGGGCCCACCCCGCCGCTCACCGGCCCGGCGGCGCTCGACTTCGACGCGATCGCCGAGACGGCCTCCCAGGTCACCGGGCGGCCCTTCACCCGCACCGCCGTCCCCGACGACGCTTTCCGCGAGCAGGCTCTGACGCACGGCGTCCCCGCCCCGATCGCCGACCTGATGCTGAGCATCTTCACGGCCGCACGAGACGGTGAGTTCACCACCGTCGACCCGGCCCTCGCCGAATTGACCGGTCGCGAGCCCGCCACCTTCCGGACCCTGCTGGAGCATGCCTGGGCCGAATAGAGCCGATGGGGCACGCCCCGCCGCCCTACGCGCCACCCTCCGCCCCTACCCGACCGAAGACGGCTGCGAGTGCCAGGCCGACGCTCCGCTTCCCACCGTGACCACACGATCGCCGAGCGGCCGGAGAACCACAAGTACTGCCCGCGGCACCAGATCACACCCCGCGCCTGGTCTTGGCCGACAACGGCCGCGACATCAACGCCGCTGGCACCCGCCGCAGCGAATCGGCCGCCTCGGCAGCCGCGCCGAAGAACTCGGCGGCAGCTTTCCTTCCCCCAAAGCCGGCCCCCAGGCACAGACACCGGACCGTCCCCCTGTCACCCTCATGAGCGGAAGGGCAGGGCGGCGCATGACCTCCCCAGGACCACGCCGCCCGCCCCGGCCAGCAGCGGCCGCCTACCCCCTGCCGGCAGGAACAGTCCCCGCTCAGCGCATCGTCGCGGCACTGCGGGAGACGTCGATGCGACGGCTCTGTGTTCTAGGGTTGCCAGTGCCGTGTCATTGTGCGAGGAGAGGTGGGAACAGTGGTCCGGGACGACGACCGGCGGCGCCCGGAACTGCCCCGACTCAGCTGGGACGAGGACCTGGACCGCATCTCGGAGCGGATCGGCCGGCTCGCCCAGGCGCAGCGGCGGATGCAGGCCCTGCTGGATGCGGTCCTCGCCGTCAGCCGGGAGCTGGAGCTGCCCTCGGTGCTGCGGCGGATCGTGAGCACCGCCATGGAACTGGTGGACGCTCGCTACGGCGCGCTCGGCGTGCTGACCCCGGACGGCACGGCTCTGGAGGAGTTCATCCCCCTCGGCCTCAGTCCCCAGGAGTACGAGGACCTGGCGGGAAGCGAATTCCCGCACGGGAGGGGCCTGCTCGGCCATCTCATCCACCATCCCGAGCCGCTGCGCGTCGAGGATCTCACCCGCCACCCG
Organism: Streptomyces sp. NPDC048192; assembly: GCF_043202415.1. NCBI lineage: Bacteria > Bacillati > Actinomycetota > Actinomycetes > Kitasatosporales > Streptomycetaceae > Streptomyces > Streptomyces sp. NPDC048192. The sequence continues at coordinate 162,705 of NZ_JBIDAL010000018.1, forward strand.
GACTCCGTCGGCTTCCCGCAGGGACATCCGCCGATGCGCGGGCTGCTCGGGGTGGCGATCAGCGTGCGCGGCCGGATCCACGGCAACCTCTACCTGTGCGACCGGCGCGACGGCAAGCCCTTCGACGGCCACGACGAGGAGATCGTCACCGCACTGGCCGGGCGCGGCCGGTGTCGCCATCGAAAACGCCCGCCTCTTCGAGCAGACCCGCTCCTCAGCCGAGCGCTTCCAGCGGCTGCTGCTGCCCACCCTGCCCGATCTGACGCCGTTCACCGCGGCCGCGGTCTACCGGCCCGCCACCGCCCCCGGCCACCACCTGGGTGGCGACTGGTACGACGCACTGATGCTGCCGGACGGCTCCTGCGCGATGATCATCGGCGACGTCCTGGGCCACGACCTGACCGCCGCCGCGGCGATGGCGCAGATCCGCAACATGCTGCGTGCCCTGCTGTACGACCGGCGCACCCCGCCCAGCCTGGTCCTGTACCGCCTCGATCACACCCTGCACGCCATCACCGAGGCCCCCGTCACCACAGCGTGCCTGGCCCGCATCGAACCGGCCGTCGGCAACTGGCGCCTGCACTGGTCCACCGCCGGCCACATGCCTCCGCTGGTGATGACCCCCGACGGGCACACCCGCTACCTGGAGGGCGAGCCCGGGCTCCCCCTCGGGGTGGACGAGCACCTGCCCCGCCCCGACCACACGGACGTCCTGGCCCCCGGGGACACGGTGCTGCTCTTCACCGACGGCCTGGTCGAACACCCCGACCGCCCCCTGGAGCAGTGCCTGGACGCACTGGCCGCCCTCGCCCGCGCCCACCAGCACCTGCCCCTGGACCAGTGGTGCCGCACCCTGGCCGACCACCACCCCAGCGACGGCCACGACGACCTCGCCCTGCTCGCCCTGCGCATCCCGCACACCGGCCCGGGCTCGTAAGTCTCCCCAGGCGCCATTGATCGCAGGGCTGCCGCGCGCTACGGGTCGACGGGGCGACGGGCGGACGTAGGGCCGCAGCAGCTTGTGGCCGCGGATTCAGTCGGCCGTCCCACGCAACGCCGCCTCAGCCTTGCGGGCCCGCCACTCCTCGATGGTGTCCTGTTGCCGCCGGGCGCGTTCCAGAAGCGTCTCGAGCCGTGTGCTGTCCAGGCGCTCGTCGGTTGCGCTCAGTCGGCTCAGGGTCTGCCACACAGCCGCCTTCCCCTCGGTCGCCAGCCGCAGCGCTTCCAGGTCCAGCACGACGCCCAGCGGAGAGGGACGTACCAGGCCGCCGTTGGGCTTCAGACGCCCCGCCTTCTCACCGGCCCATCCCGCGTACACCTTGTAGCGGCGAACGGGAACGCCGAGATCGCGCATGATGGCCAACAGCGCTGCCCGGTCCTGGGCGATCTCCACCGCGACGGGCCCGAGGGCGCGGCCGAGCGCGGAACCCCGGGAGGCGCGCACCAGACGGGCGGCGCGTGCGGCTCCGGCGGTGGCGCCGGCGAGGTGGTCGTTGAGATAGATGCCGAGCAGCTTCAGGTCGGCGCCCTGTCCGGCTGGACGGCGCCGGCGCGCGCCGGCATGCGGTGGGGCGTTCATCTACGGACTCCTTCGGGTGCTGTCGATCGCCCTGTGGGAGCGACGGATCGAAGGCCGCGCCGGCCCTGCGCCTTGCCGGCCATCACCGCGAAGCCCGGACCATACGGCCCGCGGCCTCGCCGTCGCGCTTCTTCGCCGTGCCGGTTCTCCTTCGCGCCGGTCTCGACGGTCCGGCTGCTGCTCTTCCAGCGTGGGGGTCTCCGGGCGATGCCGCGACGCGGGGCTGTCCCGCCCGGGCGCTGTCCCGCGACAGTCCGACGTGGTCCCGCTCTCGTCCGGCGCTGTGGAGGTGGATCAGCGCTGCCGGCCGTCGTCCTGTGCGGCCGCAGCGCGGTCGGCCCGTCCGCCGGCGCCCAGCCTGCCCGTGGCACTCAGCGGGTGTCCCGTGTCCCAGCGGGGCAGATCGTGCCGGGCCAGCCGTAGTACCACGGGCGGCAGCGCCCAGCGCAGGGGCTGCACGAGACGCAGCCACGCCGGGATGTACACAGCCGTGCTGCGGCGCTCGACAGCGCGCGCCAGGCGGACGGCGACGGCATCGGCCGGATGGATGGTCCGGACGCCAGGGGGCATGCGCACGCGCAGGTTGTGCAGGGCCGGGAAGCCTTCGGCTGCGCGGATCATGTCGGTGTCCGCCCAGGCGGGATAGGCGACGCCCACCGCGACCCCCTCGTGCGCCACCTCGGCCTGCAGGGTGTGCGCGAAGGCTTCCGCACCCGCTTTGGAGGCGCAATAGGCGCTCATCATGGGGGTGGCTCCGAGAGACGCAAGCGACGCCACCTGCAGGAAGTAGCCCGCCGTCGCCGTCAGGTCGGGCAGGAACGCCCGTGCCGTGTGGGCACTGCCCGTCAGGTTCACATCGATGACACGGCGCCACGAGGCGGGGTCCGACGTCGCGAAAGGGCCTCCCTCGGCGATTCCCGCGTTGGCCACGACCGCCGACGGCCGGCCGAGGCGGCCGCGGACGTGCCCTGCCGCCTCGTCCAGCGCGGAGCTGTCGGTGACGTCGACTTCGACGGCCAGTGCCGTGGTGGGCAGGGACGCCGCCAGGACATCCAGCTCGGGCCCCTCGTGGCCCAGAAGTGCCAGGCGCGCCCCCCGCCGGGCCAGTTCGCGCGCCAGTGCCGCCCCGAGCCCGCGTGCGGCTCCGGTGATCACGACGATCCGGTCCCGTAGCGGGTTGGCCGTCACGTGTCGTTCCTTCGCCGGCGGTCCCGATGGGCGCCGGGTTCGCGCAGCCCTCCCGTCGGCTGTGCCGCCCGGCTCGGCACCCCGCCCGAAGAGCTCTTCCCGACCGAGGGCAGCGGGCTGGCCGGTGCCCTTTCGGGCGCATCCAGCCGGCGGGTGGAGATGTGCACACCGTCGACCGGTCGTCCTCCCGACATCGAGGCGGCGGACAGGCAGAACCGGACCCACATGTTGAGCTGGATCTCCTTCGCCAAGCGCAGGTGCGAGTACAGAAGATGCACCAGCCGGTTGCCCGGGCACGCCCAGAGTTCGATCTCGAACACCAGCAGGCCGTCGTCCTGGCGCGCACGGAACTGCACCTGACCGGCCTCCATGTGACCGCGCAGCGTCACCAGGTGCAGCAGATCGGCGTCGCGGCGCACGACCTTGACGGGTCCGTTCCAGGGTCCTGGCATCTCCACCAGCAGTTCGTCGGCGACGTCGAGACCGTGGTCGCGGAGTTCACCCGTGTGGACGTCGACGACCTCGGACGGCACGAACCGCTTGAAGTCGCAACAGATCCGTTCGATGAGGGCTTCCGGACCGATGTCGGCGTCCGCGATGCGCACGCGAAAGAGGCGGTGGAACAGGGGACCACAGCCGTCCTGCGCCAACTGCACCCGGCCATCGACCAGTTCGGGCGACAACTGCGGTGGAAGGTCCGACTCGTCACCCCGGCACTCACCGCCACGGTGCAGAGGCGTCGTCTCCCACAGGTAGCGCCACGTGACCAACCCTGTGCCGAGCAGCCACCGCGCGAGCACGGCAACCATCCGAGGACACTGTGGACGCGTCATTCCCCACCCTCGACCCGAAGAGATCCCACGAAACATCATTAACAGGTGTATACCCTGACAAAAAGGTACTCACCACGTGATGCCGTCATAGGCAAGCGACCCCGGAGGCTCCCCATGGTGGTACGGCTCCTGCACCGTGCTGGTGTGCGCAGTGCTCATCTGCACCTCGCCTCCCTCGCCACCGTCGGTCTGTGCGTGACGCTGTGGGTGCGCGCGAAGACCGTCGACCAGGAGCAGCGGGGAAACGCCGAGCGGCGCGCACTCTTCGTGGGTCTGTGGCCGCCTACTCTCTGGCTGATCGGCGACTCGCTCGACAGTTCGAGTGATCTCCTTGGGTGACTGGGGCTTCGGACGGCTCGACGCCGCACAGGTGTGGGCGAACCTCGCGAACGCACGCGTGAACTACTCGGTCGACGAGGTACGCCGGCCCTCCTGGAACATCGACGTCCACCGCACCGCGCTGCCCGCGGAGCGACCGGGCACGCCGGAGCCGGGAGGCCCCTGGGAGCAGGCCTGTCGCCTGGTCCGCGACTACGAGTTCTCGCCACCGGAGATCGTGCGGGCACTCTACGACCCGGCCGCACCGCTGCTCGGCCGCGACATGCTGCTGGAGGCCCGGTTCCACGGCATGCACTTCTACTGCGGTGTGCGCGTCACCAAGGTGGTGGACGAGACCCGCGACGAGACCGACCGCGTCTGGGGATGGGCCTACGAGACCCTGGAGGGCCACCTGGAACGCGGCCAGGTCACCTACGAGGTCGTCAAGCGGCAGGACACCGGCGAGGTGCTGTTCGTGGTCACATGCCATTCGCAGGGCGCCCCGACACTGGACCGGATCACTGCCCTCGGATGGCGCCTGTTCGGCCGCCGCACCCAACTGCGGTTCTACCGCAGATGTGCCGACCGGCTGAGCCGGTTCGTCGAGGCCGCCCTGCGCGGCGAGCACCCGCTGTCCCGTCCCTCCTCCACGGTCGGGCGTCTGGTGTGCGCGCCCTCCGACGCGAGGATGCACCGCTTCGACGCACTGGCGATCCACCGAGTCGCCCCAGGATGAGGCGCAGGCGGCCACCAAAGAAACGGCCGCCATGGAACCACCGGCCCTCATGCCGAGCCGGTGGTCGGCACGCCACGCGTACCTGCTCCGCACGGAAGGTTTCAGGCCGCCTCCCCTTCCCGGTCGGAGGACGGCCACACATAGGGCAGATCGTCCGGAACGCCGGGGAACACGGCCGCGTACGTGTCCCGGTCCTTGCGGACGAGCGCGGACTGATGGCTGCGGTGGAAGGCCTCGTCACCGAGCCACGGCGGGAGCTCCCCCGCGGCGGCGAGCGCGGGCTGCTCGCGCACCTGAGCACCCGGACGGCCTGCCGCGTATCCGGCGATCAGCGACGCGGCACAGCTGTCCTGATGCCCCTGCTCGCGCCAGACCCGGCAGACCTCGAGCCCGTAGCGGACCAGGGCTTCCTCGTATCCGCTCCACATGCGCACGGCCGGGTGCCTGCGCCAGCCGTATCCGGGAACGGTCAGGCCGCGAAGGACCTGAAGCGCCTCGACCCGCTGCTTGCCCAAGCGGCGACGGTCCAGGAGCAGGGCGGAGCGCCGGAAATCGGCATAGGGCAGGAATGTCTGCATGGTCGCGTCCTGGAGCGGGTGGTGCTCGTCCCGTACATGGCACTCCCTGGCCTCGTGGCCACGGTCCCCGCATCCCTTCCCGCTGCGCAGGCTGATCGTGTGCTGAGTCGGCCGAACGTGTGACCGGTGATGGCGCGGCCGGGGCCGTCCGGCTCGTCCACGATGTCCATCGGCCCCGCCCGTCAGGCAGCCGCCGCGTCAGGCCGACCGCTCGGCACAGCCCTGCCCCAGCCGCGTACCTGTAAAACCGTGCGTCAGAGCTGAGGTCCGCCCGGCAGTAGGCGCTTTGCCAGTAGGCGGCTGCCCGGGCGCACGCCTATCTGCCGGAGGTTGCGGCTGTCCTCCCCCGGTATGCCTCCCGAAGAGATGGAGGTACTGCCGATTCCCCTGAACGGGCGTCCTGTGGCGGCGTCGACGAGGATCCACTGCCGTTCGTAGGCGTACGCGTCCACGTGGTCGGAGATGGTCAGGTAGACGGTGTCCAGCAAGTGGGACACCGTCACCTCATCCAACGGAAACGTGAGCACTGCGACCTGCATCGAGGGGTCGATGCCGCTCAGGTCCACCTGTACCGAGCGTCGCTGGAAGTCACCGACCGCAGCCCGCACGGCGTCTTCGACCAGGTCTTGAGTCCTGTCCGCATCGGCTGTCGGCAGCCGGGGAACAACGACCTCTTCGACGGCCAGCCTGACGGCAGCCTCGACGTTCTCGACGTTGCGGCCGGCAGCCGTTGACACGGCGGTCACATACGCCTCGATGCTCGGCGAGTTCGGATAGTCCCGCGGCGCGTACAGCACAAACGGGCGGGTGAGCAGGATCCGGAAGAACGCCACTGCGACGGCGGACGGGAAGGCCACGGAGAAGATCGCGAGCATCCCTTGGATCCAGCCCTGGGCTTGGGTGGCCGCCACCCCGACCGTCACCTCGGCCAGACCCAGAAAGAGGGAGATGATCCACAGCGGATTCAGCACGCGCTCGGAAGCTCCCTCCGCCGCGGGTTCGCTCGTGTCCGGCACCTCAGCCCTCGCTCCCGGTTCCGTTCAAGATCTCGGCCACAGCAGTCCCACCCTAGCGGGCGCCGGGATGCCGAACTCTGTTACCACGCAAGGGGAAAGGGGTTACGCCGACGGCTGCACCGGGCGCGGAGATGTCAGCGCGTCGGCTCGGGGCCTTCCGTCTCGCGCCCCACTGTGCTGGCCCGGACCTCCAGGTGATGGGGGACGACGATGTCCTGGGGCGGCACCGCCGAGGAGGGGCTGTAGATGCGGTCGGCGAGACACTGCAGGACGCGCTCGGCGATCTGTCGCTTGTCCGGTACGACCGTCGTCAGGGCGGGGTTGGCGAAGCGGGCGTCGTCGATGCCGTCGAAACCCATGACCGCCAGGTCCTCCGGGACGCGCAGCCCCCGGTTGTGGGCGCAGTGCAGCGCGCCGAGAGCGAGTTCGTCGGTGAAGGCGAAGACGGCGTCGACCTCGACGCCCTCGTCGAGCAGCGCCGACATCGCCGCGTAGCCGTCCGCGCGGTGCAAGGTCCCGACGGTTCGTTCGAGGGCGGGGTCGGGGGCGAGACCGGCGCGTTCGAGCGCCGCGTGGTAGCCCGCGTGACGCTGGCGGGCGGTGCCGTTGTGGAGGCGGGGCTGCAGACCGAGGGCGGCGATGCGCCGGCGGCCCAGGGCGAGGAGATGGGAGGTCGCCTCGTCGGCCGCCAGGACGTTGTCCACGGCGACCCGGTCGGCGAGGCCGCCGGGACTGCGCTCGCCCAGGAAGACGAGGGGCACCCGTTGGGCGCGCGCGGCGAGTTCCTCGGGACTGAGGGCCCAGGGACTGATGATCAGCCCGTCGACGAGCCGTCCGCCGCTGCCCTCCAGCAGCCGGCGCTCGGCGTCGGCGTCGCCGAAGGTCTGGTCGATGACGACCGTCCAGGACCGCTGCTGCGCCGCCTGCACGACGAGCCCCGCCAACTCGCTGAAGTACGGGGAGTGCAGTTCCGGGATGGCCAGACCGATCAGCCCCGTCCGGCCGGCCCGCAGGTTACGGGCGGCGACGTTGGGGCGGTAACCCAGCTCGTCCAGCGCGGCCTGCACCTTGACACGGGTGTGCTCGGCGACGGCACCGGAGCCGCTGACGACGTTGGAGACGGTCCTGATCGACACCCCGGCGAGGGCGGCGACGTCCTTGAGGCGGCTGGTCACGCCGGTCATTTTCGCACGCGGCCGGAGGCGCTGAAAACGGGACGCTCGTAGGTATTGCTACGTGGAATGCAACGTTGCAATATGGACCCGTCCCCACCCGAGGAGCCGCTTCGTGAGTGCACATCTCTTTCCCGGCATCGATCCCTCCGCCCTTGACGCCGAGGTGACGGCCGACGTGGAGGCCATCTACTCGGACGGCATCACCGCCCGCAAGGGCGCGTTCAGCGTGGACTGGGCCGACAGGCTGCGCGAGGACATCGACCTCGCCTTCGAGGAAGCGCTGTCGCGGCCGGGCGGCGCGGTGGGCCGCGGCCCGAACCGCTACTACGTCGAGATCCATCCCGAACAGATCAGGGGCTTCGTGGACCTCGTCGACCACTCCTGGGTGCGCTCCCTGTGCACCGTCGTGCTCGGCCCGGACTACCGCATCGTCGAGGTCGGTTTCGACGTACCGCTGGAGGGCGCCGTGAACCAGCCGTGGCACCGGGACTTCCCGATGCCGGAGGAGACCCGCAGGGAACGCCGTCTGACCTCGCTCGCGTTCAACGTCACCACCGTCGACACCACCGAGGACATGGGGCCCTTCGAGATCGCCCCGGGCACCCAGTGGGACGACGGCCCCGAGTTCGAGCACGGCATGTTTCCGCCCAAGTCGCGGTACGACCGCTACGTCGAGCGTGCCGTGCGCAAGTACCCGCGGCGCGGTGACATCTCCGCCCGGACGGCCCTGACGATCCACCGCGGCACCAAGAACCGCTCCGCGCGGTCCCGCCCCGTCCTCGTCCTCGGCGTCGACGGTCCCGAGGCGAACAACGGCGAGCGGCACGACCTCGCCGTCACGCACGGCTTCTGGGAGCGGCTGCCGGAGCGGGTGCGCCGGCATCTCGACTGCCCGGTCGTGGACGAGCTGGTCCCCGTCACGCAGAAGCACACCATCGAGGGTCTGGTCATGGGCGACGCCTGAGCTCACCGGAGGTGAGCAACCCGCCTCCGTCGTCGCCGGGATGCGTCCGCGAGGGGCGCCGCGGTCGGCTCGGGGGGACGGACCACGGCGCCCTCGCGGTGGCACGCGGTCGGCCCGGACGGTGCCGAGGCGTGTCCGGGCCGGCCGGGGAAGGATGCCGTGCCTGGTCATTTGCCGACGGGGTAACGGCTGGTGATCGCGACGCGGTTGAAGGCGTTCATCACGGTCGCCAGCCACGCGACGGCCGAGATCTGCTCCGCGCCGAGAACGGCTGCGGCGGCGGCGTAGTCCTCGTCGGCGACGTGTCCGTCCGCCACGCGGGCGATCGCCTCGGTCAGGCGCAGCGCCGCGCGGTCGGTCGCGGAGAAGTAGCCGGTCTCGGCCCACGCGGGCAGCACGGCGATGCGGTCGGGGTTCTCGCCCTTGGCCAGGGCGTCGCGGGTGTGCATGCGCAAGCAGAACGAGCAGCCGTTGATCTGGGAGGTGCGGATCCTCAAGAGCTCGACCAGAAGCGGGTCCAGGCCCGCGGCAGCGGCGGCCGCGTCCACCTCCGACGACAGGGCGATGAGGGTCTTGTAGGCGGCCGGGTGCTGCTTGCCGATGTTGACGCGCTGGATGTCGGTGTCGGTCATGGTTCCTTCGACTCGTTCGTTTCGTGCGGTGTGTGCTCTGTGGTTCGGGTGGGTGTTGCGGTGACGGACGGAGGGAGTGGTCCGGCGAGGCTCGGCTCGTGGGGCGTGCGGGCGTCTGCCGCGTGCCCGGGCCATGGCTTCGGGCGGCCGGCTGCCAACACGCGCATCAGGCGCGGCGGTTCGCCGGGTGTCGTCGTCCGTCGGGCCGGTCCGGAGTCAGCTCGGCCAGGGGGCGCCGACCATGCGCTCGACCGTGGTGACGCGACGGAAGCCGGGGACGAAGTGCTCCAGGACGTCCGAGTTCACGGTGCCGTTCGTGGTCTCCGGACGGTGCTTGAGCCCGTCGACGTAGGCCCGCAGGAACTCGTTCTTGAAGTCGCCGCGCGGATGGGCGGCGACGACCTCGTCCACCTCACCGCGGTCCAGCTCGTCCAGGCCCCACCCCAGCACGTCGGTCAGGACACCGAAGCTCGTGACGGCGATCTCCGGGCCCATCCGCCCGGGAATCCCGGGTGTCGTGTGCAGCGCGATCGCCGTCCACACCACGTCGGCGGCCGCGGCGGAGAAGCCGTGTTCGAGCATGAACTTGCGCGCGTGGTCGGCTCCGTCGACCTCGAAGCGCTGCTCCTCGCCGGAGAACGGCGTCACGAGTCCGGTGTCGTGGAACATGGCGGACAGATAGAGCAGCTCAGGGTCGGCCTCCAGGCCGAGCCTGCGGGCATGGATGGCGCCGAAGACGAAAACGCGCCGCGAGTGGTGGTAGATGAGGGGGCTGGTCATCTTCTGCATCACTCGGCTCGCTTCGGCGACCGCCGCTGTTTCGGGAATCTCGACGCCGGCGATGATCTCGCTCATGACCTCTTGGCCTTCCGGTTCTGGGTTTGCCACGAATGGACGGGTGCGTCCGTCCTCCACACTGCGCCCCACCCGGCGTCCGGCGCCGCCTCGGTCCGGCCACGACTCACCCGAATCGGGACAGGCAGGCCGCCGGGGTCCACCGTCGCGACGGCTCCCACAAGAGCGCGGCCGGCCGGCCCGCCGGGTCGGTCGCGCGGCGCGGAAGGGATGACAGACGACCCAAGTTTCGTTACAGTCATTATCTGTAATTAAACAGCCGGAGCCGGCGAGCCGGTCCGGCGACTTCCAGAGTGGAGGACAGGTCATGGCGAGTGACTACGAGCGCGGCCGAGTCGGGCTGCTCCTCGTGGACCTGGTCAACGAGAACTTCTCCGAGGACGGCAAGGGGTACGCCGTCTACGCCCCGGAGTACGAGCGCCTGGGCACGATCGACGCCCTGAAGAAGCTGATCGCCGGAGTGCGGCGGCGCGGGGACATACCCCTCCTGTACTCGACGACGGCCTTCGCGGACGCGGACTACACGTCGTGGAAGCACGTCTCCGGAATCCACCGCCAGATGTTCGACAAGCGGATGTTCGAGGCCGGGACCTGGAGCACCCGGTTCCACGAGGACCTCGCTCCCGAACCGGGCGACCTGATCCTCCCGCCGCACCAGGGCATCGACGTCTTCCCCCACACGGACCTCGACTTCCAGTTGCGGCGACGCGGCATCGAGTACCTGGCCATCGCCGGTGTCTCGGGGATCATGGGCGTGGAGTCGACGGCCCGTACCGCCATGGAGCGCGGCTACCACGTCACGACCTTCACCGACGCGATCGCCGCTCCCGGCGGCCTGGTGACGTACCAGGCGATGATGCGGGGGCTGAACATGGTCTCCCACAGCGTCGTCGGCGTGGACGACTTCCTGGCCTCGCTCGACCGGTCGGCTGCGTGACCCGCTCCCCATCGCCCGGGTGAGAGGAGCAGGCGGGCATGCAAGAGCTCTGGCGGAAGACGGCGTGCGTCCGGGACCGGTTCCTGGCTTCCGATCCCGGACTGATCCGGCTGCTGTCGGCCGGCGGCACGGTGTGCGCGGTGCTGCTCGCCCTCGGCGTCCTGGCCGCGCTGCACGCGACGGTGCCCGTCCTCGTGACGGGCGCTCTCACGGCAATGGTGAGCACGGTCGCGGTGACCGAGCCCCGCCCGCGCGACCAGGCGCTCACCCTCGCCGCCGGGGTGCCCGTCGCACTCGCGATCACGGCGCTCGGCAGCGCGCTGACGCCGTACCGGGTCGTCGCGGACGTGGTGTTCGTGCTGCTGATCTTCGCCGCCCTCCATGTCCGGCGACTGGGTCCGCGCGCCACCACCCTGGGCGTCTTCGCCTTCCAGCTCTTCTTCGTGACGCAGTTCCTCGAGGCCCGCGTGGCACGCCTGCCGCAGCTGTTCCTCGCCGTGACGGTGGCCTTCGGCAGCTCGGCGCTGGTCCGGTTCGCCGTCCTGCGCGCGAGCGAGGAGCGGACGTCGGCACGGTTGCACCGGGCCTTCCGAATACGGCTGGCTCATGTGCTCGACGCACTGATCGAGGTGGCCGAGGGCGGCCCACAGGCTCCACGGGCCGAGCGGGCGGTCGACGGCCTGCGCCGGCGCGTGGTCCACCTGCACGGGGCCGCCTCGATGGTGCGGGACCGGCAGCCCGCCGGCGGCGCGTCCGGCCGGAGCGCCGCCACGCCGCTCCAGGGCCGGGGCCAAGTGGTCGAGGCGATGACGGCGGTGGAACGGCTGGCCATCACCGTGCTCCGATTCCTGTGGCCGGAAGCCGACATCACCACGCTGACCCGGCATCGGAGCTCGCCCCGCCTGGTGGGGCCGGCCGTCGACGGGCGTGATGCGGCGGCGCTGACGACCGTGATCGGTGAACTGCGCGCACTGCGCGGCGCGTTGGGTGCCGGTCGGATGCTGCCGGCCGGTGACCGTACCCGTCGGCGGTTGCCGCCCGGCTGCGGCGGCGAGGAGCGCCTGCCCGACGCGTCACCGGCGCTGCAGGACGTCTTCCGCTCGGTCGGTGAACTCGCCTCCGTCCTACGCGACTCGGCTGCAACGCCCGATGAGGGCATCGGGGATGTGGCCGGGAGTCCTGCCACCGCTGCCGGGAGCACCGCGGCCGTCGCCGAGAACACCGCGCCCGTCGTCGGGAGTACGTCGAGGTCCGGGGAACAGTCGCGTGAGGAACACCTCCCAGAAGACGCTGGGGATGCGGCGTGCGTCCGTGTCCGTCCCACCACGAGGACCGCGCTCCAGGTGGCCACCGGGTCGGCGCTGGCCGTCGTGGGCGGAGAACTGCTGTCGCCGCAGCGCTGGTACTGGGCGGTGTTCACCTCCTGGGTGGTCTACATCGGCACCGCCTCGACCGGCGACCTCCTGGTCAGAGGGTTGCGGCGGCTCGTCGGCACCGTGGCGGGAGTCTTCGCCGGCCTGGCCCTCGCCGCACTGATCGGCCACGACTCCCGGTGGGCCTTCGCCCTCGCGATCCTCAGCGTGTTCGGGATGTACTACACGACCGCGGTGTCCTACACGCTGATGTCCCTGTTCGTCACCACGATGATCGGCATGCTGTACACGCTGCTCCACACGCTCACGCCGGCCGTGCTGGTGGTGCGGATCGAGGAGACCGCGCTGGGCGTGGGCAGCGGGCTGGTCGCCGCGGTCCTCGTCCTGCCGGTGGGGACCGGGCAGCGCACGGACGAGTTGCTGCGCGAGGTGCTGGAGCGCCTGCGGGTGGCGCTCGCCGAGTCGTCGGCCCGGTGGTACGGCGGGCCCGGCGGGGACCTGTTCGGTCCGTCCCGTGCGCTGGATTCGGCGTTGGATGCGCTGCGCGTGTCGATGGAGCCGCTGGTCATCCCGGTCAGCCCGCTGCGGTCGCGGCGGCGCACCGCCCTCGCCGTGCTGGGGCTGCTGGAGACGGCCGCCTTTCACACCCGCGGAGTAGCCGACGGCATGGCGCGGGCCGGAGTGCCCATGGGCACCGACGCGGACCTGGTGGACGAGGCCCTGGTGGCGGAAGTGTGCCGCATCGACCGCAATCTCGCGTCGCTGATCGGCCGAGTGGCGGGCAGGGACGGCCGCGCGCTCGAGGGCGGCTGCGGGGTCGCCGCCCGGCTCGCCGCCGTAGGAACCGGGGCGGGTGACGATGACACCCGGGCCACGCGTCGGGTGCTGCGGCATCTGCACCGCGTCGACGTGAGCGTCCAGGACCTGGGCCGGACGCTCGGCATGCCGGTCAGCTACGGCGCGTGAGGCCTGCGCCGCGCAGATGCGGAGCAAGCCGCCCGCCTGCACCATCGTGGCGACGGGCGCGACGGCGCACCACCGACTAGGACTACGACACTGTCGGCTGTGATCGCCCTCGCCCGCCGCGGAGTCAACGCGCTGTGGGCCCTGATCCCGGACCGGTGCCTCTACGAAGCCGCACCGCCCCAGCCTGCCGGTTGGAAATCGAGGCGACGAGCCTTGTCGGTTCTCGGCAGACTGCGGACATGTCCACCGACGTGAGCGGGATGATCGAGTGCAGACCTCTGGCCCGGATCTGGGGAGAGGACGACGAGGACGCGGTCTGGCACGCAGCCATCGACCTCTTCCTCCTCAACACCGGCAACGCCTATGACGCACTCGCCTGCCTCTTCGGTGTCCGCAATGCCTTCGGGTTCCGGCCGCTCACCGAAGGCCGTGGCCTCCCGCACGACGCCTCAGACGGACTTCGAGACGCGTTCAACGCGGCTGGCGGGCCAAGGGACGTACACGGAACGACGTGGATCAGCTGGGCCGAGCTGGCAGCTGCCGATCGGGACGAGACCGACAGGTCCGGCGCACGCAGCCGCAGCGCGGTCGCCGGGCCTGGGAGCCACTGGGCACCCGTCTGGGACGTGATGCGGACGCTAGCCGAGCTGCATGGACCAGAGCACGTGCGACTCGTGGTCTGGTTCGACTGATCACGGGCCACCGGCCCCCGACAGAGCTTGACTTCTCCATGGGGAAGCCGGGGCGTCCGCGTGGACGAGCGTGGAGTCTTCGCTGCACGGAACCGTGAAGCCCGGGCCCGCGAAGCATGTTCGCGGGCCGGCGGTCGCGGCTGGTCGTGAGCGCGAGCCATTCTGATCGGGACGGGTTCTCTGCTTTCAGCGGCGGTCTGGATGACCGTTGCACGCCCAGAGGCGCGTTCTAGGCGACGGCGTCGGCGTCGGCGTCGGCGCGCCGGGGAGGACGGATGTCGTAGGAGATGCGTCCGGCGGGGAGGTAGAAGAGGGCGATCAGCGCGCCGCCGCGCACCTCGGGGTAGTGGTGGCTGCCGGGCGCGGGGGCGGTCCAGCCCGGTCCCTGCCAGCCGTTCGGTCCCACCAGCTCGGCGCCGGGGTCGATGGGGACGACCAGGTTGAGTTCGCCGTAGGGGTGGGCGTGGTACTGGCCACGGTAGCGTTCGACGCTGTTCATGTAGACGGCGGTGATGCTGAAGTAGTGCGTCTCTTCCGTGGGTTCGGCGATGCGGCTGCGGCGGTAGCGGGGGCCGTCGACCTCGATGTTCGCCGCCCAGCCCTCGTCCAGCACACCGATCCTGATGAGCCGGGCCAGGTCCTGGTACAGGGCGCTGTCGGGGCCGTAGGTCGTGTTCAGCCAGCTCTCCAGGTCCTTGCCTGCGGTTCGGTTCCTCACCTCGGCCAGGAAGGGGATGCTGCGCTCGATCAGCGCCTTGCGGCTGTCCTCGCTCATGGGCGGGGCTCCTCTCGTGTCGCCACTACGTCTGACGCGACAACCATCCCCCAGCATTTCGTTACAGTCAATATCTGTAACGAAATGCCATCGGCAGCCGATCGACGACCGCTGCCGCTCGCGAGCGGCACGGGCAAGCCGTTCTCAGACCCCGCGGTCGCCGCCGTCCACGGCGAGCATGGGCCAGATCGTCGCGACAACTCGCTCGGCGAAGTCGGCCGGCACCTCCTGGCCGGTGCGGAGGTAATCGGCGAAATAGCTGCCGAAGCAGAGGGTGACGACCATGTCGAGGTCCACGTCTTCGCGCACCGCGCCACGACGCTGGAGCGACACGAGCGTCATCAGCAGCTCCTCGCAGCGAGGCCGCACACCGTGCTCCCGCAGCTGCTCCAGCAGCCCCGGCGCCCGCTCCACCTCGGCCATGAAATTGCCGTGCAGGGCCATGGCCCGCTCGTTGTGATAGCGGGGGTCGAGACGCCGGACCGCCTCGACGAGCGCCTCACGCGGGGGAAGCTGGTCCAGGTCCAGCGAGGGGTAGGCATCCCGCTGCTTCCGCAGGCCGTACTCCAGGGCGTCGATGACGAGGTCGTACTTGTTCGCCCAACGCCGGTACAGCGTCGGCCGGGTGACGCCGGCGTCGGCGACGATGTCCCCGATCGTCATGGAGGAATAGCCGTCGGTGGCCAGCCGCTTGCGCGTGGCCTGGATGATCGCTTCCTCGATCGCCGGATCCCGCGGCCGACCACCCGTCGGCGCCGCCGGTTCCGAGCTCACGCGCCCCCGCTCGCCGGCTCGCCCGCCCGCGCGCGTCGTCTTCGCCTTGGCCATCTCTTCCCTTCCCGGCACAGGTCCCGTCGGAGCCGGGGTACGCACACGCTTCCCCGCCGCAGCAGCACCCTACGCGAAACCGGCGGCACCCCCCGGGGCGACCGGGAGCGTCTGACCGAGGGCGGGGCAGCCCTTCCTTTACACCTATTGACTGTAATGGAACTACCCTTTAGCGTGACGTGAACCACAGAGCGTGGTGACGTGATCGAAGACGAGGAGTTCACGATGGTGACTGCTCACGGGCTGATCGGCCGCCCGGCCTGCGGGGCGCCACCGTGGTCCCACCCCCGCCGTTCTCCCGCGGCAAGCACGCCGCTCGCCCCGGCGGCCAGGTGCGCTTCCACCGGCCCCGCACTCGCCAGGACCTGACCAACCATGGAAGCGACCATGAACCACCCCCCGACCCCGGCGTCGGCCTCGACCCCGACGTCGGTCTTTACGCCGGTCTCGGTCGCCTCTGCGTCGGCGGCCGTCCCTGCACCGAGCCCCGTACCCTCGGCCGCATCCTCGACCGTGGAGGATGCTCTGCGCAGCCGCCGCAGTGTGCGCGCGTTCCTCCCGACGCCCGTTCCCCGGTCCACGGTCGAACGGCTGCTGGCGCTGGCCTCCCGGTCCGCCAGTAACTCCAACTGCCAGCCGTGGCAGGTGCACGTGGTGACCGGAGCGGCGAAACGCTCGCTCACCGCCGCCCTGCTCCAGGCTCAGTCCGGCGACGACGAGGGACGGGGACAGGAACGGGGAAGGGACTACGCCTACCAGCCCCCGCAGGACGGATGGCGCGAGCCGTTCCGGACCCGCCGCCGCAGGTTCGGCGAGAGCCTGTACCGCGACACACTCGGAATCCGTGCCGGCGACACCGCCGCGCGCCTGGGCCATCACCGGCGCAACTACGACTTCTTCGGTGCGCCCGTCGGAATCGTCCTCACGACGAGCCGCCATCCGCTGCAGGGCGCCCTTGTCGACGCGGGTCTGTTCTTGCAGGCCCTGATGCTGGCCGCGCGGGGCGAAGGCCTGGACACCTGCCCTCAGGCATCGCTCATCGACTTCTCACCGGTCCTGCGCCGGCATCTGCTGATCCCGGACGACCAGCTGATCGTCTGCGGACTCGCCCTCGGCTACGCCGATCAGGCGCACCCCCTGAACCAGTTGCGCACCCCGCGCGAACCGGTCGCCGCCTTCACGACCTTCCACGAAGACCCCGCGGAGTAAGCCCCTCCCGCGTGCGACGGCACGTTCTGCCGCGCACCTTCCGGCCCTGCTCCCTACCCCCGATCAAGTACGCCTCATGTCGCCGCGCGGGGCGTTCCTTCCTCACACCTCCGGAAGGAACGCCCCGTGGCACACGGTGCCCGCAATGGGCAACCGCGTGCCGGACGGCTCAGGAGGCGAGACCGGCCTTCAGCGCGGCGGCGACCTGGACCACGCGTTCCGCCTGGTGGCGGGCGGCGTTGCGGGTCTGCTCGCCGACCGGGTTGTTGCCCTGGGCGTCGACGTGCGAGGTGCCGTAGGGGTTGCCGTCGACGAACTTGACGGGGTCGGTGTAGCCGGGGGACACGATGATGCCGCCGAAGTGGTGGATGGAGTTGTACAGGGCGAGCAGCGTGGACTCCTGGCCGCCGTGCGCGGTGGCGGTGGTCACGAAGCCGCTGTAGACCTTGTTGGCCAGCTTGCCCTGGGCCCACAGGCCGCCCAGGGTGTCGATGAACTGCTTCAGCTGGGAAGAGATGTTGCCGAAGCGGGTGGGCGTGCCGAAGACGATCGCGTCCGCCCACTCGACGTCGGCGGTCGTGGCCTCGGGGATGCCCGCGCTGGCGGCCGCATGGGCGGCCCAGGCCTCGTTGGAGGCGATGGCGGCCTCGGGAGCCAGTTCAGCGGCCTTCAGGAGGCGCACCTCGGCGCCCGCCTTCTCGGCCGCCTCGGAGATCTCCTTGGCGATCTCGGCCGAGAAGCCGGTGGAGGAGTAGTAGATGACCGCGAGGCGGACAGGGGTGGTCATGGACGTGATCTCCGATCCTCAGGACGCGTTGCTGGAGACGCCGGAAGAGGGCCACCCGGGGCACAGACACAGTGCGACGCGGTGGCGATCACCGACGCGGTAGATGAATATTAAACCATTTGGTTCAACGGTCAACCATGTCTCGGAAAGGCGGTCGGCCGCGCCTCGGAGAAGACCCCCAGAGTCCGCGCAGCACACCGCTTGAGGGTTAGGCGCATCGGTTTACACTTCAACCACCTGGGTGCCACGAGGAGGTCGCACCATGGCGGAACTGGGTCCTGCCGACACGATCGGCATCCTGCGGCAGCCCGGCGTGCGAAAGCGCCACAGCAGCACCGGTCTCGGGTGGGAGCGGCTGTACCTCTCCACGCAGGAGGAGCAGCCCTACCGGGCCACTTTCGGTCCCGCCCCCACCCACCTCCTCATCCTCCACACGAGCGGACCCGTCACTGTCCGGCGGGGACACGGCGCGAGCACGCGCTCGCGCACCATTCCGGCGGGCGGACTCTTCCTGCAGCCCGCCGGCCGCCCCCTCGCCGTCGAACTCGGCGGCAGGCTGGACACCGTGCACGCCTACCTGACCGACGCAGCCCTGCGCGAGGCCAATGACAGCCGACAGATGGAGCTGTCCGAACAACTCGGCGCGACGGATCCCCTGACCGAGCAGCTCCTGCTGGCGCTGGCGGGGGCGGTGCGTGCGTGGGAGCCGTCGGCGCGCACCTACACCGACCACCTGACCGCCATGCTCGCCGCACAGCTCGTACGGCGGTACGGCGTCCGCACCGCGTCGTCCGAGGGCGGCAGGGCGGGACTGTCGGCACGCCGGCTCGCCACCGTCCGCGAGCTCATGGAGGCACGCCTCGCCGAACCGCTGCCGATCACGGACCTCGCCGCAGCGGTCTCCTTGAGCTGCAGTCAGTTCACCCGGCAGTTCCGGGCGACCACCGGCCGGACGCCGCATCAGTTCCTGCTCGCTCTGCGCCTGGAGCGAGCGTGCCGGATGCTGCGCACCGGTTCCGCACCGATCACCGAGGTGGCCGTCGCCTGCGGGTTCTCCCACCAGGAGCATCTCACCCGGGTGATGCGTGCCCGACTGGGCACCACGCCCGCGGCCCTGCGCCGGTCGGGCTGACGTCCGCGGTCAGGACGACCGCATCAGGGCAACACGGCGCCGCACCGCAGTGAGGCGTCCGATGGGCTGCACCCCATCGTCACGTTCCCGCGTCAGCCCATTGCCGGCGAGTGTTTCATTACATACAGTATCTATAACTTAACCTGCCGCTCCCTGTCCTGGGAGACACTTTGGCGGAGACCTATGTCCTCATATCCGGCGCCTGCCACAGCGGCTGGACCTGGCGCTTGGTGGCCGAACGGCTGCGCGCCACCGGCCATCGGGTACTGGCGCCGGACCTACCGTGGTAGGTCACAGCTGGGACGGTTATCCGCTCACCGCGGCGGCGGCGCGGCTGGCACCGCGGCTGCGCAAGCTCGTGTACTGGAGCACCTTCGTGCCGCAGGAGGGGCGGTCCCTGCTGGACGAAGTGCCGCCTCAGTTACGCGGAGATGTTCCGGCAGATCGCCGCAGCGTCCGGGAACGACAGCATCGTCTTCCCGTACGAGGTCTTCAAGGCCGGCTTCATGCAGGACGCCGACGAGAGCACCCAGCGCCTCGTCCATGGGCTTCTGGTGCCGCACCCCCTGCGCTACTTCACCGAGACGGTCACCCCCGTGGACCCCGCGGCGCTCGGCATCCCCGCCTCGTACGTCATCGGCAGTGAGGACCTGGCTCTGCCGCCGGAGGAGTACGGATGGACACCCCGCTTCCCGGCGGCGGCTCGGCCCCGGTACGCCCGTCATCGAGTTCGCCGGCAGTCATGAAGCCCAGTTCACGCGACCCGACGAGCTGACCGCCGCGCTCCTCAAGGCATAGGGTCCCAGCCGCTCACAACTCCGCGAGAAGAGTCCCTCTCGACCGCCACCTCACCCCAAGGAGACACCGTGCCCACCGCCGACCTCCCGGCCGCCGTCCGCGCCTTCGTCGACGCCACCAACCGCGCCGACAGCGAGGCCTTCGCCGCTGCCTTCACCGAGGACGCCCACCTGTACGACTACGGGCGCGACTTCCACGGCCGCGACGGCGTGCTCGACTGGAACCGCACCGACAACATCGGCGTCCAGGCCCGCTTCGAAGTGATCGACGCGACCGCCGGACCGGAGGAGGGCAGCTACGTCGTCACGCTCAAGGTCACCAGCGACCGGTACAACGGAACCGGTCCGATGACCTTCCGCCTGCGCGACGGCCTGATCGCCGACCTGCGCATCGGCTGACGGTCAGGCGGCCGCCCGGCCCGGCGGCGTGGCGGACTCCGCACGGTCCTGCGGCGTGGCGGACTCTGTCCGGTACTGCGGCGCCGCGGCCCCCGTCCGAGGCTGCGGTGCCGTCGTGCCGTCCCGGTCGTCCCGTACGGCTGCGCCGTCGTCCCTGCCCCGCCGCGGTGCCTCCGCCTCGGCGTTCAGACAGCCCGCGAGGCAGCGCGTCCGGGCGAGGGCGAACACACCGGAGGTGAGCAGGGCGAAGCCGAGCAGCGCCGGTAGGAGCCATGGTCCCGTCCGGGGCTGCTCGCCGTAGAGCGTCATCCCCAGCACCACTCCGGCGGCCGCGTCGGTGAGGACCAGCGCCGGCTGGGAGGCGATGAGCGGGCCGGCCTGCATGGCCGTGCCCAGCAGGAAGAGGGACGTACCGCCGATCACGGCGAAGCCGTACGTCTGCCAGGACAGGAGGAACGCGCCGAGCCCCTGGTCCTCCAGGACGCCCATGGCCGACTTCATCAGTGCCGCGGCGAGCGCGTTGCCGAGGGCCGCGCCGACGGCGAGGCCGGCCGCTCGTGCCGGGCCGAAGGGGTGGCGCAGGGCGGCCAGCACCAGGGCGGCGCCCAGGGCGCCGGTGATGGCGAGGGCCGGCGCCCACCACAGGGCCGGTACCCGGTCCCGTCCGCCGGACGGGGCGAGGGAGAGCAGGAAGACGGCGAGTCCCACGGCGATCAACGCCACCGACGCCCATGAAGCGCGGGAGCGGCGCACATGGAAGGCCATCCCGCCGATCACGAGGGCCAGCGGCAGTTCCAGGACGAAGACCGGCTGGACGACGGCGAGCGAGCCGGAACCCAGGGCGGCGGCCTGCAGGACCGCCGACAGGGTCACGCCGACGATGCCCGCGAGCCATACGGGGGTGCGCAGCAGGTCCGCCAGCAGTCCCAGGCGCAAGGAGGTCGACGCGGGCACGGTCAGGGCCGCCCGCCGTTGCAGCACCGTCCCCAGCGCGTTGCTGGTGGCCGCGAGGACGGCCAGGACGACGGAAAGGGCCATGCCCGCAGCTCTCCTTTCCTCCTGGGACCGGGTCACGTGCCGTACGGCGACAACCGACGCCGCCGGCGTTGCATTCCCCGAGGCAGCCGAAGCCACGTGCGGATTACGACGCCGGGGGCGCCGTGGCCGTCCCCGGCTACGGGACCACGGTGCACCCTCCGTCCACCTGCACCCTGTCGTCGGACTCGGGCGGGGCCTCGCGCGCCAGGACGTGACGGAGCGCGCCGAGCAGTTCCTCGTACGCCGCCTCGTCGGACTCTGCGGCGGTGGCGCGGCGCCAGGCGATGTGTCCGTCCGGGCGTACCAGCAGCACGCCGTCCTCGGCGATCTCGCGGACGCGGCTCCACTCGCCGTAGGCGTCCCGGTGGTCCTCGTCGCCGATCCGCACCACGCGCAGGGGGACGCCGAGGGTGTCCGCGCAGGTCCCTGCGGCGCCGTGCCAGACGCCGCCGGACAGGCCGGTGAGCACGGTGAGAAGACCGTGGCCGACGGTGTCGAGCGTGGAGACGCGTTCGCCCTGCGCGTCGACGAGCCACGCGTGCGGCAGTTTGGCACCCGGGCGGGTCGTCGGCCGGTGCACCAGCTCGCGGTCGGCCTCCCACACTTCGGCGGGACTGCCATCGGGCAGCACCGCGGAGGAAGCGTAGCGCTGGTTCATCTCCACGCCGTGCGCGTTGAACTCGTAGTTCTTCAGCTGGACGGCCTCTTCCAGCAGGCGCCGCTTCCTGGCGCCCTCGGGTGTGCGGGCGCGTATCGCCGCGATGCCGTCGGCGATGGCCTGCGCGTCGCTGCCGCCGCCGACGCCGAGCACCTCGAAGATCGGCCCGAACTGGTCGCGGCTGAGGTTGGCCCGCTCGACGATCTGCCGTCCGACGGGGGCGCGTTCGGCAGTGTACGTGTCGAGCAGCGCGGGACCGGCCTCACCGCGGATCACCATGGCCAGTTTCCAGGCGAGGTTGTACGCGTCCTGGACGGAGGTGTTGGAACCGAGCCCGTTGGACGGCGGATGACGGTGCACGGCGTCGCCGGCGCAGAAGACGCGGCCGCGGGAGTACTCCTCGGCGTAGGCGTGGTTGACGGTCCACAGCGAGGTCGAGGTGATCTCCACCGGCAGGCCGCGGTCGCCGACCAGGTCGCGCACGATCTTCCGCGCGCTGTCCTCGTCGACCTGCGGCGGCGGTTGCTCGATGTCGTAACCCCACACCAGCAGCCACTCGTTCCAGGGGCGGACCATCCGGACCAGTCCCATGCCGATACCGCCCGTGTCCGCGCCGGGCTGGAGTACCCAGTACAGGACGCTCGGCCGGTGGGCGCAGTACCGGGTGAGGTCGGCCTTGAAGACGATGTTCATGCTGCCGGCCTTGGCCATGCGGCCCGCGAAGGGCAGGCCCAGCTGCTCGGCGACGGCGCTGCGTCCGCCGTCGGCGCCGATCAGGTAGCGGGCTCGTACGGTGAACTCGTCGCCGCGGACGCGGTCGCGCAGCAGTGCGGTGACGCCGTCGCCGTCCTGGTCGAAGCGGAGGAACTCGGTGTCGAAGCGCACCTTGGCCCCGCGGGCCGCCGCGTTGCCGACGAGGACGGGTTCCAGATAGGTCTGCGGCAGGTCGATCATCTGGCAGGGGCTCTTGGCGGCGTACTCGGTGGCCGTCGCGGGGCCGGTGCCCCAGCTGCGGATGCGGCCGACCTCCTCGCCGGTGAGGGCCGTGCACAGCACCGTGTCGCCCATGAGGTGCGAGGGGCTGCCGAAGGCCAGCGCCTCGGCCTCGACGCCGAGATCGCGCAGCACCTCCATGGTGCGCTGGTTGGTGATGTGGGCCCGCGGTGTGTTGGCGAGCCAGCCGTACTTCGTCACCAGCAGGGTGCGGATGCCGTAGGTGGCCAGCAGCAGGGCGGCGGAGCCGCCTGCGGGGCCGCTGCCGACGACGAGGACGTCGGTGTCGTGGTCGTGCGGGTCGGGGGCCGTCATGGGTGGGCGCTCCTCGGTCATCCGGCCAGGGGGGCGAGGCGGAAGGTGTAGTCGAGCCGGCGCCACTCGCCGTCGACCCGGCGGCCGTCGGGGGTGGGCCCGGACTGCGGGGTGAATCCGACGACGAGTGCGTCCTTGACCCCGAAGACGGTGTCGCTGTCGAGGTACGCCCCGCCGGCCACGAACAGCTGGGTGACCAGCCGGCGGTGGCCGGGCGCGTCGAACATGAAGTGCAGGTGGGGCGCCCGGTAGGGGTGGCGTCCGACCGCGTCGAGCATCTGCCCGACCGGACCGTCGGCGGGGATCGGATAGTGCGCGGGCAGGATGGACCAGAAGGTGATCCGGCCGTCGCCGCCGCTGCGGAGCCGGGCGCGCAGCACCGGCCCGTCCAGGTCGGGGAGCTGGACGTCGTAGAAGCCGTCCTCGTTGGACTGCCACACGTCCACCACCGCGTCCTTCAGCGGCCGGGCGTCGGTGTCGGTGACACGCACGTCCACCCACAGCGGCGTGCCGTGCAGTCCGCCGGAGATGTCGCTGCCGAGGGGCGTCTCGGGCGGGCCCGCCACGTAGAAGGGGCCGAGCACCGCGGAGGGCGTGGTGTGGGGTGTGCGCGAGTTGGTGAGCAGGTCGACGGCGCTGGAGATGCCGAGCGTGTCCGACAGCAGCACGAACTCCTGCCGGGTCGGGGTGCAGATCTGTCCGGTGCGGGTGAGGAAGTCGATGGCGTACTGCCATTCGGCGTCGGTGACGTCGTTGGCCGCGACGAAGGCATGCAGGCGGCGGACGAGGTCGCTCATCAGCGTGCGGACCCGGGGGTCGGGGGTCCGCGCGAAGCTGGCCACCACTTCCTCGGTGAGCCGGGCGAGCGCGGCCTCCGTGGAGGGCGGCCCCTCGGGACGGCTGCCGCGCCAGGCGCCGGCCAGCAGTCCGGCGATGCCGTCGGCGGTCAGCTCGCGCGGATTCGGGTACGGCGTGGCGACGGCCAGGTCGGCAGCGCGGGCCAGGTCGGACTCCGCCATGCCGAGATCGCGCAGCGAGGTGGGGCCTGCGAGGGACACGATCAGGTCGTACATGCCGCTCGGGGCGTCGGGTACGCCCAGGGCCTCGGCGATACGGCGCATGGTCTCGGGCGCGGCGGGCGCGTTGTAGGCCATGGCGTGCGGCAGGACGACGGTGTGCGTCTCGGCGTGCGGCAGGCCGAAGCTGCCGCCGAGGGTGTGGCACAGCTTGTGGTGCAGGCCCATGCCGACGGTGGCGAGGCAGGTCCCGGCGAGCCAGGCCGCGTACAGCAGGTCGCTCCGGGCCTCCGGGTCGGCGGGATCGGCGGCCAGCCGGGGCAGCGCCCGCCCGATGCGGGCGATCGCGTCGAGGGCCTGCTGATCGGTCACCGGGTCGGCGTCGGGCGCGTAGAGGGCCTCGACGGCGTGGGCGAGGGCGTTGATCCCGCTCGTGACCGTCAGGGGCAGCGGCAGGCTGAGGGTGAGGTCGACGTCGTAGACGACGGTCTCGGGCAGGATCGCCGGGGACGACCGGGTGGTCTTGCGCCCGTCGCGGGTCTCGCCCAGCACGGGGGTCACCTCGGAGCCGGCGTAGGTGGTCGGAAGGATCACCTGGGGCAGGTCGGTGCGTACGGCCAGCGCCTTGGACAGGCCGGTCGTCGAGCCACCGCCGACGGCCACGATCACGTCGGCCGACACCTCGGTGAGCACGTCGAGCGCCCGTGCGGTCACCTCGACGGGGGTGTGCATGGCGGCGCCGTCGAACTCCGCGACGACCAGGTCCCCGAGCACCTCGCGGACCCGCGCGGCGATGCCGGCCAAGGACGGGCCGGCCAGCAGCAGCACACGGGAGCAGCCGAGCCGCTCGACCTCCTCGGCGACCCGGCCGACCGTGCCGGCCCCGAACACCACCCGCGAGGGGCGGGATGTATAGACGAACGTCCGCATTGCGCTCTGCCTCCGCGTGTCATCCGGATTCGTGTACGTCGGTCGGTCGGTCCGTCGCCGGCGTCACCGAGTATGCAGGGGAGGCGGGTTGACGTCCTGCACGATTCACGCGTGGGCTGCACGAAACGCGCGTGGTGTCGTGGGGGTCGGCGGTCTCGGGGGGCGTGGTGGTCTCGGGGGCGTGGTGGCCTCGGGGGGGGCGTGGCGGTGGTGAGGACGGTCTCGGCGGGGCGTCGCGGGCGCGGCTTGGACGGCGTCGCGTGCGCGGCGTGGACGGCGTCGCGTGCGGCCGGCCGTCTGGCGCAGAGGCGCCACTCGAGGCACCGGGTCGGTGCGGTGCCCGGCACCTCCCGGAACAGCCGCGTGCGATGGCGCTGTGCTGACGAGTTCGCTCGCGATCTTCCAGCGGGTGGTTGCTCGTGCGACGACCGGATTCGAGTGGTTCATGGCCGGACCGAGGCGGCGCCGGGGCCCGTGTGGTCGGCACCGTGGAGTACGGACGCACGGTCCACTCGCAGCACATCGCATTCGGAAAGCGCGGGCATCATGGCCGACACCATCGCAGGGGTGGGACTACCCGATACCTCGGTCGTCGCGGAGGTCACGGAATTCCTCAGAGAGAGGACGAATCCCCTGATCTTCCACCACTCGCGCCGGGTGTTTCTCTCCGGCTCCCTCCACGCGCGCACGTTCAAGGACCGCCCGGACACCGCCTACGGGACCCTCAACGCGGACATCCTCCAACACTTCGTCCCCGGGTTCCGGCGCGGGTCCACGGTGGAGCGCGTCCTCGGCGCCCCCTGGCCGCGGTGACCCGGTGGAAGCCAGGACCGGTCCGATGTTCTCGTCGCGTTCTCGCCGTACGCCTCCTCGTCTGAGCCGACGCGCAGCATTCGGCGTGCTCACGGTCACCACGGTCGTGCTGATGGCAGCCGCGAGCGCGCCCTCCCCTATCTACCCCCTGTACAGGCGACGCTGGGACTTCTCGGTCACCCTGCTGACGGTCGTCTTCGCGGTGTACGTGGTGGGACTCCTCGGAGCGCTCCTGCTCCTGGGACCGGTGAGCGACCGCCTGGGTCGCCGTCCCGTGCTGCTCGCCGCGCTGCTGCTGGCCACGGCCAGCACCGCGATCTTCTGGACGGCCGGCGGTGTGCTGTCGCTGGTCGTCGCACGGACCGTGCAGGGTCTCGCCACCGGAACCGCCGTCGGAGCACTGGCCGCAGGGCTGGTGGACCTCTCGCCGTCGCAACGCCCGCACGCGGGGACCACGGTGACGGCGGTCGGGACGAGCGTGGGCCTGGCTGCCAGCGCCGCGGTGGTGGGGTTGCTGGTCGAATCGGTGGCCCACCCGGACACGTGCGTCTTCCCCGTCCTCACCTGCGTCTTCCTGCTCCTCACGGTGGCGGTGTGGTACATCCCCGAGACCGCGGCACCGGCGCCGGACGCACCGCCAAGGTTCCGCCCGAGCGTGCGGGTCCCGCCCGGCTCCCGGCACCGGTTCCTGGCCGCCGTACCCGCGCTGGTGGCGGGTTGGTCCGTCACGGGCCTGTTCCTCGCCCTCACCCCGTCCGTGGTCACCGGTGTGCTCCACGTTCGCCGGGGCGCCGCGGGCGGCATGGACATCGCCGCGCTGTTCCTGGCCGGCGGCCTGGGCGGTATGTGGTCAGCCCGGCACACGGTGCGGCGGGCCACGCTGCTGGGCGGGGCCCTCCTCACCCTCGGATCGGCCGGGCTCGCCGTGGCCATCACGCTGCCGTCCCCGTACGTCTACGCCTGCGGGGCCGTCGTGGCGGGCCTCGGCGTCGGCCTGACGTACAACGGCAACCTCCGCGCCATCGGCGAGGTCACCACCGCGCAGTCACGCTCCGGCGTGTTCTCGGCCGTGTACGTCGTGAGCTATGCGGCCCTGAGTCTTCCCGCCCTCGCGGCCGGCTTCCTCACACCGGTCTGGGGCTTGCGGACCACCAGCCTCGTTTATGTCGCGTTCGTCGGGTCGCTGTCACTGATCACGCTGGTCCACGCGGCCGGATCACCTGCCGGTGGCCACGTCCATCGCGGTACCTCGACTGTCCCCACCGGCCGTACCGCTGCGACGAAAAGGACGAAGAGAGCCGACGTGTGTCACTCGCCCTCGGGCGGAGACGGCCCCACGTCCGGGTCTCGCGGCCACTGAATCCGCCTCGGAATGGAACGCTCGTGCAAGCCCTCGCTGTCCGCGAGCCCGAGGCCGGGATCACGGGGCTGACCCTCGAGGACCTCCCCCACCCTCACGCCGCCCACCAGGAGAACTCTGGTCCCGGGGCGATCGAGCGCTTCCTGCGAAGTGCAGGCAGAAACCAGCGGGTTTGAGCGATCTGGACGGTGCTCCGGCGAGAACCCGCTGGGGGTGTGGTGGTCCTGGGAGGGAGTACCACGCGGGTTCGCGTTCGTCGTCTGGGACAAGATGGGGGCCTCCGATCTGGAGGGGGCGTTGGGATGGGTTACGACCTGCAAGCAGTGATCGCTGACGGGGAGGCGCTGCGGGGTGTGGCGCGGAACCTGCCTGCCGCTCGGCTGGCGTCGATCGGACACGGGCTGTCGATGATGCCGATGACGGACGCCCTGTTCGATTCCGTCGCAGACGGCAGCGGCATAGGCGCGTTGGGGTTCTGGCGGTTGCCAGGAGGATTCGAGAAGACCCTCGCTGCCTGGTCAGTCGGTGGGCCGGTGGCCTACGTGGAAGCCGAGTACTTCGGCGGCGTGGGCGAGCAGCGGGCTGCCGTGTGGGATGGCGGCACCATCGTGCTGGGCCCGCTTCACGTGGAGGAGGGCCGGCCCTTCCCGCCAGCCGGCAGTCCGATCTCTCAAGCGCTGCGGCGGTTGGGCGTACTGGCAATCGCCGGCGAGGACGAGTTCTCAGCTGTCGGGTTGGGCCGGCATCGACACGGCGAGGCGTGGATTGACTGACGCGCATCTTCCGGATTGCCGCACTCACGGGCAAGTTCCCGGCTCAGCTCGCGGAAGCTGCCCGTGAGCGCGAGAATCTCGTACGCTCGCTGATTCGCCCGGTGCAGGGTGCTCACCTGCGTACTTGCACGGATGCGACCGCAGTACGTCTCAAGGAACCCGCGTGAACTCCAGTTGCGGTTACCCACACCTGAACTAGGCTGCCGCGCGTGGCCCGACGCGTCCTTTCCTCATAACCGGCTCATCGGAGAATTCCAGGAGTTGCAACACGGACGCCCTGACGGCCCTGCGCTCCGTGAATCCGTACGTGACCAAGCTTCTCCGGACGAGGAGAAACTCGTGGGCTGCCTCCGTTCAGGATCACCGCTCGCAGTCAGCGGCACACCGGTCCACGACGTCCTGAGCAGCGGCAAGGAGCTCATCGGCGCGTTGGAACTGCACACCATGGCGAGTGGTTCTGATACTCAGACCTCCCCCACTACGTCGAGCGCTACCACGTCCCGGTGGACCAGGCATTCGTCGACCGCGCACGCACGCATCACTGGGCTGCGCCCGACCTCTCCGCCGAGACCTCGTCCGGATCGGAGACACGTTGGACGCACTGTTCGATGCCGAGTAAGCGGCAACAGACGACGTGACGTGTCAGGCACCTGAGGTGTCTTGTTCGGCGCCCGGTTGGAGCGGCCGTCGCGGCCACGGCCGTCGTAGCGGACCTGGCTGATGCGGACCGTCGCAGGCTCCCGATAGCCGGGGTGGTGGTCGGCCGGCGCAGCGGGCAGCGCGACCGTGCACACGTCCTGGACAGTGGCTGCGCCGCCGAACGAACTCGCACGCCACCGCGGCGCAGCCCTGCGACAGGCAGCGTGTGATCTCTGCCCACCAGGACCGCGCCCAGTGTGCACGTCCTGTCCACGCTCGCTCGCGACCGCCGGCCGCGCCGCGGGGCCACAAGGCGTTCGTGATCCTCAACGGCACCCTTCCGGGTATCGACCGGATCACCGCCGACCGACTGGGCCGACAAGGAGTGCCAGGGTGCCGGCGGACTGTCCTCGTGTCCTTCCGGGGACGCTGGGAGAAGTTGGCCGAGGGACAGCGAGCCGTGTGCGACGTGCTGGATCGCAGGTGCAGGCCGCGCATCGCCGGATCCTACGGTGGAACGATGCCCTTGCGCCGCCCCTCGGGCCACACCGAATCGCTCATGACGAGCGGCGACGTCATACGCCCAGGAACTCGGCCCGCCCGAAGGGATCCCAATTATTGAGATAGCCATGTCCGTCATGTGAACGGCCTCTTGGGGTCGGTATCACCTTCTGCCACGATCCCTAGCAGCCAGGTAGGAAAACTAGGAATCAGGGGGTGGCGATGGGAGCGCTCAGCTGCGCGGACCCGGTGCTGCCCGTGCTGACCTCCCGTCGTCATGTCGACTTCGGCCGTACGTCCAGTGCCATCTGTCGGCCGGTCTGAGACCTCAGCACGCCGTTCCACACCTCCTTGATCACCACTCCTTCCCTGAGAGGACACCTCCGTGTCTGCCGAAAGACCGCGCACCGCCCTGCGCACCCTCGCCGTCATGGCCGCGCTCCCCCTCCTGCTCACCGCATGCGGCTACGGCTCCAAGTCCACCGACGACGACGGCAAGCAGACCGCGGCCGCGGCGGGCGCCAAGAAGCTCTCCGTCGACGAAGTGAAGATCGGCTACTTCCCGAACCTGACCCACGCCACCGCTCTCGTGGGTGTGCAGGAGGGCCTGTTCCAGAAGGAGCTCGGCGGCACCACGATCAAGGCCGCGACCTTCAACGCCGGCCCCTCCGAGATCGAGGCCCTCAACTCCGGCTCCATCGACATCGGCTGGATCGGCCCCTCCCCCGCCATCAACGGCTACACCAAGTCGAACGGCAAGAACCTCCGGATCATCGGCGGTTCCGCTTCCGGCGGCGTGAAGCTCGTCGTCAACCCGAAGAAGATCAAGTCCCTGAAGGACGTCAAGGGCAAGAAGATCGCCACGCCGCAGCTCGGCAACACCCAGGACGTGGCCTTCCTCAACTGGGTCGCCGACCAGGGCTGGAAGGTCGACGCGCAGAGCGGCAAGGGCGACGTCACGGTCGTCCGCTCCGACAACAAGATCACCCCGGACGCCTACGCCTCCGGTTCCATCGACGGCGCCTGGGTGCCGGAGCCGACCGCGTCCAAGCTGGTCGCCGAGGGCGCCAAGGTGCTGCTGGACGAGTCGTCGCTGTGGCCGGACAAGAAGTTCGTGATCACGAACATCATCGTGCGGCAGGACTTCCTCAAGCAGCACCCGGACGTCGTCGAGGCCGTGCTGCGCGGCTCGGTGAAGACCAATGCGTGGATCAACGCCAACCCGGACAAGGCGAAGGCCTCCGCCAACGCGGCGCTGGAGAAGCTGTCCGGCAAGGCGCTTCCCGCCGCCGTCATCGACCCGGCCTGGAAGTCGATCACCTTCCTCGACGACCCGCTGGCCTCCACCCTCAACACCGAGGCGGAGCACGCGGTCAAGGCCGGCCTGCTGGACAAGCCCGATCTGAAGGGCATCTACGACCTCACACTCCTCAACAAGATCCTCAAGGCCGAGGGCAAGAGCGAGGTCGACGACGCCGGTCTCGGCGCAGAGTAAGCATCAATCAGGCCCGCTGACCGATGAGTTCCCAGGGGGTGACGACCATGACCACCGCGATCACCGTGAGTGCCGGCGACGCCGCGGCGGTGACGTGTGCCGCTCACCCCCTGGGGGCCTCCGGCTGCGGTGAGTCCACCCTGCTCAAGAAGGGGTGGGCGTTCTCCTGGCGGTCTTCCTGCTCCTGCTCGTCGGCATCACCGGACGCCCGTCAGGGGTTGGTCCAGGCCTCCGGGTCCTCCGCGAGGCTCACGACGTCCTCGGGCAGCTTGGCCGCGGCCACATGGGCCAGGGTGACCTCGCCGAGGATCTTGCGGACGTTGGCGCGTACGGCGATCCACAGCGGCAGCAGCGACTCCGCGGGGCCGCAGTACGAGAGCTCGGGCGGCCGCACCCCCCGCACCGAGACCAGGGGACCGTCCGCCACGCGGATCACGTCCGCGATGGCGATGGAGTCCGCCGGGCGGGCCAGCCGGTAGCCGCCCTTGCCGCCCCGCTGACTGACCACGAGACCGCCCCGGCGCAGGTCACCGAGGATGCCTTCCAGGAACTTGTGCGGGATGCCCTGCGCCGAGGCGATCGCCTCCGCCTTGAGTGAGGTTTCGTCTCCTGCCGCGGCCAGTTCCAGCGCCGCCCGCACCGCATAGTCCGCCCGCGCCGAGATCCGCATGCCCCGATTATCCATCACCGCCGTGTCCGCCCGTCACCGGCTGCGCCGTCAGGCAGGAAGGGTGAACGGCGGGTGCGCGCCGTTCAGGAAGTAGTCCCCGGCCTCGCGCAGCCGGTGGGCGACCGGCTCACGCAGGGTGTGCGTCCGGGCATTGCGCCAGAAGCGGTCGAAGCCGTGCCGCGCCGAGGCGGCGTCGGTGCCGATCACGTCCAGGACTCGGGTGGTGATCTCCTGTACCGCCCGGGAAGCGGTGGCCTCGGCCGCGCCCGCGAGTACGGTGATCTCCGCGCACTCCTCGTCGCCGACGCCCTCGCCCTGTGCAAGGCCGTGCACCAGGGCGTCCACCGCCTGGTCGGCGAGGGCGGACGCGGCACGTGCGACGACGGCGAGCTCGCCGTACGTGGTGAGGGCGTACGGATCCTGCGGCGGGCTGTCGGGCCAGGGCTGGGGCGAGAGGGGCTGCCAGGGGGCCCTGAGGATCCTGGCGTAGTCGCGGACCTCGGCCAGGAGTCCCTCGGCCACACCGAGGCAGAACTGGACGGAGACCAGGCGCGCGGTCGGTGCGGCCAGAGAGGCGAAGGGTGACAGTACGCCCTCGTCGGGCGAGAGGGAGCCCAGCACGTCGTCGGCCCCTACCGGTACGGAGTCGAACTCCACGCCGCCACCGGCCGCCAGCCGCTGGCCGAAGGTGTCCCCGCCACTGCCGGTCTCGACGCCCTGGCGGGCCGGGTCGACCAGGACGGCCAACGGCTCACCGGTGCCGTACCTGGCTGCTCGGACCACCAGTCGGTCGGCGACCCCCACCCCGGTGGCACACCTCTGGTAGCCGTTCAGCAGCCAGCCGCCGTCCGATGTGGGGGTCAGGATGAGCGGTGGCTCCTGGGATCCGATGCCGCCTCCCCAGCACCACTGCCCCGCCGCCGAGTCCCGCTCGATTCCGGCGGCACGGTCGGGATCGGCGAAGAAGCGGGGGCTGAAGGAGAGCAAGTAGTGGTTGCCCAGGAGGTGGCCGATGGCCCCGTCGGCCGCGGCGACCGTCCGGGTGACCGCGAAGCCCGTGCGCCAGCCGGCGCCCCCTCCCCCGTGCACGGCCGGCGCCAGCAGCGTCAACAGCCCCGACTCTCGCAGCTGTGCGACCTCGTCGAGCGGCGCTTTGCCGCCCTGTTCACGTTCGACCGCGTCCGCGGCGAGGTCATCGGCCACCTCACGGGCTATGTGCAGCCATTCGGCCTGCCCGGCCCCCGTGTCGGTCACCTCGTCCGCCGTCACCGTCATACCCGTGCCCGCTTCAGGCCAGTGCGGCTGTCGGCGCAGCCGAGTGCTGTGGTCATGGCGTCTTCCTCCAAGGGGCCGAGGTCGACGCGGCGCCCGGCGGGGCCTTGCGGGAGCAAAGCGGTACGCGGAGACGCGTCGGCTTCAACATCCTCACCCTCCCCTTCGACCACCGTCAACACTTCCCTAGTAATTCGATAGGAAAACTAGGGATACTTGCGCGCTCCGGCTGATTCACGTCCCCCGATGGCGAGTTCACGACGGTATGCGCCGGTCGCACTCGGCGCTCTCGGCACCCTGGCAGAAGCCGTTGGTGACTGGCCGGAGGCCGCCGGCTCGCGTTCATGAGGTCACCTTCAGCCTGGAGCTGTCGTAGCCGGCGGGGAGCAGATTGTCGGTGAGCGACTTGACGTCCACCTTCTTGGTGATCTGACCCGCCTCCAGGAAGGCGTCGGCGAGCTGCTGCTCCAGCTCGATGTCCGACTGCCGCACCGGAGTCACCCGGTTCGAGTAGGCGGCCAGGGAAGCCTTGGCGTCGGACAGCGGGACACCCTGCTCCTGCGAGAGGGCTTGAGCGTACTTGTCGGGGTTCTTGACCGCCCAGGCGAACTCGCGCGAGAGCCGCTTCAGGGCGTCCGTGAGCGCGGCACGCTTGGTCCTGTCGTTCAGCGATTCCTCGGTTGCCACGTAGTAGCTGCTGGTCTGGTCGATCGGCGGCAGGCCCTTCACCAGGATTCGCGCGCCGTTCTTGACCGCGATGGCCGACTGCGGGTTCCAGATCGACCAGGCGTCCACCTTGCCCGTGTTGAACGCCGTGGCACCGGCCGCCGGGTCGAGGAAGACCAGCTTCACGTCCTTCGGGGTGAGACCGACGCTCTTCAGCGCGTTCAGGGCCAGACCGTGCGCCGAACTGCCCTGGGGGACGGCGATCTTCTTGCCCCTGAGATCCGCGGCCGTCTTCAGCTTCGAGCCCTTGGGCACGATGATGTTCTCCAGCGCCTGGTCGGGCGTGAGCGAGCGGTTCACGGCGACGACCTTGAAGCCGTACTCCTTCGCGGCGCCGGTGATCGGCGGTACGTCACCGACGCTGCCGAGGTCGATGTCGCCCGAGGCGGCGGCCTGTACGAGCGGCGGACCGTAGGTGAAGCGGGCGAACTTCACCTTGTAGGGCGCGCTGTCGAACACGCCGGTCAGCTTCGCCAGGGCCTGGCTGCCGTCACCGCCGTTGTCACCGATGGTGAAGGTGTACTTGCTCCACTCAGGGTGCTTGGCGTCGCTGGCGTCGGCGGCGTTGCTCAGCGGCGCGGCGGTGTCCGACGACGATCCGCAGGCGGCGAGGGTGCCTGCCAGGGCGAGCGTGCCGACGGCTCCGATGAGCCTCGTTGTTGTCTTTCGCATGGGTTGCCGTGCCTTCTGTGTGCCGGATGAGGGGGTTCGGGGAGATCAGTGCCGGCCGGCGAGGCCGAGGTCTTCCAGGAGTCGGGCGCGGAGTTCCTCGCGTGCGACGCTCGCCTCGCGGTCCGCCGCGGAGAGGCTCACCTCGTGCGAGGCGCCGATGCGTCCGTTGCTCATGACGACGATGCGGTCCGCGAGCGCCATCGCCTCGTCGATGTCGTGGGTGACGAGCAGCATGGCTGCGTGGTGCCTGCTGCGCAGGGCGCGTACGAGGTCGTGCATGCGCAGCCGTGTGATGGCGTCGAGGGCCGCGAACGGCTCGTCGAGCAGCACGAGTTCGGGCTCGGAGACCAGCGCTCGGGCCAGCGACACCCGCTGGGCCTCGCCGCCGGAGAGCTCCTTGGGCCAGGCCTTCTCACGGCCCGCGAGTCCGACCTCGGCGAGCACGTCGCGGGCCCGCTGGTCCGCGCCCGGCCCGTGCAGGCCGAGCGTGACGTTGCGCAGGACCCGCTGCCAGGGCAGCAGCCGGTCGGCCTGGAAGACGATCGCACGCCGTGCCGGGACCTCCACGCGCCCCGCGTCGGGCCGGTCGAGTCCGGCGAGCAGACGCAGCAGGGTGCTCTTGCCGCAGCCGGAGGGGCCGAGCAGGATCACCAGTTCCCCGTCGGCGATGGAAAGGTCGAGGTGGTCGAGCACCACCCGGTCGCCGAACCGACGGACCACCTGCTCGGCGACGGCCCCGGTCTGCGGGCGGGACTCCGTTGCGATCGTGCTGCTCATGACGCCTCATAACTGGGCCGCCACCGCAGCAGCACCCGCTCGAGAGCCCGGACGAACTGGTCGGCGAGCAGACCGAGGAGCGAGTAGATCACCAGCCCCACGAAGACCTGGTTGGTCTGGAGGTATGTCTGCCCCTGAGTGATGAGGAAGCCGAGTCCCTTGTCCGCGTTCACCGTTTCCGCGGCGACGAGGCCCAGGACGCTGTAGGCGAGGGAGAACCGGAGTCCGACGAGGAAGCCCGGCAGGGAGCCGGGCACCAGCACGCGGGTCACCAGACGCCAGGTGCCCGCGCCGGTCGTGCGCGCCATCTCGATCAGCCGCTGGTCGACTCCCCGGATGGCGGCGAACAGGTTGAGATACATCGGGACACCCGCGCCGAAGGAGATCAGCAGCACCTTCGTCAGCTCGTCGATGCCGAACCACACGATCATCAACGGCAGCACGGCGAGCAGGGGAATCGTGTTGAGCACCTGCACGACCCCGTTGAACAGGTGCTCGCCGCTGCGCAGCAGCCCGCCGAGCACACCGGTGACGACGCCCACCGTCAGACCGATCGCGAGCCCGATGCCGGCGCGCTGCAACGAGATCGCCAGGTCGGGGCCGAGGACGCCCTGCTGCCACAGATCGACGGCGGATTTCACGATCGACGTCGGCGCCGGAGCGTACGTCTTCGACACCACGCCGGCCCGGGCGAGGATCTCCCAGGCGACGAGGATCGCGACCGGAGTCGTGTAGATGCCCAGCGGCCAGCGCAGGCGCTCGCGCAGTGCGCTGAGCGGTGTCCGGCGGCGGGCGTCGCGCGGCAGGAACACCTCCCGCTCCCCCGCGCTCGTCGTCCCGGCGCCCGAACGCTCGGTGACGGCCGGTACCTTGAGGCCGAGCTCGGTCATGCCGCCACCGCCGGCACGCTGCTGTAGTGCGAGGCGTCGCCGACGAGCTGTTCGCTGCGGCGGCCGTCGACACCGGTCGGCACCTCTCCCGCGACCGTCACCCGGTTGAGGCGGCGCGGGTGGTCGTCGTAGTTGTCCACCCCGTAGTGCTGGGTGATCCGGTTGTCGAAGATCAGCAGCTGGTTCGGGGACCAGGTCCAGCGCAGGATGTTCTCGGGGCGAGTCACGTACGACTGCAGGATGCGCAGCAGATCCGCCGAGTCTCCGGCCGACAGGCCCACGATCCGCTTGGCGAACCCGCCGATGAACAGGCCGCGTTCACCCGTCAGCGGGTGCACCCGTACGACCGGGTGCTCAGCCTCGTACGGCGTCGAGACGAAGATGCGGTCGTACTCCTGCCGCTGTGCGGTCGTGGCCGCGGGGCGCGCGTAGTCGTACTGGTTGGTGTGCACGACGCGCAGCGTGTCCGCGAGGGCGCGCAGCGGTTCGGGCAGGTCCCGGTAGGCCGCGGCCGCGTTGGCGATGAGCGTCTCACCGCCGTAGGGCGTGGTCACGATGGACCGCAGGGTGGTGAGCTGGGGCGGGTTGACCACGAAGGTGACATCCGTATGCCATTCGTCGGCCTTGGACGTCTCGCTGTCGACGGCGAGCACGTTCGTCGTGCCGTCGGCAGGCGGCACATTCGGATGCGCGGTCGTCAGCTCGCCGAACCACCGGGCCACGCGCTCCTGGCCGGCGTTGTCGAGACGCACGTCGTCGAACACGATCGCCTTGTGCTCGTTGAGTGCGTCACGCAGCGCCGTGACCGTCGAGGAGTCGGGCGACGCCGTCAGGTCGACGCCCTCGACCACGGCGCCGATGCGGCTGGTGAGCTTGCGGATGGAGACAGGCATAAGGGTCCCTCCGGGCAGGTGGGCACTCGAACTGGTAATGGAAGAACGGGAGTTGTACGAAGCGTCTAGTAGTGCGCAGGCCTGATGGACCGACCTCAGGACACCGGAGTGGCCGGACCGACCAGGCCGGAAAGAGCGATGCGTGATCGCAGCACCGCTACCACTGCGTACTCAGCGACCACGCCGGCGTGCGCCGACGCGCTCCCGGCTCACGCAGGAAGGAGAGGAGACGGAGCGGCCCAAAAGACGGATACGACGACCGTGCGAGGATGAATCGCAGTGCGGGCAGCTCGCCACCGCCTCGGTCCCGGATGCGCCGACTGCGCACACCGGGTGCCGGCGAAAGCCACGTGTCGGGTCAGTGACAACAAAACGCGCTGGAGACGTGCGCCAGATCGATGTGGCGCCGCCGAGTCAGGTCCACGCGCGGGTTCATGGGACGGGAGTTCAGCAGACGCCCACCACGTTGGTCAATGCCTTCCCAGACAGGTCTTGCATGGCGGACACCCCGGTCGGATGTGTCGACGCGGCGGCTCGCCCAGGCGTCCCAGCCCCTGCCCCACCTTGACACTGTCGGGGGCGAACCACGTACGTTGAAAGGGAAAGTTGCTGAGGGGGGAGGCTGTGATGCACGTACAGGGCGTGGCACCGCGCGGTGCGTGCACTGGTGCGCGGCTGATCACCCGGCGGCATGTCGACTACTGCCGCACCTCCTCCGCCGTCTGTCCTTCCGTACACGTCTGACCCCTGCCGGCCGTCCCGCCGGCCGTCTCGTCGTGGCCCCGTGACCTCGTCGCCCCGTGGCCGCGAGTCGTCGTGCTTCCCGGAAGGAACCCCCATGTCCGGCCCTGCCCTGCACCTCGCCGTCGAGATCGACGGCGACGGCGCACACCCCGCGGCCTGGCGCCGCGCCGCCCACTCCCCCGACCAGCTGCTCACCCCGCGCCACGTGGCCCGGGTCGCCGCCATCGCCGAGAACGCCGGTTTCACCCTGATCACGCTGGACGACGGCGTGCTGCCGCCCGGCGCCGCACCGGATCCGGTGGGTCGTATCGGCGCGGTCGAGCGGGCGGCCTTCGTCGCGGCGTCCACCAGCACCATCGGGATCGCGCCCGTCGTCCCGGTGACGTACGCCGAGCCCTTCCATGTCTCCGGTCAGTTGGCCTCCCTGGACCACATCTCCGCCGGTCGCGCCGGGTGGGTGGTGACGGAGGAGGAGCATCCGGAGGCCGCGCGCGCCTGGGGGCGGCCCCTGGTCTCCGGCGCCGACGCACGTGCCCGGGAGTCACGGGACGGGGTGGAGGTGGCCCGCGCGCTGTGGGACTCGTGGGAGGACGACGCGGTCATCCGGTCCGTGGCCACCAGCCGCTACCTCGACCGCGAGCGGCTCCACTACATCGACTTCACCGGCGACACGTATGCCGTCAAGGGCCCGGCGATCGTGCCGCGCCCGCCGCAGGGCCAGCTCGTCGTGCTGGGCCGGCCGGACCGGGTTCCGCCCGCGCAGCTCGACGTCGCCCTCGTCGAAGGGCGCGACCTCGCGTCGGTCGCCGCGGCCGCCGCCGGAGCCGGTACGCCCCGCGTCTTCGCCGAGGTCGAGGTGGCGCTGGACACCCCCGAGGCCACGGCCGCCGAGCGCGTCGCCGACCTGGAACGGCACGCGCCGTGGGCTGACCGGGGAAGACTGCGACACCTCGGCCGCGCAGACCAACTGGTCGCATTTCTCCAGGAGTTGCACCGTCACGTCGACGGCGTACGGCTGCATCCGCTGGTACTGGACGAGGATCTGCCCGTCCTCTCCCGCCTCGTCCTGCCAGCCCTGTCCGAGCAGCGCCTCCTCGCGCGCCCGCTGCCCGGTACGTCCCTGCGCTCGGCCCTCGGTCTCGAGCGCCCCGCCAACCGGTTCGCCGCCGCTGCCCTGGCCGCTCAGGAGGGCTCCCGATGACCCGCACCGATCCTCTCGACGTCCCCCGGCCGCACGCCCGGCTCCACTTCGGGGTGTTCTTCCAGGGTGTCAACCACTGGACCATCTGGTCCGCCCCCGGCAGCGGCTCCCAGATCGACCCCGCCTCCTTCCGCCGAGTCGCCCAGACCGCCGAACGCGGCCTGTTCGACGCCTTCTTCCTCGGAGAGGGGCTGCGGCTGCGGGAGGTCGACGGCAGGATCCACGATCTCGACGTGGCCGGACGGCCGGACGCCATCACCCAGCTCGCCGCGCTGGCCGCCGTCACCCGCCGCATCGGCCTGGTCTCCACCTCCAACTCCACCTTCAACGAACCCGCCGATCTGGCCCGCCGCCTGTCCGGACTCGACCTCCTCTCCGAAGGCCGCGCCGGCTGGAACGTCGTGACCACGGACAACGCCTGGACAGGCGCCAACTTCCGCCGCGGCGGCTACCTCGACCACGCCGACCGCTACCGGCGCGCCGAGGAGTTCCTCACCGTGGCCCGCGCCCTCTGGGACGGCTGGGAGGACGGCGCCGTCGCCGACTCCGCCGGCGCGCCCGCCTGGTCGAGGCCCGGGGCCGTACACCGAGTGCGCCACAAGGGACCGCAGTTCGATGTCGACCTCGCCCCGACCCTGCCGCGCAGCGCCCAGGGTCACCCCGTGATCTTCCAGGCCGGTGACTCCGGCGAGGGACGGGACTTCGCCGCCCGCAACGCGGACGTCATCTTCTCCGCGCACGGCAGCGACTTCGACGACGCGCTGGCCTTCGCCGACGACATCCGGCGCCGGCTGCGCGCGTCCGGCCGGCCGGACGACGACCTGCGGATCCTGCCCGGCACCGAGATCATCCTCGGCGCCACGGAGGAGGAGGCCCAGGAGAAGAAGCACTGGATCCGGCTGCAACAGGTGACCCCGGCCACGGCGTTGGGCATCGCGGGGCTGCTGTGGGGCATCGACCTGTCCGACCGCGACGCCGACGGGCCGCTGCCGAAGGAGGATCCGGTCGTCGCCGAGAACGACGGCTCCTTCGGCGCCCGGCGCATCGCCGACCCGCGCTCGGTCGTGGCCGAATGGCGGGCGAAGGCGGAGGCCCACGGCTGGTCGCTGCGCGAGACCGTCATCGCACTGGGCCCGCAGCGCGGGCATGTCGGGACTCCTTCCGGCCTGGCCGACAAGTTCGCCCACTTCGTCCGGCACGGCGCGATCGACGGCTTCAACGTCACGCCGTACCTCATCCCCGACGGCCTCGACGACATCGTCGACCTCCTCGTCCCGGAACTGCAGGAACGCGGGATCTACCGCACCGAGTACACCGGCACCACCCTGCGCGAGCACCTCGGTCTGCGCGAACCCCTCACCCACCGGGCGGCGCCGGACCGACGACAGGCCGGCTGAGCACCCCCGCCGGGGCCGGTACACATGACTGACAAGAAGCCGTCACACACGGACCGGAATGCGGGTCCTACCGGCGCCCGTTGTGACTGACATGGCTGCTGGAGCAGTGCTCGACGCGCCCGACACGCCGAGCGAGGTCGCAGCCGCCGCACGACTGGCTTAGAAGGACGCGGAGTTCGGTCTCACGTCGGCACCTTCGCCATCCCCGCCCACACCCCCCTCCTGCGCCCCGACTCGAAGGAGATGCCCCCATGACCATCGAGGCCACCACGACAGACCACCACTTCACGGAGGCCTGGCTGGAGTGGTACCGGGCCCAGGAGGCCCGGCTCGCCGCCCCGCACGGCTTCCTGGCCATCACCGGTCTGCACTGGCTCGACGACCGTCCGCAGCGGTTCCCGGACGCGCCCGGTGCGTGGCGCACCGGCCCGGACGGGGTCGTCGTAGACCTCGACGAGGGCGAGGAGCTGGTCGTCGACGGAACGCCGGTGCGCGGTGAACACCGCTTCGGGGTGCTGCCCGAGCGCGGCGGCGTCGACGCCGTCTGGGGAGACGCCGTCATCGAGGTCGCCAAGCGCGGCGGCCAGGACATCGTGCGCCCCCGGCACCCGGACGCGCCGTTGCGCACCGCCTTCAGCGGGACACCCGCCTACGAGCCCGATCCGCGCTGGGCCGTGACGGGCCGGTACGTCCCCTTCGACACACCACGGCCGACCACCGTGGGCGCCGCGGTCGAGGGCCTTGAGCATGTGTACGACGCTCCGGGCAGGGTCGAGTTCGAGCTGGCCGGGCGTCAGCTGTCGCTGACCGCGTTCCCCGGCCAGGGTCCGGGTCACCTGATGGTGCTGTTCACCGACGCGACCTCCGGGGTCACCACCTACGCCGCCAACCGGGCCCTGTCCCTCGAACCGCCCGCCGCGGACGGCACGGTCGTCCTGGACTTCAATCGCGCCGCGAACCTCCCCTGCGCGTACACGGACCTGGCCACCTGCCCGCTGCCTCCGGCCGAGAACCGGCTTCCGGTGGCGATCGAGGCGGGTCAGAAGATCCCCCGGGAGCGCGGCGGGTCCTGAGCCGCACTCGGTCCTGCGCCCCCTGGATCACCGACGATCTCCGCAAGCGCGTGGTGGACCCGTGACCGGGGCCGAAGACGAGGAGGACCGGCATGCGGCACGGTGGTGACGTCAGCGCCCGCCTCGCCGGCGCCACCGTGTTCTCCCGGTTCTCGCGTCGGCGCCACATCGACCTCAAGCGTTCGACCAGCTGTCTCTGTCAGGCCTGACGGGCCTTCCCATCGCTGGTCGCGGTCCGGCACCGGTCGTCGCCGTACCCGTCCGCGCCTGATCCCCCGTTACCTTCTTCATGGCCTCGCAAGGAGGCTCCCGGCCTTCGGCCCCGGTATGACTTGAGCCCCCAGTCGAGATGATCGAAAAGGTGGTGT
>NZ_JBIDAL010000019.1:0-159142 GCF_043202415.1 Streptomyces sp. NPDC048192
CGGTTACATTCCGAACCCGGAAGCTAAGCCTTACAGCGCCGATGGTACTGCAGGGGGGACCCTGTGGGAGAGTAGGACGCCGCCGAACAATTCTTGGGAAAGGCCCACGCCACACGGCGTGGGCCTTTCTGCGTTTATGCTCGAAGGTATGCGCTACGACCTTGTCATCTTCGACAACGACGGGGTGCTCGTCGACAGCGAGCCCATATCCAACCGGCACCTGGCGGCCTATCTGACCGAGTTGGGGCACCCCACGTCGTACGAGGACTCCGTCCGGGACTACATGGGCTCGGCGATGCACCGGGTCCATGAGCTCGTGCTGGAGCGGACGGGGCAGCGGCTGCCGGACGACTTCGACGACGTCTTCCACGCGCGCGTGTTCGCCGCGTTCGAGCGGGAACTGCAGCCCGTGGCCGGCGTCGCCGGTGTACTGGAGAAGCTGGCCGCGGACGGGGTGCCGTACTGCGTGGCCTCGTCGGGGAGTCATGCGCGGATCCGGGTCGGGCACCGCACGACCGGGCTCGACCGGTGGTTCCCTCAGGAGCGGATTTTCAGCTCCGAGGATGTGGGGCGCGGGAAGCCGGCGCCGGATCTCTTTCTGTACGCCGCGCAGCGGATGGGGGTGGCGCCCGAGCGGTGCCTGGTCGTGGAGGACTCGCCGCTGGGCGTGCGGGCGGCCGTGGCCGCCGGCATGACCGTGTACGGGTTCACCGCCATGACACCGGCGGAGAAGCTCGCGGGCGCCGACCAACTCTTCTCCGCCATGGGCGAGTTGGCTGACCTGCTGGTTTGACGGAAGCCATCGTCCGGCGCCTGACAATTGTCATGCGGACGTCCGGACGATCGTTTCTACAGGCGGACCCCCTGCCGGGGCGAAGCTTGGGGCATGACGAAGAACACGGGGGCCCGGGGCCGGAGCGAGCAGCGGGACAAGAAGCCGAGCCTGTGGGACAACTTCAGGCCGCTGATGCTGGACGTGGCGGTCCCGCTGGGGTCGTACTACCTGTTCAAGGACGCCTTCGGGATGAGTACCTTCGCGGCGCTCGCCTGGAGCAGCGTGGCGCCGGCGGCGCGGACCGTGTGGGCCGTGGTGAAGGAGCGGCGGGTCAACGGCCTGGCGGGACTGATCCTGGTCGTCAACGTCGTGTCGCTGCTGCTGAGTTTCGTCTCCGGCGACCCGCGGCTGATGCTCGCCAAGGACAGCGCGGTCAGCAGCACCGTCGGCATCGGCATCCTGGTGTCCGCGTGGCTGGGCAAGCCGATGATGACCGCCGGTATGAAGCCGTTCCTGGTGAAGGGCGACGAGGCCAAGGAGGCGGCCTGGCAGCGGCTGGTCTCGGGGCGGTCCGTGCGGTCCGCGGCCTTCCGGCAGAAGGAGAAGGTCTTCTCCGTCGTCTGGGGTGGGGCGCTGCTGCTGGAGTGCGTCAGCAGGGCCTTGGGCGCGTACACCATCCCCGTGGACACGATGGTGTGGCTCGGCACCGTCTTCCTGATCGGGTTCATGGCGGTCGCGTTCGTCGTCAGCGGGGGCCTGGCCGTCGAGCCGATGGAGAAGATGCTGGCCGCGGAGGTCGAGGCCGCCGACGAGACAGCACGCCGGGCCGAGGTGCCCGTCGCCGCCTGACCGGACCAGAAGCCGATCCGGAGGCGAGGCAAAGCTGAAGGAAATTCATCTTCGGCTGGATCTACCCACAGGTAGCCACGGGCCCTACGCTCGCCGCCATGACTGATGTGCTGCGGCGCGGTAGGGCCTCGCTGGCGTTCAGCTTCTTCGCGCAGGGCGCCGCCTTTGCTCTCCTGGTGACGCGCATCCCGGCCATCCAGGACCGGTACGGCGTCTCCGACGCGTTGCTGCCGGCCTTCCTGGCCGCAGTGCCGGTCCTCGCCGGCGTCGGCAGCGTGACCACCGAGCAGCTGGTGAAGCGGATCCGCCCGAGCCGGCTGCTGCGCTGGTCCCAGCCGGTGGTGCTGCTGGCGCTGCTCGGCGTCGGAGCGGGCGGGCACA
Organism: Streptomyces sp. NPDC048192; assembly: GCF_043202415.1. NCBI lineage: Bacteria > Bacillati > Actinomycetota > Actinomycetes > Kitasatosporales > Streptomycetaceae > Streptomyces > Streptomyces sp. NPDC048192. The sequence goes on from NZ_JBIDAL010000019.1 coordinate 2,006, forward strand.
TCGCCGGGCTGGCGGTGGCGCTGGGCGCGTTCGGGCTTGCCGTGGGCGCGCTGGACGCCTCCATGAACATGCTCGGGGTCAGTCTCCAGCGGTCGTACGGGCGCAGCATCATGCTCAGTTTCCACGCCGCGTACAGCCTGGGCGGGATCCTCGGCGCCTCGCTGGCCTGGGTGGGCGCGCACTGGCACCTCGGGCTGTGGGTGTCGTACCTGCCGGTGGTGGCCGTGCTGCTGCCGGCGGCGCTCGTGGGCAGCCGGTGGTACGTCGACGGGGACCCGGCGCACGTGGCGGAGCGGGGCGCCGAGGGGGGAGGCGTCGTCTTCAAGCTGCTGCTGCCGCTGTGCCTGGTGATGACCTTCGCCTACATCGGGGACTCGACCGTCTCCAACTGGAGCGCGAAGTACCTGAAGGACGTCCTGGGCAGCTCGGAGCAGCTGGCGACGGTGCCGTACAACGTGTACATGGTGACCACGCTGCTCGGGCGGGCCATCGGGGACTTCGGGGTGCGGCGGTTCGGGGCCGTGACGGTCGTACGGCTCGGGACGCTGGTGGCGGCCGGCGGGTTCGCGGTGGTGGCCTCGGCGCCCGGGGCGTGGGCCGGGATGCTCGGGTTCACGCTGCTGGGCCTCGGGCTGTGCGTGCTGGTGCCGCAGACGTTCGCGGCCGCGGGGCGGCTGTTCCCGGGTTCTTCGGACGCGGCCATCGCGCGGCTGAACATCTTCAATTACGTGGGTTTTCTGATCGGTTCGCCGCTGGTGGGGGCGCTGGGCGACGCCTGGAGCTACCGGGGGGCCATGCTGGTGCCGATGGTGTTGGTGCTGGTGACGTTGGTGTACGCCAGGTCGTTCGCGGGTCAACCGGACCGATACGGTGGCGGGCATGAGCGGCCGCGCACAGCTGATGTGGGACGAGGCAGTAACGGGCTATGACTTCGGCCCGGACCATCCGATGGATCCGGTCCGGCTGGCACTGACCCGGAAACTGGTGGACGCCTTCGGGCTCGACCGGGAGGTGGAGGTCGTCGCGGCCAAGCCGGCCGGGGAGTCGACGCTGCGGCTGGTCCACCGGGAGGACTACATCGACGCGGTGAAGGCCGCGTCGGCGGATCCGGCGGGGGCGGACGGGTCGTACGGGCTGGGTACGGTCGACGACCCGGCCTTCGCCGGGATGCACGAGGTGTCCGCGCTGATCGCCGGGCAGTCGGTGGGGGCGGCGGAGGCGGTGTGGCGCGGGGACGCCGATCACGCGGTGAACTTCGCGGGCGGTCTGCACCATGCGATGCCGGGCGGGGCGTCGGGGTTCTGCGTCTACAATGACGCCTCGCTGGCCATCGCGCGGCTGCTGGAGCTGGGGGCCGAGCGGGTCGCCTACGTGGACGTCGACGTGCACCACGGGGACGGGGTGCAGGCGGCGTTCTGGGAGGATCCGCGGGTTCTGACGATCTCGCTGCACGAGCATCCCCGTACGTTGTTCCCGCAGACCGGGTGGCCGGAGGAGACCGGGGCCGGGGCGGGGGAGGGGGCCGCGGTGAACGTGGCGCTGCCGGCGGGGACCGGGGACGCGGGGTGGGTGCGGGCGTTCCACGCGGTGGTGCCGGAGCTGCTCGCCGAGTTCCGGCCGCAGGTGCTGGTGTCGCAGCACGGGGCCGACACGCACTTCGAGGATCCGCTGGCGCATCTCGCCGTGTCGCTGGACGCGCAGCGGACGGTGCAGGTGGCGTGCCACGAGCTGGCGCACGAGTACGCAGGGGGCAAGTGGGTGGCGCTCGGCGGCGGCGGGTACGCGGTGGTCGACGTCGTGCCGCGGTCCTGGACGCATCTGGTGGGGATCGCGGCGGGGCGGCCGATCGCTCCGGAGACGGTGATCCCGGAAGGGTGGCGGCAGGAGGTGTTCGCCCGGACCCGGCAGCTGGGGCCGCAGCGGATGACCGACGGGCGGTGGCCGGTGAGTTGGTCTCCGTGGGAGGCGGGGTACGACCCCGCGGACCGGGTCGACCAGGCGGTGCGGGCCACGCGCACGGCGGCGTTCCCCCTGCGGGGGCTGCTGCCCTGAACCGGCGGGGGACTCCACCCGCGTTACGCCAACCGTGCGCAAATCGCGCGTTCCCGGCTCGCTGCCGGCCGCCGTGCGTCACCATCGCAGCCATGTCGACCGGCGGGGCTTTACGCGCGCATCTGCTGGCTGTCCGGCTTGCCGGGGAGGTGGGGACCTCTCGGGAGGACAGTCTGCGCAGTTATCGGCTGTTCGCTGCCCGGGACCCCCGGGTGCTGATCGGGATCGATCCCGAAGAGGCGTGGGAGCAGCGGAACTTGCTGGAGCTGATGGCGGACAAGTGCGGGGTGTCGGCCGATCCCCGGCACACGTCGGGTCCGGACGTGATCGACCCGGAGCGTACGCTCGCGGCGCTGGACGCGTTCGCGGCGCGGATCGGCGAGGTCGCGCGGAGGGGCGCGCCGGTGCTGTTCGGGACCGGGCATCCGCGGCCGCTGCTCGGGTTCTACGCCGGCCTGGCGGACGCGCTCTCGGCGGCGGGGTGTGACGTGCTCACCCCCGCGCAGGGTCGCTGTGTCGACATATTGACCCGGTTCGGTCTACGTACGTGCGCACTGGACTACGCCCGCGGAGTCGGGTTGGTGCGGGAAACCGGCGGCGGGCGCCCCGGTTGTGAGCCGGGCGTGCACTGTCATTCGCCGCTCCCGGTTCGGGTCGTGCTGGAGGCCGCCGCGGAGGGCGGGGGGCCGCTGCCCGAGCTGGTCGTCGGCGACCACGGCTGGGTCTGCGGTGCTGGTCAGCTGGGGTTCGAGGCCATCGGGCTCGCCGACACCGACGATCCGGCGCTGTTCGTGGGGGAGGCGGAGGGGCGCGTGTCCGTCGTCGTTCCGGTTGATGACGGCGTGCGATCCGAGTACTACGGGCCGCTCACCCGCTACGTACTCAAACGAGCGTGTCTGTCACAGTAGGCCTGCGATGGGTGCACCTCTTCCCCACTTGCATCACCCGCCCCTACATTGGGGAGTGAGCACGCAGCGACGAAGAGTCACCGGAAGGGGAAGCCGGTGGCCGTCGAGTGCGGAAGGTTCAGGTGTGTCATGGCTGCAGCTGGCGAGAGGCCTCTGAACGAGGTTCAGTTCCTTACCGTGGCGGAGGTCGCCTCGGTGATGCGAGTGTCCAAGATGACCGTGTACCGGCTGGTGCACAGCGGTCATCTGCCCGCGATCCGGGTGGGGCGGTCCTTCCGCGTCCCGGAACAGGCGGTACACGAGTACCTCCGTGACAGCTATGTGGGGGTGGAGACGGCCTGACGGCAACTCCAGGGTGACCCCGGGGTGACCCGGGGCACCCCCCTCGATTACGACCTTGGCGCTCGGTTGGGTAGGCTAGCCCCTCGTAGGTCGTGTGGGCCCATGGCGCCCAAACAACCGAGTGATGAGAAGTGAGCGAGGGTAGTCGTGGGCTCTGTTATCAAGAAGCGGCGCAAGCGGATGGCCAAGAAGAAGCACCGCAAGCTGCTCAAGCGCACGCGCGTTCAGCGCCGCAACAAGAAGTAAGCGGCGTCGCGAGAGCGTGTCCCTGTGGCCCCCCATCCACATCGATGGGGGGCCACAGCCGTATCCCGGGGTACTCGTCGTCCTCCGATGAGTGAATTTCCGTCACTTCATGCATCGGGCGGTCATCACAGCGCAACGTGCACCCGCTAGGTTGGCCGTACGCATCACGTACGAGGGAAGGCGCTGATCTTGGGAAAGGTCGTGCTCGTCACCGGGGTGGCCCGGCAGCTGGGCGGCCGGTTCGTACGGCGGATCCAGCGGGATCCCGAGGTCGCCCGGGTGATCGCGGTGGACGCGGTGGCGCCGGCGCACCATCTGGGCGGGGCGGACTTCATCCAGGCCGACATCCGGCAGCCGGGGATCGCCCGGGTGCTCGCCGAGACGGGTGCGGACACGGTCGTCCACATGGATGTGACGGGCACGGCGCTGGGCAGCGGCAACCGCGCCACCGTCAAGGAGACCAACGTCATCGGCACCATGCAGCTGCTCGGCGCCTGCCAGAAGTCGCCCACGGTGAAGCGGCTGGTGGTGAAGTCCAGCACCAACGTCTACGGCTCGGCGCCGCGCGATCCGGCCGTGTTCACCGAGACGACCCCGCCGAAGTCGCTGCCGAGCGGCGGCTTCGCGAAGGACACCGTCGAGGTCGAGGGCTATGTGCGCGGCTTCGCCCGGCGGCGGCCGGACGTCGCCGTGTGCGTGCTGCGGTTCGCCAACATCCTCGGGCCGACCGCCGACACCCCCCTCGCCTCCTACTTCGCGCTTCCCGTGCTGCCGACCGTGTTCGGCTACGACCCGCGGCTGCAGTTCGTGCACGAGGACGACGTCGTCGAGGTGCTCAGGATCGCCTCGCACGAGCCGCGCCGGGGCACCCTCAACAGCGGCACGTTCAACATCGCCGGCGACGGGGTGCTGCTGCTCTCGCAGTGCTCGCGGCGGCTCGGCCGGCCGACGGTGCCGCTGCTGCTGCCCGCGGTCACCTGGGCGGGTTCGCTGGTGCGTACGCTCGGTATGACGGACTTCTCGCCGGAGCAGATCCGGCTGCTCACGCACGGGCGGGTGGTGGACACGGTCCAGATGCGCGAGACGCTGGGCTTCACGCCCAAGTACACGACGGCGGAGACGTTCGCGGACTTCGTCCGCGGCCAGGGCCCCGGCCTGGTGCCGCCGCAGGCCCTCGCGGGGGCCGTCGACCGGATCGCCGCGCTCGCCGCGAAGGCAGGCGGCCACCCGCAGACGCACAGCGCCAACTGAGGAGAGCGGCAACGATGGCGGACGCCAAGGTCATTCCGTTCGACGACGACCGGTCCCGGGGAGGCGCCGTGCAGCGCCCGGCGCGGCGCCGGAGCGCGGGCAGCCGGCGCGGTGGGCTCGCCGAGACCGGCGAGATGGGCGAGGTCCAGCCCCTGCCGGGCCAGGGCGGTGTGCAGGAGGATGGGCCCGTGAGCCGCGAGGAGGGTCCGAGGGAGCCGCAGGAGCGGCCGGGCGGCGCCGGGCAGGGCGGTGGCCTGGAGCGCCGGGTGGCGGCCGGGCTGGCCTTTCTGCGGCGCCGGCTGACCGGGGACTACGACGTCGACGACTTCGGTTACGACGCGGAGCTGACCGACCAGGTCCTGATGTCGCTGCTGCGGCCGGTGTACGAGAAGTACTTCCGGGTCGACGTGAAGGGCATCGAGAACATCCCGGCCGACGGCGGGGCGCTGATCGTCGCCAACCACTCCGGGACGCTGCCGCTGGACGGGCTGATGATGCAGGTCGCCGTGCACGACCACCATCCGGCCGACCGTCATCTGCGGCTGCTGGCGGCCGACTTGGTGTTCGTGCTGCCGGTGGTCAACGAGCTGGCGCGCAAGCTGGGGCACACCCTCGCCTGTGCGGAGGACGCCGAGCGGCTGCTGTCCCAGGGCGAGCTGGTCGGGGTGATGCCCGAGGGGTTCAAGGGCATCGGGAAACCCTTCAGCGAGCGGTACAAGCTCCAGCGGTTCGGGCGGGGCGGCTTCGTGTCGACCGCGCTGCGGCAGGGCGTGCCGATCATTCCATGCTCGATCGTGGGGGCGGAGGAGATCTACCCCATGATCGGCAACGCCAAGACGCTGGCGCGGGTGCTGGGCTTCCCGTACTTCCCGCTGACGCCGACGTTCCCGTGGCTCGGGCCGCTGGGGGCGATTCCGCTGCCGACGAAGTGGACGATCCAGTTCGGGGAGCCGATCCCGACGGACGGCTATCCGCCGGAGGCGGCCGAGGACCCGATGCTGATGTTCAACCTGACCGATCAGGTCCGGGAACAGATCCAGCACACGCTGTACAAGCTGCTGGTGCAGCGGCGGTCGGTGTTCTTCTGAACCCCTCGAAGGCCCGTGTACGGCAGAGGGGGCGCCCCGCTCGGGTGGGGCGCCCCCTCTGCCGTGGCCGGGCCGGTGTCAGTGTGCGTCCTCGCCCTCGATGCCCAGGCCCGGCAGGAGGCCGGGGAGGAGCGGGGGGAGGGTGACGTCGGGGGCGGTCGCCGGCGGTTTGCTGGTGGACGGGGCGCTGCTGCCCGTGCCGGTCCTGGGCGGCTCCAGCAGACCTCCCGTGTCGCCGCCGAGCAGGCCCTCGCCGCTGCTGTGGGTGGCCGTGCCGCTCGGGTCGCCGGTGCCCGCGTGCCTGCCGGAGGACGGGGTGGAGCCGGAGGAGCTGGGCGCCGTCGACCGGTGGCCGCCGGAGGAGCCCGAGGACGTCGGACCGGAGCCCGGCTGCTTGCCGTCGTCCTGGGCGGGCGGCTGGGGCAGCAGGGACTGCAGCGGGGCGACCTCCTGGTCTATGGCGTCGAACACCGACGACACCTGCTGTTTGACGTCTCCGAGCTGCACCGGCAGCTTGTCGCTGAGCGCGCTCCACGCCTGGCGGTGGGAGCGGGAGAACGTGGACAGCGCCTGGATCGGGCCGAGGGAGTCGGGGTCGGCCTCGTACGCCTCGTGGAGCAGGCGGTGGCCCTCGGTGACGTCGTGCTGCATGCCGGAGAGCGTGCGGCGGATCTCGCCGATGGACTCGTGGTCGAGCTGGCCGCCGCGGCCGCGCTCCAGCAGCCGGCGGGCCTCGTTGAGCCGGGTGGAGGCCTGGTCGAGGTAGGTCTGGCCGCGGGCGTCGTCGCCGTCGGTCAGGTAGTTGAGCTTGAAGTCCTCGATGCCGCGTTTGAGGCCGTAGAGGGAGTCACCGGGCAGGGCGTTCGAACTGGCGGCGGCGACTCCGCCGAAGGCTCCCGCGGCCACGCCCACGCTGAGCCCGCCGGCGGCGAGGCCCTTGGTCAGCCGTGAGCGCGGGCGGAGCTTGCCCAGCGACGTCGCCCGGTGTGCGCCCCGGCCGCGCGACCGCTGTTCCGGTACCGACGCGTCCGCCCCCGTGCCTTCCTGGAGCATGGCCTCCATCGCGGCCACCAGCTGCGCCCGCTGCACGACCTTGACCTCGGGGTCGAGCTGCGGCTTGGGCAGCGCGCCGAGGTCCGCGGCGAGGGCCAGCAGCTCGCCCTGCTCCGACTGTTCCTCGGCGGTCGGCGGAGAACCCGCCGGGCTCACGGACTGCTCGGCCGCCGTGTCCCGGTCGGACTGCTCCTCCAGGGCCTGGGCGAAGGCGTTCGCCCGCCGGTGCGCCGATACGTTCGCGATCACTGGCGGCACCTCCTCTCGTCATGACGGTCGACTCCCCAGGGGGTCCTGAGGGTTGCACGCCCGCGACCACTTGCACACGATCGAGCGATCAGGTCGGGCAGAACGTGACCACAGGGAGCCTGTATCCCGCACAACGACTGGCGCGGCACTTCGGTTACGCATGCCGGGCGCCCGGATCGAAATGGCAACGAGCTTTCACCGATCGTGAGTTGGGCATCGCTCAGAGTGGCGGACGGTCAGCGGGCGTCGTCCGGGAGGAGCCGGGCGAGGGTGCGCACGGCGCGGTACTGGAGGGTCTTGATGGCGCCCTCGTTCTTGCCCATGACGCGGGCGGTCTCGGCGACCGAGAGGCCCTGGAGGAAGCGGAGGGTCACGCACTCCTGCTGCTGCGGATTGAGCCGGCGTACGGCGTCCAGCAGCGCGGCGTTCGACAGGGACTCCAGGACGGAGTCCTCCGGGGAGCGCTCGACCTCGTTGGCGTCGAGCATCTCGCCGGTGGTGACCTCCAGGCGGAAGCGGCTGGACTTGAAGTGGTCGGCGACCAGGTTCCGGGCGATGGTCACCAGCCAGGCCCCGAAATCGCGGCCCTGCCAGGTGAAGGTGCCGATCCGGCGCAGGGCGCGCAGAAAGGTCTCGCTCGTCAGGTCCTCGGCGGTGGCCCGGCCGCCGACGCGGTAGTAGATGTACCGGTACACCGTGTCGCTGTACTGGTCGTACAGCCGGCCGAAGGCCTCGGCCTCGCCGGCCTGGGCCCGCTCGACCAGGTCCATCATCCGGGCGCTGTCGCTGTCCGCGGCCGGGCGGCGGGCGGTGGCGGCGCCGGCCGAGCGCCCTCGTCTGCCCACGGCGGCGCTGCCTTCGGCCAGTGCGTAGCACGGGCCGACGGGCGCGGCGGCGAAGGCGGGGACGGCGTACGCGGTGGGGACGAGGCCGCGCAGCGTCTCTTTGACCGTTGCGACTGTTGCGCGCAGCGTAGCCAGGCCCGAGGCGTCAACCCCGACGTGTGGGTACACGGGACTCCCAGAGGCAGAGCTTCCATCACGTGCAGTGCGGAACCCTTCACTCGTCGTAGCGACGGCGAGGTACCGGTTTGCGTCTGAGGAGAATAACGCTTCGTACAGGCCCTGCTACACCGAGTTGCTCAAATCATCGATTGCGTCGCTTCTGTTACCGATTGACGCCTCATCAAGTGCCGCAACGTGATCGGTTCCTGACCGATATTCGGCCGGTTTCGGTGAGGTCCGGGGCGTGTTGAAATGGCCGCGGCATAATCCGAGCGCGCGGCGCCGACGGGGCAGCGCCGGCACGCCGGCCCTGCGGCGACGCTCCGTGGACAGCCGGCCCGTGGTTATCGGCGCCGTCGGCTCAACGCGATCGCCGCCGCGGTGCCGCCGGCGACCGCGCCGACCCCGGCCGCCGCCGGGATTCCCACCTTCGCGGCCTTGCGCCCCGTGCGGTAGTCGCGCAGCCGCCAGTCCTTCTCGCGGGCGTGCCTGCGCAGCTTGGCGTCGGGGTTGATGGCGTAGGGGTGCCCGACGAGGGAGAGCATCGGGATGTCGTTGTGGCTGTCGCTGTAGGCGGCGCAGCGGGACAGGTCGAGCCCCTCGGCCGCGGCCAGGGCGCGCACCGCCTCCGCCTTCGCCGGCCCGTGCAGCGGCTCGCCCACCAGCCGGCCCGTGTAGACGCCGTCGACGGACTCCGCCACCGTGCCCAGCGCGCCGGTCAGGCCCAGGCGGCGGGCGATCACCTGGGCGATCTCCACCGGGGCCGCCGTGACCAGCCACACCTTCTGCCCGGCGTCCAGGTGGGCCTGGGCCAGGGCGCGGGTGCCGGGCCAGATGCGGTCGGCCATGTACTCGTCGTAGATCTCCTCGCCGATCGACTCCAGTTCGGCGACCCGGTGGCCCTTGACGATGGACAGCGCGGAGTCGCGGGCGTCCTGCATGTGCTCGGGGTCCTCGACGCCGGCCAGCCGGAACCAGGCCTGCTGCCAGGCGAACTTGGCGAGGTCGCGCGTCTCGAAGAACTTCCGCTTGTACAGGCCCCGGCCGAAGTGGAACAGCGCGGCGCCCTGCATGACGGTGTTGTCGAGGTCGAAGAAGGCGGCCGCCTTGTCGTCGCCGATCACCGGGAACTCCGGCTCCGTCTGCTGCGCCGGCGGGGCTTCCTGAGAGGACTTGCGGGCAGCCTCCGCCGAGGCCTCGCCTGCCAACACGCTGCGCGCCGTGGCGGAGCGCCTACGGGGAGTGAGCCATCCGAGAGCGGCCATGGCGTGAGCATAGCCAGTTCGTACGGCCGTTCCGCCGGTGGACAGGTTGGGTGTGTGTGAACTCTCCGCGACCGAGCCGTTAAAGAGCCGGTCGGAAGCGGGCGCGGTGCGAGCGAGAATGGCCGGTATGAGTCCTCTTTTCCGGCGCAAGGCCGACCCCGCCGACCCGCGTGACCGGCTCGTCACCCTGATCCGCAAGCCCGGCTGCCATCTGTGCGACGACGCGCAGGCGGTGATCGAGAAGGTGTGCGGGGAGCTCGGGGTGCCCTGGGAGGGCAAGGACATCACCGAGGACCGGGCGCTGCACGACCGGTACTGGGAGCAGATCCCGGTCGTCCTGATCGATGGCGAGCAGCACACGTTCTGGCGCGTGAACGAGGAGCGGCTGCGCCGCGCGCTGACCGACTAGCCCCAAGCTGCCGAGGCGCTGACCGAGTGGTCGGGACCGCACTGACCGACCAGTCCAAAGAAGCGGGAAAGTCGCTTAGGATCGACGGCGGTCTGATCTCGGGGGCGGGATTCGTGAGGAGAGTGTGCGGTTTTGCCCCCAGTAACGAAGGGACGCCGGTGTGTATGCGCCGGTTCCGGCCACGGGCGTAAAGGGTGCGTGACCCCGGTCACTTCTGCCGGGCAAATCGGACACCATCTTTGTGCACGCGTTCACAAAGACATAGCCTGCTGTCGACGGGGCGGTCTGGGGACGTACGACCGCCTGCAGCCCCGCTCTACCCGCAGGAGCACCGTGGCAACTGGCCGAACACACCGACCGGCGACCCGCAGCCGAGGGATTCCCGAGGCCACCGTCGCCCGGCTTCCGCTGTACCTCCGAGCCCTCACCGCGCTGTCCGAGCGCTCGGTACCCACGGTCTCCTCCGAGGAGCTGGCCGCGGCGGCGGGAGTCAACTCCGCCAAGCTGCGCAAGGACTTCTCGTACCTCGGGTCGTACGGAACGCGCGGTGTCGGCTACGACGTGGAGTATCTCGTCTACCAGATCTCCCGCGAACTGGGCCTCACCCAGGACTGGCCCGTCGTCATCGTCGGCATCGGCAACCTGGGCGCCGCCCTCGCCGGCTACGGCGGTTTCGCCTCCCGCGGCTTCCGGGTCGCCGCGCTCATCGACGCCGACCCCGCCCTGACGGGCAAGCCGGTCGCGGGCATCCCCGTGCAGCACTCCGACGACCTCGAGAAGATCATCAAGGACAACGGGGTCTCCATCGGCGTCATCGCCACCCCCGCCGGCGTCGCCCAGCAGGTCTGCGACCGGCTCGTGGCCGCCGGGGTCACCTCCATCCTGAACTTCGCGCCGACCGTGCTGTCCGTCCCGGACGGCGTCGACGTGCGCAAGGTCGACCTCTCGATCGAACTCCAGATCCTCGCCTTCCACGAGCAGCGCAAGGCCGGCGAGGAGACCGCGGCCGGCGACGTCGGCTCGCTGCCCGCCACCGCCCGCGACGCCGCCGGCGACCAGGGACCCGACGGGGACGTGCCCGCCGTGATGCCGGCATGAGTCTCCTCGTCGTCGGACTGAGCCACCGCAGCGCGCCGGTCAGCGTGCTGGAGCGGGCCGCGCTGAGCTCGGATGCCCAGATCAAGCTGCTCCAGGACACGGTCGCCGCCGAGCCGGCCACCGAGGCCGCGGTGCTCGCCACCTGCAACCGCATCGAGCTGTACGCCGACGTGGACAAGTTCCACGCCGGTGTCGCCGAGCTGTCCACGCTGCTCGCCCGGCACAGCGGGGTCGGCCTGGACGAGCTGAGCCCCTATCTCTACGTGCACTACGAGGACCGGGCCGTCCACCACCTGTTCTCGGTGGCCTGCGGCCTGGACTCGATGGTCGTCGGCGAGGGGCAGATCCTCGGCCAGATCAAGGACTCCCTGGCCACCGCCCAGGAGCTGCACACCGCCGGCAAGCTGCTGAACGACCTGTTCCAGCAGGCCCTCAGGGTCGGCAAGCGCGCCCACTCCGAGACCGGCATCGACCGCGCCGGCCAGTCCCTGGTCACCTTCGGCCTGGAGCAGCTGGCCGCCGGCGGCGACGTGCCGGCCTGGGCGTCCGGCCGCAGGGCGCTGGTCATCGGCGCCGGATCGATGTCCTCGCTGGCCGCCGCCACGCTGGCGCGGGCCGGGGTCGCCGAGATCGTCGTCGCCAACCGCACCTTCGAGCGCGCAGAACGGCTCGCGCAGCTGCTCGAAGAGCAGTACGGACAGGGCCTGACCGAGGCCGACGGCAACGCGGTGACCGCCCGCGCGGTACGGATGGACGCCGTGCCGGACGAGCTGACACGTGCCGACGTCGTCGTCTCCTGCACCGGGGCGACCGGCCTGGTGCTCACCGCGGAGGCGGTCGCCCACGCCGTCGAGGGCCGCACCGGGCAGCCCGCCGTCGCGGACACCACGGTGACCGAGGTGAGCGCGAAGACCCCGCTGCCGCCCGCCGACGAGAACTGCCCGCTGGACCTGGCCGCCGTACAGCCCGGCTTCTCCGTCATGGGCGAGGCCGCCGTCGCCGGCATGGACGCGGCCACCCTCGAGCAGCACGCGGCCTGGGTCGCCGGAGGAACGATCGACCGCACGGCCCGCCGCAGCCCCGAGGCCGACGCCGAGCTGATCGCCGCGCTCGCCGCGACCGCCGCCACGGTGGGCCGGATCCCCGAGCGGCGCAGGCCGGAGCCGCCGGCCGAGCGCCCGGCGCCCTTCTTCTTCCTCCTCGACCTGGCCATGCCCCGCGACATCGACGCGGCCGTGCACCGGCTGGCCGGGGTGCGGCTGGTGGACATCGAGTCGCTGGCGGAAGCCTCCGCCGACGCTCCGATGGCTGCCGACGTCGACCAGGTCCGGCGTATCGTCTCCGACGAGGTCGCGGCCTTCGGCGCGGCACAGCGGGCGGCGCACATCACGCCCACCGTGGTCGCGCTGCGCACCATGGCCGCCGACGTCGTCGCCGGCGAGATCGCTCGGCTCGACAGCCGCCTGCCCGACCTGGACGAACGCCAGCGCGGTGAGATCCGGCAGGCCGTGCACCGGGTCGTCGACAAGCTGCTGCACGCGCCGACCGTACGGGTCAAGCAGCTCGCGGCCGAGCCCGGCGGCGCCGGGTACGCGGACGCGCTGCGCACCCTGTTCGACCTCGACCCCGAGACGGTCGCCGCCGTCTCCCGGGCCGGGGACAGCACAGACAAGAAGGACCGACCGGCATGACTGAGAAGGCACTGAGGCTGGGGACCAGGCGCAGCAAGCTCGCCATGGCCCAGTCCGGCCAGGTGGCGCAGGCCGTCCGCGGGGTGACCGGTCGGCCCGTGGAGCTGGTCGAGATCACCACGTACGGCGACGTCTCCCGCGAGGCGCTCGCGCAGATCGGCGGCACCGGCGTGTTCGTCACCGCGCTGCGGGACGCGCTGCTGAGGGGCGAGGTCGACTTCGCGGTTCACTCGCTCAAGGACCTCCCTACGGCACAGCCCGAGGAGCTGGTCCTGGCCGCCGTACCAGAGCGCGAGGACCCCCGCGACGTGATCGTCGCGCGGGACGCGCTGAAGTTCACGGACCTGCCGCGCGGAGCGCGCATCGGCACCGGTGCGCCGCGCCGCATGGCGCAGCTGAACGCGTACGCCCGCGCGCACGGCCTGGACATAGAGACGGTCCCGATACGCGGCAACGTCGACACCCGCATCCGGTACGTCCGCGACGGCGAACTCGACGCCGTCGTCCTGGCCGCCGCCGGCCTCAACCGGATCGGCCGGATCGACGAGGTGACCGACTTCCTGTCGGTCGACACGGTTCTGCCCGCCCCCGGCCAGGGGGCCCTGGCGATCGAGTGCGCCGCGGACGACGCGGACCTGATCGCCGCGCTCGGCGCACTCGACGACCCCGTCACGCGGGCCGCCGTCACCGCCGAACGGTCACTGCTCGCCGCCCTGGAGGCCGGTTGCAGCGCCCCTGTAGGCGCCTTGGCCGACCTTCCCCCACTCTCGGCTCCGCTCGAGCGGGGGGACCCCCAGGCCGACAGGCAGTCTGTCAAGGAAATGCGCCTGCGCGGCGTCGTCGGCACCACCGACGGTTCGCGCATGGTGCAGCTGTCCACCACCGGTCCCGTGCCCCAGACGCACGACCAGGCGTGGGCACTCGGTCGCGACCTCGCCACCGAGATGCTCGCCCAGGGCGCGGCCGGTCTGATGGGGGAGCGAGCACATTGAGCCCCACCGCCCTTCCTGCCGCCGGTCCGGAACACGGGCACGTCACCTTCCTCGGTGCCGGACCCGGAGATCCGGGACTGCTGACTCTGCGCGCCGTGGAGGCGCTGTCGCACGCGGACGTCCTGATCGCCGAGCACGAGGTGCTCGACGTGATCCGGACGCACGCCCGACAGGGCGTCTCCGTGGTCGAGACGGACGCGGACCCCTCTTCGGTCTCCCCGCCGGGCACGGGCACGCCCCAGCTGACGGTCGTTGACGGCACGTCAACACCCGCCGCTGTCCCGGCTGCTGCCCGGGATGCCGCTCATCTTGTCATGGAGGCCGCGCGGGGCGGCAGGCGGGTCGTCCGTGCGGTGTCCGGGGACCCGGGACTCGATACGTACGCGGCCGAGGAAATGCTCGCCTGCGCCGCCGCCGGGGTGCCCTTCGAGGTGGTCCCGGGCGTGGCGGCGGCGGTCGGCGTGCCCGCGTACGCCGGTGTGCCGCTGCGGGACGCCGAGGGCGCGGACGTCCGGTTCGTGGACGCCCGTACGGCCTCGGACCGCTGCTGGACCGAGGTGGGCGCCTCCGACGGCACGGTGGTCGTCTCCACGACCCTGGACTCGGTGGCCGCGGCGGCGGGCGAACTGGTCTCGGCGGGCCGCAAGCCCGACACCCCGCTGACCGTCACCGTCGCCGGCACGACCACCCGCCAGCGCACCTGGGCGGCGACCCTCGGCACGATCGCGCAGACCCTGAAGCAGGCGAAGGTCCTGCCGTCCCCGGACGGCGGCCGGCCGGTCATAGCCGTGGTCGGCGAGCGCAGCGCAGCCGCCCGGCGCGACCAGCTGTCGTGGTTCGAGTCCAAGCCGCTGTTCGGCTGGAAGGTGCTCGTGCCGCGCACGAAGGAGCAGGCGGCCTCGCTCTCCGACCAGCTGCGGTCCTACGGCGCGGTGCCGCACGAGGTCCCGACCATCGCGGTGGAGCCCCCGCGCACCCCGCAGCAGATGGAGCGCGCGGTCAAGGGCCTGGTCACCGGCCGCTACGAGTGGATCGCCTTCACGTCGGTCAACGCGGTGAAGGCGGTACGGGAGAAGTTCGAGGAGTACGGCCTTGACGCTCGGGCTTTTGCGGGTATCAAGGTGGCTGCGGTGGGCGAGCAGACGGCGAAGGCCCTCGTCGCCTTCGGCGTGAAGCCGGACCTGGTGCCGAGCGGCGAGCAGTCCGCGGCGGGCCTCCTGGAGGACTGGCCCCCCTACGACCCGGTCTTCGACCCGATCGACCGCGTCTTCCTCCCTCGCGCCGACATCGCCACGGAGACCCTGGTCGCCGGCCTGATCGAGCTGGGCTGGGAGGTCGACGACGTCACGGCCTACCGCACCGTGCGCGCGTCGCCGCCGCCGGCGGAGACCCGCGAGGCGATCAAGGGCGGCGGCTTCGACGCGGTCCTCTTCACCTCGTCCTCCACGGTCCGCAACCTGGTCGGCATCGCGGGCAAGCCGCACAACGTGACGGTGATCGCCTGCATCGGCCCGGCCACGGCGAAGACGGCGGAGGAGCACGGCCTCCGGGTCGACGTGATGGCACCCGAGCCGTCGGTCCACAAGCTGGCGGAGGCGCTGGCGGACTTCGGCATGAAGCGCCGGGCTGCCGCCCTGGAGGCGGGGGACCCGGTGACCCGGCCGAGCGAGCGGAGGCCGGGGGCGCGGAGGCGTCGGTCGACGACGTGACGACGTGAGGTGAGGCGGGGTGTCCTGTGCGGGGGCGCCCCGCCTTTCGTGTCTCTCCCAGCACCTTCTCGCGTGCGCGGAACGGCCCGTCGGCGCATGTCACACCGGAGCCGGGAAGCGGGTGACCCGGCGGTCCGGGGGCCGGGGCTGCGGGCCGTAAAAGACCAAAGAACCCGGGGAAATAACCAACCAACCAAACCAAACCCGGCATCCATCACTCGGGCGGGTGAAAGTGGGCGGTCTGGCTGGCGCGGCGGTGGTTCGGGCGTGCAGGCTCGCCCCGAGGCAATTGCCTCTGTCACAACTTCCCAAGCCCACACATGCATCGGCCCCCGCCGGGACGGCAATCCCAGTGCGAGGGCCTGACCAACGAGGAAGAAGAGCCCTTCCCCATGGCTGAGAAGAAGCCTAACGCCGCCCTGCGCCCGATTCAGGGTGTTCGACGATCCACCACCCCCTCCGGTGTCATCCACGTACGCACGTACCAGTCCGGGCAGTACGTCGTCGTCGGCAACCACCTCGCCCAGCACCGCGAGCTGTCGCTGACCGCGATCGGGCTCGCGACCCACATCCTGTCGGTGCCCGAGGGCACCCCGGTCGACATCCGCAGCCTCGCCGAACGCTTTCCCGAGGGCCGGGACCGGATCGCCGCCGCGCTGCGCGAGCTGGAGGCGCACGGCTATCTGCAGCGGGTCCGGGAGCACACCGAGTCCGGTCGGCTGGTCACGCGTACGTACGCCCACCACACCCCGGTTGCCGCCGCCCCGGCGCCGCTCCGCGTGGCTCGTACCGGCGAGCGTCGGCTCAGCGCGGGCGCGAATCCTCCGGCAGCGCCCGAGGAGGACGACCAACCCCCTCAGCCGGACGCGCCCGAACCTGTCCCCGCGCCCGTGGCGGCGCCGAAACCGGCCACGACGCCGGAAGCGCACGGCCGCTCTCGCGACCCCCGCCATGACAAGGCCGTCACCCTGCTCGCGGGCCTCCGCAGGGCCGACGACCGGCTCATCCTCTCCCGCCGTGACGTGGACCGGCTCGCGCCCGCCGTCACCGCCTGGTTCGACAGCGGGGCGACGGCCGCGGTCATCCACCACGCCCTGACCGCCGACCTTCCCGCCGACCTGAAGAGCCCGGCCAGGCTGCTCGGTTACCGGCTGGACGCGCTGCTCCCTGTACCGCTCCCGGCCCGCCCCGCGCCCCCGCCGGACACCGGCGCGGAGGCCGCAGCCGGCCGCAGGCGCGATCCCCTCCAGAACTGCGACGGCTGCGACCGCGCCTTCCGCGCCCCACACCCGGGCCACTGCCGCGACTGCCGCGCGGAACAGAGGGTCCTTTCGGACGAGAGCGCGTGTGCTGCGTAGGCCTGCGGCGTCCGCCACCGGTCTGGCTCACGGATGTCCGACGGCCCGTGGGACCCCCCGTGCCGATCCCACGGGCCGCCGAGTCAGGGTGTTGGTGTTACGGGCTCGTGCAGGTCAGGGAGCCCGATGGGAGGTTGTTTCCGGAGGACGTCGCGACGAAGCCGAACGTCGTACTGCCGTCCGCCGGTACGGTGCGGTTGTAGTCGGCGTTGGTGACCGTCACCGACCCGTTCGTGCCCTTGGACAGGACGCCGTTCCACACGCTGCCGATCGTCGTGCCGCTGCCGGGTGTCCAGCCGACGTGCCAGCCGCTCAACGGCGAGGTGCCGTGGTTCATGACCGTGACCGTCGCCTGGAAGCCGCCGCTCCAGGAGCTGTCCACGCTGTAGGCGGCCATGCAGGAACCGCTGCCGTTGTCCGGGGGCGGGGTGGTACCGCCGCCGTCCGGGGGCGGGGTCGTGTCGCCGCTGCCTCGGATGCCCGTCACCTCGCCGTGGCCGCCGTCGAAGACGATGTCGGAGCAGGAGAAGAAGTTCTCGTTGCTGTCCGACCGCACCCACTGGATGAACAGCAGCGCGTTGCCCGACCGGCCCGAGGGCAGGGCCTGGTTCCAGTAGTAGTGGCCGCCGTCCGTGCCGGGCGAGCCGGACGCGGGCGGGTTGGTGACCGTCGAGATCAGCTGCAGGTCCGACCAGGCGAGCGGAGTGGTGGGGGACCAGCCCTGCTTGGTGATGTAGACCCGGAAGTCACCGGGGTGCGCGGCCCAGTTGCTGTACTGCAGCTGGATCGTGGAGCCCGAGGTCAGGTGCGTCTTCGGCCAGTCGTCGCGGGCGAGGTTGTAGCCGCTGAAGTCGTACGGCGACTTGTTGCCGGCGCTGCAGATGGTGCCGTCCGGGACGTAACCCGCGCCGCGCCCGGCGGCGTTGGAGTCCAGCACCGCGAACCAGTTGTAGAGGGAGGTCGCACCGCTCTGCGCGATGGCCGCCGCGCAGGCCGGGTTGGTCGGGTCGACCGCGCCGGTGCTCGTGACGGCGTCCTTGTAGCAGAGGTAGGTGCGCGAGCCCGGGAACATGGCGACGCCGTGGGCCGACGCGGCTCCCGTGCCGTAGATGACCAGCCCTAACGCGGAGAGCATGGTGGCGACTGCCGCGAGCAGCGCCGACGTTCTGCTGCGTCTGATCATGGGGGGAGTGACCCTTCGCAGAGGGACGTGATGGACAGAGGGATGTGCAGACGTGCGGGAGACGTGGGAGCGCTCCCATTGGTCGGGAGAGTAGGGTGACGCACGCCATATGTAAACCGCCTGGACGAAACGCTTTTGGTGCGGCGGAAAACGATCGGCCCGGGTGGGGCGGTCGAAGCCGCGCCACCCGGGCCGAGCGGTGGATCCTGTGCGAGGGGGCTACGCCGCCGTGCCGCCCGCGTAGTCGCTGTCGAACGTCGTCTCGACGGTCTGCGCCACCGGCTGGGCCACGCCCGTGCCGGTGAGGATGATGCCCAGTTCCCGGTTGTTGCTCAGGGAGTTGCTGCTGATGTTCATGGAGCCGGCCTCGACCTCCTGGGTGCTCAGGCCGTAGTCGGCGACCATGGCCTTGGCGTGGATGTAGAAGCCGTTGGGGTCGGAGTAGCCGACGACCGTGCCGCCCGCGGCCTTGATGGCCGAGACCTCGCCGGAGTAGCTGGACGGATCCTCCAGCACCACGCGGACCTTCACGCCCGCCTTGGCGCGGGCCACGATCGCGTTGACCACCGTGCTGTCGCTGAACTCCAGCTCCTCCACGTCCAGGCTCTTGGTGGCGGAGTTGATGAAGGACACCAGGCGGTTGCGGGAGTCGGTGGGGGACCACAGCAGGTGGTCGCCGTCCGTCGGGGTGATGGAGGTCGCCGTGTAGTCGGCGTTGAAGACCTTCTCGATGGCGGCCACGTCACGGGTGTCGTCGGTGAAGACGCCGTAGTCGCGGCTGGTCGTGTAGTACTGCGAGGTGAGGTTCCCGGTCATGACGAGGGACTTCACGCCGTCGACCGTGATCGTCTTCTGGTGGGTGTAGACATAGGCGGAGGAGGACCAGACCACGCCTATGCCCGCGTTCTTCAGGGACGTGTAGGCGGAGTTGTTCGCGGACTGGTGCTGGCGGTCGAGGATGACGCGGACCGTGACGCCCTTGTTCTTCAGGGCTATGAGGTCGTTGACGGCCGTGGTGTCCTCCAGCTCGTACATCGTCATGTCGAGCGTGCTGGTGGCCGAGTTGATGAAGTCGTAGATCGTGGGCTGGCTGCCGCTCTGGGAGAAGGCGAACGCCGAGTAGCTCGCGGCGTTCGCGGGGACGGCGGTGGCGACGACGGCGGCGCCGGCGGTGACGGCGACGGCCGCGCGGGTGAGGACCTTCCGCAGCATGCGTGACTCCTGGGTGAGCGCACGAGGAGGGGGTGGCGCGTGCATGACACCACGCGCGTAGAACGCTGGGGAGGCCGTGGGTTCCAGGGATGCCCAGGGGAGCGCAAAGACTTCGTATGACGGCGCCGGTTTGCCCGTGAATGGGCAGGCTGTGGACCGGCTGTCAGCCGCCGTCCGGACCGACATCGCGTCGGCAAAGGCGCGGGCCGGGCGGGCGTAGCGTAGAAGGCATGACGAAGTACGGATCCTTCCCCGGTACGCGTCCCCGGCGGCTGCGCACGTCGCCCGTCATGCGCCGCATGGTCGCCGAGACGCGGCTGCACCCGGCCGACTTCATCCTTCCGGCGTTCGTCCGGGAGGGCGTGAGCGAGCCCGTGCCGATCGCCGCCATGCCCGGTGTCGTCCAGCACACCCGCGACAGCCTGAAGAAGGCCGCGCTGGAGGCCGTGCAGGCCGGGATCTCCGGGATCATGCTGTTCGGCGTGCCGGAGGAGGCCAAGAAGGACGCGCAGGGCACGGCCGGCACGGACCCGGACGGGATCCTGCAGGTCGCGCTGCGCGACGTGCGCGCCGAGGTCGGCGACGACCTGCTCGTCATGTCCGACCTGTGCCTGGACGAGTTCACCGACCACGGGCACTGCGGGGTGCTGGACGCCGAGGGCCGGGTCGACAACGACGCGACCCTGGAGCGGTACGCCGAGATGGCCCAGGTGCAGGCCGACGCCGGCGCCCATGTCGTCGGGCCCAGCGGGATGATGGACGGCCAGATCGGCGTCATCCGCGACGCGCTCGACCAGATCGGCCGCGAGGACGTGGCGATCCTCGCCTACACCGCCAAGTACTCCTCCGCCTTCTACGGCCCCTTCCGCGAGGCCGTCGCCTCCTCGCTCCAGGGCGACCGCAAGACCTACCAGCAGGACCCGGCCAACTGGCGCGAGTCCCTGCGGGAGCTGGAGCTGGATCTGGCCGAGGGCGCGGACATGGTCATGGTCAAGCCGGCCGGGCCGTACCTCGACATCCTCGCGCGGGTCGCGGACGCCGTGGACGTGCCCGTCGCCGCCTACCAGATCTCCGGCGAGTACGCGATGATCGAGGCCGCCGCCGAGAAGGGCTGGCTCGACCGCGACCGCGCCATCCTCGAGACGCTGACCGGCATCAAGCGGGCCGGCGCGCGGAGCATCCTCACGTACTGGGCCGTCGAGGCGGCGCAGAAGCTGCGCTGAGGGACACAGGAGGAGGTCGTTCCGGTACCGAAGCGGTGGCGGAACGGCCTCGGTTGCTCCTCGGTTGGGTAACGGAACGGGCTCGGCACCCCCAACGGCCCGCCGCCGCAAGGGAAACGGCCCGTACGCACGGGGGGATCTGTCCGGAAACCGATGTTTGAGACGCGGCATTTCCGGCTCAGCGGCCGGACGGGGAGGCTGACCTGGGCTCCCCGATGCGCATGACGAGGTCCCGACAAGGCTCTAACCTCTGCGCTGGCCGGATCCGGATCACGGGCGGCCTGAACATCGATCCCAGGGGGGTTGTCATGAGCTGGTTCCTCGCCGCGCTCAAGAAGTACGCGGTATTCAGCGGGCGCGCGCGCCGCAAGGAGTACTGGCTGTTCATCCTGTTCGTGTACATCATCTACATCGTGCTCGGAGGCATCGCGGCCGCGACCCACGCGTCGGCCCTCTTCGCCCTCCTCGGCATCGCCTACCTCGCCTTCCTGCTGCCGGCCTGGGGCGTCGCCGTGCGCCGCCTGCACGACACCGGACGCTCCGGCTGGTGGCTGCTGTTCGGGATCGTCCCGCTCGCCGGCCCCATCACCCTGCTGGTCTTCTTCTGCTCGGACAGCCAGGCGGGCGCCAACCAGTACGGCCCGAACCCCAAGGAGACCGCGGCGTTCGCCTAAACGCCCGGCGGCCGTGCGGTCCGGATCGCGGAACGGACCCGTGTACACGGCACCCTGATCCGTAGGCTCCGGGGTGGCGGAGACACCGCCCCGGAGCCGAAGGAGCCGCGCCATGACCGTCACCGAGCCCGCCGCCCCCAGTCCCGGCGTCACCGGCGCCGGGTCGGGGGATCCGAGCGGTGCCCTCAGCCCTGGCGTCACCGGCGCCGAGTTCGTCCCCGCTCCGGCGGAGCCGGGACGCGCGCCCGTGCCGGCGCTGGCCGCGCGTGCCCGTACCGTGGGGGGTTCGCCGGTGCGGGACATCCTCGCGGTCACCGCACGCCCCGAGGTGATCAACTTCGCGGGCGGGCTTCCGGCGCCGGAGCTGTTCGACAAGAACGGCATAGCCGCGGCGTTCGAGGAGGCCCTCGCGCGGACCCCGGCGCAGGCACTGCAGTACTCCACCACCGAGGGCGAGCCCACGCTCCGGGCCGCCCTGGCCGCGCGGGCCACCGACCGGGGCCTGCCCACCACCGCCGACGACCTGCTCGTCACCACCGGCTCCCAGCAGGCCCTGTCCCTCCTGGCGACCGCCCTGCTCGAACCCGGCGACACCGTCCTCGTCGAAAGCCCCTGCTACCTGGCCGCGCTTCAGGTCTTCGCCCTCGCGGGCGCGCGCCTCGTGCCCGTGCCCGGCGACGCGGACGGCGTGGACCCGGCCGCCCTGGAACAGGCGGTCCGCCGCGAACGCCCCAAACTGCTCTACCTCGTCCCCACCTTCCAGAACCCCACCGGCCGCACGATGCCCGCACCGCGCCGCGCCGAGATCGCCGCCGTGGCCGCCCGCGAAGGCCTGTGGATCGTCGAGGACGACCCCTACGGCGAACTCCGCTACGACGGCGAGCCCGTCCCCTGGATCGCCTCCCTCCCCGGCGCCGGGGACCGGACGGTGCTCCTCGGCTCGCTCTCCAAGGTCATGGCCCCCGGCCTGCGCCTGGGCTGGCTGCGCGCGCCCGCCGAACTGCGCCGGGCCTGCGCGGTGGCCAAGCAGGCCGCCGACCTGCACACCCCGACGCTCAACCAGCTGGCCGCCGCCCGCTATCTGGACGTCCTCGACACCCACGTGCAGCGGGTGCGCGCCGTGTACGGCGAACGCCGGGACGCCATGCTCGCCGGCCTGCCGGCCGCCCTCCCGCCCGGCTCGCAGTGGGGCAGGCCCGAGGGCGGCATGTTCCTCTGGGCGCGCCTGCCCGAGTCGTACGACACCCTCGCCCTGCTGCCCCGCGCGGTCGAGCAGAACGTGGCCTACGTCCCCGGCGCGCCCTTCTACGCGGGCGCCCCCGACCCCTCCACCCTGCGCCTGTGCTTCGTCACTCAGACGCCGCAGGAGATCGCGGAGGGGCTGCGCAGGCTGGGGCGGGCCCTGCAGAGCTGACGGACGGGCGGCCTCAGTCCCACCAGAAGTTCCAGGCGGGCCGTCCGACCAGCCCCTTCGCATACCTGCGCACGGTGGTCTCCTCGCCCTGGAGCACATTGTCCGGGCAGAACGCGAAGTGCTCCGCCGCCACCGCCTCGGCGTCCTCGGGGGTGGCGGGCGGAGCCGCCACGGAGACGACGAGGGTGTCCAGGCCGAGGGCCACCACCCGTATGCCGAAGCGGTCCTCCCAGGAACGCAGCACCGCGCACATCCGGGCCACGTCGCTCTCGTAGTTCACCGGGCCCGCCCAGCCGATCGCCGCCGGGATGTCGGCGGACCGGCGCGCCGGCACCAGGGCGAGGTGCGGCTCCTCGATCATCGCGCCCCGGTGCTTTTCCCGCGGCTCGCCTCCGGGGCGCTCCCCTTCGGCTCCCTCGCGGCCGCCCACCAGTCCGTCGGCGACCTGCGCGGCGCGGGTGTCCGGGTCCGCGGCGAGCGAGCCGGCCGGCGCGAGACCGGGCCACACCTGCCCGAACGGCTCGATCTCCTCGGCGAGTTCGTCGTCCTCCGTCTCCTCCTGCCAGTACTCCGCCAGGACGTCCTCGGCGTCGTGATCCCCCGGATACGACGTCTCGCCGGGCAGCAGCCCCCAGTCCTCCAGCCGCCCCCGGGCCGCGGCCAGGTCTATGAGCACCGGCAGCAGACCGGCCCGCGCCGCGGGCGCGCCCAGCGCCTTCCACGTGCCCGGCGCGGCGGGCTTCTCCGCATGCCACAGCAGCGGTTCGTGCCAGGAACCGTGGTACGTCAGGTCGACCAGCCGGCCGGGAGGGAGCCGCAGCCCCAGGGAACGACCGCTGGGGTCGGTGGCCAGCCTGGGCAGCGGGTTCGGAAGAGTCGCCATACCGGTGACTGTAAAGGCCGCCACTGACAACGCCGTTGGCCGTCCGCACCGAGGAACCCACGACGCCCGAACCCGCTCTTACCGGGTGGTGTTGTGATGGAGCGGGACACGGTGACCGGTGTGACGGGAGGGACGGAGGATCGTGCGGATCGGGCGTTACCCGGTGCGGTGGCACATCGTGCTGCTCACCCTGTGGACGGCCGTCTGGTTCGCGGTCGCCGAACGGCACGCGGCCGTGTCCTGGCACTATCTGCGCCAGGGCGAGCAGCTGCTCTTCGGCCAGGCGAACGGCGGCGGACTCGCCCTCTACGCCAACCACCCCGAGCTGCAGATCGGCCCCGTCAGCTTTCTCGTCGCCGGGCTCTTCGCGCCGTTCCCCGCGGGCCTGGGTGAGAAACTGGCCGACGCTTTCATGTCCGGCCTCGGCCTGTACATGCTCGTCCTGGTCGGCCGCGCCGCCGCCGACCACTACCTCGGCACGGGCGTCAACCACAGACGCCTCCAGCAACGCGTCCTCATCGCCGGCGCCGCCTTCATCCCCATGTGGGTCGAGGTCGCGGTCCGCTTCGCCCACCTCGACGACGTCCTCGCCCTGTTCTTCACCACGCTCGCCGTCCGCGCCCTGGTCCGGGGCAACGCCACGGCGGTGGGCGTCCTGCTGGCCCTCGCGGTCGACTCCAAACCCTGGGCCGTGGGCTTCCTGCCGCTGCTGCTCGCCCTGCCCCGCCCGGCCCGCCTGCGCGCCGCGGCCTGGACGTCCGGCCTGGTGGCGGTGGCCTGGCTGCCCTTCTACCTGACCCACCTGGAAACCCTGCACGCGGCCCGCTTCACGATCCCCAACCAGCCCGCGTCCTCCCTGCGCTGGTTCGGCGTCGACGACCCGCAGACCCCCTGGTGGGACCGCCCCGCCCAGATGGCCCTCGGTATGGGCCTGGGCGCGCTGGCGGTACGGCGCGGCCGCTGGCCGGCGGTGGTGTTCCTGGCGGCCGACGCCCGCATCCTCCTCGACCCCAGCGTGTACACGTACTACAACGCCTCGGTCCTGCTGGGCACCCTGATCTGGGACTCGATCGGCCAGCGCCGCCTGGTCCCGTGGGTCAGCTGGATCGCCCTCATCTCCCTGTACGGCAGCGCCCTGCTGATCCCCTCGGACGCCACCCGGGGCCTGATCCGCCTGACGTTCTGCCTGGGCTCGGCGGCGTACGTCCTCCTGTGGCCCCACCGCCCCCCACGCGGCCACCGCCGACGCCCCCGCCCCGGCCGCGAGCCGGTGCAGGGGGCGCTCATCGGCAACTGAAACGGACGCTCATCGCACACCGGCGTCTCAGACGAGCGTGGTGATGCAGAACGGGTGCCCGGCCGGGTCCAGCAGCACCCGCCACCGCTCCCCGCCCGGCTGGAACTCCGGCTTCTCCGCGCCCAGTTCGAGCAGCCGCTTCTCCGCGGCGTCCAGGTCGTCCACGCCCAGCTCGATGTGGGCCTGCTTCTCCTGGGCCGGGTCCGGCCACGTGGGCCGGCGGTAGTCGGCGAGGCGGTTGAAGCCCAGGCCGGTAGAGCCCTCCTTGGCGAGGAAGACGAAGTCGTCGCTGGAGAAGGCGACGGACATGCCGAGCAACTCGCTGTAGAAGCGCGCCATTTCGGCCGGGTCGGCGCAGTCGAAGGTGACGGCGGCGAAGCGGAACGCGGGTGCGGACGAGGTCTCTGCGGTCATGGTCTCTGTGGTCATGGGGAGGACGGTAGGACATGACCAGGACAGTTCCGGTCCTGGTTGTCCCGGTGTCTGACAGACTTCCCGCCGTGCTCAGCTCTTCCGCCCGTCTTCTGCGCCTGCTGTCGCTGCTGTCGTCCCGCCCCTCCTGGACCTGCACGGAGCTGGCCGAGCGCATGGAGGTCACCGACCGCACGGTCCGCCGGGACATAGCGCGGCTCCGGGACCTCGGCTACTCGGTCGACTCGGAGGCGGGCCCCTGGGGCGGTTACCGCCTGCGCGCCGGATCCCGCGTGCCGCCGCTGATCCTGGACGACGAGGAAGCCCTCGCCGTGGCCGTCGGCCTGCGCGGTGCCGCGCTGAGCGGCGCGCTCGGCGGGGACCAGGCGGCCCTGTCGGCGCTGCTGAAGCTGCGGCAGGTCCTGCCCCGGCACATCGCGGACCGCCTCGGCGACCTGGACGACGCCTTCGTACGCCTCCCGGGGGCGGACGGCCCCCGGATGCGCCCCGGCCTGCTGCTGGAGCTGGCCGTCGCCTGCCGCGAAGGGCGCCGCGCCCGGCTGTCGTACACCGACGGGGAGGGCAGGAGCACGACCCGGGAGGTCGACCCGTACCGGCTCGTCCACACGGGCCGCCGCTGGTACTTCGTCGCACGGGACGTGGCCCGCGCCCAATGGCGCACCTTCCGCGCCGACCGGGTGGACCGCCTCCAGCCCACCGCCCACCCGGCGGACCTCACCGACGCACCGGATCCGGCCCGCCTGGTCTCCCGCAACATCGCGAACGGCCCCTACCTCCTGTCCGCGACCATCCGCCTCCCCCTCCCCATGAGCGAGGCGCTGCGGCTGGTCCCGCCCACGGTCGGCACCCACCGCCCCGACGGTCCCGACGCGACCGTCGTCGAGGTGGGCGGCCCCGACCCGGACGGCCTCGCCCGCTACCTCCTCACCCTGGGCACGCCCCTGCGCGTCCTCACCCCGGACGCCGTACGCCGGGCGCTCGCCCGACGCGCGCGGGAGCTGGCCGAGGAGAACATGAGGGATCTGGAGGCGCCCACCGGCTGACCGACCGCGGTCAGATGGCGTACGCCCCGCTGCTCGGCTTCCCGTGCTCCCGCGCGTACGGGGTGAGGGCCACGAGCCCGGCTCCCCGTACGGTGGTGTCCGGGCCCAGGTCGAAGGGACTGACGCCCAGCCGGCGTGCCAGCTCCGGCGCGAGGTAGGGGGCGAAGTCCGCCCGCTCCTCGTTCTCGTCGCCGTCAGCGGGCTCGTCGCCCACCGGCGTGACGCCTTCCTCGACGCAGGCGGCGCGCTCTTCCGGCAGGGGCGGGCCCAGCGTGTACCGCGCGTCGTCCTCGTCCCAGGAGCCGCGGCAGCGACGTACGACGCCGCCGTCCGCCGCGACGAGCCAGCCGGAACCGCCGCCCTGTTCGCCGAAGTAGTACGCCTGGGCCCGGCCGTAGCGGCGGCTCAGTTCGGTGACGACGCGCAGCACGTCCTCGGCGCGCTCCGGGTCGACGGGGTTGCACCAGGGGCCGAGGACCAGCGTCCAGCCGTCGACTTCCGGGGTGACGTAGACCCTGCCGTATTCGGCGCCGTCGTGGCTGTCGTGGGCGCCGACGCTGAGGCCCAGCGCGAACGTGGCCGGGCGCGCGTCGAAGAGTTCGAGCACGTCCACGATTCCCTGCTGATCGCCGCCGGGGACGGCGATCCAGGACGTGAAGCACGCGTCCAGAGGACGGGCCTGGTCGTGTGGCAGCTTGACGCGGATGAGCCGCGCGACGGCGGCGCGGTCGGCCGCCGACAGCGCCTCCTCGCCCCCGACGGCAGCGAGCACGGAGAGCGCGCGTGCGCGGAGCTGTCCTGGTCCGTGGGCGCGTATACGGCTCAGAGGTTCGACGACACCCGGGCCCAGCATGGTCAGGACCCACATCACCCGCTGGGCCACCTCTGGGTCCGGATCGGCGAGCAGCGGGATCAGTGCGTCGATCACGCGGTCGTAGTCCACGTCGGGGTTCGGCTCCCTGCCATAGGCCACCGAGCAGGCGGACTGGATGCCGAAGGCGGCGGACTGGCGTACGGACGCGGAAGGGTGACTCAGCGCTTCGAGATAGCGGTCGACCGTACCGAACCTCGAGAAGGCTCCGCTCAGGCGGCGCCGCGATTCCTCGTCCGGTGCGGCGGCGAGGGCGGCCAGCACCTCGTCGTAGGCGGCGGGCCCGATCCGTTTCGACAGCACCGTCTGTATCTCCCACGGCGGTACGGGTGATGCCGTGTCCGACAGCTCCGCGATCAGAAGGCGCACCACCAGCGGCCGAGCGCGGCCAGTCTCTCCCGAGCCGCTTGCTGCTGGCCGGGGTCGGCGAGCGACTTGACCACTTCCACCGCGGTCTGTTCCCAGACGCGGGGCTTCCAGGGGCTCACGACGGTGTCGGGGAGTGACAGCCCGATGAGCGAGCGTGGATTCTTCGCCACAGCGGTCCTACCAGATCCCGTGCTCTATTTCCTCGAGCGACAGGTTCCACTGCGACTCCTCTTCGGCGAACGGCGTGGGATCGAAGTCCCCGACCACTTGCCTGAAACGTTCGCTGAGTTCCGCAGGATCGACGTTGTTCTCGTGGTCGACTTCCAGCTTCCGGAACTCGATGAGGCTGAAGAGAAGCGATTCCACGTCGCGGTGCAGGAGAATGTAGGGCTCTTCGCTCTCCGGGAAGGCGTACACCTTCCCCGACCGTGGATCGAGAGCGATGAGTGAGGTGAAGAGGTATCCCAGAACCCACCATGTCCGGCTCTCCTCCGGGCAGGACAAGCCGTAGTGATCGAAGCGACTGCCGACGACGAGCGGGTCGAAGCCCGGCTCGTACGGGTCCTCCGGATCCTCTTTCGATGTGAAGACTTCCGAATGCGGCAGTCCTACGGAACTGAGGAGAGACAAGGTGCGCGAGTCGACGGATTCGCCGACCGTGAATTGTGGGTAATAGACCACGTTGGTCAGCCCGTAGGCGTCGATCAGGTCAGCGGGATCGGTGGTGATCACGTTCCGCGCTCCTCACCACATACCTTCCAGGACCTCGTCGAGAAGACGGTTCCACTCGGTCTCCTCCTCGGCGAGAGGAGTGGGGTCCATGGCGGTGACAGTCTGCCGGAACCGGTACGCGGACTCCTCCACCTGGTCCTCGTCCTCGGTGTAGGCGTCGATGAGCTTACGGAAGGCGCACAGTGTGAAGACGAACGACTCGACGTCGCGGTGGAGTAGCTGGCTCTCCACTTCACCCTCGGGGTAGACATGGACCGTTCCGGCCCTGGGGTCGAGGACGACCAAAGCCGTGACGAGGTAACCGAGTACCGGCCAATGGCGCCGCTCCGGCGGGCACGCCTGGCCCCGGCGATCGAACAGCGGGCCCAGTTCGTTGGGCGTGGGGAAGCCGCTCTCCGGTTCGGCGCGCGAGGCAAAGGTGCGGTCGGTGGGCAGGCCTACACTGGCGAGGAACTCGGCCGTTCCGGCGTCGAGTTCACTGTCGGCGTACTGCGGGTAGTAGTTGACGCCGTCCAGACCGAACAGGCGGATGACGTCTTCGCTGCGCACTGCGTGCTTCATGTCTGCCACGCTATCGTGCCTCACTTCTTGCCGTGGAGCCGCGCCAGGCCCTCCCTGTACGCCTTATGCTCCTTGCCCTGCGTTGAAGGATCGCTTTGGTCGTAGTTCGCCGCGTGCGTGACTTTCGCGTGCGGGAAGAACGCACTGAGCCACCGCTCACATCGAGGACTCTTCTGACATGGTGCTCTCTCTGTGAACACCTCCCGAAGCCCATTTGCGTTTCCCGTATGGAGGAGTGGGTGTCCGAGAGAGCGCTCGGAGTGAAATCCTCCACCGCTTCGGGTTATGAGGATCATTTCTCGGCCGCTTTGGGGATCTATGTACCGACCGGCCGCGTAGTTCTTACCCTGGTAGTAGTCGTGCGCCTTACGAGCCAGCTGTGTAGCCTGTGCCAGGTCACTTGAACGAGGGTCGACCTTCTGTGAGACGACTTTGCCGTCGTGGCCCGAGGGCGTCTGCCACCTCTCTCGTTCCGACGGTGTCTTCGGACGCCAGACCTGTCCGTTCGGAGCGATGTTTGCCAGATTCAGTCGGTCCTCGTGGTCGTGCCCGTGAGCCCCCTTGGCGGGTATCGTGCCGTCCGGCATCAGGCGGTCCACTGTGCCGTCTGCATTCAGGATGTACATCCTGGGGTTGCCGTGCTCGTCTCGCCCCTTGTGCGTCTCGATGCCTTTGAGCCGGTTGCCTATCTCGATGTCGTTGCCCCTGTGCAGCCGCGACACCGCCCGTGCGCGGTCCGGGACCGTTTCGGTGAGGTGCTTTCCGACTTTTACCAGTGCCTTTTCGCAGCCTTCCAAGGCCCCGTGGATCATCGAGTCGAAGGTCTGGGTGAAGGGGTCCTTGCCCCTGGTCCGGCCGAACAGGCCCTTGGCTCTGCCCAGCGGGGCGGCGCTGTTGGCGTGGAGTTCGCTGCCGTGGAAGGAGAGCTTGCCGGCTCCGCTCTCGAACTCCTCGTGGTCTATGTGGAGGTCGCCGTCCCCACCTGAACCGCCGGAAGCGGAGGCCAGTTCCATGCCACCGGTTCCGGGTCCCGCCGAGGCCAGCTTCATACCGCCGTGGCCGTGCCCGCCGTGCGCGCCACCGCCACCCGCTCCGCCACCGCCCCCGCCGGTCGGATCCGGGGGCAGGGAGAAAGCGTCCTCCGCCAGGTTCAGCACCGCGTCCTCGACCATCGCCTCCAGCTTGGCGTTGACCGGCTCGCTGACCTTGGCGATCAGCTCGTTGACGATCTGGTCGACGGCCTCGTCGATGATGCGTTTCACCAGCTGGCGCATGGCGGTGACCTCCGCCGCGCCGAGCACGGCCGACAGGCCCCCGGTGAAGAAGGCGGCGCCGATCGACAGGCCCACCGAGCCGGCCATGACGGCGAGTTCGGCCTCTGCCTTCGTCTTCATGCCGAAGATGACGTCCGCGACCACGTCGAGGGCGTCGGCGAACAAACGGGCCAGTTCCGGGATCTTGTCCAGGTGGCCGGCCTTGACCTGGTTCCAGTGGGTCTGCATCGAGTGGACGGCCCAGCCCCTGGACGAGGCGAGGATCTGCTCCACCGTCCTGTGCGCGTCCGCGCCGTGACCCTCGAACTTGTCGGCGAACTCCCACATGGCGGTGGCCATGTGGCGGTAGTCGTCCTCGTCGACGTTCGGGAAGTGGATGCCTATGTAGTCGAGGACCTGGTCCAGCCAGCCCGGAATCGTGTAGCCCATCCCCCGTGACGCCCCCTCGTCCTCCGATCATCGTATGAGCCCAAAAACCGTAGCGGATGAGGGGAGTTGGAGAGCAAGGGTGGCGCCGCCCTCTATGGCATGACTGTGACAACGCAGCCATGGGGCGGTTCTCACGCCGGCGGCAGGTGCACCAGCACCAGGTGATGTTGTGCGTCCGCGACCGCTCGCCCTCACGCAGCGCGCAGGCAGGTCAGTGTCTCGTCCGTGCCGATCAGCAGATGTCCGGCCCTGGTCAGCGCCAGCGAGTGCACCGGGGCGCCGGACCAGAAGGTGCGGACCTGGCCGCTCTCCTCCAGGAGCTCGTGTTCCACCAGGCCGTCCGCCCAGGCGACCGCCAGCACCGGGCCGGCGTCCGTGGACGTCGCGGCGAGCGCCGTCACCGGGCACGGCCGGGACCGGACAGGGGTGGCGAGCGGCTCGGTGCCGGGGCTCCACGCCCGTACCGTGCCGTCGTGACCGCCGCTGTAGATCAGGGGGACGCCCGGCGCGCCGTCGGACGCCTCCAGGCGCAGGGCTGCCACGGCCGCCACCTCGCCCCTGTGCAGCTCCGCCGTCACCGGGCCTGGCTCACCCTCGGTGTCCGGGAAAGCGTGCACCCGGCCCGTCGCGTCGCCCACCGTCAGCAGGCCCTCCGTGTACGCCAACGCCACCGCCGGGCCGTCCAGTCGGGTCCGTGCCGCCTCCGTCAGCCGTTCCAGCGGTGTCGGACCGTCCTCCAGCAGTGCCGCCAGGCCCGTCGCCCTGGGCGCCGCCGGAGTGCGCCTGGTGCGCAGCCGGCCCTCCGCGTCCAGGACCAGGACGTCACCCTCGGGTACGGCGGCCACCGCGCGGACCCCCGTCACGGGCTCCGGCAGCCGGCCGGCCGGTGTCGCGTCCGCCTCGTCCAGCAGGCGGACCGTGCCCTGGTGGTCGGCCGCGACCAGCTTGCCGGCGAGATGCCCGCGGCCCGACGACAGTGCGCGTGCCGGTCCCGGCCACGGCGGACGGATGTCGCCGCGCACCCTGCGCCAGACCACCTGCCACGCGGCGCCCCCGGTCAGCGCGGCGAGCGCTTCCGGCAGCCTCGGGTCGGCGTCGTCGCCCAGCGCCGACAGCAGGACGACGGCACGGTCCGCCGGGGTCTGGTCGCGGGTCAGGGAGGCCCCCGCCCGCAGCCATGCCGTGCGCAGGCCTCCGTGCGGGTCGGCGGAGCGCTCGTAGGCGACGGCCACCTCCCAGGGGTCCGCGGCGCAGACCGCCGCCGGGTCGTCCAGGTGGACGGCAGCGGTGCGGGGTTCGGGTGCCGGGTCATGGTGGGCGGCGGGCCGGGCGGCCGCCCACGCCGCGTACCGCTCCGGATCCGTCCACTGCGGCTGGTCGAGGTCCATCACCGCCGAGGGAATCGCCGTGAGGGTTCCGGCGCGGTCGCTGCGCACCTCCACCAGCAGCCGTAGCTGCGGCAACTCCAGCAGCGCGAGGGCGAGTTCCGTCACCGCCCCGGCGTCCGCCGCCGCGTGCAGTTCCGGCAGCGCGATGACCGTACGGCGCTCGTCGGCGGCCAGTGCCTCGACCAGCTCACCCGGGGTGCGGGCCACCACGTGCAGCTGCTCGGCCAGGGTCCAGGCGGCGGTGCGGGCGGTCTGGCCGGCCAGGGGGACGAAGCCGTGGATCCGGCGTTCCGGCCGCGTCCCCTCCCGCGTGCCGTGCCCGATCAGCCAGGCCAGCAGGGTCGACTTGCCGCATCCCGCGCTTCCGGTGACGACACACAGGCGGGGGGCCTGCGGATCGGCCAGCCAGGACAGCAGCGCGGCAGCGGCCGGTTCGCGGCCCGCCGCCGGGCGGGACCACTTCGGTGCCTCGGTCACCGGCGGCCCGCCTGCTTCGCCGCGTACGTGATCAACTCCTTGAGTCCCTCTTCACGGGAGTCCGCCGTGTCGCCGTAGTCGAAGCTGTGCGTGAACTCCGCGTGCGGGAAGGTGGCTTGCAGCCAGACCGCGCAGTAGTGGCCCGGCATCATGCACGGCTCCAGCTCGCAGTAGACACGCCGGACCTGCTCCGGGGCCACCCCTTGCGCGTGCAGGCGCCGCCAGACCAGTTCCTCGGGGTGCGGGCGGCCCGGCCCGGTCGCGTCGGTGACGATCTGCTTGGCGCCGGACGCGTCGACGTACTCGAAGGCCGAGGAGAACGGGAAGTTGAGGGTGTGCCGCACGTCGTCCAGCACCCTCGGCCACCAGCTCTCGCGGTCCTCGAACGCGGCGGCGTCGATCCGCCGCAGCTCGGCGTTGAGTTCGCGGAACGCGGCCGCCGCCACCGGCAGACCGGTCGACGCGGCGATCACCGGCATACGGCGGTCCAGGGCGGCCAGCGAGGCGTTGAACGCCCGCACGTCCGAGCTGACGAACAGGTCGTCCTCGCCGAGCCCCAGGAACACCGCCTGCACCGCGCCGTCCGGACGCACGCACAGATGGGCCAGCGGATCGCTGCCGATCCGCAGCCAGTTCTCCCGCCCGTCGCGGGGCGCGGGCAGCCCCTGGTGCCGGGCGGTGAGCCCCAGGGTCGGGTCGTCGGTGTCACCCGCCGCCGTGAAGTACGGCTGCACGTGCAGCGGAACCCCGGTCTCGGCCAGCTCCGCGCGGCTCGCCTCGGGCAGCTGGACGCCGTGGGAGGCCGGCACCGTGAACCGGCGCATGCCGTCCGCACCGAAATGGGCTGTGGACGGGTCGGGGACTCGCTCGGACATCGGGCTCCCTCAGAGTCTGCGCGGACGGGCCTGCACAGACTCTAAGGGCTGCACGTCACAGGGGTCACAGCTTCTCGGGCGTCCTGATGCCCAGCAGCGCCATCCCCTGGTGCAGGGTGCGGGCCGTGACGTCGCACAGGAAGAGACGGTTCTCGACCTGGGCCGGCGTCTCGGCCTTCAGCACCGGGCACTTGTCGTAGAACGACGTGTACAGCGACGCCAGCTGGTACAGGTACGCGGCCAGCTTGTGCGGGGCGTACTCCGCCGCCGCCTCCGTGACCGTCTCCGCGAAGGCGTCCACGTGCAGGCCGAGGGCGCGCTCGGCGTCCGCCAGCGCCAGCTCCGGGTGCGCGGCCGGGCGGGTCTCGCCGGCCTTGCGCAGGATGGACCGGATACGGGCGTACGCGTACTGGAGGTACACGCTCGTGTCGCCGTTCAGCGAGACCATCTGGTCCAGGTCGAACTTGTAGTCCCGGTTCGCCGACGTCGACAGGTCCGCGTACTTCACCGCGCCGATGCCCACCTGGGCGCCCCGCTCGGCGATCTCCTCCTCGGACAGGTCCTGGGCCTTCTCGCGGACCACGGCCGAGGCGCGCTCGATCGCCTCGTCGAGGAGGTCCACCAGCCGGACCGTCTCGCCCTCACGCGTCTTGAACGGCTTGCCGTCCTTGCCGAGGACCGTGCCGAACGCCAGCTGGTGCGCCTTGACGTCCTCGTTCAGCCAGCCGGCCCGGCGGGCGGTCTCGAAGACCATCTTGAAGTGCAGCGCCTGGCGGGCGTCCACCACGTACAGCAGCGTGTTCGCCTTCAGGTTGAAGACGCGGTCGCGGATCGCCGACAGGTCGGTGGCCGCGTAGCCGTAGCCGCCGTCCGACTTCTGGACGATCAGCGGGACCGGGTTGCCGTCCGGGCCCTTGATGTCGTCGAAGAACACGCACAGGGCGCCCTCGCTGCGGACCGCGACGCCGGACTCCTCCAGCAGCCGGCAGGTCTCCGCCAGCATGTCGTTGTACCCCGACTCGCCGACGATGTCAGGGTCCCGGATCTCCATGTCCAGCTTCTCGAAGACGGAGAAGAAGTAGATCTTCGACTCGTCCACGAACTTCTGCCACATGGCCAGCGTGTGCGGGTCACCGGCCTGCAGGTCCACCACCCGGCGCCGGGCGCGCGTCTTGAACTCCTCGTCCGCGTCGAACTTCTTCCGCGCCGCCTTGTAGAGGCGGTCCAGGTTCGACATCGCCTCCTCGCCGGTGACCCGGGCGTCCTTGTGGTCCAGCTCGTGCGGGTGCTCGTCCAGGTACTGGATGAGCATGCCGAACTGGGTGCCCCAGTCGCCGATGTGGTGCCGGCGGATCACGTTCTCACCGGTGAACTCCAGCAGCTGGACCACCGAGTCGCCGATCACCGCCGACCGCAGATGGCCGACGTGCATCTCCTTCGCCACGTTCGGCTGCGCGTAGTCGATCACCGTCGTGCCCGGCTCGGGGGCGGCCGGCACGCCGAGGCGGCCCGACTCGTCCGCGTACCGCGCGGCCAGGTTCCCGGTGATCGCCCGGTCCGCGATCGTGATGTTCAGGAAGCCGGGGCCGGAGACCTCGACGTCCTTGATCAGCTCCTCGCCCGTCACCACATGGGAGACGACCTGCGCCGCCAGCTCCCGCGGGTTCGCCTTCGCCTTCTTGGCCAGCGCCAGGATGCCGTTGGCCTGGAAGTCGGCCCGGTCGCTTCGTCGCAGCAGCGGGTCCGCGCCGGCGGCCTCGGGCAGGGTGG
This sequence comes from Streptomyces sp. NPDC048192, assembly GCF_043202415.1. NCBI lineage: Bacteria > Bacillati > Actinomycetota > Actinomycetes > Kitasatosporales > Streptomycetaceae > Streptomyces > Streptomyces sp. NPDC048192. The sequence continues at coordinate 36,828 of NZ_JBIDAL010000019.1, forward strand.
CCGAGAGGGCGGACGCGAGGTGCTGCTGGACGCTGTCGCTGAGGGACGTGACCGAGGCCATAGGAAGGGGTGCCGTTCTCCTCGTGGGATGGATAGACCCACTCAGTATCCCATGGCAGGTAAAGCCGTTTTCGTCGTCGCATCCCGGTCTGTGAGAATGGAGTCGCACCCGGATCAGACGGAGTGCCGCCCCGTTCAGAAAGAAGGACGTGCCGATCGTGGCTCAGAGCACCGAGACCACCGACTGGGTCTCCCGTTTCGCGGATGAGGTCATCGAGGAGTCGGAGCGCCGGGCCCCGGGCAAACCGGTCGTCGTCGCGTCCGGACTCTCCCCGTCCGGCCCCATCCACCTGGGCAACCTCCGCGAGGTCATGACCCCGCACCTCGTCGCCGACGAGATCCGCCGCCGCGGACTCCAGGTCCGGCACCTGATCTCCTGGGACGACTACGACCGCTACCGCAAGGTCCCGGCCGGCGTCGACGGCATCGACGAGACCTGGGCCGAGCACATCGGCAAGCCGCTGACCTCGGTTCCCGCGCCGCGCGGTTCGCAGTACCCGAACTGGGCGGAACACTTCAAGGCCGCGATGATCGCCTCGCTGGCCGAGCTGGGCGTCGAGTTCGACGGCATCAGCCAGACCGCCCAGTACACCTCCGGCGCCTACCGCGAGCAGATCCTGCACGCCATGAAGCACCGGAACGACATCGACGCGATCCTCGCCCAGTACCGCACCAAGAAGGCACCCAAGAAGCAGCAGCAGAAGCCCGTCGACGAGGCCGAGCTGGAGGCCGAGGAGGGCTCCGGCGCGGCCGGCGAGGACGACGGCTCCTCCGGCTCCGCCGGCTACTTCCCGTACAAGCCGTACTGCGGCAACTGCGAGAAGGACCTGACGACCGTCACCTCCTACGACGACGACTCCACCGAGCTGTCCTACACCTGCACCGCCTGCGGGTTCGCCGAGACCGTCCGGCTCAGCGAGTTCAACCGCGGCAAGCTGGTCTGGAAGGTCGACTGGCCGATGCGCTGGGCGTACGAGGGCGTCATCTTCGAGCCGAGCGGCGTCGACCACTCCTCGCCGGGCTCCTCCTTCCAGGTCGGCGGGCAGATCGTGCCGATCTTCGGCGGCAAGCAGCCCATCGGGCCCATGTACGCCTTCGTCGGCATCAGCGGCATGGCGAAGATGTCGTCGTCCCGCGGCGGTGTCCCCACCCCGGCCGACGCGCTGAAGATCATGGAGCCGCAGCTCATCCGCTGGCTCTACGCCCGCCGCAAGCCCAACCAGTCCTTCAAGATCGCCTTCGACCAGGAGATCCAGCGGCTGTACGACGAGTGGGACAAGCTCGCCGCCAAGGTCGCCGACGGCTCCGCACTGCCCGGCGACGTCGCCGCCTACACCCGTGCGGTCGGCACCGCCGGCGGCGAGCTGCCCAAGACGCCGCGCCCGCTGCCGTACCGCACCCTCGCCTCCGTCGCCGACATCACCGCCGGACACGAGGACCAGGCCCTGCGCATCCTCTCCGAGCTGGACCCGGAGCAGCCCCTCGCCTCCCTGGACGAGGCCCGGCCCCGCTACGACAAGGCCGAGGCGTGGATCAACACCCACGTCCCCGCCGACCAGCGCACCATCGTCCGCGACGAACCCGACGTGGAACTGCTGAAGTCCCTCGGCGAGGCCTCCCAGCAGTCCGTACGGCTCCTCCTCGACGGCCTCGCCGACCACTGGTCCCTCGACGGACTGACCCACCTCGTCTACGGCGTCCCCAAGGTCCAGGCCGGCTTCTCCGCCGACGCCACCCCGAAGGAGCTGCCGCCGGAGATCAAGACCGCCCAGCGGTCCTTCTTCGCCCTGCTCTACCACCTGCTCGTCGGCCGCGACACCGGCCCCCGGCTGCCCACCCTGCTGCTGGCGGTCGGACAGGAACGGGTCCGCAAGCTGCTCGGCGAGTAAGAGCCCCGTAGGAAACGGCGTAAGAAAAAGAGGGGGCCCTCCGCAGGGAGGGCCCCTTTCCTCTTCCACGTCCTCGCGCCGCTAGGCGATGTGGTTCTCCTCCAGCTCCGCGTTGAAGCGGTTGGTGAAACGCTTGACCATGCGGTCCGCGTCACGCGGCGCGAGCGTCTGCCCGTACGTCGCCTCCACCGCCTCGCTGAACTGGTGCGGCGTCGGGAAACTGCCGTCGATCGACTTCCGGAAGACCTGGTAGTAGTCGTCCTCCGTCGGATCCGGCTCCGGCGTGCCCCCGCCCTCGCCCAGCTCGCGGGTGCGGTTCGGGCCGACCGGAATCGGGAAACTGCCCGTCTCCTCCGCAGAGGGCTGCTGGAACTGCTCCGCCGGCTGCTCCTCGTACCACTCCTCGTACTGCTCCTCCGGAGCGTACTGGGGCTCCTGCATCATCGGGTCGTACGTCGGGTCGTAGCCCCCGTGGTACTCCACCTCGCGCGGTGCCTGGAACCACGGGCTCGCCTCGTCCACCGCAACGTCCTCCGGCTGCCCGGCGTACTGGACCGGCAGCTGCGGACGCCGCTCCCCGGCGGACACCGGCCGCTGCTGGGCGGGCACCGCGGCACCGCCCGGCGCCACCGCCGGTATCAGACTCGGCTCGATACCCGCCGCGGCCAGACCCGCCGCGGCCGTCTCCGCCAGCGGAACGCCGTACCGCGCCAGCCGCAGCGGCATCAGCGACTCCACCGGAGCCTTCCTGCGCCACGCACGGCCGAACCGGGACCGCAGCCTCGCCTGGTACACCAGACGCTCCTGCTCCAGCTTGATCACCTGGTCGTACGACCGCAGCTCCCACAGCTTCATGCGCCGCCACAGAAGGAACGTCGGCACCGGCGACAGCAGCCACCGGGTCAGCCGCACCCCCTCCATGTGCTTGTCCGCCGTGATGTCGGCGATCCGGCCGATCGCGTGCCGCGCCGCCTCCACCGACACCACGAACAGCACCGGGATCACCGCGTGCATGCCCACACCCAGCGGATCCGGCCAGGCCGCGGCGCCGTTGAACGCGATCGTCGCCGCCGTCAGCAGCCACGCCGTCTGCCGCAGCAGCGGGAAGGGGATACGGATCCAGGTCAGGAGCAGGTCCAGGGCGAGCAGCACGCAGATACCCGCGTCGATGCCCACCGGGAACACATACGAGAAGTTCCCGAAGCCCTTCTTGAGGGCCAGCGCACGGACGGCCGCGTACGAGCCGGCGAAACCGATACCGGCGATGATCAAGGCGCCGGACACGACCACGCCGATGAGAACGCGGTGCATCCGAGTCAGCTGCAGTGGCGCGGCCACGCGTACTCCCCTCCCCTTGCCTGTTGTTGCGCGCAACAGGGTGGCACACGCCTACGGCGGACGTCGTACCGGTCAGAGCTTCGAAACCCGCTCAGCTCTTCTTCGCCGCCGACTTGGACGGAGAAGCGCTGGAAGAGGCCGACTTGCCGGGAGACGGCGACTTCGACGCGGACTGCGACGGCGACTTGGAAGGAGACGACGACGCCGGCGAACCCGCGCCACCCGACGACGACACGCCGTTGGCGGACGACACCGCGCCGACCGCCTCCTTGACCGCGGCCTGCGCCGCCTTCGCCAGACCGTCCGCGTCCGGCGTCTTCTCACCCGCCAGACCCGCGCCGTTGTAGTCGAGCGTGACCACCACGTTCTCCACCCGCGCGACCACCGTCTGCTGCCTGAACAGGCCTTCCTTCTTCTTCAGGTCGTAGCGCACGGCCGTCGCCTCCGCGCCCGTACCCGACAGGGGCGTCTGCTTGCTGTTCTGCGCGCCGTCCACCACCGACGCGTCCTTCACCTGCCGGACGAAGTAGGCGTGCGCCTGCGCGTCACCGGAACCGCGCGTGCTGTCCGAGTCGAAGCGCAGCAGCGACACGTTCAGCCAGCGGAACTGCGAACCCTTCACCCCGTTGTTGTCCAGGCTGCTCCACGAACACGACGCACGCGACGACGGATCGTCCGAAGTGCCCTTCTTGCCCGACGTGTCCTTCGGTACCAGATCCGTCAGCGTCTTCTTCGACAGCACCGCGCACGCGTCCGGCAGCTTCTTGTACGCCGCCGCCTGCACCGTCGGCGACGCACTCGCCGACGGCCCCGCGCTCCCGCCCGCGGACTGCTGCACACCGGTGTCCGACCCCTTCGCCTTGGAGTCACCGGAGTCCGACGAACAGGCGGCGGTGATCAGCACCGCCGGCACGGCTGCCGCGCAGACAAGAACACGGCTCAGGCGCTTCCCACGCGTCTGTCGGGCACGGTCGTCTCGCTGGGCTGCTCGCTGCATGGTTCCTTCACTCATGACGCTCGGTGGTCGTGCGGGTTCCTGCGGGGCCCCACGGTACGCGGTGAAGGAGCTGTGCGGTTTCCGTTCGGGCGCTTTGCGCGCACCCCGGCGAGCGGCCCCGCGAGCCGTCAACCACCCAGCGCGTCATCCAGATGCGAGGCCAGATTCCGGGCCCTGTCCTGCATTTCCTTGCTGTCCGGGACCGACCCGAGCGCCGTCGGCTGCTCCTCGTACACGAGGGTGACGACGACGTTGGACGTGCGGAACACCACAGTCACCGTCCGCTGTTCGGCCGTCGAACCGGCCGGACTGAGCTGGTCGTCGATATACGCCTCGTCACCGAGGTCCGACAGCACCCGCGGCAGCAGATCGGCCGCGGAGGCGCCGGAAGAGGGCGAGCCCGAGGGGGAACCGGAAGGCGATCCGGAGGGCGAGGGGCCGCCACCGGACGACGCCGACGAGCCGGGCCCCGGCGTACCCGACCCGGTCGCTCCGCTCGCCGGTGAACTGCTGCCCGGCGCAGGCAGATCGGCGGCGGCCTCCTTCTCCTCGAACAGCTTCTTCGCCTGGTCGTCGTCGCTGACCGAGTTGTCGTACGACACCACGCGCTCGAGGTCGACCGACAGGCGGTCCGTGACGTCCGCGGACTCCACCTTCCACCGGCAGCCGACCTTGCGATCGGTGTCGTACGTGAGCGCGGCCTCCCCCTGGTAGGCCTTGTCCCGCTGCACGGGGTCCGTGATCTGCTTGATGCCGGGCAGCATCGAGTCGAGCGTGTCGTGACCGACCGCGCCGCAGGGCTCGGGAAGCGTGCGGTACTTGCCGGGCTGAGCGGCGACGGTGGCCGTGCCCGCGTCACCCGGATTGGAGTCGTCCGACGAACCGTCGCTCCCCGAGCCGCTCGAGCAGCCGGCCAGCAGCGCCGCGAGGAGGGCTGCGGTGCCGGTCACATAGGCCTTCCGCTGCACGGTCGGGCTCCTCTCGGGTGTGCGATCGCTCGGTGCTCCAGTGTCCCCGCCGGTTATTCGCTTGCCGCGGCGGGGCGCCCCCTGGAGACAATGTGTATCGCACGCGCTGCCGTGGCCGCCGGTCCCTTGTCCTTTTTCACCGGCGTAAGCGCCCCTTTTCCGCTTCGCCGCCTATAAGCCTTGCCTAAACCTTTGTTGTCGTTTTCGGGGGAATGAGGAACGTATGTCGTACGTCGAGATGCCGGGCGCGAAGGTCCCCATCCGGATGTGGACCGACCCCGCGACGGTCGAGGACGTGGCCCTGCGCCAGCTCCAGAACGTCGCCACCCTGCCCTGGATCAAGGGCCTCGCCGTGATGCCGGACGTGCACTACGGCAAGGGCGCGACGGTCGGTTCCGTCATCGCCATGCAGGGCGCGGTGTGCCCGGCGGCGGTCGGGGTGGACATCGGCTGCGGAATGTCCGCCGTGAAGACGTCCCTGACCGCCAACGACCTGCCGGGCGACCTGTCGCGACTCCGGTCGAAGATCGAGCAGGCGATTCCGGTGGGACGGGGGATGCACGACGATCCCGTGGACCCGGGGGACTTCCACGGACTGCCGACCGCCGGGTGGGAGGACTTCTGGGGGCGGTTCGAGGGGGTCGCGGAAGCGGTCAAATTCCGTCAGGAACGCGCCTCAAAGCAGATCGGAACACTCGGAAGCGGTAACCACTTCATCGAGATCTGCACGGACACGACCGGTTCTGTATGGCTCATGCTGCACTCCGGATCGCGCAACATCGGCAAGGAGCTGGCGGAGCACCACATCGGCGTGGCCCAGAAGCTCCCGCACAACCAGGGCCTGGTAGACCGGGATCTGGCGGTATTCGTGGCGGACACCCCGCAGATGGCGGCCTACCGCAACGACCTGTTCTGGGCGCAGGAGTACGCCAGGTACAACCGCACGCTGATGATGGCGCTTCTGAAGGACGTCGTCCGCAAGGAGTTCAAGAAGGCGAAGCCCGCTTTCGAGCCGGAGATCTCCTGCCACCACAATTACGTCTCACAGGAGCGGTACGACGGCATGGACCTGCTCGTGACCCGTAAGGGCGCGATCCGGGCCGGCTCGGGTGAGTACGGGATCATCCCGGGCTCCATGGGCACGGGGTCGTACATCGTGAAGGGCCTCGGGAACGAGAAGTCCTTCAACTCCGCGTCGCACGGCGCGGGTCGGCGGATGAGCCGTAACGCGGCCAAGCGCCGGTTCTCGACCAAGGATCTGGAGGAGCAGACCCGGGGCGTGGAGTGCCGCAAGGACTCCGGCGTCGTGGACGAGATCCCTGGCGCCTACAAGTCGATCGACCAGGTCATCGACCAGCAGCGGGACCTGGTGGAGGTCGTGGCGAAGCTGAAGCAGGTCGTGTGCGTGAAGGGTTAGGCGCGATGAGGGGCGTGGCGCACGTGCGCCACGCCCCTCGGCGTGCTCAGCGGGTCACTTCGCGTGGCGGACCGCGTAGATCATCACAAAAGCCACGATGTGGATGCCGAAGAGGAAGTACCACAGGAAATACCAGACCTTGCGTTCGTCCTTGGTTTCCTGGGCCAGGCGGGCCTGTTCCAGGGGGTCGGGGGGCCGGGGGGCGGGGTCGGGTGTCACGGTTCCCGGTGGACCTTCGTGTTGGACGCCTGGGCGCGGGGGCGGAGGACGAGGAGGTCGACGTTGACGTGGCTGGGGCGGGTGACCGCCCAGGCGATGGTCTCGGCGACGTCGTCCGCCGTGAGGGGGTCGGGCACGCCCTCGTAGACCTTGGCGGCCTTCGCCTCGTCGCCGGCGAAGCGGGTCAGCGCGAACTCCTCCGTCTTGACCATGCCGGGGGCGATCTCGATGACGCGGACCGGCTGGCCGACGATCTCCAGGCGGAGGGTCTCGGCGAGGACGTGGGCGCCGTGCTTGGCGGCGACATAGCCCGCGCCGCCCTCGTAGGTGCCGTGGCCGGCGGTGGAGGAGACGACCACGACCACGCCGTCGCCGCTCGCCACGAGTTTCGGCAGCAGGGCCTGGGTGACGTTCAGGGTGCCGATGACGTTGGTCTCGTACATCGTGCGCCAGTCCGCCGGGTCGCCGGTGGCCACGGGGTCCGCGCCGAGCGCGCCGCCCGCGTTGTTGACCAGGACGGCGATGGTCTGGAAGGCCGTGGCGAACTCGTCCACCGCCGCGCGGTCGGTGACGTCGAGCTGGTAGGCGACCGCCGAGTGGCCCGCCGTGGTCAGTTCCTCGGCCAGGGCCTCGATGCGGTCCTTGCGGCGGGCGGTGAGGACGACGCGGTAGCCGGCCCGGGCGAGCTGCCGGGCGGTGGCGGCGCCGATGCCGCTGCTCGCACCGGTGACGACGGCGATGCGGGAGGCGGGGGCCATGGGCAGCTCCTGGCGTTCGGTGTGGCCTACGGTTTCGTCCAGCCTAGGTGAGGCTCAGGAGCCGCTCCGCGGGGCCCACATGATCACGGCCATGCCGGCGAGGCAGATCAGCGCCCCGGTGACGTCCCAGCGGTCGGGCCGGTAGCCGTCGGCGAGCGCGCCCCACAGCAGTGAGCCGGCCACGAAGACGCCGCCGTACGCGGCCAGGACACGGCCGAAGTGCGCGTCCGGCTGGAAGGTGGCGACGAAGCCGTACGCGCCGAGGGTCAGGATCCCGCCGGTGATCCACAGCCAGCCGCGGTGTTCGCGCACGCCCTGCCAGACCAGCCAGGCGCCGCCGATCTCGAGGACGGCGGCGAGGACGAACAGGGCGGCGGAGCGGAGGATCGGCATGGGCGGCAGCTTGGCACGCGGGGCCCGCGCGGACGGCGCCCGGGGTGTGGCGCGGCGCCGTCTCAGTCCGGGTTCTGCGTGTCGTAGCGCTCGCGGGCCGCTCGTACGTCCTCGAAGTGGGTCTCGGCCCAGTCCTTCACGGCGGTCAGCAGGCCGGCGAGGCTGGTGCCGAGGGGGGTGAGGGCGTAGTCGACGCGGACCGGGACGGCGGGGGTGACGGTGCGGCTGATGATGCCGTCGCGTTCGAGGGTGCGCAGGGTCTGGGTGAGCATCTTGGGGCTGACGCCGGCGATCGTGCGGCTGAGGTCGCTGTAGCGCCGGGAGCCGCCGGAGAGGGCGGCGATGACCAGGCTGACCCACTTGTCGCTGAGCCGGCCGAGGAGCTGGTGGGAGGGGCACTCGCGGAGGAAGGCGTCGTAGTCGGCGCGGGCCTGTTCGCGGCGCTGGGCCGCGGTCATGGTCGCCATGGTTTCTTCCCTCCGGGACAGCTAGGCACTCTCAGGTAACTACTTTCTGATCGATAGTAGCTCTCCTACGGTGGGTGATGTGGCCGGAACGCGGTCGCGAAGCCGTCAATCGCCTTGCGGACAGGGAGAGTTGTCATGCGTGCTGCTGTGGTGCGGTCGTTCGGCGGGCCGGAGCAGGTGGAGGTCGTGGACGTCGCGGTGCCGGAGCCGGGGCCGGGACAGGTGCGGATCAAGGTGGCCGCGGGTGCGCTGAACCCGGTGGACGCGGCCGTGCGCGCCGGCGCCTTCGGCGGGGCCGGGAAGACCCTGGGCCTCGGCTGGGACGCGGCCGGCACGGTGGACGCGGCCGGGGTGGCCGCCGCCTGGAGCGCCGGTGATCCGGTGGTGGCGCTGACGCCGAGCGCGGGCGTGCCGCTGGGGGCGCACGCCGAGTACGTCGTCGTGGACGCGGACGCCGTGGCCGCGGCGCCCGCCTCGGTGGACGCCGTGCACGCGGGCACCCTGCCGCTGAACGGGCTGACCGCCGCCCAGGCCCTGGACCTGCTGGATCTGGCGGCGGGCGACCGGCTGCTGGTGACCGGCGCCGCGGGGGCCGTCGGCGGGTTCGCGGTGCAGCTGGCCGCGCACCGGGGGATCGAGGTGACCGGGCACGCCCGTGCGGGCGACGAGGAGCTGGTGCGTTCGATGGGGGCCGCGCGCTTCACGGCGGACGGGGTGGAGCCGGGGAGCGTGGACGGGGTGCTGGACGCGGCCGTGCTGGGTGCGCCGGCGCTCGCGTGGGTGCGGGACGGGGGCGCGTTCGTCGCGGTCCGGGACGGGGCGCTGCCCGAGGCCGAGCGGGGGGTGCGGACGGCGAACGTGTGGGTGCGGCCCGACGGCGCGCGGCTGGCTGAGCTGGTCCGGTTGGTGGACGAGGGCGTGCTGACGCTGCGGGTGGCGGAGACGTACGCGCTCGAGGACGCGGCCAAGGCGCATGCGCGGCTCGCGGCGGGCGGGCTGCGGGGGCGGCTGGTGATCGTGCCCTGAGCGGTCCGGAATATCCGGGGGTGGGGGGCTGTTCGGCGGGTATAGTTGAACAGTCAACAACCTGGAGGGTGAGCGACCATGCAGTTCGGGATCTTCACGGTCGGCGACGTCACGCCGGACCCCACCACGGGGCGTACGCCGACCGAGCGCGAGCGGATCAAGGCCATGGTCGCCATCGCGCTGCACGCCGAGGAGGCCGGCCTGGACGTCTTCGCCACCGGCGAGCACCACAACCCGCCGTTCGTGCCGTCGTCGCCGACGACCATGCTCGGCTACGTGGCGGCCCGGACGAAGAAGCTGATCCTGTCCACCTCCACCACCCTGATCACCACCAACGACCCGGTGAAGATCGCCGAGGACTACGCGATGCTCCAGCACCTGGCCGACGGACGCGTCGACCTGATGATGGGCCGCGGCAACACGGGGCCGGTCTACCCCTGGTTCGGCCAGGACATCCGGCAGGGCATCAACCTCGCCATCGAGAACTACGCCCTGCTGCGCCGGCTGTGGCGCGAGGACGTCGTGGACTGGGAGGGGAAGTTCCGCACCCCGCTGCAGGGCTTCACCTCCACTCCGCGCCCGCTGGACGGCGTACCGCCGTTCGTCTGGCACGGCTCCATCCGCTCGCCGGAGATCGCCGAGCAGGCGGCCTACTACGGCGACGGCTTCTTCCACAACAACATCTTCTGGCCGGCCGACCACACCCGGCGGATGGTCGAGCTGTACCGGAACCGGTACGCCCACTACGGCCACGGCACGCCGGAGCAGGCGATCGTCGGCCTCGGCGGCCAGGTGTTCATGCGCCGCAGGTCGCAGGACGCCGTGCGCGAGTTCCGGCCGTACTTCGACAACGCGCCGGTGTACGGCCACGGGCCCTCCCTGGAGGACTTCACCGCCCAGACCCCGCTGACCGTCGGCACCCCCGAGCAGGTCATCGAGAAGACGCTGTCCTTCCGCGAGTACGCCGGCGACTACCAGCGCCAGCTGTTCCTGGTGGACCACGCCGGGCTGCCGCTGAAGACCGTGCTGGAGCAGATCGACATGCTCGGCGAGGAGGTCGTGCCCGTGCTGCGCAAGGAGTTCGCGAACGGCCGTCCCGCCGGCGTGCCCGAGGCGCCGACCCACGCCTCGCTGCTCGCCGCGGCGCGGAAGAAGGACGCTGAGACGGGCGCCGTCGAGACGGGTGGCGCCCAGACGGGTGGCGCCCGGACGGGTGGCGCCGAGAAGGAGGCGGTCGTATGAAGCGGGAAGGGAGCCGTCGCATGAAGCTCGTCGTCGTCTCGGCGGGGCTGAGCGTGCCCTCCTCCACCCGGCTGCTCGGCGACCGGCTGGCCACCGCGGCGGCTCGGCAGGCCGACGCGGACGTCGAGGTGATCGAGCTGCGCGACCTCGCCGTGGAGATCGCCCACAACCTCACCAACGGCTTCCCCGGCAAGGCGCTCGCCACCGCGCAGGACGCGGTGGCGTCGGCTGACGGGCTGATCGTCGTGACCCCGGTGTTCTCCGCCTCGTACAGCGGGCTCTTCAAGTCGTTCTTCGACGTGCTCGACAAGGACGCGCTGACGGGCAAGCCGGTGCTGATCGCGGCCACCGGCGGCACGGCCCGGCACTCCCTGGTGCTGGAGCACGCCCTGCGGCCGCTGTTCGCCTACCTGCGGGCCGTCGTCGTGCCGACGGGCGTGTACGCCGCGTCCGAGGACTGGGGCGGGGAAGGACTCGCCGGGCGGATCGAACGGGCGGCCGGGGAGCTGGCCGCGCTGATGGCGGGGCTGTCGGCAGGCGCGTCCGGCGCGGCGGGCGTCTCAGGCGAGCCCGCGGATGCCTCGGGCGGGCTCGTGGCCGGTGGCTCCGGCGCGCTCGTGGCCGGTGTCCCGGGTGCGTCCGGAGCGGCGGACGCTCCAGGTGGCTTCGACGTCGTGCCCTTCGAGGAGCAGCTGGCCAGACTCGCCGCCTCCGGTGACTGAGGGGGCGGTGGGCGGGCGCGGTGACGGTGAGAAGACGGTAGACCCGGGGGCCGGGTTGCCCGTGTGACGGTGAGAGGCGGGTAAAAAGGGTGATCGTAGGTCCACTCGCCCCGGCCGAACCGTCGAACACCTTGGCAAACTGGGTGCGTGCCCCAGACTGTGCTGCTCGCTGAAGACGACCGCGCCATCCGCCACGCCCTCGAGCGTGCCCTGACCCTGGAAGGGTACGAGGTGACGGCGGTGGCCGACGGCGTCGAGGCGCTGGCGCAGGCCCACAAGACGCCGCCGGACGTCCTCGTGCTCGACGTGATGATGCCGGGGATCGACGGCCTCCAGGTCTGCCGCGTGCTGCGCGCCGAGGGCGACCGCACCCCGATCCTCATGCTGACCGCGCTCGTGGAGACCGCCGACCGGATCGCGGGCCTCGACGCCGGCGCCGACGACTACGTGGTCAAGCCGTTCGACGTCGAGGAGGTCTTCGCCCGGCTGCGCGCGCTGCTCCGCCGCACCAGCCCGGTGCCGGCCGGCACGGGCGCGGGCGCCGGCGGCGCGGAGAACGGCGGCCGGGACATCCAGCTCTCCGACCGGCAGGTGGAGGCCGCCGGCATCCGCATGGACCTGCAGGCCCGCCGGGCCTGGCGGGGCGAGCGCGAGCTGGAGCTGACCCGTACCGAGTTCGAGCTGCTGGAGCTGCTCGTGCGCAACGCGGGCATCGTGCTCGACCACTCCACGATCTACGACCGGATCTGGGGCTACGACTTCGGGCCCGGCTCGAAGAACCTCGCCGTCTACGTCGGCTACCTGCGCCGCAAGCTGGACGAGCCCGGCGCCCCGCAGCTGATCCACACCGTCCGGGGCGTGGGTTACGTGCTGCGGGAGGACTAGGTGGGCCGCCTGCGGCGGCTGCCGGCCCGGCGCCGGCCCAAGCTGGTCTCCCTGCGCACCACCTTCGCCGTCTCCTTCGCGGCCGTCACCGCCGCCGTCACGATCCTCGTCGGCATCCTGTCGTACGGCAGCGCGGCCCGGCTGGTGCGCGTCGACCAGCAGTCGGTGTTCACGCAGGTCGTGCAGGACGTCCAGGGCGAGGTACGGCAGCACGAGATGGTCCCGGAGGACTTCTCCTCCTCCCGCCCCGGGCACGACCTGGTGCGGCCGGCCCGCACCGATGTCCAGGTGCTGGGATCGCAGGGCCAGATCGTGGACCACGGCAACCCGTCCCTGCCCGTCACCTCCCGCGACAAAGCCATGGCGCTGGCGACGACGGCCGGGAAGGTCGTCGAGCACAAGGACGTACGGGTCGACGAGGACCTGTTCCGCATCGCGACCGTCTCGCTCGGCGACGGGCGGGGCGCGGTCCAGGTGGCGCAGGAGTTCAGCGACACCGAGGACCTGCTGCGGACGCTGCAGCAGCGCACGCTGATCCTGATGGCGGCGGTCGTGGTGGCGGCCGGTCTGTTCGGCTGGTGGCTGGCCCGCCGGATCACCCGGCGCCTGGTCGTCCTCACCACCGCCGCGGAGGACGTGGCCCGCACCCGGCAGCTGGGCATCGAGGTGCCGGTGGCCGGGCTCGACGAGGTGGGCCGGCTCGGGCGCGCCTTCGACCGCATGCTTGGGCGGCTCGCCCAGTCCGAGGAGGACCAGCGCCGCCTGGTGCAGGACGCCGGGCACGAGCTGCGCACCCCGCTGACGTCCCTGCGCACCAACATCTCGCTGCTGCGCCGTATCGACGAACTGCCCCCCGCCACCCGCGAGGATCTGGTCGCCGACCTCACCCAGGAGGCGCGGGAGCTGACCGACCTGGTCAACGAGCTGGTCGACCTCGCGGCGGGGCAGTCCGACACCGAGCCGCCGCAGCGGGTGGACATCGCCGACATCGCCGAGGACGTCGTGGGGCTCGCCAAGCGGCGCACCGGACGGGAGATCGTGCTGCACACCGGCGGCGACACGACGACCGACGGGCGGCCCGCGATGCTCCAGCGGGCCATCTCGAACCTGGTGGAGAACGCGGCCAAGTTCGACCGGGACAACAAGGCGCCGATCGAGGTCGCCGTCACCGGGCCGGCCCGGCAGGGGACGGTACGGGTGGAGGTGCTGGACCGGGGGCCCGGTATCGCCGAGGGCGACCTCATGCGCATCTTCGACCGCTTCTACCGGGCCGCCGACGCGCGCTCCCTGCCCGGCTCCGGGCTCGGGCTGTCCATCGTCCGCGAGGTCGCCATGGCGCACGGCGGGGCGCCCTTCGCCTTCCAGCGGGAGGGCGGCGGAGCGGTGATCGGCTTCACCGTGGGCGGCGGCCTCGCGAGGCACTCCGCCACGGGGCACGGGGGCGGCGGGGGCTGAGCGGTCCGGGGCCGCGGGGGTGCGGCCCTTGCCCGGCCGCGTGAAGGCGGGGCGCCCTACGGCAGCGGCCTGCGCCTGTACACGGCGGCCGGGATACCGGCCCTCCAGTACGGCCCGGGCGACGTACGGGCGGCCCACAGCCCTCGGGAGCACGTCTCGATACCGGACGTGGTACGGGTGACCAGGACCCTGATCCTCACGGCGCTCCGGACAACCGGCGTGAAGTGACCGGCTGGCGCCGGGCCGGGACGGCTGGCGACCGGCCCGGTGGCCGAGAGGGCGGTCCGGGGGTGGCTGCGAGGGCGGCCCCGGCGTGGGCCGAGAGGGCAGCCCAGGGTGAGCCGAAGCCCCGCTCTGACGCCGTATGCCGCCGGGTCCCGGGATGGCCGGGAGGACGGCCCCGCGATGGCCCGAGAGGGCCGGCTCGGGGCGGCCGAAAGCCCCATTGCCGGCGCCCTATGCCGCCGGGCCCTGGGATGGCTGCGAGGGCGGGCGCCCCGGGAGAGGGTCGGAGCCCCGGTTCGGACGCCGTGAGCCGCGGGTCCGGGGCTGCCGAAGGGGCGGTCCCGGGATGGTCGGAGCCCCGGCTCGGGCGCCGTACGCCGCCAGGGCCGGGATCGGCCGAAGCCTCGGCTCGGGGCGCCGTGTGCTGTCTCAGGAGCGGCGGCTGCCCACGCTCGGGAGGGTCAGGAAGCCCTCCGCGCGGGCGCTTGCCAGGCCGATCCGGGGGATGTCGCTGCTCTTGGCGAAGAGGAGGAAGCGCGGTTCCCAGACGGGGCGGTACTTGGCGTTGGCTCGGTAGAGGGACTCGATCTGCCACCAGCGTGAGAAGAAGGTGAGGGTCGAGCGCCACAGCCTGAGGACCGGGCCCGCGCCGAGCCGGGCGCCGCGTTCGAAGACCGACCGGAACATCGCGAAGTTCAGCGACACCCGCTGGATGCCCAGTTCCTGACCGCGCAGCAGGAGTTCCACGACCATGTACTCCATCAGGCCGTTCTCGCAGTCGCGGTCCCGGCGCATCAGATCCAGGGACAGGCCGTGCTCGCCCCACGGGACGAAGCTGAGCAGGGCGCGCGGCTCGTCGTTCGCGTCCCGGCACTCCAGCATCACGCAGCGGCCGTCCGAGGGGTCGCCGAGCCGGCCGAGGGCCATGGAGAAGCCGCGCTCGGTGGCGCCGTCGCGCCACCGGTCGGCGCACTCGATCAGCCGGGCCATCTCGTCGGCGGGGATGTCCTCGTGGCGGCGGATGCGGACCGTGTAGCCGGCCCGCCGGACCCGGTTGTGGGCCTGCCGGACCACGCGCATGGCACGGCCCTCCAGGCTGAAGTCGGCGATGTCGACGATGGCCTCGTCGCCGAGTTCGAGGGCGTCCAGGCCGTGCCGGGCGTAGATGGTGCCGGCCTCCTCGCCGGCGCCCATGACGGCCGGTGTCCAGGCGTGCCGGCGCGCCTCGGTGAGCCAGGCGTCGATGGCGCCGGGCCAGGCCTCGGGGTCGCCGATGGGGTCGCCGGAGGCGAGGGAGACGGCGCCGACGACGCGGTAGGTGACGGCGGCCTTGCCGGTGGGGGAGAAGATGACGGCCTTGTCGCGGCGCAGCGCGAAGTAGCCGAGGGAGTCCCGGGCGCCGTGCTTGTCCAGCAGGGCCCGCAGCCGGGCCTCGTCCTCCTCGGTGAGCAGCTTGCGGCCGCGCGGTGAGCGGAAGCAGGCGTACAGGACCAGGCAGAAGGCCGCGGCGAGCAGGACGTTGATGACGATGTCGACCCAGCGGGGGGCGTGCACGGAGTCGACGCGGTCGGCGAGCGGGCCGACGCTGATGCCGCGCAGCAGGCAGTAGGCGAGCTCCTCGAGCACGGGGGCGTGCGGCAGCTTGTTGGTGGCGTGCACGAGCAGCGTGCCGAGGCCGCCGGTCACCATGACGCCGCCGACGCCGACGGCCAGCGCGAGCCGGGGGTTGGAGGGGTCGCCGATGGCGTTGAACTCGCGGCGGCCGATCAGCAGCGCGGCCACGAACAGGCCGGTGAGGGCGGTGGAGACCCAGTTGAAGGCGTGGTCGCGGTAGGGGTGCTGGGTGAGCGCGAGGACGTAGAGCACGAACAGGGGACCGGCGAGCAGCAGGTTGACCACCCACGCGGCCCGCTTGCCGCGCCGCATCACCAGCGCCAGGAAGATGGCCGCCGCGGCCGAGGCCAGACCGGCGGTGGCCAGGTACGGCGTGAAGAACTGGCCGGCGTGGTGGGTGTGGGCGTGCACGTGGCGGGCGGTGAAGAGCTTGCCGTCGTTGTGTTCCTGCACCTCTTTGCGGAACGGCAGCGACATGACCGCGACGATGTTGAAGACGGCGATCAGCCGCAGGTACCACACGGTGGCCGAGGCCGCCCGGGCACGCAGGCGGGGGCTGGGCTGGGGCAGCTGGGGCAGGCGGCGCGGGCCGCGCTGTGCGGGGACCTGGGGTGTGGTCAGGGTCGGCTGCTGAGCGGGCATGGTGACTGGTCACCTTGACAGGGAGGGGGACGGTGCGGCCCCGGGCGGGACCCCTTCGACCCTACAGTTTGTAGGGTAGTGGGCCTGGATGCGCTTCGGGAGAGGAGCGTACCGGCATCGGCCCTTACCGCGTCCTTGCCGTGCCCCGCCTCTTACCTGGCCTTGTACGGCCTTACCCGGTCTTTTCCCGGGCGCGCCGGGCCGCCGCCAGATGCCAGCCGAGGTTGCCGAAGGCCGCGCCGGCCGCGACCGCGGCGACGATCACCCCGCCGGTCGCGAGGCCGTCGCTGAACAGATGCGGCCGCCGGTCCAGGCTGTGCAGCCCGAACCCGCACAGCTCGTACACGCCGACGGCGGCGACGAGGAGGCTGACGGCCAGCAGGGCCAGCGTCGGCGCCAGGGTGCGCGCACAGACCTCGCCGCGGGCCTCCGTTTCCGTGTCCTGCATGGATCCCCCGTGAACAGACGAATGAACGGCCTCGCGGCAGCCGGTGGTTGGGAACCTACAATACGTAGGGTCGGGTAGGGTCGACGGCGTGCGCCTCTACATCAGCGTGGACATGGAAGGCGTCACCGGTCTCGTGGACGCCGACGACGTCCAGCCGGGCGGCCGGGACTACGAGCGCGGCCGCTCCATGATGGCCGAGGACGTGAACGCGGCGGTGCGCGGCGCGCTGGCGGCCGGCGCGGCCGACGTCCTCGTCAACGACGCGCACGGCCCGATGCGCAACCTGCTGCCCGAGGCGCTGCACCCGGCCGCCCGGCTGGTGCGCGGCAAGCCCAAGCAGATGGGCATGCTGGAGGGCCTGACGGGCGAGTACGACGCCGCGCTGTGCGTCGGGTACCACTCCCGGGCCGGTGCGCCGGGCGTGCTCAGCCACAGCTTCATGGGCCACGAGATCGAGGACATGTGGCTGGACGGCCGGCCGGTCGGCGAGCTCGGGTTCGCCCACGCCACGGCGGCGGCCCTGGGGGTGCCGGTGGTGGCCCTCACGGGTGACGACGTGGCGTGCGCGGAGATGACGGCGTGGGACGCGTCCGTCGTCACCGTGCCCGTGAAGTACGCCCACGACCGGTTCGCGGCCGAGCTGCGCCCGCCGGAGGAGGCGTGGAAGGCCGTCGAGGAGGCGGTCGCGGCGGCCCTGACCCCGGCCCCCGCCGCCCCGAGCCCGCCACCGCCGAGGCCACCCTCACCGTCCGCTGGCAGTCCGCCTCCGTCGCCGCGACCCTCCTCGGCATACCGGGCGTGGTCTCCGAGGACAGCCGCACGGTCCACGCGACCGGCCGGCTTCCGGCCCTCTACCGGCAGTTCGGCGTGTGGATGCGGGTGGCCGCGTCGCTGACCGGGCAGGCGCCGTACTGCTAGGACCGGCGGCGGGACGTCCGGGGGCAGACCCTGTGCGCCGAGGCGGGCGGCATCCCACCGCGGCCGGGGCCGGACGCCCGTACGGCTCAGACGTCGTCCCGCTCCGGGGCCGGCGAACGGCCCGGCCCCGACCGGCAGTTCGTCTCCGCCGGGGCCGGACGGCCGTGGCGCTGCGCTAGTCGACGTTCACCGGGCCGTCGTCCGACCTGCGGTCCTTGCTGCCCGAGTGGAGCTGGAGCAGGCCGTTGGTGTCGGACCTGCCGCCCTGGTCGCCCTGGCCGGCCTTGTCCTGGCCGCCCAGGTTCTGGCGGACCGAGTCGAGGATCGTCAGGCCCTGCGACACCAGGCCGGCGGCGATCTCGCCGAGGCCGTCCGCGCCGTTCAGGACGTTGACGTTGGCGCCCGACAGGCCGCCCGCGGCCTCCTTCACGATCTGCGGGAGCTGGTCGATGAGCATCCGGTCCAGCGCGACCCGGTCGTAGGAGGCCGCGGCCTCCGCCTGGATCTTCATGCGCTGGGCCTCGGCGGCGGCCAGGATCCGCACCCGCTCGGCCTCCGCCTCGGCCGGCTTGACGACCTCGGCCACCAGCTGCTGCTGGCGCAACTTGGCCTGCCGCTCGGCGAGTTCGGTCTGCGCGGCCAGCACCTCCTGCTGGGCGTGGGCCTGCGCCAGCGGTCCGGCCTGCGCGGCCTGCGCCTGGGCGCGGTCCACCTCCGCCGAGTACTCGGCCTTCACGATCGCGGTCTGCCGGGCGTACTCGGCCTGCTTGCGGGCCGCCGCCTGCTCCGCCTCGACCGCGGCCTGGGTGGCCTGGGCCTGGGCGATCTGCGCCTGCCGCTGGATGGCCGCCTTGTGCGGGGCGGACATCGCGTCGATGTAGCCGGTGTCGCCGTCGTCGATGGACTGGATCTGCAGCGAGTCGACGATCAGTCCGATCTTCGCCATCTCCGTCTTGGAGGTGTCCAGCACCTCGGCGGCCAGTTTCTGCCGCTCGGTGACGATCTCCTCGACCGTCATCGAGCCGATGATCGCCCGCAGGTGGCCGGCGAAGATCCGCCCGGTGAGCACGGACATCTGCTCCTGGTCGGACAGGAAGCGCTGGCCCGCGTTGATGATGCTCTCGTGGTCGTTGCCTACCTTGAAGGCGATGACCGCGCGGACGTGCAGGGAGATGCCCTGCTTCGTCACGCAGGTCTCGGTGACCTCGGCCTCGCACATGGACAGGGTGAGGAACCGGACCTTGCGGAAGACGGGGAGCACGAACTTCCCGTGTCCTGTCACCACTCGGAACGGCGCGCCCCCCAGTCCCCGCCGGCCCCCCGAGATCAACATCGCCTCGTCGGGAGCGGGAACGCGGTATCCGAACATGCCTGTACTCCTCAGCCGGCGCCGGCGGCCTCTCCGCCGAGCGCGTCCAATGGATCCACCCACTCGATGACACCGACCTCGCGGCATCCCCGTGATTCGATCACGAGGACCGTCGCGCCCACGGGCAGGGGATCCTCGGACCACGCCAGAAACGTCTCGGAGCCGCCCCGCACCCGCACCAGGACCTCGCCGGGACCTGCGGCTCCGCGCGTTCCGATGAGCACCTTGCCCGTGCGGCCGACCACGGCCTCGTCCTGCGGCATCACCGGCCGTCCTCCTCGTCCTGGCCTGAGGATTCCGACGATAGACCTGCCGCGGCCGGTTCCCAACGGCTGGGCGGGCACGGGAGCAGACGCGGGCGCGGCTGCGGCCCGGAGTCAGGCCGTACGGCCGTGGTCGCCCAGCCGGCCCACCTCGAAGCCCCGTTCCGCGCAGGTGTCGAGGATGCGGGGCAGGGCGCCGAGGGCGGAGTGCCAGGCGCCCGGGGCGGAGGTGCAGTCGGAGTCGTGGAGCAGGATGGTGCCGCCGCCGTCGAGGTCACGGGCGACGGTGCGGTGGACGGACTCGGGGGTGGCCCGGGCCGTCCAGTCCTCGCCCCAGCAGGTCCACAGCACCGGGGTGAGGCCGAGGCGGCGGGCCGCCAGGTGCGCGGCGGTCGACATGACGCCGTACGGCGGCCGGAACAGCGTGGGCCGCCGTCCGGTGATCGCGGCGATCGTGTCGCGGGCGCGGGCGAAGTCGTCGTGGGTGGCCCGCGGGCCGCGCAGGAGCAGCGGGCGGTGCAGCCAGCCGTGGACGCCGATCTCGTGGCCGGCGGCGGCGATCTCGCGGACCAGACCCGGTGAGCGGTGGGCCTGCGTGCCGAGCAGGAAGAAGGTGGCGTGCACCCCGCGCCGGTCCAGCAGGCGCAGGAAGTGCGGGGTGGAGGCGGGGTCGGGGCCGTCGTCGAAGGTCAGGGCGACGTGGTCCGGGCGGCCGCGGCCGGACAGGCGGGGCAGGGCGCGGTTGCGCAGGGGGCCGAACGTCGAGACGACGGGCGCGGCGTGGGCGGCGGCCAGCACGGGCAGGGCGGCCAGGGCGGCGGTGCGCAGGGTGCGGGCGGCGGTCACGCGTGGTGGCCTTCCGGGCGGGGCCCGTGATGCGGGGCGAGGTCGTCCAGGTCGAGGCCGTGGCCGATGGTGCGGGCGAGGCCCGGGCCGTCGTACGCCGTCGCGGCTCCGGTGCCGACGGCGCACGCCCACACGGCGCAGGCGACGGCGACCGTCGTGGCGAGCCGCCGGCGGGCGGGCCGGCGCCGGGCGGCGGGAGGGTGGACCGGCTGCGGGGGTCCGGCACGGTGCACGCGCGCTATCTCGGCCGCCGGGCCCTCCTCCGGGGCCCCGGCGAACAGGGCGAGGCCCGTGGCGCGCTGGAGCGTTCCGCGCGGGCCGTCGATCAGGTCGTGCAGTACGGCCTTGAGGTCGGCCGGCTCGCGGATCCAGACGGCCGCGCCCGCCTCGTCCAGGGCGGCGGCGTTGGTCAGGCCGTGGCCGGGTATGCAGCGGTAACTGGCGACGGGCAGACCCGCGGCGAAGGCCTCCAGCGAGGTGAGCCCGCCGGCGTTCTGCACCAGGACGTCGGCGGCGTGCATGAGGCCGGGCATGTCGTCCACCCAGCCGTGGACGTGCTCGATGCCGTCGGCGCGCAGCTGCTCGGCCAGGGCCTCGTTGCGGCCGCAGACGACGACCGGCACGGCGGCGCCGCAGTCGCGCACCTCCCGGGCCACCCTCCGGACCGGGCCGACGCCCCAGGACCCGGCGACCAGCAGCGCGAGCGGGGCGTGCGGCGGCAGCCCGAACCGGGCCCTGGCGCGGTCGCGTTCCGCTCGGCCGCAGGGCCTGAACCGCGGGTCGGTGACCGGGCCGCACACCCGAACGTCCGCCGCTCCGGCGGCCCGCGCCTGGGCGGCGGGCACGGCGTGGGCCGCGAGGTGGACGTCCACGCCGTCCGCCACCCACAGCGGATGCACCGAGAAGTCGGTCAGGTAGGTGAGGACGGGGACGGTGAGCCGCCCGGACCGGCGCAGATCGCCCAGCACCCGGCTGGCCCCGGGATAGGTGGAGACGACCGCGCCGGTCCCCGGAGTCAGGGCGCGCAGCACCCGTTCCTCGGCGGAGCGCAGCAGCGCCCGTGCCGCCGGGCCACCGCCACCGGCGCGCTCGGTGCCGGCGTAGATCCGCTGGTAGGCCCAGGGCGCCCGGACGAGCATCCGGTGGTAGCCCTCCTGGACGGCGCGGCCGAGCCGGGCGGGCAGCAGGTCCAGCAGGTCGTGCCGGTCGACGGTGAAGCCGTCCGCGTCGAGGCGGCGGGCGAGCTCGGCGGCGGCGCCGTCGTGGCCCGCGCCGACGCTCGCGGAGATGATCGCGATCCGGCCGGCGGGCGCCGCCCCGCTCCGTGGGCGCGGTACGGCGCCCACGGATGCGGGCACGGGAAGGGTGCGTCCGGCGTAGGGCATGGGCGGGTCCTCCGGCCGTCGGGAGAGCTGGGACTCTACAAGATGTAGTAGTTCGCGTGTCGAAGCCCGGAGCATACCTCCTACAACTAGTAGGAGATGACCGGGTAGCCTGTCCTGGCCAAGGCGAGGAAGGGCGGACGGTGAGCGACCCGAAGAACCGGGACACTTCTGGCCGGCGTGCGCGCGGCGAGCTGGAGAGCGACGTACTGGCCGCGCTGTGGGCGGCCGACGGCCCGCTGACCGCCCGCCAGGTCCTTCAGCGGCTGCCGGACGACCTGGCGTACACCACCGTCCTGACGATCCTGTCCCGCCTCCACGACAAGGGCATGCTCGTCCGCCACCGGGAGGGCCGCGGATTCGCCTACGCGCCGGTGCGGGACGAGGCCTCGGACACGGCCCGGCGCATGCGGTCGCTGCTGGAGAAGGGCTCCGACCGCGAGGCGGTGCTGACCCGCTTCGTGTCCGAACTCTCCGCGGCGGACGAGCAGTTGCTGCACCAGCTGCTGTCCGGGCCCGAGGCTCGGGGCGAGGGCCCCGACGGGAGGCGGTGAGCCGGTGCTGATCAGCGTCTACGTCCCGTTCGCCGTCACGGCGGTCCTCACGCTGCTCGCGCCCCGTCTCGCACGGGGGCTCACCCCGCGCCCCGCCGCCTGGGCCCTGGCCTGCGCCGCGCTCGTCACCGCGATCGGCTGGACCGGCTCCCTCGCCCTGCTGGCCTTCACCGGCATCGCGCAGATCCCCGAGGTCGCGGCCGAGGGCCACTGGTCGGTGACCGCGCTGCGCGCCGAGGACCCGGTGTACCTCGTCGTCGCGGCCGTCAGCACATGCCTCCTGGCCGCGAGCGTCGTCTCACTGGGCGTGGCCGCCCTCCGCCAGGTGCGCCAGGTGGTGCGGACGCGCCGGGAGTGCGCCGGGCTGCGCGGCGGCACGGAGCTGGCCGTGCTCGACGACGACGCCCCGCTGGCCTTCGCCCTGCCCGGCAGGCCCGGAAGGATCGTGGTCTCCCGGGGCATGCTGCGCTGTCTCGGCGACGACGAACGCGAGGCCCTGCTGGCGCACGAGCGGGCGCATCTGCGCGGCAGGCACCACCTGTTCCTGAGCCTGTGGCGGCTCACGGCCGCCCTGAACCCGCTGCTGCGTCCCCTGGCCGGCACGGGCGCCTTCGTCCTGGAGCGCTGGGCCGACGAGGAGGCCGCCGCCCGGCTCGGTGACCGGTCGGTGGTCGCCCGCGCGGTCGGCCACGCCGCCCTCGCGTCCGCAGGCGCCCCCCGCCCCGCCCTCGCCGTGACCGGCGGGGAGGTGCCCCAGCGGGTACGGGCCCTGCTTGCGCCGCCGCCCGCCCGCCGCAGTCTGCCCTTCCTGGCCGGCGCCCTCCTGCTGACCGTCTGCTGCGCGAGCCTGGCCAACGCCGCCTCCGACAGCGACCGCATGGTCGACAGCGCGAAGCGAGCCCGGTGTGCGGCGCTCATGGCCACCGCGAGCGCCTCACCGACGGCCGGCCACCGGCACCACCCCGGCTTCTGCTGCCCTCACCACCACGGCGAACACGGCGAACACCGGCACGACATAACCGGCTGACCGACGTACGACCACAAACCCCGGCTCAGGGCCAGACGAGGCAGTACGGCTGATGCCCCGCCTCATGCAACCGGTGGCTGAAGTCCTGCCACTCGTGCAGCAGCTGGTACACGTTGAACGCGTCCCGTGGGCCGCCGCGGTCCGGGACCGTGGACCAGATGAAGGCGGCCGCGCCGACCGCTTCCTCGCCGATGCCGCGCAGGGGGTCGACGACGGTCGTGGGGA
Organism: Streptomyces sp. NPDC048192; assembly: GCF_043202415.1. NCBI lineage: Bacteria > Bacillati > Actinomycetota > Actinomycetes > Kitasatosporales > Streptomycetaceae > Streptomyces > Streptomyces sp. NPDC048192. The sequence goes on from NZ_JBIDAL010000019.1 coordinate 60,177, forward strand.
GTTTGACGACCGCGTAGTCGGGGTGCAGGACGACCAGTTCCAGGGGCGGGACCTTGTGCAGGGGGACGCCCTGGATGCCGGTCAGCACCATCGCCGCCATGGTCTCCGGCTTGATCTTGGTGAACATGCCGTTCATGCCCAGCTCGTCGCCGCCGAGTTCCTCGGGACGCATCGAGATGGGGACCCTGGCCGCGGTCGCGCCGTCCGGCGCGCCGAAGTATTTGTACGTCACCCCCACCCGACCACCATTCCTGCTCCCCGCCCTCAGGCGGTCGGCCCGGTGGTCGAGCCGGCGCTCCGCCGGCCGGTCCAGCTGGCTCTCCAGCTGTCGGTCGGTCCGCCGGTCGTACCGCTCGGGCTCACCCGGTACACCCTGTGTGTGACGTGCGTCGCTCTGCCGTGCCTCGGTCGTTTCCTCCGCCTCGCGCCGGTGCCTTCCCCGCCGGGCACGTCGAGGACCCAGGTCATCAGTCCCCTCGCCCAGTCCGCCACCGCGATGCATATCTCCACCCGACTGCTTTTCTAGGACGCGTGGCCCCCGCCGCGCAACCCGATCATCGTGTCAGTGACCTCCCCCACGGCCGCCCGCCGAAACGTGCGGTGGAACAACAGTCCACGGGTTTTCCCGGCCCCTGATCATTACGTGCGTTTGAGCTGTGTGTATCAGCTCTCAGTCTCGCAGATGGCGGACGGCGCCGCTGTGATCAGCGGGGTGGAGCGGCCCCGGGGCCCGCGGCTCGGGGCCGAGGCGCGCCGCGTTCGTGCGAGGCCGCGGCCTACCCTGAGGGGGTCACCACGCAACCGGAGTCCGAGAAGCCGGAGAAGCCGCACGTCATGAGTGCCCTGAGCGATACGCCCTATCCCTACGATGCGCCCGCCTCCCAGGCGCTCTTCGACCGCGCCTGCGCCGTCACGCCCGGCGGTGTGAACTCCCCGGTGCGCGCCTTCCGCGCCGTCGGCGGCACGCCCCGCTTCATGGTGTCCGGCAAGGGCGCCTACCTCACCGACGCCGACGGGCGCGAATACGTCGACCTCGTGTGCTCCTGGGGGCCGATGATCCTCGGGCACGCGCACCCCGAGGTCATCGCCGCCGTGCAGGAGGCCGTCGCCCGCGGTACGTCCTTCGGCACGCCCGGCGAGGGCGAGGTCGCGCTCGCCGAGGAGATCGTGGCCCGGGTGGAGCCGGTGGAGGAGGTCCGGCTCGTCAGCAGCGGGACCGAGGCGACCATGAGCGCGATCCGGCTCGCCCGCGGGTTCACCGGCCGGTCCAAGGTGATCAAGTTCGCCGGGTGCTACCACGGGCACGTGGACGCCCTGCTCGCCTCCGCCGGGTCCGGGGTCGCGACCTTCGCGCTGCCGGACACGCCCGGCGTCACCGGTGCGCAGGCCGGCGACACGATCGTGCTGCCGTACAACGACCTGGAGGCCGTGCAGGAGGCCTTCCACCGGCACCCCGGCGAGATCGCGTGCGTGATCACCGAGGCCTCGCCCGGCAACATGGGCGTCGTCCCGCCGGACCCCGGGTTCAACCAGGGCCTGCGGGACGCCTGCCGGAAGAACGGCGCCCTGTACATCTCCGACGAGGTGATGACCGGCTTCCGGACATCCCGTGCCGGGTGGTACGGGATCGACGGGGTCAAGCCCGATCTGATGACCTTCGGGAAGGTGATGGGCGGCGGGTTCCCCGCCGCCGCGTTCGGCGGGCGGGCCGACGTCATGGCCCACCTCGCCCCCGCCGGGCCCGTGTACCAGGCGGGCACCCTCTCCGGCAATCCCGTCGCCACCGCCGCCGGGCTCGCCCAGCTGCGGCTGCTGGACGGCGCCGCGTACGAGAAGGTGGACGCGGTCTCCGCGCAGATCCAGGGCCTGGTCACCGAGGCGCTGAACAAGGAGGGCGTCGCGCACCGGCTGCAGAGCGCCTCCAACATGTTCTCGGTGTTCTTCACCGACCGGCAGGTGCGGAACTACGAGGACGCCAAGCGTCAGGAGTCGTTCCGCTTCACCGCGTTCTTCCACTCGCTGCTGTCGAACGGCGTCTACCTGCCGCCGTCGTCCTTCGAGTCCTGGTTCGTGTCCACGGCCCACGACGAGCGGGCCATCCAGAAGATCGCCGACGCCCTTCCGGCGGCGGCCCGGGCGGCTGCGGAGGCCACCGCGTGAGCATCCCCACCAACAGCGGCAAGGACGTCACCGTCGTCCACCTCGTGCGGCACGGCGAGGTCGAGAACCCGACCGGGATCCTGTACGGGCGGCTGCCCGGCTACCACCTGTCCGAGCTGGGGCGGCGGATGGCCGACCGGGTGGCCGAGCACCTCGCCTCGCGGGACGTGACGCACGTGGGCGCCTCGCCGCTGGAGCGGGCGCAGGAGACGGCCGCCCCGATCGCCAAGGCGCACGGCCTGGACCTGGACACCGACGAGCGGCTCATCGAGGCCGACAACGTCTTCCAGGGCAAGACCTTCGGCGTCGGCGACGGCGCGCTGCAGCGGCCCGGGAACTGGAAGCACCTGGTCAACCCGTTCCGGCCGTCCTGGGGCGAGCCGTACGTCGACCAGGTCGTGCGGATGATGGGCGCGCTGAACGCGGCCAAGGACAAGGCGCGCGGGCATGAGGCGGTGCTGGTCAGCCATCAGCTGCCGATCTGGATCGTGCGGTCCTATGTGGAGCGGCGGCGGTTGTGGCACGATCCGCGCAAGCGGCAGTGCACGCTGGCCTCGCTGACGTCCTTCACGTTCCTGGGCGACCGGATCGTGTCGGTCGGGTACAGCGAGCCGGCCATCGATCTGGTCCCGGCCCATCTGCGGGCCGGCGCCACGCCGCAGAAGGGCCAAGGCACCGCTCAGGGCAAGGCGTTCGGCGCCTGAGGGCCGTTTTCTGACGGTCCGTTTGGCCGGGCTTGGATCATTATTGCCGTAACTGTTGCGAAAAACATAAGAATTACCGGAACCTCTCCGATCGCTGTGCCCTCTCTGTGGGTGACCGACAGCAGGCGCGACGAATCGGGGACCTTCCATGCGCACCTCCCGCACCCTCTCCCGCAGGGGAATACTCGGCCTCGGCGCGGGCGCGGCGACCGCCGCGACCCTCGCCGGCTGCGGGAGTCAGAAGCCCTCCGGCACGGCCGGCGGCTCCGGCGGCACCTCCGGCGACGGCCGGCCCGGGAAGGGCGGCGGTGCGACCGCCGCCCCGCAGGGCCGGCTCATCGGGGACGGCTCCACGTCCTTCACCGGCAAGCAGCCGCACCAGCCGGCCGCGCCCGAGCCGCTGGAGCCAGGCCAGACCCCGCCGCAGTTCGTCGTCTTCTCCTGGGACGGCGCCGGCGAGGTCGGCAACGGACTCTTCCCGCGCTTCCTGGACCTCGCCAAGGAGCACGGCGCGAGCATGACCTTCTTCCTCTCGGGGCTGTATCTGCTGCCCGAGTCGAAGAAGCGGATGTACCTCCCGCCGAACAACGCTCCCGGCGCCTCCGCCATCGGCTACCTCAGCGACCCGCACATCAGGTCCACCCTGGAGAACGTGCGCCGCGCCTGGCTCGAAGGCCACGAGATCGGCACCCACTTCAACGGCCACTTCTGCGGCGAGGCCCGCACCTCGGTGAAGTGGTGGACGCCGCAGCAGTGGCGCAGCGAGATCGACCAGGCCAAGTCCTTCGTGAAGAACTGGAAGACCAACACGGGCCTGCACGACATGCCGCCCCTGCCGTTCGACTACGACAAGGAGCTGGTCGGCGGCCGTACGCCGTGTCTGCTCGGCCAGGACAACCTGCTGCCCACCGCCCGCGAGCTGGGCTGGCGCTACGACGCCTCCTCGCCGGGCGGCCTGCAGATGTGGCCGGTGAAGAGGCACGGCCTGTGGGACCTGCCGCTCCAGCAGGTGCCCTTCCCGGGCCGGAGGTTCCAGGTCCTGTCGATGGACTACAACATGATGTTCAACCAGTCGCAGTACTCGACGAAGGCGCCCGCCTACCACTACCCGGCCTGGCGCGAGCAGGCGGCCGGGGCGTACATCGCGGGCTTCAAGCGGGCGTACTTCACCAACCGGGCGCCCTTCTTCATCGGCAACCACTTCGAGCAGTGGAACGGCGGGATCTACATGGACGCCGTCGAGCAGGCCTTCAAGCACATCGCCCACGCCAAGGAGAACGGCGCCGACGTCCGGCTGGTCTCCTTCCGGCAGTTCTGCGACTGGATCGACGTGCAGAAGCCCGAGGTGCTGGCCAAGCTGCGCACCCTGGCCCCGGGCCAGGCCCCGGCCGGCGGCTGGAAGACCTTCCTGGCGTAGCCGGCACCGGGCGACTGCCGGAAATGTCCCGTGTAAATACGCCCTGAAATGCGGTTTTCCGCCCGGCAGGGGGGTGCCGGAGATCGCCGGAGGGGACATGCGAAACTTTTCACATGAGTACCCGTAGCCGCGCCGTCCTGCTCAGCGCCGTGGCCGCCGCCCTCGCCCTGTCCCTGTCCGCGTGCGGCAAGGGCGGCACCTCGGGCGGCGGCGGCAACACCAACTTCGTCACCGGCAACAACGGCATCGCCACCGTGCCGGCGGGCAAGCGCGCCGCGGCGCCGGACCTGTCCGGCAGGACCATCGACGGCAAGACCCTGGACATCGCCGACTACAAGGGCCAGGTCGTCGTCATCAACGTGTGGGGCTCCTGGTGCAGCCCGTGCCGGGAGGAGGCGCAGTACTTCTCCAAGGTCTCCCAGCAGTACCAGGGCAAGGGCGTGCAGTTCGTCGGCATCAACACCCGGGACACCAGCACCACCCCCGCGGTCGCCTTCGAGAAGGAGCACGGGATCGCCTACCCGAGCCTGTACGACCCCACGGGCAAGCTGATGCTCCGCTTCAAGAAGGGCACCCTCAACCCGCAGCTGATCCCCTCCACGCTCGTCATCGACAAGCACGGAAGGGTCGCCGCGCGGGCCCTGGAGGCGCTCGACGACACCTCCCTGCTGAAGATGCTCAAGCCGGTCCTCGCGGAGAAGTGACGTGAGCGCCCTGGTGACGCTGGCCGTGACGGGCCAGAACGAGACGGTCCTCAACGGCGCCCTGCTGATCGCCCTGCCGGTCGCGCTGCTCGGCGGGCTCGTCTCCTTCTTCTCGCCCTGCGTCCTGCCCCTGGTCCCCGGCTACCTCTCCTACGTCACCGGAGTCGCCGGCACCGACCTGGCCGAGGCCCGGCGGGGGCGGATGGTCGGCGGGGCCGCCCTGTTCGTGCTCGGCTTCAGCGCCGTGTTCGTCTCCGGCGGAGCGCTGTTCGGCTTCTTCGGCTCCACCCTGCGCGAGTACCAGGGCACGCTGTCCAGGGTGCTCGGCGTGCTCATGATCATCATGGGTGTCTTCTTCATGGGGCTGATGCCCTGGCTCACCCAGCGCGAGTTCCGCTTCCACAAGCGGCCTGCCGCGGGTCTGATCGGCGCGCCCGTCCTCGGCGCGCTGTTCGGCATAGGCTGGACGCCCTGCATCGGCCCGACCCTCGCGTCCGTGAACCTGCTGTCCATGAACCAGTCGAGCGCCGGACGCGGCGCGGTGCTGATGATCGCCTACTGCGTGGGCCTCGGCGTGCCGTTCGTGCTCGCCGCGATCGCCTTCCGCAAGGCGCTCGGCGCCTTCGGCTGGGTCAAACGCCACTACGTCTGGGTCATGCGCATCGGCGGCACGATGATGATCGTGACCGGCGTGCTGCTGCTCACAGGCGCCTGGGACAGTCTGGTGCAGCAGATGCAGACCTGGTCCGACGGCTTCACTGTGGGGATCTGATCGATGAGCACGACCGAAACCGACAACAGCCGGGACTCCCGCGGCCAGGACCAGGAGGACCTCGGCGCCGCCGGGTCCCAGCTGTCCACCGCCCCGCGCGAGGAACTCGCCGCCGTGCCCGGCCTCGGCGTCCTCGGCTGGGCCCGCTGGTTCTGGCGGCAGCTGACCTCCATGCGGGTGGCGCTGCTCCTGCTCCTGCTGCTCTCGCTCGCCGCCATCCCCGGCTCGCTCATCCCGCAGTCCGGCGCCGACCTGAACAAGGTCGACGACTTCCGCAAGGCCCACAAGACGCTCGCGCCGGTCTACGACAAGCTCGGCCTGTTCCACGTCTACAGCTCGGTGTGGTTCTCCGCGATCTACATCCTGCTGTTCGTCTCCCTCATCGGCTGCATCGTCCCGCGCACCTGGCAGTTCGTCGGCCAGCTGCGCGGCCGGCCGCCGGGCGCCCCCAAGCGCCTGACCCGGCTGCCCGCCTACACGACCTGGCGTACGACGGCCGAGCCCGAGCAGGTCCGCGAGGCCGCGCTCGCCCTGCTGAAGAAGCGCCGCTTCCGCGCCCACGTCGCCGGTGACGCCGTCGCCGCCGAGAAGGGCTATCTGCGCGAGGTGGGCAACCTGGTCTTCCACATCGCCCTGATCGTGCTGCTGGTCGCCTTCGCCTGGGGCCAGATGTACAAGTCGGACGGCACCAAGCTGGTGGTCGAGGGCGACGGGTTCTCCAACGCCCTGTCGCAGTACGACGACTTCAAGTCCGGCAGCCTGTTCCAGAACGACGACCTGGTGCCGTTCAGCTTCGACCTGAAGAAGTTCACCGGCACCTACGAGGTCAACGGCCCGAACCGGGGCACGCCGCGCACCTACCAGGCGAAGATCGACTACAGCCAGGGTGCGTACGGCAAGCAGAGGACGACCACCATCAAGGTCAACTCCCCGCTGCACATCGGCGACGCCAAGGTCTACCTCGTCAGCCACGGCTACGCGCCGGTCATCACCGTCCGCGACGGCAAGGGCAACGTCGTCTACCACGACGCCGTACCGCTGCTGCCGCTCGACGGGAACGTCACCTCCAACGGCGTGGTGAAGGTGATGGACGGTTACAAGAACGCCCAGGGCAAGTCCGAACAGCTCGGCTTCCAGGCCTTCTTCGTGCCGACCTTCGACGCCAAGAGCGGCACGATGCTCTCCCAGTTCCCCGCGCTGGTGAACCCGCTGCTCGCGGTGAACGCCTACCACGGCGACCTGGGCGTGGACTCCGGCATCCCGCAGAGCGTGTACCAGCTGGACAAGACGCACATGAAGGCGTTCAAGGACAGCAAGGGCCAGCTGCTGAAGAAGCTGCTGCAGCCGGGCGACACGCTCACCCTGCCGAACGGCGCCGGGTCCCTCACCTTCGAGAAGGACATCAAGCAGTGGGCCGGCTTCGAGGTCGTCCAGGAGCCGGGCAGCGGCTGGGCGCTCGGCGGCGCCCTCGCCGCGATCTTCGGCCTGGCCGCGTCCCTGTTCATCCAGCGCCGCCGGGTGTGGGTGCGCGCGGTACGCGGCGCCGACGGCGTGACGGTCGTCGAGATGGCCGGCCTCGGCCGCAGCGAGTCCGCCAAGGTGCCCGGGGAACTGGGCGACCTCGCCGGCATCCTCTACGACCAGACGCCGGGGTCCCCCGACCCCGACGACGAACCTTCCCCATCCCCCGACACCCCAGTCGCATCTGCCGAAGGGGCTGAGAAGTGAATCTCGCCGCCGCAACCAACGAACACCTGGCGAGCATCAGCAACACGCTGATCTACTCGTCGATGGCCGTCTACACCCTGGCCTTCTTCGCGTACATCGCCGAATGGCTCTTGGGCAGCCGCAGCAAGGTGGCGCGTACGGCCGCCGCGCTGACCGCCGAGAACGCCGCGAAGGCGAGCGGGCCGGCCGTCACCGTGAAGCAGGCCGGGGGCACCGCCGTACTGGAGCGGCCGAAGGTCGTGGTGCGGTCGGCCTCCGGCGCCCGTGACGTGCCGGACGGTCCCGGCGCGCACGGCGGGGACGCGCAGGGCGACCTGTACGGGCGCGTCGCCGTCTCGCTCACGGTGCTCGCCTTCCTGGTGGAGCTGGGCGGCGTCGTCGCCCGCGCGGCCTCCGTGCAGCGGGCGCCGTGGGGCAACATGTACGAGTTCAACATCACCTTCTCCACCGTCGCCGTCGGCGTGTACCTCGCGCTGCTGGCGCTGAAGAAGAACGTGCGCTGGCTCGGGCTGTTCCTGATCACCACGGTCCTGCTCGACCTCGGCCTCGCCGTCACCGTGCTGTACACGGCGAGCGACCAGCTGGTCCCGGCGCTGCACTCGTACTGGCTCTACATCCACGTCTCCACCGCGATCTTCTGCGGCGCGGTCTTCTACGTCGGCGCGGTCGCCACGATCCTGTACCTGTTCAAGGACTCGTACGAGACCAAGCTGCAGACCGGCGGCAAGCCGGGCGCCTTCGCCACCTCGGTGCTGGAGCGGCTGCCCGCCTCCGCCTCGCTGGACAAGTTCGCCTACCGGGTCAACGCGGCCGTCTTCCCGCTGTGGACGTTCACGATCATCGCGGGCGCGATCTGGGCCGGCGACGCCTGGGGCCGCTACTGGAACTGGGACCCCAAGGAGACCTGGTCCTTCATCACCTGGGTCGGCTACGCCTGCTACCTGCACGCCCGCGCCACGGCCGGCTGGAAGGGCCGCAAGGCCGCCTACCTGGCGATGCTCGCCTTCGCCTGCTGGCTGTTCAACTACTACGGCGTCAACATCTTCGTCACGGGCAAGCACTCCTACGCGGGCGTGTGAGGGCCCGGTCGGTGACACTGGTGTCATGAGCGGTTCCATCGCACAGGGCACCAGCCAGACCCACGGGAACACGCACATACTCCACTTTCTCGTGCGGCTCCCGAGGCGCATGGAAGACGTCTGGCCGGCGGTGGCCACCCCCGAGGGGCTCGGGGCGTGGTGCACCGCCGCCGACGTTCTCGAGCCCCGCCTGGACGGCGCGGTCACCCTGCGGGACCTGGGCTCCGGCCGGGTCACCGCCTGGGACGTGGACCGGGTGGCGGAGTACACCGTCGAGGGCGGCGGCCGGATCCGGTTCCACCTGGAGCGGGGCGGGGACGCGGAGAGCATCCTGCGGTTCACCCACGAGTTCCAGGGCGAGAGGTCGTCGGAGGCGGACTGGCGCCGGAGATTCGAACGACTGATCGAAATCGTGGAGTCCCCGGAGGGTCTTCCCGGAGGTCGGCCCCGGAATCCGGCCGAGCCGCCGGAAGACGCCGGGCCCCCGGAACCCGGAGAGCCCCTGGAGCCCCTGCCCGGACAGTTCACCTAGCCGGCCGCCCTCAGCTGTCTGCCGGCGGCTCGTGGCTCGTGTCAATCTTGTCCTGACACGGTGATCGAGTCGAGTTTGGCGCGCAGGTACACATGGGAGTCGACGGGCGGGTACGCCACCCGGCCGACCGGTGCGGGCACGGACTCCACCCGGGTGCCCGGGTCGCACTCGCCGAAGTACACGAGCGACATCAGCTCCTCGGCGGGCGCGTCGGCCGGCGGCGGCAGCACCCGGTGCCGCCCCGACCGCCAGCGGTCACCGGTCCAGCGGGCCAGCAGGTCACCGATGTTGACGGTGAGCGCGGCGGGATCGTACGGCGCGTCCTCCCAGCCGCCGGCGTCCGTGTACACCTGGAGCCCGCCCTTGCCGGCCTGCCGGTCGAGGATGGTCACGGTGCCGAAGTCGGTGTGCGGCCCGATCCGGAACTGCCCCGGCAGCGGCTCGCCGACGACCTCGGTGCCCGGGTACCAGTTGATGTTGAAGCCGTACGTCGGACGGTTCATGTGCCGGGAGAAGAAGTCCCGTTCGAGTCCGAGCGCGTAGCCGAGCAGCGACAGCAGCTCCTTCTCCAGGGCGGCCATGCGGGACAGATACGTCCGGCAGAGCGTCCTGAGCCGCGGGACCTCGGCCGGCCACACGTTGGGGAGGTACCACTCGGCGTCGACCACGGGGTCGCCGAAGGGCTCGTCGGTCGCGAAGGTCAGCGACTCCTTCAGGTCGGGCGGCGTCTCGGTGCCCTCCGCGTACCCGTTGGCCTCGGCGCCGGGCCCCAGCCAGCCGCGGCCGCCGACCTTCGCCTCGTACCGCCGCTTGACCTCGGCGGGCAGCAGGAAGAACTCCCGCGCCGTCCGGCGGATCCCCGCCCGCAGTTCCGGCTCCACCCCGTGCCCGGTGACCAGCAGGAACCCGGCGGTCTGCAGCGCGGAGTCGACGGTACGGGCGAGGGCGGCCCGGCTCTCCTCGTCGCCGCCCAGCCAGGGCCGCAGGTCGATGGTGGGAACACGCGCGTCGGTCACCCGGGTCCTCGCGTCCGCTAGCCGCTGATCATCGCGACGATCGCGCGGACCGCCTCGGCGACGGGCTGCCCGACCGCGCCGACGGTGTTCGCGATCCCGGCGATCGCCATCAGCGCGCCCCGCCGCGCCTGCGCGGGCACGGCGGCGCCGGGGCTGAGGGCGGGCAGGGAGTCGTCCAGGAGCTCGGCGTCGGCGGCCGGCACCCGGGTGCGCAACTCGGCGATCAGCCCGTGCAGTTCGGCGAGGGCGGCGGCCAGGGCCGGGTCCTGCTGCCCGGCGCCGGCCTCGTTCTTGACGATGCCCCGGTTGTTCCGGCCGCCGTACATGTTGACGTTGTCGCCGTAGTAGTAGTTCGTGCTCATGCGCCGATCCCCACGTTTCCGCTGCCGCCGTACATGTTGACGTTGTCGCCGAAGTAGTAGTTCCTCGGCGAGAAGGTCAGGCTCTCCACCGTGACCCTGAACCCGGTGTCCGGGTGGTCGATGGCGTACGAGATCTGGCCGACGACCTGGTCGAGGAACTGCGGGTCCGGGCTGGTGACCAGCGCGGTGGACGCGCCCGACGTCTCGATCGCGAGGACGTGGTGCGGGGAGGCGGTCAGGACGGACATCATCTCGGCGAAGAAGAAGATCTCCGCGGCGATGGCCAGCACCCAGACGAACGTGAGGTAACCGCCGCCGGAGTCCCCTCCGCTCAGGGCCAGGACGGGCAGTCCCGGCAGCGCCGCGACGATGGCGACGACCACCGTCCCCGCGGTGTACCGCAGGAACCGCAGCACCGCCTCCTTGCGCCGGGGGCGCATGACGAAGGTGTAGACCCGGGCGATGTTCGCCAGCGGGTACACCGCCGCGCCGATCCACAGGATCCCCTTGCTCACCCGGATGTCGATCCGGGCGGGAGCCGGCCGGGCCGGCGGTGCCGGGACGTCCGGCATGGGCGGAGCCGCGGGCGGCGCGGCGGCCGGCGGTGCCGGCGCGGTGGCCTGCGGGGCGGCCGCGGGCGCCGGTGGCGGGTCCTGGGCCGGGTGCTCGGGCGGCTGGCCGTTCTGCATCTGCTTGTGTCCCCCAGAGGTCCGTGATCCCTCGCGACTCGGTGACGACCATTAACAACGGCCGTGACGGGGATGGCAAGTCGTTATGCGCCGCCAAGTGTGAGGAGAGGGAGGACAGTTGACGCGGGATCAGTGCTCCACGCGCAGCAGCAGCTTGCCCGTGCTCGTCCGGCCGCCCATCAGCCGGTGCGCCTCGGCCGCCTCCCGAAGGGTGAACTCGGCCGTCACCGGCAGGGTCACCGTCCCGTCCGCCGCCGTGGCGAACGCCCGCTGCGACAGCCGGCGCAGCGCGTCCGGCGCCGTCCGGGCCAGGCTCAGGATGGAGAAGCCGGAGACCGAGACGCCGAGCGGGTACAGCTCGCTCTGGCCCACGCCCCAGGGCTCCGCGCCGCTCGCGTTGCCGAAGGAGACCAGGCGTCCGAACACCGCCAGCGAGGCCAGCCCGGCGCGCAGGGTGTCCCCGCCGACGGGGTCCAGCACCAGGTCGGCGCCGCGCCCGCCGGTCGTCTCGCGCAGCGGCTCCTCGAAGGCGCCGACGAACACCTCGTCGTAGCCGTGGTTCTTCGCGTGGACGGCCTTCGCCGCCGAGGACACCACCCCGTACACCGCACCCGCGCCCGCCGCCCGCGCGAGCTGCCCGACCGCCGTGCCGACCCCGCCGGCCGCGCCCTGGACCAGCACCGTCTCCCCGGGCTGGAGGCGGCCGACGGTGTGGACGAGGGCGTAGGCCGTGGGCAGGACCGTCGGCAGGGCGGCGGCGGTGCGCAGGCCGAGGCCGGCGGGGACCGGGAACACGGTCACCGCCTCGGCCACCGCCACCTCCGCGTAGCCGCCGCCCTCGACCAGTGCGACCACCTCCTGGCCGGCCGTCAGGTCCGTGACGCCGGCGCCGAGCGCGCGGACGCGCCCGGAGACCTCCAGGCCCGGGACGTACGGCAGCGCCGGCACCCGGTAGCCGTCCGCGCGGGCCTTGAGGTCGGCGAAGTTCACCCCCGCCCAGGCCACGTCGATGCTCACCTGCCCGGGGCCGGGCTCCGGCGCCTCGGCCGTGACCACCCGCAGCACCTCGGGACCGCCGTACCCCTGGAACTCCACCGCGCGCATGCCGCACCCCCGGCTCGACTGTTCAACGAAAAGCGAACACTCGCGAGTGTATGGTTTTCGTCGAACACTCGGCAAGCGGCAGGAAGAGGAACGTGACGTGACCGCCGCCAGTCACCGGACCCCCCCGGACCACACCCACCCCGACGACGTGCCCGTCCTCGCGGCGCTCGCCGCCCTCGCCGACCCCGTGCGCCTCACCCTGGTCAGGGAACTGGCCGGCTCGGCCGACTGGACCCGCAGCTGCGGCAGCTTCGACGTGCCGGTCGGCAAGGCCGCCCTCAGCCACCACTTCGCGGTGCTGCGCGGGGCCGGCCTGGTGGAGCAGCGCGACGAGGGGCCCCGGCGCGTCAACCGCCTGCGCCGGCCGGAGTTCGACGCCCGCTTCCCGGGCCTGCTGGACCTCGTGCTGCGCGACGACGCCCCCTGACGGGCCGGCGGACCGATCGGTTCCGGTCTCTGACGGAGTTTCACATTCCTTTCCTTCTGCGTTCGTTGGGCGTTCGTGCCGCCAACGTCCGGGCGGCGGACGATCCTGTCCCAGCTGACGCAGGAGACACGGGTGGCCCCACACAGAGCCGATACCGAAATGCCCCGTCGGACCGGTGAGCCCCGCCTGCGGGTCGGGGAGCCGGCGATCCCGCAGGGCTCCGCGGCGCGCCGCTGGTTCCCGCGCGCCGTCGCCGCCGTCACCGCCCTGTGCGCGGTCGTCGTCCTCGCCCAGGGCCATGCCGGGCTGCCGCTGACCCGCATCACCACGATCGAGGCCAAGATGGCCTCGAAGGCCGACTACTTCGAGGACCCCGAGGTCCAGCGGCTGCTCATCCGGCACGGCTTCCGCGTGCACATCACCCGCATGGGCTCGCGCGGGATCGCCGCCCAGAGCTACGACGGCTACGACGTGGTGTTCCCCTCCGGGCAGCCCGCCGCCGACCTGATCACCAGGAAGCGCGCGGCCGAGGGGCACCCGGCGACGACGTACCGCCCGTTCGTCAGCCCGATCGTGCTCGGCACCTACCGCGAGTACGCCGAGACGCTCCAGGACGCCGGGATCGCCACCCCCTTACCGGGCGTGCCCGCCGGGCAGAAGCCGCTCTACTACTCGCTCGACATGCAGAAGTTCCTGCGGGCGACCGCCGACGGCCGCCGCTGGGACCGGCTCGGCATCGACCGCGCCGGCAGACGCGTCGGCATAGACAGCCACGGCATACACAACGGCAACAAGGTGCTCGCCCAGACCTCCGACATCTGCGAGGCCAACTCCGCCGGCACCTACCTGGGGCTCGTCTCGTACGTCTGGAACCACGACGACATCCCGCAGAACACGGCCGAGGCGACCCGGTTCGCCGAGCGCATAAGGCTCCTGCTCAACGACCAGGGCATGCCGTCCTCGGAGAAGAACGAGACGTACGTCTCCGCCGAGGGCAAGAGCATCTCGCCGATCGCGGTGATCTACGAGCACCAGTTCCTGGCCCACCAGATCGCCACCCGGAAGAGCACCGGGCACGTCGACGGCGAGCGCGTCCTGCTCTACCCCTCCGCCCGGTTCGTCACCGAGCCGCAGCTCATCGCGCTCAGCCCGGACGGCGCCCGCCTCGGCGAGCTGATCAGCACGGACCCGGCGCTGCAGCAGCGTGCCATGGAACTGGGCTTCCGGGTCCGCGACGCCCAGGGCGCCTCCGCCACCAGCGACTCGCTGACCCGGTTCCTCACCGCCCACCACATCCAGGCGCCGCTGCTGTCGGACGACGACACCAAGGCGGTGCTGCCCCGGCTCGACCTGCTGGAGAAGATGATCGAGGTCGTCGGCGACTGCGCACCGGTGGCCCAGTCGGCGGCCGGCCAGGAGGCGCCGTGAGGAGCCGCGCGCTGCCGGCCGCGCTGTGCCTGGTCCTGCTCGCCGCGCTCGGCGGACTCGTCTCCTGCTCCGGCGACGACGACGGGCCCGACACCACCCTGCACGTCCTGGCCAGCGACGAACTCACCGACATGGAGCCGCTGCTGGAGCGGCTCCGGCAGGACACCGGGGTCCGCCTGGACATGGACTACCGGGCCACCAACGACGCGAGCGACACCCTGCTGACCGGCCGCCACTCCTACGACCTGGCCTGGCTGTCCTCCGACCGCTACTTCCGGCTGAAGGCGAAGAAGGCCGCCGCCGGTGCCCGTCCGGCCACCGTCGTGCAGAGCACCTCGATCATGCGCTCCCCGGTCGTCGTCGGCCTCACCCCCGAAGCGGCCCGCACGCTGCGCGCCCAGGAGCCCGGCGGCCGGCTGTCCTGGGCGGACCTCGCCGACGCCGCCGCCACGGGCACCGTGCGCTTCGGCATGGCCGACCCCCGGCGCAGCAACAGCGGTCTGGCCGCGCTGGTCGGCGTCGCCACCGCCGCCGCCGGCACCGGCGCCGCGCTGCGCCCGAAGGACGTCAGCTGCGACCGGCTGCGCGGCTTCCGCTCCGGGCAGACCCTCACCGCCGAGAGCTCCCACGCCCTGCTGGACGCGTTCGCCGGGCACCCCGGCCGCACCAACGCCCTGATCACCTACGAGTCCGAACTGCTCACCCTGAACGCCTCCGGCCGGCTGAGGCAGCCCCTTGAGATCGTCCACCCCGCCGACGGCATGGTGCTGTCCGACTATCCGCTGCTGCTGCTCGACCGGCGCAGCCGGGACGCCTACGACCGGGTGGTGAGGTGGCTGACCGCCGCCGGCCACCAGCGGGAGATCATGCGGCGCACGCTGCGCCGCCCGGTCAGCACCGCCGTCGCCCGCGACCCCCGGCTCACCGCGCCCCTGGACAACGCCCTGTACTTCCCGGACGATCCGGCCGTCCTCGACCGGCTGCTCGCCGACTACGGCGACCCCCGGCGCCGGGCCGCCGACCAGGTGATCTTCCTGCTGGACTTCTCCACCTCGATGCGCGGCGCCCGCACGGCCGCGCTCAGGGCCGCGTTCGCCGGGCTCAGCGGCGCCGACTCCTCCGCCGCGGGCAAGTTCGTCCGCTTCTACCAGGGCGAGAAGCTGACCGTGATCCGCTTCGGCGGACGCGTGCTGGACGAGCGCACCGTCACCGTGCACGGCGCCGCCGACCTCACGGCCCTCACCGACTTCGTCGCAGGCGGCGGCTACGACGGCGCGACGGCCGTCTGGTCCGCCCTGGACCACGGCTACGGCGCCGCGGAGACGACCGTGCGCGAGGACCCGGGACGGGCGGTGTCCATCGTGCTGATGACCGACGGCGAGAACAACGCGGGCATCGACCGCGCCGGCTTCGTCAGCCGCTACCGCGCCCGCCCGGCCGACGTCCGGGCCGTGCACACCTACCCCGTCCCCTTCGGTGACGCCGACCCGGCCGGACTGCGCCAGGTCGCCGCGGTGACCGGCGGCCGCGTGGTCGACGCCCGCGCACAGTCCCTGTCCGCCGCGTTCAAGGAGATCCGTGGCTGTTCTTGACGGCACCTGGTGGAGCGCCTGGTGGGGCGCGATGGTGTGGTGGCTGGTGGCCTTCGCCGGCCTGGCGACGCTGGTGGTGCTCGGCGTCCGGTCCGTGCTCAAGCGGCTCGGGAAGCGGGCCGAGGAGCCCCACTACCTCCCGCTGTACCTGGACAACGACGCGGTCATGGACGTGTTCAAGATGCGCAACCACCAGTCGGCGCTGCGCAAGGAGGTCGAGGAGCGCAACGTGCGCAACACCGGCTGGCTGGCGACGATCCCGGTGCTGTCGTGGATGTTCCAGCTCAACGGGGACCGCGCCACCGAGATCGTCGCCAAGTACGTCAAGGAGAGCGAGCCGATCCAGGTGATCGGTCTGCTGCTGTCCGTGCTGCAGCGGGGCGACGGGCTCGCCCGGGTCCGGCTGCAGGAGAGACCGGCGACGGTCAGGCCGAACCGCGCCCTCCTCGCCGCCGGGGTCACGGACACCGTGGTGCTCAGCGAGATCGGCGAGTTCGTCATGATCACCGGCCGGTTCGAGGCCGAGGACACCGTGGGGGACAACCTGGTGATGCGGGCCCCGTACGGGGACGGCGACCAGTCGGCGCACCTGCGGGTCGTCCTGCGTGTCGGCGGGCTGCGCCCCTCGGGCAACAGGAAGCTGCCCGAGGGCCAGTTCCGGGCCCACTGCCTGGGCAAGGTGACGACCTGGCGCCCCGACACCCGTGAGGTCGTGCTCCAGTACCCCGTGGCCGTCTTCCAGTGACCTGCGCCCATCGGCGCCGCCGATGGCCCCATCGGGAACGCCCCGCACGCACGCGTGGACCGGTGTCCCGGCCGGTCCTAGCGTCGGGGCCATGACTCCGGAACTCAAGGGCACCGCCCAGCTGACCACCGCCATGATGCTCTCGGGGACCCTCGGCGTCTTCGTCGTCGAATCGGGAGCCCCGCCCTTCGACGTCGTCTTCTTCCGCGTCCTGTTCGGCGCCCTCGCCCTCGGCGGCTACGTCACCGCCCGGGGCTGGCTCCGCGGCCACGGGTTCACCCGCCGCACCCTCGGACTCGCCGTGCTCGGCGGGGTGTTCATCGTCTTCAACTGGGTGCTGCTGTTCCAGTCGTACACGAACACGTCCATCTCGGTGGCCACGGTCGTCTACCACACGCAGCCCTTCTACGTGGTCCTGCTCGGCGCCCTGCTGTTCCGTGAGCGGCTCACCGCCGCCAGGGCCGGCTGGATCGCGGTGGCCTTCGCCGGTCTCGTCCTGGTCTCCGGGGTCACACCCGGCGACTTCACGGGCGGCGGGCCGTATCTGCTCGGCGTCGGCCAGGCGCTCCTCGCGGCCCTGCTCTACGGCCTGTCCACCCTGGTCACCAAGAGGATCACCGGGGTGCGCCCGCACCTGATCGCCCTCGTCCAGGTCCTGGTCGGCATCCCGCTGCTGCTGCCCTTCGCCGACTTCGGCGCGATGCGCGGCGCGGGCTGGCACTGGGGCTGGCTGGCGGGGCTCGGCCTGATCCACACCGGGGTGATGTACGTCCTGATGTACGCGGCGTACGCCAAGCTGCCGACCGCGAAGATCGCCGTACTGGCCTTCGTCTACCCGGCCGTGGCCATGCTGATGGACTGGCTGGTCTACGGCCACCACATCGGGCCGGTCCAGGCGCTGGGCGTGCCGCTGATCGTGACGGCGAGCCTGAAGGTCACCCTTGCTCGGCCACGAGCCGCCGCGCCTGCTCCACGAACAGCCGCGCATGCGCCGGAAGCCGCTTCCCGGCCCGCCACGCCAACTGCGTGCGAAGCGTGAACGGCGGCTCCCAGTCCAGCCGTACGAGACTTCCCTCCGCGAGTTCGGCGGCGACCGTCACCTCGGGCAGCAGCGCGATCCCGAGGCCGACCGCCGCCGCGCGCTTGGTGGCCTCGATGGTGCCGAACTCCAGGAAGTCAACGGCCCCCAGGGCCGTCAGCTCCCGCTCGAACAGGTCCCGGTAGGCGCAGCCCGGCTCGGTGGCCAGCAGCGGCCGGCCCACCAGGTCCGCGGTGGCGACGGCCGCTCCCGCCAGGGGGTGTCCCGGCGCCGCGACCAGCGCCAGCGGCTCCACCGCGAGGACCACGGTCTCCAGCCCGGGGTGCTCGGTCCGCTCCTCCATCAGGAACCCGACGTCGTAGGCGCCCTGACGCAGCGCCTGCCGGGTCTCGTCGCCGATGGTGGTGCGCAGCGCGAGCCGCACCCGCGGGTGGCGGTGGTGGAAGTACTCCAGCAGCGGCGGCAGCCGGTAGGAGGTGAGCGACTCCATGGTGCCGACGGTGAGCGTGCCGGACGGCTCCTCCGGCTCGGCGACGGCCGCCCGGGCCTCGTCCGCCAGCTCGATGATCCGCCGGGCGTACGGCAGCAGCCGCTCGCCCGCCCCGGTGAGCCGGATCCGGCTGCCCAGCCGGTCGAACAGCTCCACGCCGAGGGAGGACTCCAGGGCGCGGATCTGACCGGTCACGCTGGACTGCGCGTACGACAGCTCGGCCGCGGCCCGGGTGAAGCTCAGGGCCGTGGCGACCTTCTCGAAGGTGACGAGCAGGCGGAGTTCCATCAGCTCTGCTCGGGATCGTCCTTGTTCAGGGACTTGAGGAACTCGGGGTTGTCGTCGGGGGCGACCCACCGCCCGGTACCGGCCCCGGCGCCGCCCGCGGGCACCGGCCGGCGGTCCCTGCCGGTGATCAGCCAGGCCACCGGTCCGACCAGCACCTCGCCGAAGAGCAGGATGATGATCACCCACACCACCTTCGGCAGATGGCGCACCTCGTCCTCCGGGGTGTTCAGACAGTCCACGAAGGCGTAGATCCACAGCGCCAGCACCAGCAGGAACGGCAGATACCTGAGCATGGCGTGCAGGGTATACGAGCGCCCGGAACCCGCACCCGGCAACGGCCCGGAGCGGTCCGTCGGCGATACTGGACCGCATGGCTTACGACGATCTTCGCTCCCTGCTGCGCGCGCTGGAGCGCGAGGGCGACCTCAAGCGCGTCAAGGCCGAGGTCGACCCGTATCTCGAAGTGGGGGAGATCGTCGACCGGGTGCAGAAGTCCGGCGGCCCGGCGCTGCTCTTCGAGAACGTGAAGGGCTCGGCGATGCCGCTCGCCATGAACGTCTTCGGCACCGACCGGCGGCTGCTGAAGGCGCTGGGCCTTGCGTCGTACGGCGAGATCTCCGAGAAGATCGGCGGTCTGCTGCGCCCCGAACTGCCGCACGGCTTCGTCGGCGTGCGCGAGGCCTTCGGCAAGCTCGGCGCGATGACGCACGTGCCGCCGAAGAAGGTCAGGGACGCCCCCGTGCAGGAGGTCGTGCTGCACGGCGACGAGGTGGACCTCGACCGGCTCCCGGCGCTGTTCACCTGGCCCAAGGACGGCGGCTCCTTCTTCAACCTGGGGCTCACCCACACCAAGGACCCCGAGACGGGCGTCCGCAACCTCGGGCTGTACCGCCTCCAGCGCCACGACAAGCGCACCATCGGCATGCACTGGCAGATCCACAAGGACAGCCGCAACCACTACCAGGTGGCCGCGAGAAGGGGCGAACGCCTCCCGGTCGCCATCGCGTTCGGCTGCCCGCCGGCCGTGACGTACGCCTCCACCGCCCCGCTCCCCGGCGACATCGACGAGTACCTGTTCGCCGGGTTCATCGCGGGCAGGCGGATCGAGATGACCGACTGCAAGACGGTCCCGCTCCAGGTGCCGGCCAACGCCGAGGTCGTCCTGGAGGGCTGGCTGGAGCCGGGCGAGATGCTGCCCGAGGGCCCCTTCGGCGACCACACCGGCTTCTACACCCCGCAGGAGCCGTTCCCCGCGCTGCGGATCGACTGCGTGACGATGCGGAAGCGGCCGCTGCTCCAGTCGATCGTCGTCGGCCGCCCCCCGACGGAGGACGGCCCCCTCGGCCGGGCGACCGAGCGCTTCTTCCTCCCCCTGCTCAAGATCATCATCCCGGACATCGTGGACTACCACCTGCCCGAGGCCGGCGGCTTCCACAACTGCGCGATCGTCTCGATCGACAAGAAGTACCCGAAGCACGCGCAGAAGGTCATGCACGCGATCTGGGGGGCGCACATGATGTCCCTGACCAAGCTGATCGTGGTCGTGGACGCCGACTGCGACGTGCACGACCTGCACGAGGTCGCCTGGCGTGCCCTCGGCAACACCGACTACGCCCGTGACCTCACGGTCGTCGAAGGCCCGGTCGACCATCTGGACCACGCCTCCTACCAGCAGTTCTGGGGCGGCAAGGCGGGCATCGACGCGACGAAGAAGTGGCCCGAGGAGGGCTACACCCGCAACGGGGGCTGGCCGGACATGGTCCTGTCGGACCCGGCGACGGCGGCCCTGGTGGACCGCCGCTGGAAGGAGTACGGCCTGTGACCACCGCAGTCATCCAGCCGGGCAGGACGCGGGCCTTCCTGCGCCTGGTGATGATCGAGCACTCGGTCTTCGCGCTCCCCTTCGCCTACATCGCCTCCTTGACGGCGATGTACGAGTGGGACCGGAACATCCACTGGGGCCGGCTGCTGCTGGTCACCGTCTGCATGGTGGGTCTGCGCACGTTCGCGATGGCCGTGAACCGGATCATCGACCGCGAGATCGACGCCCGTAACCCCCGTACGGCCCACCGGGAACTGGTGACCGGCGCGATGAGCGTCCGGCACGCCTGGACGGGCGCGCTGATCGCGGTCGTCGTCTTCCTCGGCGCCGCCGCCCTGCTCAACCCGCTGTGCCTGGCGCTGGCCCCCGTCGCCGTGGTCCCGATGGTGGTGTATCCGTACGGCAAGCGGTTCACCAACTTCCCGCAGGCCATCCTCGGCCTCGCCCAGGCCATGGGCCCGATCGGGGGCTGGCTGGCGATCACCGGCGAGTGGTCCTGGACGGCGGTGATCCTCGGCCTGGCGGTCGGCGTCTGGATCGGCGGCTTCGACCTGATCTACGCCTGCCAGGACGTGGAGACCGACCGCGAGATCGGCGTGATGTCGGTTCCGGCCCGGTTCGGCATCCCCGCCGCGATCTGGGGCGCGCGGGCCTGCCACACGATCACGACGGCCCTGTTCGTCTGGTACGCCCTGGTGACCCACGCGGGCGCGTTCTTCTGGCTGGGCCTGCTGATCGTCGCCGGCGCCTTCGGCTACGAACACCGCATCGTGCGCCCGCACGACCTGTCCCGCCTCAACAGGGCGTTCTTCTCGGTCAACGGCTTCATCGGCATCGCCCTGTTCGTGTGCGCGCTGCTGGATCTCCTGGTCCGGGGTCTGACTCCCTGAGCGCGGTGCCGCCCGAAGGCCCCCCACCCGGCCTGAGCTCTTCCCGACTCACCGGTACGCTCAAGGTGTGAACGCAGGGGAAAAGCAGCGCGTGCCTTGGATCGTGGGGGTGTCCGGGGCTTCCGGGACGCCGTATGCGGCCGCGGTGCTGCGGGCGCTGCTGGACGCGGGGGAGCCGGTCGACCTCGTGGTCAGCCGGGCCTCGCGGCTGACGCTGCTGGACGAGACGGGGATCTCCTTCCGGGACGCCCACTGGCAGCACGACCTGCGGGAATGGCTCGCCCGGGGCGCCGACGGCAAGCCCGGGGTCTTCGACGCCGACGTCAGCGCGGTCCGGTACTGGAGCGCGGGCGACCTCGCCGCCGGGCCGTCCTCCGGGTCGTACCCGGCGAAGGGCATGCTGATCGTGCCCGCCTCCACCGCCTGTGTGGCCGGCGTGGCGCTCGGACTGTCCAAGGACCTGCTCCAGCGGGCGGCGAGCGTCACCCTGAAAGAGCGCCGGACCCTGGTCGTGGCCGTACGGGAGACCCCCTTGAACGGCCAGACCCTGCGGCACCTCGTGGCGCTGGACGACGCCGGCGCCCGCGTCGTGCCGACCTCGCCCGCCTTCTACGCGGGCGCCACCCACATCCAGGACCTGGTGGACTTCGTCGCCGGGCGGGTGCTGGACGCGGCGGGCGTCGGGCACGGCCTGTACCGGCGCTGGAAGGGCGAGCTGGGCGGCGGCACACCGGGCGAGTAAGGCAAGCAGCAGTACCTCCAGCAGTACCTCTCATCACTTCAGGCACCTGAACTTCAGGAACTTCACCGGAAGGCTTCGATCGCATGGACGCGGTGGACAGGCAGCTCATCCAGGCCCTGAGGGAGAACGGCCGGGCCTCGTACGCGGAGCTGGGGCGCCTCGTCGGCCTGTCCGGCCCCAGCGTCACCGACCGGATCAACCGTCTCGAGGCGGCCGGCGTCATCACCGGCTACCGCGCCACGGTGAACGCGGCCTCGCTCGGCCTCGGCGTCACCGCGCTGATCGGCATCTCGCTCTCCGACGCCGCCGACCACGAGGACGTCGCCCAGCGCCTGCGGGACCTGCAGGAGATCGAGGACTGCTGGTTCATCGCCGGCGACGACTCCTACATGCTCAAGGTGCGCGCGACCGACGTGGACGGGCTGGAGCGGATCATCCGGCGGCTCAGCGGCACCAAGGGCGTCTCGCGGACGCGTACCACCATCGTGCTCTCCACCAAGTGGGAGAACCGGGTCGGAGAGCTGCCCGAAGAGGTCTAGGGATACGGTGGGCCGTGCTGTCGTAGAAAGGGCGTGTTGGCATGGACGTCGGGCTCAAGCGCGAGCTGGAGGAGAAGGTCCGCTCCGGTGAGCGGCTGACCCGCGAGGACGGTGTCGCGCTGTACGAGTCGGACGACCTGGCGTGGCTCGGCGGCCTCGCGCACGAGGTGCGGACCCGCAAGAACGGTGACGTCGTCCACTTCAACGTCAACCGGCACCTCAACATGACCAACGTGTGCACGGCCTCCTGCGCCTACTGCTCCTTCCAGCGCAAGCCGGGGGAGAAGGACGCGTACACGATGCGCATCGAGGAGGCGGTCAAGCTCGCCAAGGCGATGGAGTCGGAGAACCTCACCGAGCTCCACATCGTCAACGGCCTGCACCCGAACCTGCCGTGGCGCTACTACCCGCGCTCGCTCAGGGAGCTGAAGAAGGCTCTGCCGGACGTCTCCCTGAAGGCGTTCACCGCCACCGAGATCCACCACTTCGAGACCATCTCCGGGCTGAGCGCCAGCGAGATCCTCGACGAGCTGATCGACGCGGGCCTGGAGTCGCTGACCGGCGGCGGGGCGGAGATCTTCGACTGGGAGGTCCGCCAGCACATCGTGGACCACCGCACCCACTGGGAGGACTGGTCCCGCATCCACCGCCTGGCGCACGAGAAGGGTCTGAAGACCCCGTGCACCATGCTGTACGGCCACATCGAGGAGCCCCGCCACCGCGTCGACCACGTGCTGCGGCTGCGCGAGCTGCAGGACGAGACCGGCGGCTTCCAGGTCTTCATCCCGCTGCGCTACCAGCACGACTTCGTGGACATGAAGGACGGCAAGATCCGCAACCGCCTTCAGGCCCGTACCACGATGGCGACCGGCGCCGAGGCGCTGAAGACGTTCGCGGTGTCGCGGCTGCTGTTCGACAACGTCCCGCACGTGAAGGTCTTCTGGGTCATGCACGGCGTGCAGACCGCCCAGCTGGCCCTGCAGCACGGCGCGGACGACATGGACGGCTCGGTCGTGGAGTACAAGATCACCCATGACGCGGACAACTTCGGCACGCCGAACAAGCTGACCCGCGAGGACCTGCTGGAGCTGATCCGCGACGCCGGCTTCCGCCCGGTGGAGCGCAACACGCGCTACGAGATCATCCGCGAGTACGACGGCCCCGACCCGGCGCGCCGGGACTCGCCCCAGCCGATGCGCGTCTGACCCCCCGGCGGGGGTACCCGGGGGCCATGGCTGTCACCAAGGCCCCCGAGGACGCGTACACGGCGCGGCCCTTCGTCCCCGAAGGCGCCGGTCTCGCCGCGCTGCGCGAGGCCGCGGCCGGCTGCCGCGGCTGCCCGCTGCACGAGAACGCCACCCAGACGGTGTTCGGCGCGGGCGACGAGCACGCGCGCGTGATGCTCGTCGGGGAGCAGCCAGGCGACCAGGAGGACCGGCAGGGCAGGCCGTTCGTCGGCCCGGCCGGCAAGCTGCTCGACAGGGCGCTCGCCGAGGCCGGCATCGACCCGGGCGACGCCTATGTGACCAACGCGGTCAAGCACTTCAAGTTCACCCGGGCAGAGCCCCGCAAGCGCCGGATCCACAAGGCGCCGAGCCTGCGGGAGATGACGGCGTGCGGGCCCTGGCTCGCGGCGGAGCTGGCGGTCGTGGAACCCGAGCTGATCGTGGTGCTCGGCGCCACCGCGGGCAAGGCGCTGCTCGGGTCGTCGTTCCGGGTGGGCGAGGTGCGCGGCACCGTCCTGGAGCGGGAGATCCACGGCCGGCCCGAGCGGCTGGTGCCGACCGTCCATCCGTCGTCCGTCCTGCGGGCGCAGGACGAGGACCGCAGGGCCGCGTACGAGGGGCTGGTGGCCGATCTGAAAGTGGCTGCGCGCGCACTGGGGTAATGGTTAACATCCCGTATGCCGCTTACCTTCACGCTGGACCCCGCCGTCACGCCCGAGCTTCGCGACGGCATCCTCGACCTGTGGACGGACGTCTCCGCCGCGGGCGGCGCCGTCGGCTTCGTGCCGCCGGTGAGCCGGGAGGACGTCCGGCCGGAGCTGGTGAGGCACTTCGTGGCCATGGCCGAGGGCCGGCACCGGCTGCTCGTCGGGCGCGACGAGACGGGCGCGCCGGCCGCGACCGCGTTCCTCGCCTTCAACACCCACCGTCTGATGCGGCACTGGGTGTGGCTCTATACGGTGATGGTCCACCCGAAGCACCAGGGCAAGGGGTACGGCCGCGACCTGCTGGCCGCCGCCGAGGACGCGGCCCGCGGCTTCGACGGCATAGACGCGATACGGCTCACCTGCCGGGGCGGCCTCGGCCTCGAGCGGTTCTACGGCTCCTGCGGCTACAAGGAGGTCGGTCGCGTCCCCGGCGCCATCCGGGTGGCGCCCGGCGACGACCGCGACGACGTGATCATGCTGCTGCCGCTGCGCTGACGGCCGCTGGCCCACCCCCCTGCAAGATCGGTTGTCTGTCATGCTTCACTGGACGATGACCCTGTTTGGAATCGGACGACTGGATTGAGATGCTCCGCTACACGCTGATGCGCCTCGGCATCTTCGCCGGCTGCCTCGTCGTCGTCTGGGGAGCCGTCTACTCCGGCATCTTCCCGCGCGGCTTCGGCAACTCCAACGGCCTGTGGGTGCTGCTGCTCGCCCTCGTCCTCTCGGCGCCGATCAGCTGGGTGGTGCTGCGCAGGGAGCGGGACCGGGCCTCGGTGCAGATCGTGAACAGGGTGGACCGGATGAAGGCCAACCTGGACGCCAACCGCAGCCAGGAGGACGTCGCCGACGACACCGCGCGGGCGCAGGGCGAGGCGACCGCGTCCAACTAGTCTTGCCCCCATGGGCGGGGCGAGGACCAGGCGGATGCCGCGGGCGGTGCGCGAGCAGCAGATGCTCGACGCCGCGGTACGGATTTTCGGCCGGCGCGGCTACGCGGCCGCCTCCATGGACGAGATAGCCGAACTCGCCGGTGTCTCCAAGCCGTTGGTCTACCTCTACCTGAATTCCAAGGAAGACCTCTTCACCGCCTGCATCCGGCGCGAGGCCGCCGCCCTGACCCGGGCCGTCCGCGCCGGGATCCGCCCGGACCTGCCCGCCGACCGGCAGCTCTGGGAGGGCCTGAAGGCGTTCTTCGCGCACACCGCCCAGCACCCCGACGCCTGGTCCGTGCTGCATCTGCAGGCCCGTACGCACGGGGAGCCCTTCGCGGCCGAGGTCGTCGCGATGCGCGCGGAGATCGTCGCGTTCGTGACCCGCCTGTTCGCGGACGCGGCCCGCGAGGCCCACCGCGACCCCGATCTGCCCGAGCGCGAGGTCGCCGGCCTGGCCGAGGCGCTGGTGGGCGCGGCGGAGTCACTGGCCGCGTGGGCCAACGCGACCCCCGGCGTCAGCGCCGGCCAGGCGGCGGCCACCCTGATGAACTTCGCGTGGTCGGGGCTGGGCACCCTGCTCTCCGGCCACCGCTGGACCCCACCGACGCGGGCGGAGCGCCCCGACGGCGTCTAGCTCGTCTCGCCGGACAGGTGCAGGCGGCCGTCGGTGCCGCGGAGTTCGAAGCGGCCGGAACCGTCCGTGCCGTAGGTCACCGTGCCCGGCAGCAGCACCGGCGCGAGGAACCGGATGCGCACCCGCGTCCCGCCCGAGCCGGCCGCTGCCAGGCAGCGGGCCGCCGTCCACATGCCGTGCGCGATGGCCCGGGGAAAACCGAAGAGCCGGGCGGTGAGCGGGGACAGATGGATGGGGTTGCGGTCGCCGGACACGGCGGCGTAGCGCCGTCCGATGTCCCCGGCCGGCCGCCACTCGGCGACGACGGGCAGCGGAGTGCTCTCGTGTGCCGGGCCCGGAGCGGTACGGCTGCCGGTGCGGTGCCGGGCCAGATACGTGCTGCGCGACTCCCATACGACCTCGCCGGCGGCCCGCACCCCGGTGGCCACCGTGACCTCGGTGCCGCGCCGGTGCGGGGCCAGGCCCTCGATGTGCACGTCGAGTTCGTACTCCGCGGACGCCGGGAGCGGGACGTGCCGGGTGATCTCGATCGACGTGTGGACGAGGCCGAGCAGGGGCAGCGGGAAGGACCGTTCGGTCATCAGCCGCATCGTCAGGGGGAAGCCGAGGACGTGCGGATAGGTGACCGGGAGGTCGCCGTGGTCGGTGGGGAAGCCGCAGACGCGCTCGTAGGCGGCCAGCCGGTCCTGGTCCACCCGCACGCCGGGCCGCACCAGCCGGGTGCGCGGGAAGCCTGCCTCGGGGGAGGGCCGTTTGAACGGGGATCGCAGCGCGCCGCGTACCAGTAGCAAGCCGAGACCGTCGGCTGTCATGTCCTGCCCCCACCGCTTACTCTGAAGTAAGTTACCAGCGGTAATGCTACGTCACAGGGGAGTCGCCGCTCAAACGTGAGTCTTGTTCGCATAACCCCCGAGGTTGCACACCCCCGGCCCCGGACCACCCCCGAACCCGCACGATCCCCCCACGGCCGACCCGTACCATCACCTCCCTAACCTGCGGTAACCCCTTTCCGCCGAGGCGCCGCAGGTGCACGCACGCCACAGGAGCCGCCCGTGTCCAGCCCGTTCCCGAACACCCCCGTGTCTCCCGGGCCCACCGTCTCCGCCACCGACTACGACGGCCGGCCGGTCCTCGTGGAGCCCTGGGTCCAGCGGCTGGACGGCGCGGTGCGGGAGGTCTCCGTGCCGCCGTTCGCACCCCCGGTCAAGCACGGCTCGCTCGCGGACCTGCCGTTCGACAACGCGGACGCCGCCCCCGCCGCCGTCGTGCTCAGCCGCAAACTGGAGGACGGCCGCTGGCGGGACGTCACGGCGGCCCACTTCGCCGAACAGGTCCTCGCCGTGGCCAAGGGGCTGATCGCCGAGGGGCTGGCGCCGGGCGACCGGATCGCCGTCATGGCGCGCACGAGATACGAGTGGACGCTGCTCGACTTCGCCGCCTGGGCCGCCGGCCTGGTCACCGTGCCGGTCTACCCCACGTCCTCGGTGTTCCAGACCCGGTGGATCCTGCACGACTCCGGCGCGGTCGCCCTGATCACCGAGACCTCCGCCCAGGCCTCCGCCATCGGCCCCGAACTCCAGCACCTGCCCGACCTGCGCCATCTGTGGGTGCTGGAGAAGGACCACGTGACCCGGCTCGCCGAGGCCGGGGTGCAGGTGCCGGACGCGGAAGTCGCCGTACGGCGCGGCATGCTGGGCCCGGACACCCTCGCCACCCTCATCTACACCTCCGGCACCACCGGCCGCCCCAAGGGCTGCGCGCTCTCGCACGGCAACTTCTTCGCCGAGGTCGACAACGCCATCGAGCTGCTCTACCCGGTCTTCAAGGCGAAGGACGAGATCCCCTCGGTCCTGCTCTTCCTGCCCATGTCCCATGTCTTCGGGCGCATGGTGGCCATCGCCTGCGTCCGGGCCCGGGTCCGCCTCGGGCACGCGCCGAGCCTGGCCGCCGGGGATCTGCTGCCGGACCTCGCCGCCTTCCGGCCGACCTGCCTGCTGACCATCCCGTACATGCTGGAGAAGATCTACAACTCGGCCCGCGCGAAGGCCGAGTCGGGCGGCCGGGGCGCGGTCTTCGACCGGGCCGCGGCGGTCGCCGTCCGCTACGGCGAGGCGCTGGAGGCCCGGCAGACCGGCGCCGGCAGCGGTCCGGGCCGCTCCCTGAAGACGGCCCGCACCTTCTACGACCCGCTGGTCTACCGCAGGATCCGCACCGCCATGGGCGGCCGGGTGCGGCACGTCATCTGCGGCGGCTCCCCGCTCGGCCGGCGCCTCGCCGCGTTCTACGCCGGCGCCGGCATCGAGATCTACGAGGGTTACGGCCTGACCGAGACCACCGCCGCCACGACCGTCACCCCACCGCTCAAACCCCGGCTCGGCACGGTCGGCTGGCCGCTGCCCGGCACCCGCGTCCGCATCGCCGCCGACGGCGAGATCCTCGTCTCCGGCGACCATGTGCTGCGCGGCTACTGGGACCCGCAGGCCGGCGGCGTCGTCCCCGCGACCCGGGACGGCTGGCTGCCGACCGGCGACATCGGCGAGCTGGACGACGAGGGCTACCTCACCATCACCGGCCGCAAGAAGGAGCTGCTGATCACCTCGGGCGGCAAGTCGGTGGCCCCGGCCCCGCTGGAGAACTGGCTGCGCCAGCACCCGCTGATCTCCCAGGTGATGCTGGTCGGCGACGACCGCCCCTACGTCGCGGCCCTCATCACCCTCGACCCCGACGGCATCGTGCACTGGCGCCAGATGATCGGCAAACACCCGGTGCCGCCCGAACTGCTCGTCGGCGACCCGGAGCTGGAGGCCGTCCTCCAGCGCGCCGTCGACGAGGCGAACAAGCTGGTCTCCCGCCCCGAGTCGATCCGCCGCTTCACCGTCCTGCCCACGGACTTCACCGAGGAGGCCGGACACCTCACCCCGTCCATGAAACTGCGCCGCGCACAGATCATGGCCGACTACGCGGCCGAGGTGGAGGCCCTGTACGGCCCGGCCACCGGCCCCTGAGCGGCAGGGGACCCTCGCTGAGAGGGTCGGCACCCGCTCCTCGCGCGCGGAGCGGGTTGCCGCCCGGACCGGCCGTGTCCCGTCAGTGATCCTCGTACGCCCCTGACATCCAGTCAATCCTTGGGTTTACTGGCCACACCCAAGGGACAGCTTGGGTGTTGTGACGCTCGACGACCTCCGCGTGTTCGTGGCCGTGTGCCGCGCCGGCAGCCTCAGTTCCGTCGCCCGGGACCTCGGCTGCACCCAGTCCGCCGTCAGCCAGCACGTCAAACGCCTGGAGCGGGAGACGGGGACCGCGCTGCTGGAGCGGCTGCCGAGGGGCGTCCTGCCGACCCAGGCCGGGCGGATACTGGAAGCCGCCGCGGCGGAGGGCATCTCCGGGCTCGACATCGCCGTACGGCGGCTGCGCGACCTGGTGGACGGGCACAGCGGGTACGTCCGCGTCGCCACCGGCGCCACCACAGTCCGGCACTTCATGTCCGAGGCCGTGGTCGCCTTCCGCCGCCGCCACCCCGGGGTCAACCTGGAGTTCCGCACGGTCAGTTCGGGACGCGGCACCTTCGACGCCCTCGCCGACGGCACCCTGGACCTCGCCTGGATCACCGTCGGCTCCCCGGTGCGCGGCATCGAGCAGCGGACTGTCGCCGAACTGCCCTGGGTGCTCGCCGTCGCCGCCGACGACCCCCTGGCCGGCCGCACCCGTCTCGACGCGGCCGACCTCACCGGCGTACGGCTCATCCGGCTGCCCCCGAACTCCACCTCCGCCGTCCACCTCGACGCGGCCTGCGCCGAGCTGGGCGTCCGCTTCACCTACGACACGAGCGTCGCCGACTGGGACACGGCACTGCTCCTCGCCGAACTGGGCGTCGGCCGGGCGGTGGTCCCCGCCGTGCCCGGACTGCCCGTGCCCGGCACCGGCGCACTGCGGCTCGTCCCGCTGCCCGGCCTGCGCCCGCTGCCGGTCGGCTGGGCCGTGCGCCGCTGGGACGCCCTCAGCCCTCCGGCGCGGGCGTTCGCCGACACGGTCGCCGCCGCCCGGGGCTGAGCGGGAGCTCCGCCCAGACCGTCTTGCCGACGGTCCGCTCGGTGACGCCCCACCGCGCGGACAGGACGAGGACGACCACGAGCCCGCGCCCGTGCTCGTCCTCCGTCCCGCCGTCCCGCAGCCGTGGCGCCCTGTCCCCTCTGGCGTCGCTCACCTCGATACGCAAGGTGTCCTCCTGCGGCAGCAGCCGCAGCCGCAGCTCGAAGTCCCGGCCGGGCACGCGACCGTGGGTGACGGCGTTCGAGGCCAGCTCCGACACCAGCAGCTGCGCGGTGCGGTTCTGGTCGCTGTCGTACGGACAACCCCAGCTGACGAGCTGCTGACCGGTGAGCCGCCGGGCCAGCCGGGCGCCGAGAGGAGTGGCGCTGAGACGCTGGACGAGTTCGGCGGCGTCGGTTCGGGGGGTGGAGATTTCCAGGTTCACGTCACCGAGAGTGGTCGCTTCTCCCTACGCTGACCAGGGGATGCCTGGCGACTGAGCGTAGTCGTACGGGTGCGTTCGCGTGCAGTACGAGTGTCGGAGGTGACGGTGGAGGAACGCAGGCCGGAGACGCCCGCCGAGGCGAACGGATCGGCGGCTGTCTTCGTCGTACTGGGTAAGCAGTTGAAGCTGCTGAGAGAGAAGGCCGGGCTGAACCAACGGGAGTTCGGCGACCTGGTCGGCTACGGCCCCGACCAGATCTCGGCCATGGAACGAGGGGTACGGACGCCGAGGCCGGAGTTCCTGAAGAAGGCGGACGACCTCCTCAACGCGGGCGGCCTGTTCACCGAGGTCCTCCCGCAGGTCGAGGAGGCGATGAGCAGGGCGCGGACCCGGCATCCGGAGTGGTACCGGAGCTATGCGGCGATGGAGGCGGAGGCGGTGGAGTTGCACCACTACAACAATCACGCGGTGCAGGGCCTCTTGCAGACGGAGGAGCATGCGCGGGCCGTGTTCGCTCAACGGCGACCGTTTCTCGATGAGGAGACCATTGAGAAGCGGGTGGCTGACCGTCTCTCTCGCCAACAGGTCTTCCAGCGGTGTCCCCGGCCCATCGTCAGCTACATCCTGGAAGAGGTCGTGCTCGACCGGCCCATCGGCGGGCGGCGTGTTCACGCCGAGCAGCTGCGCCACCTGCTCGACGTCAGCAGCATGCAGAACGTCGAGATCCAGGTGATGCCGACGGACATGGAGGAACACCCCAACCTGGGTAGCGCGTTCAACCTGCTGGTACCCAAAGGGCATGGCCAAGTGGCGTACGTGGAGGCGCAGGGATTCCCCCAGCTCATCACAGACCGGGAGGAGGTCCGGAAGATCGCCGACCGCTATGGGACCATGCGCGCAATGGCACTCAGTCCCAGGGAGTCCCGCTCCCTGATCACTCGGAAGCTGGAGGAGCTGTGAGCGTCCAGGACCTTGCTTGGTTCAAGTCCAGCTACAGCGACGGTGAAGGCGGCGATTGCGTGGAACTCGCCTACACCTGGCGCAAGTCCACCCACAGCAGTGGCGAAGGCGGCGATTGCCTCGAAGTGGCCGCACACCCCACCGCGATCCACATCCGCGACTCCAAGACCCCCACCGCCCCCCACGTCACCGTCAGCCCCTCCGCGTGGTCGGCCTTCGTTTCCTTGGGAACCGACCGGGACCGGATCGGTAACCCCCGTTCGTAGCCTGCCTTTCCACCCTCGCCGACTCCGTCACCCCGAGCAGAGGCATGAAAGAAGACAACGACGTTCGCCGGATCTTCCTGCTGAACCCGGACCCGCGTCTCCTGCGTGAGGCCGCGCGGACCGGTGTCCAGGTCCGGTCCGCCGAGGCCGACCCGCTCGACGAGCGGGCGCTGCGCCCCGTACTGGACGAGGCCGCCGCGGCCGGGCTGTTCGTCAACCCGGCCCGGTCCCTGCGCGTGCTCGCCGACCCGGAGGCCGTACGGCGGCTCGTGCGCGACAACCGGCTGTCGCCGGACGCCGCCGGGCCCGCCGCGGGCGGCACGCGGCTCAGCGTGGAGACGCTGAGCGTGCACGGGATGCACCAGACCGTGGGGATCACCGCCCGCATGCCCTACGGGCTGCTGCACCCGGCGCCGCTGACGGAGGACACCGCCGCCGAGGTGCGGGCCGTGGTGACCGCCCTGCTGGACCTGACCGGATACCAGTACGGGCCGGCGCACACGAACGTCGAGCTGACCGCGCGCGGGCCGGTGATCACCGGCTGCCGCGCGGAACTGGCCAGGGACCCGGTGCCGGAGCTGCTGAAGGCCGCGGGCGGGTTCGATCCGGCGGCCGGGGCCGTGGCGGTGCTGGCCGGACGGCTGGTGGACACGGTCCGGCCGGGCCGGTACGCGGCGGCGGCCGTGCTGAACCCGCCGTGGCGGCTGGAGACCGGCGAGGTGGGCGTGCTGCCGCACGTACGGCACGTGTCACCACCGGACTCGATGCGCCCCGGGCATCTCGTCGTGCACGCGGACTCGCCCGAGGTGGCGGCCCAGCGGGTGACCTCCCTGACGGAGCTGGTCACCGGGAACGGATCGGGAACGAACCGGTAGAGCCGCGCCGCACTGTTGATACGTCGCCGGAATCAGGACGACGACGCCAGCGACGTCGACAGGAGGCCGAGTCAGATGCTGAAGTTCTCGATCCTCGGGGCACTGCAGATCCGCACCGTGTCCGGGCCCGCGGAGATCTCCGGCGATCTGCAGCGCGTCCTGGTGCAGACCCTGCTGGTCAGCGAGAGCCGTCCGGTGTCCGGGGAGAGCCTGGTCGAGGAGATGTGGGGCGAGACCGTACCCGACAACCAGGCCAACGCGCTCCAGGCGCACGTCAGCAGGCTGCGCCGCAAGCTGCGCGCGCTGGAGCCGGACCGGCCGGCCTCCCGCGTCACCATCCACCCCTCCGGCTACCGGCTCGTCGTCGGCGACGGGGAGCTGGACGCGGCGGAGTTCGTCGGGGCGGTACGGCAGGCCGAGTCGGCGTCGCCCGACGACGCGGCGCGCGTGGCCCGGCTGCTCGGCGAGGCGCTCGGCCTGTGGCGCGGTCCCGTCTTCGGCGGCTTCCCCGGCGGAACCCTGTGCCAGCTGGCCGGGGCCCGCTACGAGGAGTACCGGATGCGCGCCATGGAGCTGCGGTTCGACGCCGAGCTGCGGCTCGGCCACCACGCCGCCGTGCTCGCCGAGCTGGCGGAGGCGCACACCAACCACCCGCTGCGCGAACGCTTCTGCGAGCAGCTGATGGTCGCCCTGTACGGCTCGGGCCGGCAGGCCGACGCCCTCGACGTCTTCCGGCGGATGCGCGGCCGGCTCGACGCGGAACTGGGCATCGAGCCGTCTCCGGCGCTGCGCAAGGTGGAGAGCGCGATTCTCCGCCATGATCCGGCACTTGCCCCGGACATGGGCCCGGTCCTGCTTCAACTGGCTTGAAAACAGTGCTCGTCCGGCTCGTACCGAGAGGCCGTCGGGCGGTAGCGTGGAGAAGCCTTCACGCGCCTGCCGGTTCGGGTACAACCTTAGGATTGGCCCGAACGCCTCGGGCTGGGCGACGAAACGTAGCGGGGGGAACGGTACGTGGAATCGGCGGCATTGGGCCATCCTGTCGTACGGTTCAACATCCTCGGCCCGCTGGAAGGCTGGCACGGTGAGCACCGGGTGCGACTGGGCAGCCCCACGCAGGAGCGGGTGCTCGTCACCCTGCTGCTGGAGCCGGGCCGGATGGTGCCGCTCAGCCGGCTGGTGGCCGCCGCCTGGGACGAGGAGCCGCCGCAGACCGCGGGCCACCAGGTCCGCAAGGCCGTCGCCGCGCTGCGCACCCGCATCCCGGACGGCTCCCGGCTGATCGTCACCGACGGCCCCGGATACCGTGCCGTCCTCGGTGAACACCAGCTGGACCTGCACGAGTTCGGACAGTGGTCCCGGCAGGCCCGGCAGGCGATGGCCGACGGCCGGCCCGAGGAGGCGGTCGGCCATCTGCGGGCCTGCCTGGACCTGTGGCGCGGCCCGGTCATGGCCGGCGCCGGCGGCACGGTGATCTCCGCAGCCTCCCTGGCGCTGGAGGAGCGCCACATGGCGATCGCCGAGCAGTACTACGAGCTGCAGCTCGAACGCGGCCACTCCGCCGAACTCATCGGTCCGCTGCGAGAGCTGGTGACGGCCCATCCGCTGCGGGAGACGCTGCGCGGCCGGCTGATGCTGGCCCTGTACCGGGCCGGCCGGCAGGCGGAGGCGCTGGAGGAGTTCGGCCGGGTGCGCGAACTGCTCGTGGAGGAGCTGGGCATCGACCCGGGCGTCGAACTGACCGGGCTGTACGAGGCGATCCTGCGCGACAGCCCCGAGGTCGCCCCCCGCGTGCCGCAGTCCGTGGCCGACCGCGCCGCCCTGCTGCTGCCGGCCCCGCTCGCCGGGACCGCCGGCCCCGCGGCCGCGCCCTGCACCCTGCCCTACGACCTGCCCGACTTCACCGGCCGGGACGAGGAACTGGCCCGCCTGCTCGAGGTCGGCCGGGCCCCGGCGAGCGGGGGCACCCGGATCATCGGGGTGGACGGCATGGGCGGCAGCGGCAAGACCGCCCTCGCCGTGCACGCCGCGCACCTGCTCGCCGCCGACTACCCCGACGGGCAGCTCTTCGTCGACCTGCGCGGTTTCAGCCCCGGCGAGAAGGCCCAGGAACCGGGCGCCGTGCTGCACTCGCTGCTGCGCACCCTGGGCGTGCCCGACGAACGCATCCCGGACGACCTGGAGCGGCGTACCACCTTGTGGAGAACCGTTTCCGCGCAGCGAAAGCTGCTGCTCGTCCTCGACAACGCGGCGGGCGCCGCCCAGATACGGCCCCTGCTGCCCGCCTCCGAGGACTGCCTCGCCGTCCTCACCGGCCGGGTCCGCATGCTCGACCTCGACGGCGCCGAGTGGCTCTCCCTCGGACTGCTCTCCGCCGACGACAGCGTCACCCTGCTCACCCGCATGCTCGGCGCCGACCGCACCGGCGCCGAACCGCAGGCCGTCGCCCGGCTCGCCGGCCTGTGCGGCGGGCTGCCCCTCGCGCTGCGCGTCACCACCGCCCGGCTGCGCAACCGGCCCCGCTGGACCGTGCAGTACCTGGTCGACCGGCTCGCCGACGAGACCCGGCGGCTGCGCGAGCTGAGCGCGGGGGAGCGCAGCGTCGAGGCCACGCTCCGGCTGTCGTACCAGGCCATGGAGCAGGAGCAGCGCGCCGCCTTCCGGCTGCTCGGACTGCACCCCGGCAGCGCGATCGACGTCCACTCGGCCGCCGCCCTGCTCGGTGCCGCCGCCCGCGACGCCGAGGACGTGCTGGAGGACCTGCTCGACGCGCATCTGCTGGAACAGCACGAGGCGGGGCTGTACGGCTTCCACGACCTGGTGCGGACGTACGCGATGAGCGTGCGGGAAGCCGAGGACGACGCGGAGGGCGCGGTCGAACGGCTCGTCGCCTACTACACGCTCGCCACCGACCAGGCCTGCGAGATCCTGTTCCCCGGCCGCAACCGCTACGGCGACGTGCCCGAGCCGGGCGCGGCCGAACTGCCCCGCCTGGACGACGACGAGCAGGCGCTGTCCTGGTTCGACCGGGAGCGCGAGGCGCTGCTCGCGGTCGTCGCCCAAGCGGGCACGCACGGCATGCACCGCACCGCCGCGCTGCTCGCCCGCAACGTGCTCTTCTACCTCCATCTGCGCGGCCACTACCAGGAGTTCCGGGTCGTCAACCGGGTCGCGGTGACCGCCTGCCGGCAGCTCGACGACCCCGTGCTGCTCAGCCTGAGCCTGTGCAACCTGGCCGTGGGCCAGTGGTGGCTCGGCGACTTCCACGACGGCATCGCCACCGCCCAGGAGGCCCTGGAACTCGTGCACGGCACCGACCCGCGCACCCGCGCCTTCAGCATCGAGGTGCTCGGCCTGCTGCACGGGGCGCTCGGCGACTTCGACGAGGCCCGCTCCTACCTCACCCAGGGCATCACCCTGCACCGGGAGATGGGCATGGACCGGGCGGAGGCGGAGGCGCTGGTCAACCTCAGCACCGTGCAGACCTGGGCGGGCCACTACGCCGAGGGCGCCTCGCTCGCCGCCCGCGCCACCGAGCTGAACCGGCGCCTCGGCGAACGCAACCACGAGATCTCCTCGCTGGCCTGGCTGGCGCTGGCCCACTTCGGCCTCGGCGAGGACGAACGGGCGCGGGCCTGCCTGTCCCAGGCGCTCGAACTGTGCGACGAGTCCCGCCAGCCGGGCAACGTGGCCTTCGTCCTCGCCCACTGGGCCCGCGTCTGCCAGCGCTTCGGCGAGGTGACCCTGGCCGCCGAACACGCCGAGCGCGCCCTGGACCTGGTCGCCACCGGCGGCACGGTGCTGCGCCAGTCGTCCGTGGTGAACGTGGTGGGCGCGGTCCACCTGCGCGCCGGAGCGGCCGACCGCGCCATGGAACTCCACCGCCGCGCCCACGAACTGGCCACCCGCCTCGGCTACCGCATCGAGATCGCCCGCGCCCTGCACGGCATGGCCGAGGCGGCCGAGGCCCTGGGCGACGGCAGGACGGCGTCCCGGCATCTGCGGGCGGCGCAGGCGCTGTACGACGCGATGGGGGTCACGGAGGCGGGGCGCCGGTTGTAGGGGGATGTGACGTGCAGGGCGGGAGCTGATCAGGGCTTTCGCCGATCTCGTGGAAACGGCACCGGCCGGGGGGTGAGCCCGGACGGTGCCGTGGTCGCTGCGCCGACCGGCGCGCGGGGCGCGGCTCGGTCGGGACCGACGCCGAGAGCTGATCGCCGAGAGCTGGGCGCCGGCGCCGGGTGCGTCAGCGTGCGACGACGAAGGGGTCCCGGTCGTCCGCCAGGGCCGGGCCGGAGGGCGCCGGGTGACCGGTGAGGTCCGCGGCGACGCGCACGAGCGGGCCCGGCACACCGGCCGCCGGGACGGCCGCCGCGGCGCCGAGCGCGAGGACGCCCGTGCCGGCGAGCGCGACCAGAACCGTCTTCGTGCGCGAGGCGATGGAACGCATGTGGAAACCCCCAGGAAGAGACGGATCGGCGGTGACGGATCACTGATGCGGATCGTCATCCGGCCGCCGGCTGCTCCCCGGCGACGCGACTGATGCTCTTGGCCGCCGATCCCCATGCCTTCCCCGCTGGTTCCCGGAGCAGGTCAGCCCACCGGTACTCCTGGTTTCAAGTGATTCTCGAGTGTTTCTCCAGTGCTTCTCCAGCGCTCAAAATCGCCCTTGCGCACCTGCCGGGCCGGAGTCCTTGCGGGCGAACAGGAACGCCTGCGGGGTGGACTCCCCGGCCCGCTCCTCCGCCGGGCGCACGGTGCTGGAGCCGAGCGCGAACCCGGCGTCCTCCAGCAGCGCGGCGATCCGCTCGGGACGGCGCCGGTGGAAGTCCAGGACGACGCAGTGGCCCCACGGCTGGTCGTGCCGCCGCGTCTCCTCGCCCGCCTGGAAGGCGAGGAGCAGATGTCCGCCGGG
The DNA here is from genome assembly GCF_043202415.1 of Streptomyces sp. NPDC048192. NCBI lineage: Bacteria > Bacillati > Actinomycetota > Actinomycetes > Kitasatosporales > Streptomycetaceae > Streptomyces > Streptomyces sp. NPDC048192. The sequence continues at coordinate 97,438 of NZ_JBIDAL010000019.1, forward strand.
CCTCAGCACCCGGTGGAACTCGGCGAACAGAGCGGGAAGTTCGCCGACGGGGGTGTGGATGCTCGAGTACCAGGAGACGGCGCCGGCGAGCGAGCCGTCGGCGAGGTCCAGGTCCAGCATCGAGCCCTGCCGGAAGCGCAGTTCGGGATGGCGGCGGCGGGCGACGGCGAGCATCGACTCGGACAGGTCGATCCCGAAGACGTCGACACCGAGGGAGGCGAGATACGCGGTGGCCACGCCGGTCCCGCACCCGAGGTCGGCGACGCTCCCCCCGTCCCCCACCATCTCGGCGAACCCCGCGAGCAGGGCCCGCTCCAACGGCCTCTCGCGCAGATGATCCCGGAACTGCTCGGCGTAGTCCTCGGCTACGGCGTCGTAGAAGGTACGGGTGGCAACAAGAAAGTCATCCTGAATCACGCCCCGCGACGCTACAGCCCGGCACCGACACCGCCCTCGGACGAACTCCGCCCAAGCACTGCTCGGCCCCCCGAGCCGCCACTTCCCAGCCCACGAAGCCGGGTGGGCGGGGTCAGGCAACCCCGGTCGCCCTCAGGAACGCCGTCACCGCCACCGCCCCCAGGACCACCACGACGAACGGCGCCCTGAACCACGCCAGCAGCACCGCCACCCCCACGCCGCCCACCCGCGCGGCCCCGGCGAATCCCCCGCCCTCGGTCAACGCCCCCGTGCCGGCCAGCGCGACGAGCAGCACCACCGCCCCGGCCGACGCGAGCTCCGTCACCCGTTCCGGTATCGCGACCCGGCCGTGCAGCACCGGTCCCACCAGCCGCAGCGCATACGTCCCCACGGCCAGCACGAGGATCACCACGACACCGGCGTTCATGCCGCACCGTCCTCCCCGCCCGGCCGGCGGCGGAAGAGGAGCAGCCCGCCCAGAGCGAGCAGCACCGGCACTCCGGACGGCACCGCGGGCGTGACCGCCACAGCCACCCCGGCCCCGGCCAGCGCACACCGCCGTACGACCGCATCCGCCCGCACCTGGGGCAGCACCAGCGCCACCAGCACGGCCGGAAACGCCGCGTCCAGCCCGTACCGCGCCGTGTCCCCGAGCGCGCCCCCGGCCAGCGCACCGCCGAGCACCCCGATGTTCCACACGGTGAACAGCCCGAGCCCGGAGATCCAGAACGCCTGCCGCCGTCGTACCGGATCGTCCTGCGCGAGCGCGAAGGCGACGGTCTCGTCGGTGACCAGATGCGCCCCGAGGAACCGGCTCACCCGCCCGCTCCCGAGGACGTCCGCCACCGCCAGACTGAACGCGGCCGTACGGGTGTTGAGCAGCAGCCCCGTCGCCGCCGCGGCGGCCGGACCACCCCCGGCGAGCAGCACCCCCACCGCGCTGAACTGGGCCGACCCCGCGTACACCACCAGGGACATCACCACCGGTACCCACACCGGCAGCCCCCCGGCGACCGAGACGGCCCCGAAGGACACGCCGACCACACCCGTGGCGAGCCAGACGAGCGAGCTGTCCCGCACCAGGGACATGCCACCGGAGCGCTCCGAGTTCTCACCCTGTGTTCGTGTTCGTTGTACCGAACGCATGTTTTCTACAATGGGCAGCGAGATCCCCGTACGTCAAGCCGAACGATCGTACCGATGGAGCGAACGAAAGCCATGTCCGAGCCGCCGCTTCCCCGGCCCCCCGCCGCCCGCCTCCCCCTGGAGTGGATCGCCGCCTCGCTCAAGCGCGAGCGCACCCGCACCGGCCTGTCCCTCTCCGAGCTGGCCAAACGCGCCGGCATCGCGAAGTCCACGCTCTCCCAGCTGGAGGCGGCGAGCGGCAACCCGAACGTGGAGACGCTCTGGGCGCTCGCGGTCGCGCTGGGCGTGCCGTTCAGCACCCTCGTCGAACCGCCGGCGCCGAGCGTGCGGGTGATCCGGGCCGGCGAGGGCCCGTCGGTCGCCTCGGGGCAGGCCGACTACGTCGCCACCCTGCTGTCCGCGAGCCCGCCCGGAGCCCGCCGGGACATCTACCGCCTGTGCGCCGAGCCGGGCGCCGCCCGCGTCTCCGAGCCCCACATCCCCGGCACGGTGGAGCACCTGATCGTCGCCTCGGGCCGGGTGAAGGCGGGACCGGAGGGGGAGGAGACCGAACTCGGCCCCGGCGACTACATGACCTGTCGGGGCGACGTGCCGCACTCGTACGAGGCGCTGCTGCCGGGTACGGCCTTCGTCCTCGTCATGGAGCACACGTAGAGAATTCGCCGGACATTCATCAGCGCGATGACGGCGGAAAAGGGCAGGAGCCCCGTCGCCGGAACGGCGCGGGGCTCCTTGGGTACTGCTCTCAGGTCCTGCGACCAGGGCGATCCGATCGGAAGATCAGACCGGGGTGACGTTCTCCGCCTGCGGGCCCTTCGGGCCCTGCGTGACGTCGAAGGACACCGCCTGGTTCTCCTCGAGGGAGCGGAAGCCAGTGGCGTTGATCGCGGAGTAGTGAACGAAGACGTCGGGGCCGCCGCCCTCCTGGGCGATGAAGCCAAAGCCCTTTTCGGCGTTGAACCACTTAACGGTTCCGGTAGCCATAAGCCCTCCTTGGGCTCAAAAAGGGTTGCCCTGCTCCAGAACCTGCAAGTGTGAAACTGGTGCTGCACAACTGCATACGTCTGAAAACGACGAGAGCCCGCGGTCACATGCTCCGCAGGCTCTGTACTGCAAGGGAAACCAAACTGCAACTTGCGGCAAGCCTAGCATCCGGACAGCCGAAAGCAATAGAGGTCAAGATCACGTCACCCGGATGTTTGAACAGCCGCTAACCCGTTCGGCGGTGGGGCCGGCACCGGCACCGTACAGGACGGGGTCTAGTCTCGCGATGTGGACAATTCTCGCACCCGGCCGCGCGTCGGCCACATCCAGTTCCTGAACTGTCTCCCCCTCTACTGGGGCCTGGCGAGAACCGGCACCCTGCTCGACTTCGAGCTCACCAAGGACACCCCGGAGAAGCTCAGCGAGCAGATCGTGCGCGGCGACCTCGACATCGGCCCCGTCACCCTGGTCGAGTTCCTGCGCAACGCCGACGACCTGGTCGCCTTCCCGGACATCGCCGTCGGCTGCGACGGCCCGGTGATGTCCTGCGTGATCGTCTCGCAGGTCCCGCTGGACCGGCTGGACGGCCGCCGGGTCGCCCTCGGCTCGACCTCCCGCACCTCCGTCCGCCTCGCCCAGCTGCTGCTCGCCGAGCGCTACGGCGTCCACCCCGACTACTACACCTGCCCGCCCGACCTCAGCCTGATGATGCAGGAGGCCGAGGCCGCCGTCCTCATCGGCGATGCGGCGCTGCGGGCGAACCTGCACGACGGCCCGCGCTTCGGCCTGGACGTGCACGACCTCGGCACGCTCTGGAAGGAGTGGACCGGCCTGCCGTTCGTCTTCGCGGTGTGGGCGGCCCGCCGGGACTACGCGCAGCGCGAGCCGGCCATCACCCGCAAGGTGCACCAGGCCTTCCTGGAGTCCCGCAACCTCTCCCTGGAAGAGGTCGCCAAGGTCGCCGAACAGGCCGCCCGCTGGGAGGCCTTCGACGAGGAGACCCTCGCCGAGTACTTCACCACCCTCGACTTCAGCTTCGGCCCGGCGCAGCTGGAGGCCGTCGCCGAGTTCGCCCGCCGCATCGGCCCGACCACCGGCTTCCCGGCGGACGTGAAGGTGGACCTGCTGCAGCCCTGAGCGCACGTCACTAGGCTGCCTCCCACGGGCGCCCACGTCGTCGGCGCCGGGGTCGCCAGCTGGTGGGGGGAGCACGGCATGCAGCCGTTGGACGCGGACGAGCCGGCCGCCGTCGGACCGTACCGGCTGCTCGGCCGGCTCGGCTCCGGCGGCATGGGCCGGGTCTACCTCGGCCGCAGCGCGGGCGGCCGTACGGTCGCCGTGAAGGTCGTGCACCCGCACTTCGCCCTGGACGAGGAGTTCCGCGCGCGGTTCCGGCGCGAGGTGGCGGCCGCGCGGCGGGTCGGCGGCGCCTGGACGGCGCCCGTCCTCGACGCCGACCCGGACGCGGCCGTCCCGTGGGTCGCCACGGCGTACGCGGCCGGTCCCTCCCTCGCCGCCGCCGTCGCCGACACCGGCCCCCTGCCCGCGCACACCGTGCGGGCCCTCGGCGCGGGCCTCGCCGAGGCGCTCGCGGCCGTGCACGAACTCGGGCTCGTGCACCGGGACGTGAAGCCGTCCAACGTCCTGCTGACCCTGGACGGACCGCTGCTCATCGACTTCGGCATCGCCCGGGCCATGGCCGGCACGGCGTCCCTGACCTCCACCGGCGTGTCCATCGGCTCGCCCGGCTACATGGCGCCCGAGCAGATCCTCGGCAAGGGCGCCACCGGCGCCGCCGACGTCTTCTCCCTCGGCGCGGTCCTCGTCCACGCGGCCACCGGTGAACCGCCCTTCCGCGGCGACACCTCGGCCGCGCTGCTCTACAAGGTCGTCCACGAGGAGCCCGAACTCGACGCCCTGACCGGCGAGTTGCGGGAGCTGGCGGCGGCCTGCCTGGCGAAGGACCCGGCCTCCCGTCCCGCCCCGGCCGACATCGGCCGCCGCCTCGCCCCCGAAGGCGCCGGCCGCCTGATCTCCGGCGGCTGGCTCCCCGGTCCCCTGGTGGAACAGGTCAGCCGCAGCGCCGTACACCTGCTGAACCTGGACACACCGGACACGGGGGAGCCGGTGCGCTCCGGACCGGTGGCCTTCGACACGCCCGCGGTGACGGGCCCGGCGGTCCTGCCCGCCCCCGGCCCGGCGAGCCAGGGCGGCGTCTTCGGCCCGGCACCGGTGATGCATGCCGGGGGCCCGCCGCCCATGCCGCCCGGTGCGCCGGGGGTTCCCCTGTCCGGGGGCCCGCCGAAGACCGCGACCGGCGCGGACGGGGACGCGGCCGGGGCCCCGACCGTCGTGCCCGGACCACGGGACGCTCAAGCACCCGGCCGGCTCTCCGTCAGCGTGGCGGCCGCCGCCTCGCCGGCGGACGGCGGCCGTGGGCGCCGGCTGAGCTGCACGGTCGTGCTGGCCGTCGCCGGGGCGCTGGCCGTGGGCGGCCTGGGGGCCGGGCTGCTGCTGCGGCCCTGGTCCCACGACGACACCGCGGGCGGCGAGGGCAGCCGCCCCCCGGTCTCGTCGGCGCCGACGGCGGCCTCCAGCGACGCCGCCGAGCCGGGCGGCGGGCAGGGCGCGGTCCCGGCCCGCTACCTGGGCACCTGGGAGGGGCAGGCCGCCGCCCTCGGCGGCAGCCTGCCCGCGGGCACCTTCCGGCTCACCGTCCACCAGGCCGCCGTCGGGCGGGAGTTGGGGCGGCTGCGGCAGACCGACCAGATCGGCGGCGTGTGCACCGACGTCCTCACCCTGAAGAAGGTGACGAAGACCCAGGTCCTCGCCACCTCGAAGGGCGCCGAGGACAACCCCGGGCACTGCGTGCCCACCGCGCACCAGGTCGAGTTGACCCCGGTCGGCGACGACCTCAGGTTCACGTCGGACAGTTCCGCCGAGGGCAACCCGGTGGCCCGCCTGTCGAAGGTCGGTACGGCACGGTGAGCACGGGCGCGCTGGCCGCCGTCGCCGCCCTGTGGGGCGCGCTGGCCGGTGCGCTGCTGCCCCGCGCCGCCTACCGTTTCGCCGTACCGTCCGGTGAACCCTGGCGGGAGCGCTGCCCGGACGGCCATCCGCTCCGCGGCTGGCTCGGCCGGCTCGCGTGCGGCGCCTGCGGGGCGGCCGCCCGCCCCACGGCCGCAGCCCCCACCGCCGTCGCCACCGCCCTCACCTGCGCCGCCCTCGCCGCCGCCACCGGCGTCCGGCCCGAGCTGGCGGTGTGGCTGCTGCTCGCGCCCGTCGGGGTGCTGCTCGCCGTGGTCGACCTCCGGGTGCGGCGGCTGCCCGACCCGCTGACCCTGCCCCTCGCCGCCGCCGCCCTCGCCCTGCTGGGCCTCGCCGCGCTGCTGCCCCGGCACGCCGGCCACTGGCCCACCGCGCTGTACGGCGCCCTCGCGCTCGGCGCCGGCTACTGCGCGCTGTACCTCGTCAACCCGGGCGGCATGGGCTTCGGCGATGTGAAACTGGCCGTCGGGGCGGGCGCCGTACTCGGCTGGTACGGCTGGCCCACCGTCCTGCTCGGCGCCTTCGCCGGCTTCCTGCTCGGCGCGCTGTACGGCACGGCGCTCCTCCTCGCACGGCGGGCGAGCCGCAGGACCGCGGTCCCCTTCGGCCCGTTCCTGCTGGCCGGCGCCCTCGCCGGGCTGCTGGTCGGCGCGTGCGCGGCCTGACGTCGGTACGGCGAAACCGCTGGCGTAGGCTGGTTCGGTCCGTCCACAACCTCCCCGAAAGGGACGCCCTGGTGACCGAGAAGGCCGACCTCCAGTCTGTCCTCGACCGTGCCGCTGCCGGTGGGCGGATCACCCCGGAAGAGGCGCTCGCCCTCTACCGGGACGCCCCGCTGCACGCGCTGGGCGCCGCCGCCGACGCCGTACGCCGCCGCATGTACGCCGGGACCGAGCACATCGCGACGTACATCATCGAGCGGAACATCAACTACACCAACGTGTGCGTCACGGCGTGCAAGTTCTGCGCCTTCTACGCGGCCCCCAAGGACACGGAGAAGGGCTGGACCCGCGACCTCGACGACATCCTGCGCCGCTGCGCGGAGACCGTCGAGCTGGGCGGCACCCAGATCATGTTCCAGGGCGGCCACCACCCGGACTACGGCGTCGAGTACTACGAGAAGCACTTCCGGGCCATCAAGCAGGCGTTCCCGCAGCTGGTCATCCACTCCCTCGGCGCGTCCGAGGTCGAGCACATGGCCCGCATCTCCGGCGTGTCGGTCGAGGAGGCCATCACCCGCATCCACGAGGCGGGCCTCGACTCCTTCGCGGGCGCCGGCGCGGAACTGCTCCCCGAGCGCCCCCGCAAGGCCATCGCGCCGCTGAAGGAGTCCGGCGAGCGCTGGCTGGAGATCATGGAGACGGCGCACCGGCTGGGCGTGGAGTCCACCTCCACCATGCTGATGGGCACCGGCGAGACCAACGCCGAGCGCATCGAGCACCTGCGGATGATCCGGGACGTGCAGGACCGCACGGGCGGCTTCCGCGCCTTCATCCCGTACACCTACCAGCCGGAGAACAACCACCTGAAGGGCCGCACCCAGGCCACGCTCTTCGAGTACCTCCGCATGATCGCCATCGCCCGCCTCTTCCTGGACAACGTCCGGCACATCCAGGGCTCGTGGCTGACCACGGGCAAGGAGGTCGGCCAGCTGTCGCTGCACTACGGCGCGGACGACCTCGGCTCCATCATGCTGGAGGAGAACGTGGTCTCCTCGGCCGGCGCCAAGCACCGCTCCAACCGCCTGGAGATCATCGACCTGATCAGGAAGGCGGGACGGGTCCCGGCCCAGCGCTCCACGACGTACGAGCACCTCGTCGTCCACGACGACCCGGCGAACGACCCCGTCGACGACCGCGTGGTCTCCCACATCTCCTCCACGGCCATCGAGGGCGGCACGGCCCACCCGGAACTGAAGCTGCTGACCTCCAACTGAGCCCGCCTTGCTGACGATCCACGCCGACTCCAGGGGGCGGGCCCTCGCCGTCGAGGGCGCGCTGATCGCGGGCGCGGGCCCCCTTCAGGAGCTGGCCGCCGCGTACCCGCACGCGCGCGTGCGCACCTGGCCCGGCATCATCACCCCCGGGCTCGTCAACCCGCACGGCACGGAGCTGCTGGAGGAGGCGTACCACCCGGATCCCCGCGAGGCCGACGACCTCGGCACCGAGCCGCTCACCGGCGACGCGCTCACCGCGCTCGCGCTGGACGACGTCCGCTGGGCGGCGAGCGCACGGCGCGGGGTGCAGCGGATGCTGGCCCACGGCACGGTCGCGGCGGCCTGCGAGCCGCTGCGCAACCGCGCGGTCCGCGACGCCGTGCGGCGCACCGGGCTGACGCTCGCGGGCCGTTCGCAGCGGCCCGGCGGCGTCCCGTCCCTCGACCCGCTCGCCTCCGGTCTGCCGCCCGTGACCGCACCCCCGCGCACCCCGGGCTCCGCCGCCCGCTTCGCGGTCTTCGACGTCCACGACGAGACGGAACTGACCGAGCGCGGTGCCGGCACCTGCGTGGCCACGGTCATCGAGGGCCGCCTGCTCTTCCGCCGCCGCTAGCTCCCGGCCACCGCTGGTTTCCCGCCGTCGCCGGCTCCCCGCCGCCGCTGGTTTCCCGCCGTCGCCGGCTCCCCACCGCCGCTAGTTTCCGGCGAACGCCCTGCCGAACGCGCCCTCGTCCTGCTCCACCCCGCTGCAGTCGGTCGCCGCGTCGTCCGCGCCCGACTCCCCTTGCGCGCACTGCCGGTCCCGGAACGACGACCACATGGAGACCCAGGCGATCTGCTTGCCGACCGCGAACGTCCGTACCCGCGCCGCGTCGGACAGGGTGAACGTCTCCCCGGCGACGTCGTTCACCCCGATCATCGAGGTGAGCGCCATGCCCCGCCACGCCGCGGCGTCCGACAGCCCGAAGACCTTCTCCAGCTGGGCGTGCGCCGCCTCGGCGGAGGTGACGGCGTAACCGGCCATGTCGCCGGTGTAGGACTCGCCGTAGTTCATGGTCATCAGGTTGACCGTGGAGACCTGGACGTCGTACGTGTTCGCGGACTCCAGCAGCGCGACCGCGTCGGCGTCGAGCCCGGACGGCATCACCGGCAGGGTGAAGGACACCTGGAGGTCCGGCCGTTGCTTCTGCAGCAACTCTATCGCCCGCGAACGCAGCGCGACGGACGCGGAGTCGGTCAGTTCGTCGCCCTCGATGTCGAAGTCGGCCCGGCCGGCGCCGGCCGCGTCCAGCGCCTTCGCGTAGGCGGCGGCCAGCTCCGCGGCGCTGCCGCAGGTCGCGGCCAGCTCCTTGCCGGAGGCCCCGCCGAAGGAGACACGGATCTCGGCGCCGTCCTTTCGCAGCCGCGCCGCCCGCGACTTCACGGCCGCGTCGCCGATCGCCTCGGTGCCGTTCCACGCCGGTGTGCAGCCGCCGTCACCGGAGATCACGAAGGCGAGGTTGTACGCCGAAGGCGACCCGGCGGAATCGGTGTCCGAGGCCGCGGTGGCGCTGACATAGGGGGCGTAGGCGGTGGTGCGGGCGGTGGCGGGGGCGGTCGCCGAGGGAGTGCTTGCGGCGGAACGGCCGGCGGCGCCTCCGGTGGAACAGCCTGTGATAGCGAGTGCAAACGCGCAGGTGATCCCCGCGAGCAGTGCCAGTGAATTCCTCATCGTGTCCGCACTCTCTCACATCAATGTGGGCGCACCGGAAAACGCTCAGCGAAGCGACAGCTTTCGCTGCTGCTCATGGGTGGCTCACAAGATTCACTGGGAAAAGCACACATAAAGGCCGCCTAATATCCGAGGAATGCAATCCGAACCCGTCATCGAAAGTCGCGCCGCGCAACATGGTCGCCGCCGCAAACATGGCAACGGGTCCACCGAGGGACCCGTGTTCGTTGACACCACCGGCCGCCGCTCCCGGGTGCTGCGCCGCATCGGCCTGCTCGTCGGCGCCGTCTGCCTCGCCTACGCGGGCGTGCTCGCCGCCGCCTTCATGGGCTGGGGCACCTCCCTCAACCCGTCCTCGCTGCTGCCCTTCGGCGCGGCCGGCGACGGCCGGACCCCCGGCGGGATACGCCCCCAGGGCGGCATCAACCCCGAGACGGGCCTGCCTTCCACGGGCGCCCGGCACCTCTCCCCGTCCCCCTCCGCGTCCGCGGCCGCGTCTGCGTCCTCTTCCGCGTCCTCGCTCCCGTTCGCGTCCCCGTCCTCGTCCTCGTCCTCGTCCTCGTCCTCGTCCGTTTCCGCGGACGCCAACTGACCGGAGTGCAGCGGCAGTCATGACCACTCCGACCTCCTCGCGCGGCCGCCGGCGTGCCCCCACCCGCATCGAACGCGCCGCCGGCCGGGCCGCCGCGCTCCAGCGGCCCCGCGTCATCCTCGCCCTCCTGCTCCTGCTGGCCCTGACCTGTGTGATGCTGCTCGACGGCTATCTGCGCGCCGAGGTCGGCGGCGACCAGCGCGTGCGCTCGAACGCCGACGCGAGCAAGGTCCCCGACAGCATCCTGAACGGCGGTCCGATCCTCACCTTCCGCGACGGCCGGGCGACCACGGTCTCCGTGCCGGACAAGACCATCGCGCTCACCTTCGACGACGGCCCCAACCCGACCTGGACCCCCCAAGTCCTGGCGATCCTGCGGAAGTACGACGTGCCCGCCACGTTCTTCCTGGTCGGCTCGATGGTGTCGCGCTACCCGGACATCGTGAAGACGATGGTGACGCAGGGCGACGAGGTCGGCGCCCACACCTTCACCCACGTCGACCTGTCGTACCAGAGCGACGCCCGCATCCGGCGCGAGATGGAGCAGACGCAACTCGCCCTCGCCGGCGCCGCGGGCATCACCACCACGCTGTTCCGCGCGCCGTACTCCTCCGAGACGGACGCCATCGACGACTACAGCTGGCCCGTCTACGAAAAACTCGGCAAGGAGGGCTACACCAGCGTCTTCGTCGACACCGACAGCGACGACTGGAAGCGGCCCGGAGTGTCGAAGATCGTCCAGTGGGCCACCCCCAAGGGCACCAAGGGCGCCTCGGTCCTCTTCCACGACGCGGGCGGCGAGCGGTCGCAGACGATCGCGGCGCTGCCGCGGTACATCGAGAAGATGCGGGCGAAGGGCTACACCTTCACCACCATCAGCGGCGTTCTCGAGCAGCAGCAGCAGCAGCAGCGCGCCGCCGCGGGGCAGTCGGCGCCGGGCCTCGGCGCCACGCGGCAGGGCGACGCCCTCCAGGCCGCCCAGCACCGGGCCACCGGCATGACCCTCTACGAGGGCAGGGCGCTCATCGCGGCCGTCGCCGTCGCCGAGTGGACGCTGCCGGTGCTCTCCGTAGGGCTGATCGTCGTGGGCGTGGCCGTGCTGGGCCGCTTCGCGATGATGGTCGTCCTGGCCCGCCGCCACCACCGGCAGCGCAACAGACGCCGGTTCGCCTGGGGACCGCCGGTCACCCGCCCGGTGAGCGTGATCGTCCCGGCCTACAACGAGAAGGAGTGCATCGCCAACACCCTGGAGTCCCTGGCGCTCAGCACCCACCCGATCGAGATCATCGTCGTCGACGACGGCTCGACCGACGGCACCTCCGACATCGCGCGCGCGGCGGCCGAGTCGCTCGGGATGACCAACGTCCGGGTGATCCGCCAGGAGAACGCGGGCAAACCGGCGGCGCTGAACAACGGCGTGCGCAGCGCCTCGTACGAGGTCGTGGTGATGATGGACGGCGACACCGTCTTCGAGCCGGAGACGGTACGGCACCTGGTGCAGCCGTTCGCCGACCCGTCCGTCGGCGCGGTCGCCGGCAACGCCAAGGTCGGCAACCGCAACACGGTCATCGGCGCCTGGCAGCACATCGAGTACGTGATGGGCTTCAACCTCGACCGGCGCATGTACGACCTGCTGCGCTGCATGCCGACGATCCCGGGCGCGATCGGCGCGTTCCGCCGGGAGGCGGTGCTCGCGGCCGGCGGGATGAGCGAGGACACCCTCGCCGAGGACACCGACATCACCATCGCCCTGCACCGCGCGGGCTGGCGCGTCGTCTACCAGGAGCACGCGCGCGCGTGGACCGAGGCGCCGGGCTCCCTCAAGCAGCTGTGGTCCCAGCGCTACCGCTGGTCGTACGGCACCATGCAGGCCCTCTGGAAGCACCGCAAGTCCCTGACGGACCGGGGTCCTTCGGGCCGCTTCGGCCGGGTCGGCATGCCCCTGGTGGTGATCTTCCAGATCGTCACGCCCGTCTTCGCCCCGCTGATCGACGTCTTCACCCTCTACTCGATGCTCTTCGTCGACTTCCGGGCGGCCCTGCTGGCCTGGCTCGCCGTGCTCGGCGTCCAACTGGCCTGTGCGGCCCACGCCTTCCGTCTGGACCGGGAGAAGTACCGCTACCTGCTGATGATGCCGCTGCAGCAACTGGCCTACCGCCAGATGATGTACCTGGTCCTCATCCACTCCTGCATCACCGCCCTCACCGGCGGCCGCCTGCGCTGGCAGAAACTGCGGCGCACCGGCGAGGTCGGCACCCCGGCGGGGGTGCGCTGAGATGGGAGCGCACAGCAGAACCGCGGCCGCACCCGCCGTACGGCGGCCCTCCCGCCCGGCGCCCGCCGGCCGCGACCGCTACTTCGACACCCTCCGCGCGCTGGCCCTGATCAGGGTGGTGACATACCACACCTTCGGCTGGGCCTGGTGCGGTCTGGTGTTCCCCTCCATGGGCATCATGTTCGGCCTGGCCGGAACCCTCATGGCGAAGTCCCTCGAGCGCCCGGCCGCGAAGGTGCTGAAGAGCCGGCTGCGCCGCCTGCTGCCCCCGTTCTGGTTCTGGGGCTTCTTCGTGGTGCTCGCCATGCTGATCCACGACTGGATGCCGGGATGGCAGATCGTCTACTGGATCGTGCCGCTCGGCGACCCGCCCGGCAACGCGTGGGGCGAGCAGGCCTGGGAGATCCTCTGGTACCTGCGCACCTACCTGTGGTTCGTGCTGCTCTCCCCGGCCCTGCTGTGGATCTTCCGCAAGGCGGCCGTCCCGGTGCTGCTCCTCTCCCTCGTCCCCGTCCTGGTCCTGAACTTCCTGTGGTCCGGCCCGGACAACCGCTTCGGCAGCGCCCTGTGGGACCTGTCGACGTACCTGTTCTGCTGGATCCTCGGCTTCGCCCACCGCGAGGGCGTGCTCCAGCAGACGAGACCGGTGCTCGTCTGCGTCCTGTCGGGCGCCGCGATGGCCTACGGCGCCTGGTACGCCTTCTCCCACCAGGCCGGCTTCGGCACCTACGACCTCGACGAGGACCCGCTCGCCCAGGCCTTCTGGTCAGCCGGCTTCGTGACCCTGCTGATGTGGGCGAAGGCGCGCTACCGTATCGACTTCGCCCGGCTCACCCGCCTGCGCGCGCTGGACCGGACCGTCACCGTCTTCAACGCCCGCGCGGTGACGATCTACCTCTGGCACGAGATCGCCCTCGTCCTGGCCGTCCCGCTGATCGACCGGTTCTGGGACGTGCCCGCCTTCGAGACGTACCTGCCGCTGGACAGCCAGTGGTTCATGTTCGGCATCGGCTGGATCCTGATCGCCGCCTTCGTCCTGCTGTGCGGCTGGGTGGAGGACGTCGCGGCACGCAGGAAGCCGAGGCTCCTGCCGTGACGGGGGGCTGCAACAATGGGCGGGTGACCCGCGCTTCCCTGAACAAGCAGCCGCACGAAGTCGCCTCGATGTTCGACGACGTGGCGGAACGGTACGACCTGACGAACGACGTGCTGTCGCTCGGCCAGGACCGGCGCTGGCGCAAGGAGGTGGCGAAGGCGGTCGACGCACGCCCCGCGCAGAAGGTCCTCGACCTCGCCGCCGGCACGGCGACCTCGTCGCTGCCCTTCGCGCGCACGGGCGCCTACGTGGTCCCCTGCGACTTCTCGCTGGGGATGCTCCAGGTCGGCAAGAAGCGGCACACCTGGCTGCCCTTCACGGCCGGCGACGCCACGCGGCTGCCGTTCAAGGACGACACCTTCGACGCCGTGACGATCTCCTTCGGGCTGCGCAACGTGCAGGACACGGACGCGGCCCTCGCGGAGATGCACCGGGTGACCCGGCCCGGCGGACGCGTGGTGATCTGCGAGTTCTCGCACCCCACCTGGGCGCCCTTCCGCACCGTCTACACCGAGTACCTGATGCGGGCCCTGCCGCCGGTCGCGCGCGCCGTCTCCTCCAACCCGGACGCCTACGTCTACCTCGCCGAGTCCATCCGCGCCTGGCCCGACCAGCCCGCCCTCGCCGAGCGGCTGCGGAAGGCGGGCTGGTCGAAGGTGGCATGGCGCAACCTCACCGGCGGTGTGGTCGCGCTGCACCGGGGGTTCAAGGAGAGCTGAGGCCCGCCGCCGGGTCTCAGCGGTCGATCATCTCGAAGGCGTCTCCGGGCTCGCCGAGTTCGCGTTGCAGCCCTCCGGCCGGCGGCCGCGGAACGCGCGGCTCGCGCACACCCCCGCCGCCCTCGCCCTCACCGAAGTCGAACCACACGTACACCATCGAGTCCCGCGGCACCTCGGCGCCGGGCTGCGGGTACTGGCGTACGACGTAGTCGACGACCGCGCGGTGGAAGTCCGGGCGGTCCGGCGCATTGATGAACAGGCCCTGCGCCTGGGCCGTCTCGCGCGCGTCCACGGCCATCAGTCCGACCAGCCGCGGCACGCGCACTTCGGGTGTTTTGGGTGTTATGCGCACAGATGTCACCCCCAGCGGTACTCGAAGGGTAACTCCCGCGCGGCCCACCCGGAAGGGATCGGTGTCTTTCCGTAACAGACGACTACTGTCCGTCATGGAGACGGAGCCGGAAGCAGAGGGCGTCCTCGTCCAGCGTGGGATGCGGATAGGTCCCGGCCGGCTTCATGCCGAGCCGGCGGGTCACCGCGATCGACCGCTCGTTGCCCGGCCGGACCATCGCCACCACCTCCGGCACCCCGGCCGCCCGCAGCCGCCGCAGCGTCTCCTGCGCGGCCGCGGTGACGTACCCCTTGCCCCAGTGCGCGCGCCCGAGCCGCCAGCCGATCTCTATGTCGCCGACCGGTCCCCAGTCGGGCCGCCAGGGCTGCGCTCCGGTGAACCCGACGACCTCGCCGGAGGCGTCCAGCACAGTCCACAGGCAGAAGCCGAGTTCGGCGTCGTGCCGCCGCTGCCGCGCGGTGAGTTCCTCGTAGACCGACAGGGCCGCCGGCTTGCCGCCGTAGAACTCCATGACCTCGGGGTCGCCGAAGACCCGGTGCCAGGCGATCGCGTCCTCGTGGGTGGGAACACGCAGCCGTACCGCGGGGAGAGGTCGGTTCACAGGGCAGCCCTTCAGCCGGGTGATCAATTCTGCTGAATAGACTGCCCCTGTCCAGTGCCGGTCGGCACGCAGATTTCGAACTTGGGGAGATCCCGCCGTGACCGTCGTGAAGGAGCCCCTCTCCGAGAACACCGCCGACGTCATCGTCGTCGGCGCGGGGCCGGCCGGCTCCACGACCGCGTACCACCTCGCCAGGGCCGGTCTCGACGTCCTGCTGCTGGAGAAGACCGAGTTCCCGCGCGAGAAGGTGTGCGGCGACGGCCTCACCCCGCGCGCGGTCAAGCAGCTCGTCGCCATGGGCATCGACATCTCCGAGGAGGCCGGCTGGCTGCGCAACAAGGGCCTGCGCATCATCGGCGGCGGCTCCCGCCTCCAGCTGGACTGGCCGGAACTCGCCGCCTACCCGAACTACGGACTGGTCCGCAAGCGCGACGACTTCGACGAGCAGCTCGCCCGCAACGCCCAGAAGGCGGGCGCCCGCCTCTTCGAGCGCTGCAACGTCTCCGGTCCGGTCGTCGACGACCGCACCGGCCGCATCACCGGCGTCACCGCCCGGCTCGGCGAGGAGAAGCGCGAGGTCACCTTCCACGCGCCGCTCGTCGTCGCCGCCGACGGCAACTCCACCCGGCTGTCCCTCGCGATGGGCCTGCACCGCCGTGAGGACCGCCCCATGGGCGTCGCGGTGCGCACCTACTTCACCTCGCCCCGCCACGACGACGACTACCTGGAGTCCTGGCTGGAGCTGTGGGACCGCCGCGGACCCCAGGACCGGCTGCTGCCCGGCTACGGCTGGATCTTCGGCATGGGCGACGGCACGTCCAACGTCGGCCTCGGCGTGCTGAACACCTCCGCCTCCTTCAAGGAGCTGGACTGGCGCGAGATCCTCAAGGCCTGGTGCGCCTCCATGCCCGAGGACTGGGGCTACACGCCGGAGAACATGACCGGCCCCATCCGCGGCGCCGCCCTCCCCATGGCCTTCAACCGCCAGCCGCACTACACGCGCGGCCTGCTGCTCGTCGGCGACGCCGGCGGCCTGGTGAACCCCTTCAACGGCGAGGGCATCGCCTACGCCATGGAGTCCGGCCAGATCGCCGCCGACGTCATCGTGCAGGCACACGCGCGTGCCACCCCCGCCCAGCGCGAGATCGCCCTGCAGCGCTACCCGCGCGTGCTGAAGGACACCTACGGCGGCTACTACACCCTCGGCCGCGCCTTCGTGAAGCTCATCGGCAACCCGAAGGTCATGCAGATCGCCGCCCAGCGCGGCCTGACGCACCCGCTGCTGATGAAGTTCACCCTCAAGCTGCTGGCGAACCTCACCGACCCCACGGGCGGCGACGCCATGGACCGCATCATCAACGGCCTGAGCAAGGTGGCTCCGAAGGCCTGACCGGGGGCCGGGAGCCGCACCAGGAGGCGAGAGCCGCACTACGAGGCGAGAGCCGCACTACGAGGCGAGAGCCACCGCGTTGGCGGCCCGGCGGGCAAGGACCTCCTCCCGCCGGGCCGCCATCTGCCGCAGCGCGTCCTTCTTCTCCCGCTTGGAGAGCCGGTCCAGGTAGAGGAAGCCGTTGGTGTGGTCGGTCTCGTGGGCGAGACAGCGTGCGAAGTACCCGGTGCCCTCGACGACGAGCGGGTTGCCGTCCCTGTCCAGCCCGCGCACCACGGCCCGGTCCGGCCGCGGTACGGCCATCACCGCACCCGGCACCGACAGGCAGCCCTCGCCCTCGTCCAGCAGCCGTCGCCCGAGCGTGGGCGTTTCGAGCACCGGATTGACGATGTGTCCGACATGCCGGATTTCGTCGTCATCGGGGCAGTCGTACACGAACAGCCGCAGATCGACCCCGACCTGATTCGCCGCCAGGCCCGCTCCTTCGGCGGCGTACAGGGTCAGGAACATGTCGTCGACGAGTGCGGCGAGGTCGGGCCCGAACTCCGTGACGTCCCGGCACGGCTTGTGCAGGATCTCCTCGCCCACCTCGGTGATCCGGCGCACCGCACCGCGCCCGGCCTCGGGGGCGTGGCGCGGGTAGTGGTCGGCGGGCCTTCCCTGGACGAACACGCGTGGCATCGCACGGTCTCCTTCGCTCGTGGAGGACCGCCGGACGGGCGGTCCGAGCCCGAGCATGTCAGGAACACCGCCGGCGCGCGCCGGGAACGGCGCAAGGGCCGCTGCCCCCGAGCGGCTGCGGCCCTACGCGCGTGAGAGGTGCCAGGTGCCCTCAGAGCACCCGCACGGCCCCGCTCGGCGGGTCGTACGACAGCGGGTGCTCCCCGACGCCGCTGGAGGGGTTCTGCGCGCCGACGAACATGCCGTCGCCCACGTACACCGCGACGTGGTACGCGCTGCCCGCGCCGCCCCAGTACAGGATGTCGCCCGGCTGCAGGTTGCTCAGCGACACCTGGGTGCCGGCCGTGGACTGGTCCTGGGAGACGCGCGGCAGGCTGATGCCCACCTGCTTGAAGGCGGTCTGCACCAGGCCGGAGCAGTCGTACGCCGACGGGCCGGTGGCGCCGGAGACGTACGCCTTGCCGATCTGCGCCTTGACGAAGGCGACGACGGCGGCGGCCGAACCGGTGGCCGTCGAGCTGCTCGTGGAGGCGGCGTCCGTCGTGGCGGCGAGCGTGGTCCGCTCGGCGTTGCGGGAGGCGCGCTCGGCGGCGGCCTTGCGGGCGGCCTCCTCGGCCTTCTTCTTGGCCTCGGCGGCCTTCTGCTTCGCCTCGGCGAGGTCCGCCTTGGCCTGCTTCGCGGCCTTCGCGGCGGCCGCGTCACGCTCGGCCTGCAGCTGGTAGTTCGCGGCGGCCTGCTGGGTGGCGTCCGCGGACTGGGCGGCCTGTGCGGCCAGGTCGGCCGTCAAGGTGGGCAGTTCGAGGGTCTGCGTCACCGGCTCGGCCGCGTTCGCCGAGCCGGACGCCCCGGCGACTGCCAGGGTGCTGAGGACGCCACCGGCAACTCCGGCCCGCATCGCGAGGGACGACGCGCTGCGGCGGGGCTTCCGGTGGCTGCGTATGTGAGCGGTGTGGGACATGGGAACAACCGGTACCAGGGGCTCCTTCATATCTTCAAGAAACGTGTGCTCCGCCACAGTTGCTCAATCGAGACCGAGAATCCCGAGCGCGTCGCTCTTTATTGACGCCGTAACGGACATTGCGGACGTCGGCGATCAAGGGCTTGATCACGGTCTTTGATCATTACGTCCGAATTGCTCCCCGCCTACCACCGGTTGGGTTGATTGGCCAAGCCCGGTTCTCAGGGATCTCTCATCGATGTGGCGGAGGTCACGGAACGGTTACCCGAAGCGCGGCGTCCTGTATGCGCACGGCTCGTGAACGCGTGCACGCGTCGGGGCCTCCGTCCACATCGCGCACCGCACCTCCCCCTGATGTGTGAAGGCGCCCCTCTAGCAGCCGTCTGCGTCCAGCGCCAATTTGCATGCACCGGAACACTCTTGATATGGAGACGCGCCCTCCTGCCTGCGGCGACGAGCAAAATAGTCACTTCTGGTGATCAACTGAACGCTTCGCGTATGAAGATCACTCATCATCCGACTTCATGATCCTTCGTCAGGTGGTGGAGATCACAAAGGTCGTGCAATACCCCGTGTCGCAGATCACAGAGCGACGGGCATAAGATGCGTGGCAACTGGGCTTGTGACCTGCTTCACATGTTCTCGATCTTCGTCCGGGACGACGGGGGTTCCAAGGGACTTGTGAGGCGGAAGTGAGCGCAGTGCACCAGTGCAACCGCCAGCAGTCAGTGCCGACTGAGAGGAGCGAGGAGCGGTGAACGCGTATGCGCCCATCCTCGTACTGGGAGCCCTCGGGGCAGGCTTTGCGATCTTCTCCGTGGTCATGGCCACGCTGATCGGTCCGAAGCGGTACAACCGCGCCAAGCTCGAGGCCTACGAGTGCGGTATCGAGCCGACCCCCACGCCGGCCGGCGGCGGGCGCTTCCCCATCAAGTACTACCTGACGGCGATGCTCTTCATCGTCTTCGACATCGAGATCGTCTTCCTCTACCCCTGGGCCGTCACCTTCGACGCCCTGGGGATTTTCGGGCTCGTGGAGATGCTGCTCTTCGTGCTCACCGTCTTCGTCGCGTACGCGTACGTATGGCGGCGCGGCGGCCTGGAATGGGACTGAGGGGCCTTTAGACATGGGACTCGAAGAAAAGCTGCCGAGCGGCTTCCTGCTGACCACCGTCGAGCAGGCCGCGGGCTGGGTGCGCAAGGCGTCCGTCTTCCCCGCGACCTTCGGCCTCGCCTGCTGCGCCATCGAGATGATGACCACCGGCGCCGGCCGGTACGACCTGGCGCGCTTCGGCATGGAGGTCTTCCGCGGCTCACCGCGCCAGGCCGACCTGATGATCGTCGCCGGCCGGGTCAGCCAGAAGATGGCGCCGGTGCTCAGGCAGGTCTACGACCAGATGCCCAATCCCAAGTGGGTGATCTCCATGGGCGTCTGCGCCTCCTCGGGCGGCATGTTCAACAACTACGCGATCGTCCAGGGCGTCGACCACATCGTCCCGGTCGACATCTACCTGCCGGGCTGCCCGCCCCGCCCCGAGATGCTGATGGACGCCATCCTCAAGCTCCACCAGAAGATCCAGTCCTCCAAGCTCGGCGTCAACGCCGAGGAGGCGGCCCGCGAGGCGGAGGAGGCGGCGCTCAAGGCCCTGCCCACGATCGAGATGAAGGGGCTGCTGCGGTGAGCGACGCGAACGGCAACGGCACGCACGGCGTGAACGGGTCCGCGAACGGGGTGAACCCCGAGAAGGACCTCTCCGCCTCCAACCTCCCCGGCCAGCGCGGCCAGGGCGGCGAGGAGATCCGCGTCCAGCGCGGCATGTTCGGCGCCAACAACGGCGGCGACACCTCCGGCTACGGCGGCCTGGTCCGCTCGGTCCGACTCCCGGGACCGGCGAGCCGCCCCTACGGCGGCTGGTTCGACGAGGTCGCCGACGAGCTGGAAGGCGCCCTGGAGGAACAGGGACTCCTCCCCGGCAACGCCATCGAGAAGACGGTCGTCGACCGCGGCGAGATCACCTTCCACATCGAGCGCGAGCACCTGGTCCGCGTCGCCCGCACCCTGCGCGACGACCCGGCCCTGCGCTTCGAGCTGTGCACCGGCGTCAGCGGCGTCCACTACCCGCACGACAAGGGGCGCGAGCTGCACGCCGTCTACCACCTGCGCTCGATCACCCACAACCGGCAGATCCGCCTCGAAGTCAGCGCCCCCGACGCCGACCCGCGCATCCCGTCCCTCGTCTCCGTCTACCCGACGAACGACTGGCACGAGCGCGAGACGTACGACTTCTTCGGAATCGTCTTCGACGGTCACCCGGCCCTGACGCGGATCATGATGCCGGACGACTGGCAGGGCCACCCGCAGCGCAAGGACTACCCCCTCGGCGGCATCCCCGTCGAGTACAAGGGCGCCCAGATCCCGGCTCCGGACCAGCGGAGGTCGTACTCGTGAGCAGCACCCAGTCAGCAGCCGCCCGGGAAACCACCGAGGGCACCGTCTACACGGTCACCGGTGGCGACTGGGACGAGGTCGTCCAGTCCGCGACCCGCGCCGACGACGAACGCATCGTCGTCAACATGGGTCCCCAGCACCCCTCCACCCACGGAGTGCTCCGCCTGATCCTCGAGATCGAGGGCGAGACGGTCACCGAGGCCCGCTGCGGCATCGGCTACCTGCACACCGGCATCGAGAAGAACCTCGAGTACCGCACGTGGACGCAGGGCACCACCTTCGTCACGCGCATGGACTACCTGACGTCCTTCTTCAACGAGACCGCCTACTGCCTCGCCGTCGAGAAACTCCTCGGCATCGAGGACGACATCACCGAACGCGCCAAGATCATCCGAGTGCTCCTGATGGAGCTGAACCGGATGTCCTCCCACCTGGTGTGCATCGCCACCGGCGGCATGGAGCTCGGCGCCACCACGATCATGATCTACGGCTTCCGTGATCGTGAAATGATTCTCGACCTCTACGAGCTCATCACGGGCCTCAGGATGAACCACGCGTACATCCGCCCCGGCGGACTCGCCCAGGACCTGCCGCCCGGCGCGGTGGACCAGATCCGCGAGTTCGTGAAGAAGATGAAGAAGAACCTCCCGGAGTACGACAAGCTCGCCACCGGGAACCCCATCTTCAAGGCCCGCATGCAGGACATCGGCTACCTCGACCTGGCCGGCTGCATGGCCCTCGGCGCCACCGGCCCGATCCTGCGCTCCACCGGCCTGCCGCACGACCTGCGCAAGGCACAGCCGTACTGCGACTACGAGACGTACGACTTCGAGATCCCGACCGCCGACACCTGCGACGCCTACGGCCGCTTCCTGGTCCGCCTGGAGGAGATGCGCCAGTCGCTCAGGATCATCGAGCAGTGCCTGGACCGGCTCCAGCCCGGCCCCGTCATGGTCGCCGACAAGAAGATCGCCTGGCCCGCCCAGCTCGCCCTGGGCCCGGACGGACTCGGCAACTCCCTCGACCACATCAAGAAGATCATGGGCACCTCCATGGAGGCCCTGATCCACCACTTCAAACTCGTCACCGAGGGCTTCCGCGTCCCGCCGGGACAGGCGTACGCGGCCGTCGAGTCCCCCAAGGGCGAGCTCGGCGTGCACGCCGTCTCCGACGGCGGCACCCGCCCCTACCGGGTCCACTTCCGCGACCCGTCCTTCACCAACCTGCAGGCCATGGCGGCGATGTGCGAAGGCGGCCAGGTCGCCGACGTCATCGTCGCCGTCGCGTCCATCGACCCCGTGATGGGAGGCGTCGACCGGTGACCACCTCTTCTTCGGAGCGGGGCGTCAGCCTGGGCATGCCCGAACTGCCCGCACCCGCGTATCCGGACGACGTCCGGGCCCGGCTGGAGGCGGACGCGCGCGAGATCATCGCGCGCTACCCGGACTCCCGGTCCGCCCTGCTCCCGCTGCTCCACCTCGTGCAGTCGGAGGAGGGCCACGTCACGCGCACCGGAATGCAGTTCTGCGCGGACATGCTGAACCTCACCACGGCCGAGGTCACCGCCGTCGCCACCTTCTACACCATGTACCGGCGCAAGCCGTCCGGCGACTACCAGGTCGGCGTGTGCACCAACACGCTGTGCGCGGTGATGGGCGGCGACGCGATCTTCGAAACCCTCCAGGAGCACCTGGGCGTCGGCAACGGCGAGACCACCGACGACGGCAAGGTCACCCTGGAGCACATCGAGTGCAACGCGGCCTGCGACTACGCACCGGTCGTGATGGTCAACTGGGAGTTCTTCGACAACCAGACGCCGGGCAGCGCCAAGCGCCTGGTCGACGACCTGCGTGCGGGACGGCCCGTACAGCCCACGCGCGGGGCGCGGCTGTGCACGTTCAAGGAGACCGCGCGGATCCTGGCCGGCTTCCCCGACGAGCGGCCCGGGGCCGTCGAGGAGGGCGGCAGTGCGGGGCCCGCGTCGCTGGTGGGCCTTCGCCTGGCGAAGGGAGAGGCCGCACCCGCGCGCGTGGTCCATCCGCGCGGAGGTCCGCATGAGGAGCCGCACGACAGGGTGCACGAACCGTCGCCGTCCGAGCACCTCAGCTCCCATGACGCGCCGCAGGAGACATCGGCCTCCGACCCCGCCCACCCGGCAGGGCCTACCGCCGAGGAGGGGGAGTGATGACCGTGGTACCCGAGGTCAAGGACACGAGCCCCGAGAAGCTGCTCGCACCCGTGCTGTCGGCCTTCTGGGACGAGGACCGGTCCTGGACCCTGGACGTCTACCGGAGGCACGAGGGGTACGAGGGGCTCCGCAAGGCGCTCGCCATGTCACCGGACGACGTGATCGCGTACGTCAAGGACTCAGGTCTGCGCGGCCGCGGCGGCGCCGGATTCCCGACCGGAATGAAGTGGCAGTTCATTCCGCAGGGAGATGGAAAACCGCACTATCTAGTTGTCAACGCCGACGAGTCGGAGCCCGGGACGTGCAAGGACATCCCGCTCCTCTTCGCGAACCCGCACAGCCTCATCGAGGGCATTGTGATCGCGTGCTATGCCATCAGGTCGTCGCATGCCTTCATCTATCTGCGTGGTGAAGTCGTCCCCGTTCTGCGGCGGTTGCACGAGGCCGTGCGCGAGGCCTGCGCGGCGGGCTACCTCGGCGGGAACATCCTGGGCAGCGGACTCGACCTGACCCTCACCGTGCACGCCGGCGCCGGCGCGTACATCTGCGGTGAGGAGACCGCACTGCTGGACTCGCTCGAAGGCCGCCGTGGTCAACCGCGGCTGCGTCCCCCCTTCCCTGCGGTGGAAGGCCTCTACGCCTGTCCGACTGTTGTGAACAACGTCGAGTCGATCGCGTCGGTTCCCGCCATCCTGAAAAACGGCAAGGACTGGTTCAGGTCGATGGGCAGCGAGAAGTCCCCGGGCTTCACGCTCTACTCCCTCAGCGGCCACGTCGCCGCCCCCGGCCAGTACGAGGCCCCGCTCGGCATCACGCTGCGCCAGCTGCTCGACATGAGCGGCGGCATGCGGCCCGGCCACCGGCTGAAGTTCTGGACGCCGGGCGGCTCCTCGACGCCGATGTTCACCGACGAACACCTCGACGTCCCCCTCGACTACGAAGGAGTGGGCGCCGCGGGCTCCATGCTCGGCACCAAGGCCCTGCAGTGCTTCGACGAGACGACCTGCGTCGTGCGCGCCGTGACCCGCTGGACCGAGTTCTACGCCCACGAGTCCTGCGGCAAGTGCACGCCCTGCCGCGAAGGGACGTACTGGCTGGTGCAGTTGCTGCGGGACGTCGAGGCCGGCAAGGGCACCATGGCCGACCTCGACAAGCTCGCCGACATCGCCGACAACATCAACGGCAAGTCCTTCTGCGCCCTCGGCGACGGCGCCGCGTCCCCGATCTTCTCCTCGCTGAAGTACTTCCGCGAGGAGTACGAGCAGCACATCACGGGCCGGGGCTGCCCCTTCGACCCGGCCAAGTCGACGGCCTGGGCGGACCGCCCGGAGGTGAACGCATGACCGTGACCACCAGTGCTCCCACAGGTGGGGGAGAGGCGGCGGTCCCGCCGGAAGACCTCGTCACGCTGACGATCGACGGCATCGAGATCAGCGTGCCCAAGGGCACCCTGGTCATCCGTGCCGCCGAACAGCTCGGCATCGAGGTCCCCCGGTTCTGCGACCACCCCCTG
Organism: Streptomyces sp. NPDC048192; assembly: GCF_043202415.1. Lineage (NCBI taxonomy): Bacteria > Bacillati > Actinomycetota > Actinomycetes > Kitasatosporales > Streptomycetaceae > Streptomyces > Streptomyces sp. NPDC048192. The sequence goes on from NZ_JBIDAL010000019.1 coordinate 121,494, forward strand.
CTCGACCCCGCCGGCGCCTGCCGTCAGTGCATCGTCGAGGTCGAGGGCCAGCGCAAGCCGATGGCGTCCTGCACCATCACCTGCACCGACGGCATGGTGGTGAGGACACAGCTCACCTCCCCGGTCGCGGAGAAGGCCCAGAAGGGTGTGATGGAGCTGCTGCTCATCAACCACCCGCTGGACTGCCCGGTCTGCGACAAGGGCGGCGAGTGCCCGCTGCAGAACCAGGCCATGTCGCACGGCAACGCCGAGTCCCGCTTCGACGGCAAGAAGCGCACCTACGAAAAGCCGGTGCCGATCTCCACCCAGGTGCTGCTCGACCGCGAGCGGTGCGTGCTGTGCGCCCGCTGCACCCGGTTCTCCAACCAGATCGCGGGCGACCCGATGATCGAGCTGATCGAGCGGGGCGCCCTCCAACAGGTCGGCACCGGCGAGGGCGACCCCTTCGAGTCGTACTTCTCCGGCAACACCATCCAGATCTGCCCCGTCGGCGCGCTCACCTCCGCGGCCTACCGCTTCCGCTCCCGCCCCTTCGACCTCATCTCCTCGCCGTCGGTGTGCGAGCACTGCTCCGGCGGCTGCGCCGTCCGCACCGACCACCGGCGCGGCAAGGTCATGCGGCGCCTCGCCGAGAACGACCCCGAGGTCAACGAGGAGTGGATCTGCGACAAGGGACGCTTCGCGTTCCGGTACGCGCAGCTCAAGGACCGCCTCGACACCCCGCTCGTCCGCAGCGCCGACGGCGTCCTGGAGCCCGCCTCCTGGCCGGAGGCCCTGGAGGCGGCCGCGCGCGGACTCGCCGCCGCACGCTCCCGGGCCGGCGTCCTCATCGGCGGCCGGCTGACCGTCGAGGACGCCTACGCCTACAGCAAGTTCGCGCGCGTGGCGCTCGACACCAACGACATCGACTTCCGCGCGCGCGTGCACAGCGGCGAGGAGGCCGACTTCCTCGCCTCCCGGGTGGCCGGCCGCGGCCGCGACCTCGACGGTACGGGCGTCACCTACACCTCCCTGGAGAAGGCGCCCGCCGTCCTGCTGGTCGGCTTCGAGTCGGAGGAGGAGGCCCCCGGCGTCTTCCTGCGGCTGCGCAAGGCCTGGCGCAAGCGCAAGCAGAAGGTGTTCGCGCTGGCCACGCACGCCACCCGGGGCCTGGAGAAAGCGGGCGGCACCCTGCTGCCGGCCGCGCCCGGCACCGAGACCGAGTGGCTGGACGCCCTCGCGAGCGGCGTCGGCCTGGAAGAGCCCGGCACGCGGGCCGCGGAAGCGCTGCGCACCGAGGGCGCGGTCATCGTCGTCGGCGAGCGGCTCGCCGCGGTCGCCGGCGGCCTCACCGCCGCCGTACGCGCCGCCACCGCCACCGGCGCCCGGCTGGTGTGGATCCCGCGCCGGGCCGGTGAGCGCGGCGCCGTCGAGGCCGGCGCGCTGCCGTCGCTGCTGCCGGGCGGCCGCCCGGCGACCGACCCGCGCGCGCGGGAGGAGGTCGCCGCCGTCTGGGGGCTCGCCGAACTCCCTGCGCGCTACGGCCGCGACACCCACCACATCATCGAAGCCGCCGCCACCGGCGAACTGTCGGCCCTCCTGGTCGCCGGGGTCGAGATCGCCGACCTGCCCGACCCGGCACGCGCGCGTGAAGCGCTCGACAGCGTCGGCTTCCTGGTGTCGCTGGAGCTGCGGCCCAGCGAGGTCACCGAGCACGCCGACGTCGTCCTGCCGGTCGCCGCGGTCCCCGAGAAGGCGGGCACGTTCCTCAACTGGGAGGGCAGGGTGCGGTTCTTCGAGGCCGCCCTCAAGCCCGACCAGATGACCCGCCGTCTCGCACCGACCGACGCGCGCGTGCTGCAGATGCTCGCCGACGCCATGGACGTCCACCTGGGCCTGCCCGATCTGCGCACCACGCGCGCGGAGATCGACCGGCTCGCCCTCTGGGACGGCGGGCGCGCCCTCGACCCCCAGGAGACCGCGGGCCCGCTGCCCCGCCCCGCCGCCGGGGAGGCCGTGCTCGCCGGGCACCGGCTCCTTCTCGACCAGGGCGTCCTCCAGGAGGGCGACGAGGCGCTCGCCGGCACCCGGCACGCCGCGCACGCGCGCGTGTCCGCCGCGACGGCGGCCGAGGCGGGGGTCCAGGACGGCGAGGTCCTCGCCGTCACCGGCCCGGCCGGCGTCGTGGAACTGCCGCTGCAGATCACCGAGATGCCCGACCGGGTGGTCTGGCTCCCGCTGAACTCGGCCGGCGCGGGCGTCGCCTCCGACACCGGGGCACGACCCGGCTCACTCGTCCGCATCGGCCCGGCGGCATCTGCCGAACAGGCCCCCAAGGAGGTGGAGGCATGAGCCCGTACCTCGCAGCTGAAGACCTCTCGATGTTCGGCCGCGACCCCTGGTGGCTGGTCGTCGTCAAGGCCGTCTTCTGCTTCGCCTTCCTGATGGTGACCGTGCTGTTCTCCATCGTCTGGGAGCGCAAGGTCGTCGCCTGGATGCAGCTGCGCATCGGCCCGAACCGGCACGGCCCCTGGGGCATGCTCCAGTCGCTCGCCGACGGCGTGAAGCTGATGCTCAAGGAAGACATCATCGTCAAACGCGCGGACAAGGCGGTCTACGTCCTCGCACCGATCGTCGCGGCCATTCCGGCCTTCATGGCGATCGCGGTGATCCCCTTCGGCCCGGCGGACAACGAGATCTCGATCTTCGGCACGCGCACCGCGATGCAGCTCACCGACCTGCCGATCGCGATGCTCTACATCCTCGCCATCGCCTCCGTGGGCATCTACGGCATCGTCCTGGCGGGCTGGAGCTCCGGATCCACCTACCCGCTGCTCGGCGGCCTGCGTTCCTGCGCGCAGATGATCTCCTACGAGATCGCCATGGGCGCCGCGTTCGCCTCGGTGTTCCTGTACTCGGGGTCGATGTCGACGTCCACGATCGTGGCGCAGCAGCACGACCGCTGGTACATCCTGCTGCTGCCGGTCTCGTTCCTCCTCTACATCGTCACGATGGTCGGCGAGACCAACCGCGCCCCCTTCGACATGCCGGAGTCCGAGGGCGACCTCGTCGGCGGCTTCAACACCGAGTACTCGTCCATCAAGTTCGCGATGTTCATGCTGGCCGAGTACGTGAACATGGTGACGGTCTCCTCGGTGTCGACCACCCTGTTCCTCGGCGGCTGGCGCGCACCCTGGCCGATCAGCACCTTCTGGGAGGGCGCGAACCACGGCTGGTGGCCGCTGCTCTGGTTCGTGATCAAGGTCCAGCTGCTGCTGTTCTTCTTCATCTGGCTGCGGGGCACGCTCCCCCGGGTGCGCTACGACCAGCTGATGAAGCTCGGCTGGAAGGTCCTGATCCCGGTCTCCGTGACCTGGCTGATGCTGGTGGCGACCGTACGGGCCCTGCGCAACGAGCACTACGACTTCGCCGACATCGCCCTGCCCGTCGGCGGCGCGGTCCTCGCCCTGGTGGTGATCTCCTACCTCGTCGACATGTTCCGCGAGAAGGCCAAGGCGGCCGAGGAGCCCGCCGCCGAACAGGCCGGATTCGACCCGATGGCGGGCGGATTCCCCGTGCCGCCGCTGCCCGGACAGGAGCTGCCGCCGGTGCCGAGGCGCCGGTCGCGCCGCGAGCGCGAGCTGATTGTCAGTGGCGGGTCGGACACTGTCAGTGACGGATCTTCGGAGGGAAAGGAGGCGTCCGATGGCTGAGGAGCCCAAGGAGACCAGGCCCGGTTTCCTGAACCCCGTGGCCGGCTTCGGCGTGACCTTCAAGGCCATGTTCAAGAAGCGGCTGACCGAGCAGTACCCGGAGCAGAAAAAGACCACGGCTCCGCGGTTCCACGGACGGCACCAGCTCAACCGCCATCCGGACGGCCTGGAGAAGTGCGTCGGCTGCGAGCTGTGCGCCTGGGCCTGCCCCGCCGACGCCATCTACGTGGAAGGCGCCGACAACACCGACGAGGAGCGCTACTCGCCGGGCGAGCGGTACGGCCGCGTCTACCAGATCAACTACGCCCGCTGCATCCTGTGCGGCCTGTGCATCGAGGCGTGCCCCACGCGCGCGCTGACGATGACCAACGAGTTCGAACTGGCCGACTCCAGCCGCGCCAATCTCATCTACACCAAGGAACAGCTGCTCGCCGGCCTCGAAGAGGGCATGGTCGACACTCCCCACGCGATCTTCCCGGGGACGGACGAACAGGACTACTACCGGGGCCTGGTGACCCAGGCCGCGCCCGGCACGGTCCGCCAGGTCGCCGTGTCCAAGGGCGAGGTCCCGCAGGAGGCCGCGTCCACCTTCGGCGAGGACGAGCCGGCCTCCGAGAAGGTGATCGGCCGATGACCGCACAACTCGCCGCCTACACCACCTCCACCGGTGAGGCCTTCCAGTTCTGGGTCCTCGGCACGGTCGCGGTGATCGGCGCCCTGTGCACCGTCTTCATGAAGAAGGCCGTGCACAGCGCCCTCTGCCTCGCCGGAACCATGATCGTCCTGGCGGTGTTCTACCTCGCCAACGGCGCCTACTTCCTGGGCATCGTGCAGATCGTCGTCTACACCGGCGCGATCATGATGCTGTTCCTGTTCGTGGTGATGCTCGTCGGCGTCACGGCCGCGGACTCCCTGAAGGAGACCATCAAGGGCCAGCGCTGGCTGGCCCTGGTGTGCGGAATCGGCTTCGGCGTCCTGCTGTTCGCCGGCATCGGCAACGCCTCCCTGAAGGAGTTCGCCGGCACCGGCCGGGCGAACGCGGGCGGCAATGTGGAGGGCCTCGCCTCCCTCATCTTCACCAAGTACGTCTTTGCCTTCGAAATCACCGGCGCCCTGCTCATCACGGCCGCCGTCGGCGCCATGGTGCTCACCCACCGCGAGCGCACCGAGCGCGCCAGGACCCAGCGCGAGCTGTCCGAACAGCGCGTGCGGGACGGCAAGTACGTACCGCCGCTGCCCGCCCCCGGCGTCTACGCCCGGCACAACGCGGTCGACATCGCGGGTCTGCTCCCCGACGGCACCCCGTCCGAGCTGACCGTCAGCAAGACGCTGCGCGAACGCGGCCAGATCCGTGACGTGTCGGCGGAGGCGCTCAACGACCTGCGGGCGCTGGAGCAGCGCGCGGAGGAACGCCTGGCGCGCAGGGCGATCGAACCGGCGACGTTCAAGCGGCCCGAGGAGGCGTCGAAGTGAACCCGGTCAACTACCTCTACCTCGCCGCCCTGCTGTTCACGATCGGCGCGACCGGCGTTCTGATCCGGCGCAACGCCATCGTGGTCTTCATGTGCATCGAGCTGATGCTGAACGCCTGCAACCTCGCGTTCGTCACCTTCTCCCGGATGCACGGCAACCTCGACGGCCAGATCATCGCCTTCTTCACGATGGTCGTCGCCGCCGCGGAGGTCGTGGTGGGCCTCGCGATCATCGTGTCGCTGTTCCGTACCCGCCACTCGGCCTCGGTCGACGACGCCAGCCTGATGAAGCTGTAAGGGGTCGGAAGAATCGTGGAGAACCTGATCGCGCTGCTCATCGCGGCGCCCCTGCTCGGAGCGGCCGTCCTCCTGGTCGGCGGCCGGCGGCTGGACGCCGTCGGCCACTGGATCGGCACGCTGCTGTCGTTCGTCTCCTTCGCCTTCGGCATCGCCCTCTTCGCCGATCTGCTGGGCAAGGCGGCCGACAACCGGACGCTGACGCAGCACCTGTTCAGCTGGGTCCCGGTGGCCGGCTTCCAGGCGGACGTCACCTTCCGCCTGGACCAGCTGTCGATGACGTTCGTCCTGCTCATCACGGGCGTCGGCTCGCTGATCCACCTGTACTCGGTCGGGTACATGGAGCACGACGAGCGGCGCCGCCGCTTCTTCGGCTACCTGAACCTGTTCCTCGCGGCGATGCTGCTGCTCGTCCTCGCCGACAACTACCTGCTGCTGTACGTCGGCTGGGAGGGCGTCGGTCTCGCCTCCTACCTGCTGATCGGCTTCTGGCAGCACAAGCCCAGCGCGGCGACGGCCGCGAAGAAGGCCTTCCTGGTCAACCGCGTCGGCGACATGGGCCTGTCGATCGCGGTCATGCTGATGTTCACCACCTTCGGCAGCTTCGCCTTCGGCCCGGTCCTCAGCCACACCGGTGACACCTCCGAGGGCAGGCTCACCGCCATCGGCCTGATGCTGCTGCTCGCCGCCTGCGGCAAGTCCGCCCAGGTGCCGCTGCAGTCCTGGCTCGGCGACGCCATGGAGGGCCCGACCCCCGTCTCGGCCCTGATCCACGCCGCGACGATGGTGACCGCGGGCGTGTACCTGATCGTCCGCTCCGGAGCCATCTTCAACGCCGCCCCCGACGCACAGCTCGCCGTCACCGTGGTCGGCGCGGTCACGCTCCTGTTCGGTGCGATCGTCGGTTGCGCCAAGGACGACATCAAGAAGGCGCTGGCCGGTTCGACCATGTCGCAGATCGGCTACATGGTGCTCGCCGCGGGCCTCGGCCCCATCGGCTACGTCTTCGCGATCATGCACCTGGTGACGCACGGCTTCTTCAAGGCCGGCCTGTTCCTCGGCGCCGGCTCCGTCATGCACGGCATGAACGACGAGGTCGACATGCGCAAGTACGGCGGCCTGCGCAAGTACATGCCGGTCACCTTCATCACCTTCGGCCTCGGCTACCTCGCCATCATCGGCTTCCCGGGCCTGTCCGGCTTCTTCTCCAAGGACAAGATCATCGAGGCGGCCTTCGCCAAGGGCGGCACCGAGGGCTGGATCCTCGGCGGCGCGGCCCTGCTGGGCGCGGCCATCACCGCCTTCTACATGACGCGCGTGATGCTGATGACGTTCTTCGGAGAGGAGCGCTGGAAGAACCAGCCCACCCGCTCCCCTGAGGCCCCGAGCGCGGAGCCCGCCGCCGAGCACCACGGCGAGCACGCCGAGCCGCACCCGCACGAGTCCCCGAAGGTCATGACGATCCCGATGATCGTGCTGGCCGTCGGCTCGGTCTTCGGCGGTGGCTTCTTCAGCATCGGCGACCGCTTCCTCAAGTGGCTGGAACCGGTCACCGGACACAGCGAGGGCCACTCCCCGGTCGGCGCCGCGACGGTCACCGCCGCGACCATGGTCTGCCTGGTCATCGGCGTCGGCATCGCCTGGGCCCAGTACGGCCGCAAGCCGGTGCCCGCCGTCGCCCCGCGCGGCTCGCTCCTCACCCGGGCGGCCCGCCGCGACCTGCTCCAGGACGACTTCAACCACGTGGTCCTGGTGCGCGGCGGCGAACACCTCACGCGCTCCCTGGTGTACGTCGACCACTCCCTGGTCGACGGCGTCGTCAACGGCACGGCGGCCGGCTTCGGCGGCCTGTCCGGCCGGCTGCGCCGGATCCAGAACGGCTTCGCCCGCTCCTACGCGGTCTCGATGTTCGGCGGTGCGGCACTCCTGGTCGCCGCCACCCTGCTGATGAGGGCGGTCTGATACCGATGTCCTTTCCTCTGCTGACAGCGACGGCGGCGCTCCCGGCCGTAGGGGCCGTCGCCACGGCCGCCGTACCGGCCGCGCGGCGCACCGCCGCGAAGTGGCTGGCGCTGCTCGTCTCGCTCGCCACGCTCGCCCTGGCGATCGTCGTCCTGGTCCGTTTCGACCCGGGCGGCTCCCGCTACCAGCTCACCGAGTCCCACGCCTGGATCAAGAACTTCGGCGTGCGCTACGAACTGGGCGTCGACGGCATCGCGGTGGCGTTGATCGCCCTGACGGCCGTGCTGATCCCGTTCATCATCCTCGCGGGCTGGCATGACGCCGACCCGCTGGAGACGGGCAGCCGCCGCTGGCGGCCCACCCAGGGCTTCTTCGCCCTGATCCTCGCCGTCGAGGCGATGGTGCTCATCTCCTTCGAGTCCACCGACGTCTTCCTGTTCTACATCTTCTTCGAAGCCATGCTCATCCCGATGTACTTCCTCATCGGCGGCTTCGGAGACCGCGCCCACGCGCAGGGCGAGGCAGCGGCCTCGACCCAGCGGTCGTACGCGGCGGTGAAGTTCCTCCTCTACAACCTGGTCGGCGGACTGATCATGCTGGCCGCGGTGATCGGCCTCTACGTGGTCGCCGGGAACTTCAGCCTCCAGGAGATCGCGCAGGCCCGCGCCAACGGCTCGCTGCACATGGCCACGAACACCGAACGCTGGCTGTTCCTCGGCTTCTTCTTCGCGTTCGCGGTGAAGGCGCCGCTGTGGCCGCTGCACACCTGGCTGCCCAACGCCATGCAGGAGTCCACCGCCCCGGTCGCCGTCCTCATCACCGCGGTCGTCGACAAGGTGGGCACCTTCGCGATGCTCCGCTTCTGCCTCCAGCTGTTCCCGCAGGCCAGCAAGTGGGCGACGCCAGTCATCCTCGTCCTCGCCCTGATCAGCATCGTCTACGGCGCACTGCTCGCCGTCGGCCAGCGGGACATCAAGCGCCTGGTCGCCTACGCGTCGATCTCGCACTTCGGCTTCATCATCATGGGCATCTTCGCGATGACCAGCCAGGGCCAGTCCGGCGCGACCCTCTACATGGTCAACCACGGCATCTCCACGGCCGCGCTGATGCTGGTCGCCGGCTTCCTGATCTCCCGGCGCGGCTCGCGGCTCATCGCCGACTACGGAGGCGTGCAGAAGGTCGCCCCGGTGCTCGCCGGCACCTTCCTGATCGGCGGCCTCGCGACCCTCTCGCTGCCCGGACTCGCCCCGTTCGTGAGCGAGTTCCTGGTCCTGGTCGGCACCTTCACGCGCCACCCGGTGATCGGCATCATCGCCACCTTCGGCATCGTTCTCGCCGCCCTCTACACCCTCGTGCTGTACCAGCGGACGATGACGGGCCCGGTGAAACCCGAGGTGTCGGCGATGCCCGACCTGCGGGTGCGGGAACTGTTGGTCGTCGCCCCGCTGATCGTCCTGCTGATCTTCCTGGGCGTCTATCCGAAGCCCGTCACGGACATCGTCAACCCGGCGGTCAAGCAGACCATGTCCGACGTACACAAGACCGACCCCAAGCCCTCGGTGGAGGCGGCCAAGTGAGCGCAACAGCCGTCCACAGCCTGTGGACAACCGCGGCCGACCCGATCACGAAGATCCCGGCACCCAAGATCGAATACGGACAGTTGTCGCCGACCTTGATCGTCGTCGGCGCGGCCCTGGTCGGGGTGCTGATCGAGGCGTTCGTCCCGCGCAGGTCCCGCTACTACGCCCAGGTGTTCGTGTCCGTCGTCGCGCTGTGCGCCGCGTTCGCCGCGGTGGTCGCGCTGGCCGCCGACGGCTACGGCACCACCAAGGCGCACATCGCGGCCATGGGGGCGATCGCGGTCGACGGCCCGTCCCTGTTCCTGCAGGGCACGATCCTGCTGGCCGGACTCGTCGGCCTGTTCACCTTCGCCGAGCGCCGCCTGGACCCGGCCGCGCACGGCAATCGCGTCGACTCCTTCGCCGCGCAGGCCGCCTCCGTGCCCGGCAGCGACAGCGAGAAGGCCGCGGTGAAGGCCGGTTTCACCACCACCGAGGCCTTCCCGCTGCTCCTCTTCGCCATCTCCGGCATGCTGGTGTTCCCCTCGGCAAACGACCTGCTGACCCTGTTCGTGGCCCTGGAGGTCTTCTCCCTGCCGCTGTACCTGCTGTGCGCGCTGGCCCGCCGCAAGCGGCTGATGTCGCAGGAAGCCGCAGTCAAGTACTTCCTGCTCGGCGCCTTCGCCTCCGCTTTCACCCTGTTCGGCATCGCCCTGCTGTACGGCTACGCGGGCTCCGTGTCGTACGCGCGCATCGCCCAGGTCGTCGACGGCACGGTCACCAACGTCGACCCGGCGCTCGCGGGCACCATGGGCAACGACGCGCTGCTGCTGCTCGGCAGCGCCCTGATCGTGATGGGCCTGCTGTTCAAGGTGGGCGCCGTGCCGTTCCACATGTGGACGCCGGACGTCTACCAGGGCGCGCCGACGCCCGTCACCGGCTTCATGGCGGCGGCGACGAAGGTGGCCGCGTTCGGTGCGCTGCTGCGCCTGCTGTACGTCGTCCTGCCCGGGATGCGCTGGGACTGGCGGCCGGTCATGTGGGCGGTGGCGATCATCACCATGCTCGGCGGCGCGATCGTCGCGATCACTCAGACCGACATCAAGCGGCTGCTGGCGTACTCGTCCATCGCGCACGCCGGATTCATCCTCGCGGGTGTCATCGCCACCTCGAAGGACGGCGTCTCCTCGGTCCTCTTCTACCTGGCCGGCTACTCCTTCGTGACGATCGGCGCGTTCGCCGTGGTCACGCTGGTGCGCGACGCGGGCGGCGAGGCCACCCACCTGTCGAAGTGGGCCGGCCTGGGCCGCCGCTCCCCGCTGGTCGCGGCGGTCTTCGCCGTGTTCCTCCTCGCCTTCGCCGGCATCCCGCTGACCTCCGGTTTCGCGGGGAAGTTCGCCGTGTTCAAGGCGGCGGCGGACGGCGGCGCGGCCCCGCTGGTCGTGATCGGTGTGATCTCCTCGGCGATCGCCGCGTTCTTCTACATCCGTGTGATCGTGCTGATGTTCTTCAGTGAGCCCAGGCCGGAAGGCCCGACCGTCGCCGTCCCGTCCCCGCTGACCATGATGGCGATCGCCGTCGGCGTCGCGGTGACACTGGTGCTCGGCGTGGCCCCGCAGTACTTCCTGGACCTGGCGAGCCAGGCGGGAGTGTTCGTGCGCTGACACTTCCCGGCGGCACGACGGCCCGGCACTTTCGGGGGGTGCCGGGCCGTCGCGCTGCCCGCAGCGGATCCGTGAGCCTGTGGATAACTGCGGGGCTGTCGGTCCGGGCCCCTATGGTGGAGGCAGCGGTCGAGATACGACACACGGGGGACCGGCGGGGGACAGGACGATGGGTGCGACGGGCGGGATCAGCGAGATGCCACAGGTGACCGAGGGGCCGGACACGGCCGGCAGCGAGACGCTGGCCACGCTGCACCGGGTCTTCGGATACGACGCCTTCCGGGGCGAGCAGGAAGCCGTCATCGAGCATGTGGTGGCGGGCGGCGACGCCGTCGTCCTCATGCCCACCGGCGGCGGCAAGTCGCTGTGCTACCAGATCCCGGCCCTGGTCAGACCCGGCACCGGCGTGGTGATCTCCCCGCTGATCGCTCTCATGCAGGACCAGGTGGACGCCCTGCGCGCCCTCGGCGTGCGCGCCGGCTTCATCAACTCGACGCAGGACTTCGACGAGCGGCGCATGGTCGAGGCCGAGTTCCTCGCCGGCGAGCTGGACCTGCTGTACCTGGCGCCCGAGCGGCTGCGCCTGGACGCCACGCGCGACCTGCTCTCGCGCGGCAAGATCTCCGTCTTCGCGATCGACGAGGCGCACTGCGTGTCCCAGTGGGGCCACGACTTCCGCCCCGACTACCTGACCCTGTCCCTCCTCGGCGAGCGCTGGCCGGACGTTCCGCGGATCGCCCTCACGGCCACGGCCACCCGCGCCACCCACCAGGAGATCACCCAGCGGCTCAACCTGCCGACGGCCCGCCACTTCGTCGCCAGCTTCGACCGGCCCAACATCCAGTACCGGATCGTGCCCAAGGCCGACCCCAGGAAGCAGCTCCTGGCCTTCCTCCGCCAGGAGCATCCCGGCGACGCCGGCATCGTCTACTGCCTGTCACGCAATTCGGTCGAGCGCACGGCGGAGTTCCTGACAGCCAACGGCATCGAGGCCGTGCCCTATCACGCGGGCCTGGACGCGGGCACGCGCGCCGCGCACCAGTCCCGGTTCCTGCGCGAGGACGGCCTGGTCGTGGTGGCGACCATCGCCTTCGGCATGGGCATCGACAAGCCGGACGTCCGCTTCGTCGCCCACCTGGACCTGCCCAAGTCGATCGAGGGCTACTACCAGGAGACCGGCCGCGCCGGCCGCGACGGACTGCCGTCCACGGCCTGGATGGCGTACGGCCTGAACGACGTCGTACAGCAGCGCAAGCTGATCCAGTCCGGTGATGGTGACGAGGCGTTCCGCCGCCGGGCCTCCGCCCACCTCGACGCCATGCTCGCCCTGTGCGAGACGGCCCAGTGCCGCCGCGGCCAGCTGCTCGCCTACTTCGGTCAGGACCCCGACGCGGCGGCCTGCGGCAACTGCGACACCTGCCTCACCCCGCCGGAGACCTGGGACGGCACGGTCGCCGCGCAGAAAGTGCTGTCGACCGTGGTGCGGCTCCAGCGCGAGCGCGGGCAGAAGTTCGGCGCCGGGCAGATCGTCGACATCCTGCTCGGCAAGCGCACCGGCAAGGTCATCCAGTTCGACCACGACCAGCTGTCCGTCTTCGGCATCGGCCAGGACCTCACCGAGGCCGAGTGGCGCGGCGCGATCCGGCAGTTGCTCGCCCAGGGCCTGCTCGCCGTCGAGGGGGAGTACGGCACCCTGGTCCTCACCGAGGCGAGCGGCTCGGTGCTGCGCGGCGAGCGCGAGGTGCCGCTGCGCAAGGAGCCGGAGAAACCGGCCGCCTCCCGGTCGCGGCAGGCCGGCGCGTCCGGCGACCGCAAGGCCAAGGCGGCCGCAGCGGACCTGCCCGAGGAACTGCTGCCCGCCTTCGAGGCGCTGCGCGCCTGGCGCGCCGAACAGGCCCGCGAGCAGGGCGTACCGGCGTACGTCATCTTCCACGACGCCACCCTGCGCGAGATCGTCAGCCGCCGGCCCGCCTCGGTGCGCGAGCTGGGCACGGTCAGCGGTGTCGGCGAGAAGAAGCTGGCGACCTACGGAGAAGGCCTGCTGGCCGTGCTGGCCTCCCTGGACGACCCCGCCCCATCCGCCGCCGACGCCCCGGCCGCCGGCTGGCCGGAGCCCGACCAGGAGCCGGAGCCGGACGACTGGATATAGCCGACCCGTCCGAGGAGATGCGGGGAGCGGTCACACACCCCGCGCCGCGTAGGCCCTGACGTCCGCGTCCGAGTCGGCCGTGGCCGTGGCGAGCGCCGCACGCGCCTCCTCGGCGGCCCGGTGCCGGGTCAGCGCCAGCACCGCCGCCTTGCGGACGTCGGCGTTCGAGTCGGCCAGAGCCTTGGCGAGGGCGGGGACCGCGGTCTCGGCGGAGGCGACCGACAAGGCGGTGGCGGCGCCCGCGCGGACCTGCCACGCAGGGTCGGACAGCGCGGCCACGGCACGCTCGGCGAGCGGCGCCGGGCAGCCGGTACCGGCCAGCGCGGCGAACGCGGCGCCGCGCACCAGCGGATCACCGTCCGCGGCGAGCCGGCCCAGGGTGGCCGCCGGCAGGTCACGGTCCGCAGGGGCCAGGGACCCGGTGCCGACGGCAGCCAGGGCCTTGGCCACCGCGACCCGGACCTCCCGGGCGGGATCGTCCGCGGCACGCGCGAGGAGCCGTACCGCATCGACCGAGACCAGCGCCCGTACGGCCTCGGTGCGGACAGCGACGTCGGGGTCGTCCAGCGCCGCCGCGAACACCCCGGCCCCGCCGAGCCGCAGCGCGCGCAGCACATCGAGGGCGGCGGCCCGGACCACGGGGTCGGCCGCAGGGAGGGCCTCGGTCAGGGCGGTGCCCAGGGCGGGTTCCGGCGGCAGGGTCTCGACCAGCTCCCGCAACGCGGCCGCGGCGGTCGCGCGAACCTCGGCGTCGGAGTCGAGGAGGGCACCGGCCAGGGCCTGTCCGGTGCCCGGCGGCACGGTCTCGGTGAGGACCGAGACCGCCGTACGGCGGACGGCCGGATCGGCGTCGGCCAAGTACGGCTCCACCAAGGTGAGTTCGGGTTCCGCCTCGGCCAGCTCCAGCAGTTCCAGGAGCCGGGGCGAGGCGGTGCCCGGCGTACCGGCCCGGCCGGCCGCTGCGGTGGCGCGCACGGACACCGGCCCGCCGGCGACCGGCGCCGCCTCGCGCGGCCCGGCCGTGGCCACGTCCTCGGCACGGACCTCGCCCAGCCGCCGGGAAGGACCGCCGACCGGCGTGAACTCCTCGACCGGGACCAGATACGGAGCCACGGGACGAGCCGTGAACTCCATCGCACCAGAGGGGGACTTGTGCAGATCGAGATGGTGGAACCAGGACACGTCGTCCCGGCCGGGATGGTCGAGACGGTCGTGGTAGAGGCCCCAGCGGGACTCGGTGCGGGCGAGAGAGGCACGGGCGGCCATCTCGGCGCAATCCCGGATGAACGTCACCTCGGCGCAGCGCATCAGCTCGTGCGGGGTGCGGGCGCCCATGGCGGCGATGTCGGCACGCATCCGCTCGAAGGCCTCCAGGGCGTGCGAGAGCCGGGCGCCGGACTTCGGCGGTGCCACGTAGTCGTTCACGAAACGGCGCAGCTTGTACTCGACCTGGGGCTGCGGCGGGCCGTCCGGGTTGCGCAGCGGGCGGTAGATCAGCTCGTGCGCCTCGGCCACCTGGTCGGCGGGAAGCTCCCCCTCGTACGCGGTGTACTGCGCGGCGTCCGCGCCCGCGAGGTCGCCGAAGACGAAGGCGCCGATCATGTAGTTGTGCGGGACGCAGGCGAGGTCGCCGGCGGCGTACAGACGGGGGACGGTCGTACGGGCATGGTCGTCGACGCGGACACCGGAGGCGGAGTGGCCGCCGCACAGACCGATCTCGGAGATGTGCATCTCGACGTCATGGGTGCGGTAGTCGTACCCGCGGCCGGCGTGGAAGGTGCCGCGGGTGGGCCGCTCGGTGGAGTGCAGGATCGACTCCAGCGCGGAGATCGACTCCTCGGGGAGGTGGCTGAGCTTGAGGTAGACCGGGCCGCGGTCACTGGCGACCTCGGCGGCGAACTCGGCCATCATCTGCCCCGACCAGTAGTCGGAGTCGACGAAACGCTCACCGCGCCGGTTGACCTGGTAGCCGCCGAAAGGGTTGGCGACGTACGCGCAGGCCGGGCCGTTGTAGTCCTTGATCAGCGGGTTGATCTGGAAGCACTCGATGCCGGTCAGCTCGGCGCCCGCGTGGTAGGCCATCGCGTACCCGTCACCGGCGTTGGTGGGGTTCTCGTAGGTGCCGTAGAGGTAGCCGGAGGCGGGCAGACCGAGCCGGCCGCAGGCGCCGGTCGCGAGGATCACGGCGCCCGCGCGGACGGTGACGAAGGCGCCGGTCCGGGTGTGGAAGCCGGCGACGCCCACGGCCCGTCCCCCGGCGGTCAGGACCCGGACCGGCATCACCCGGTTCTCGATCCGGATCCGCTCCCGCATCTCGCGCCGCCGCAGCTGCCGGTACAGGACCTTTTTGACGTCCTTGCCCTCTGGCATCGGCAGTACGTACGAGCCGGAGCGATGCACCTGGCGCACCGCGTACTCTCCGTGCTCGTCCTTCTCGAACTTGATCCCGTACGACTCCAGCCGCTGGACCATCGCGAACCCGCGGGTCGCGGTCTGCCGGACCGTGGACTGGTCGACGATGCCATCGTTGGCGCGGGTGATCTCGGCGACGTAGTCGTCGGGTTCGGCGCGGCCGGGAACGACCGCGTTGTTGACGCCGTCCATGCCCATGGCGAGCGCGCCGGAGTGGCGGACGTGGGCTTTCTCCAGCAGCAGGACGCTCGCGCCGCGCTCGGCGGCGGTCAGCGCGGCCATGGTGCCGGCGGTGCCGCCGCCGACGACGAGGACGTCACAGGTCAGCTCCTCGGCGTCGGTGACGGCGGGAATCTCCAGGGAAGCGGACGCGGGGGTGGTCACCGGGGTGCCTTTCAGGAGCCGAGCGAGGAAAGGATGTCGCGACGCAGGGCCGCGCGGGCCGGATCGTCCACGGCGCCGCGGTCGCGCGGCCCGGGGACGTCCCGTACGGCGGCCACCCGGCCGGAGCCGAGCAGGGCCACACGGTCACCGAGGAAGAGGGCCTCGTCCACGTCGTGCGTGACGAAGACGACGGTCGCACCGGTGCCGCGCAACACCTCGACCAGCAGGTCCTGCATGCCCGAACGGGTCTGGGCGTCCAGGGCGCCGAAAGGCTCGTCCATCAGGAGGGCACGCGGACTGTCCGCCAGAGCGCGGGCCAACTGGGCGCGCTGGCGCTGCCCGCCGGACACCCGGTGTGGCAACTGCCCCGCGTGCAGGCTGAGTCCGACCCGCTCGAGCCACGACTCGGCGCGCGAACGCCGTTCCGCGCGCGACACGCCGCTGATGGCGAGCGGCAGTTCGACGTTCCCGCGCAAGGTACGCCAGGGCAGCAGCGCGTCCTCCTGGAAGACCAGCGCCCGGTCGGCCGACGGCCCGGCCAACGGGACGCCGTCCGCCTCCACCGTGCCGCCCAGCGGAGACAGCAGCCCGGCGAGCGTGCGCAACAGCGTGGACTTGCCGCAGCCGGAAGGGCCGACGACCGTGAGGATCTCGCCGGGGGCGACGTCCAGGCCGACGTCGTACAGCACCGGCGCGCCCGGGCGGCCGAGCACGGCGCCCCGGAAGGTGAGCCGGGTGCCGCGCACGGCCGGTCCGGAAACCGGCGCGACGGGAGCGGTCACGGTCTCAGACGAGGTGCTCATCACGGGCCTCCTCGGTGTCCTTCTCGCCCTGCTGCTCGCGCTGGGTCTGGTGCTCGGGATCGGGCTCGCGGCCGGTGGGGACGGGGGCTGTGACGGGGCGGGGCGCGCGGCTGCGGCCTGCGGGAACGTACGAGGCGCGGGGCAGCCAGTGGGTCAGGCGCCGTCCGAGGAGTTCCACGGCCGTGGAGGTGACCCAGCCGAGGACGCCGATGGTGACCATGCCGACGAAGACGCCCGGGTAGTCCACCACCGTGTAGTCCTGCCAGGTGCGGTAGCCGACCCCGTACTGGCCGGAGATCATCTCGGCGGAGATCACGCAGATCCACGACACGCCGATGCCGACCGACAGCCCGCCGAAGATGCCGGGCAGCGCACCCGGCAGCACGACCGCACCCAGGATCCGCAGCCGGCCGCCGCCCATGGTGCGCACCGCTTCCTCCCAGACGGGCGGCAGCGCGCGGACCGCGTGCCGGGTGGAGACCAGGACGGGGAAGAAGGCGGCGGTGCAGGTGATGAAGACGATGCCCTGCTCGTTCGAGGGGAACAGCAGGATCGCGACGGGGACGAGGGCGATCGCCGGGATCGGGCGGATCACCTCCAGGACCGGTCCGAGCAGATCCTCGGCCAGGCGCGAGCGGGCCACCAGCACGCCGGTGGTCACGCCGAGGACGGCGGCCAGCGCGAAGCCCGTGAGGATCCGGGTGAGGCTGTCCGTGAGATCGGTCCAGTAGTCGCCGCCGGAGAGCCGGCCGGCGAAGGCGCGGGCCACGTCGGCGACCGTCGGGAACTGCGAGAAGCGCAGCCACAGGTCGACGTTCAGACTGGTCAGCACCTGCCACAGCCCGAGAAGAGCGGCGAGGGAGACCGTGCGGAGCGCGTACCGCGCCAAGGGGTGCCGGATCATGAGGCACGCTCCAGGGCCTCGCGGTACGACACCGTGCGGGCACCGCCGTGGGTGGTGACGTACGCCTGAGCCGTGGACGGGGCGACGAACGGCAGCAGCCGGTCGCCGTCGGCCACCCACACCGCCTTGTCGGCGAACCAGAGGGTGCCGGTCGTGGCGTCCGGGACGTAGGCGGCGCGGATGCCGCTCTGGTGGGCGGCCACGTAGGTCAGCAGTTCGCCGGGCGACTTGAAGGAGACGGTCCTCTCACTGCCTTTGGGCCACACCTCGCCGGCGGCCGGCGAGGGTCCGGCGGCGAGCCGCCGGGAGTAGGAAGCGCCGAGGGCCTTCTTGACGTACTGGTCGTCGACGAAGGAGTCCACGTCGATGTCGCCGGTCAGCTTGGCGGCCTTCAGCACGGACACGTCCTGCTTCAGCGCGGAGACGAGCTGCGGTTTGACGGCCGGGTCGAAGGTGGCGATGCCGTGGGCGCCGTTGTAGAGGTAGACGACCTCGGCGGGCAGCCCGGTGGCCTTGGCGACCTTCTCGGCGGCGGCCACGGGATGGGCGTTGAGGTAGTCCGTCGCCTCCGCCTGTGCCTTCAGGAAGGCTTCCAGGACCGCCGGATGGTGCTGGGCGAAGTCCTCGCGGGCGGTGACACCGTGGAAGGTGGGCAGGTTCAGCTCGGCGCCGTCGTACAGGGCCTTCGCCTTGCCCTGGTAGGCGAGCAGGCCCGGCCACGCCACGAACTGCGACAGGGCGTCCACGCCGCCCGAGGAGAGCGCCGAGGCGCCCACGGCGGGCTGCTGGTTGAGCTTGGAGATGCCCCTGTCCGGGTCGATGCCGGCGCGCTGCAGGGCCCGTACGAGAGTGCCGTCGGCGGCGGATCCGACGCTCGTGGAGACCTTCTTGCCCTTCAGGTCCTGCAGGGTGGTGAGCTTGGAGCCCGGCGCGGTGACGACCGTGTTGAGACCGCCGCGCAGGTTGTAGCCGGAGACCGACACCAGGCGGGTGGGCCGTCCGAGCTGCTTTCCGCGGGCCGCGTTGAGCAGCAACGGGAAGTCGCCCATCGAACCGATGTCGATCTTTCCGGCGGTCATCTGGGCGGTGATCGGGGCGCCGGTGGCGTAGTCCTGCCAGTCGACCTTGTAGGTGTGCCCGTCGTGCAGGGAGTCGAGCTGCTTCTCGAAGGAGCCGAGGCTGCGCAGCAGGGTGCCTGCGGTCACGGTGTTGATCGTCTTGGACTGGTAGCCGACGGTCACGGTGACCGTGGAGCCACTGCCCGCCTCGGCGCTACCACCGCAGGCGGAGAGGGGAAGCAGAAGTGCGACGGCGGATGCGGCAACTGCCGTTCGTTTCATGGTGGTTGTACCTCTCACCGGAGCAGGTAGGGCATGTTGACGGTGACGGCTCCGGTGGGGCAGCGGGCCGCGCACGGGCCGCAGTACCAGCACTCGTCGACGTGCATGTACGCCTTGCCGCTGGTCTCGTCGATGGCGAGGGAGTCCAGCGGGCACATGTCCACGCAGAGGGTGCAGCCGTCGATGCACTTCGACTCGTCGATGGTCACGGGCACGTCGGCCCGCTGGGGCGCCAAGGGCATGGCTGTCTCCAGGAAACGTGCAGGCAGGGGTGAGTGCGGCGGGTGTGCTACGACCGGTGGAGCAGGCCGCTCATGGTGATGCGGTCGCCGCGGAAGCGGATGAACTCCAGGTCGACGGGGCGGCCGTCGGCGAGGTGGGTGAGGCGTTCCAGCATGAGTACGGCGGCGCCGCGCGGGGCCTGGAGCACGGCGGCGGAGTGCGCGTCCGCCGTCACCGCCTCCAGGGTGATCTCGGCGTGGCCGAGAGGCCGGCCGGTGATGGCTTCCAGGAGGCGGAAGACATCGGTGTTCTCCAGGTCGGCGCCGAGCAGGGCGGTGCCGAGGTCGAGCGGGATGTAGGTGAGGTCGAGGGAGAGGGGCAGGCCGTTCAGGCGGCGCAGGCGTTCGATGTAGAGGACGTCGGCGCCGGCGGGGACGCGGAGGCGGTCGGCCACCGGGGCGGGTGCGGGGGCGGGGCCCATGGTGCGGACCTCGTTGGTGACGCGGCCGTGTTCGCGGAGGGTTTCCGCGAGGCCCATCAGACGGTCGAGCCCGTGCGGGTATTTGCGGGCGACGACCACGGTGCCGACGCCGGGCAGCCGTTCCACGAGGCCTTCGGCCCGCAGCAGGTCCAGGGATTGGCGGACGGTGTTGCGGGAGGCGCGGTAGTCGGCGGCGAGGGTCGACTCGTGGGGGAGGGGGCCGCCGTGGAAGGCGCCGGTGAGGATCTGGTGGCGCAGCAGATCGGCGAGTTGCCGGGCCCGGTCCGCACGCAGCCGGCGACGCGTGCGGTGGGCGGCGACGGTGGTCGCTGCGCCCTGACCGGCATGGTCGCGGGGACGGTCGGTGGCTGGCATGGCTGGAACCATACCGACGCGGTAGGGAAAGTGGTGTTGCTGCTGTGTTGCGCCGCCTGAGGGACCGTGGGATATGGCGCTGAGCTGCGCGTCCTTCCGTTCCGTCGGGGAGATGCGCCACCCGGCGGGCCGGTCAGGACAGTGCCGTCAGGCCCGGGGCGAACGTGATCAGCAGGGGCAGCAGGGGCACCAGCGCGGCCACCGTCGTCGTCAGGGCCCGGTGCCGGCGCAGCAGCCGGGGCGGCGGCTCCAGCAGGCGGTCCACGCGTTCGCCGAGGAGGCGCCGGCTGGAGGCGCAGGACAGCACGCCCCGGTGCTGGTTCAGCTCGATCAGGGCGAGGGCCGTGGTGAGGTGCCCGCAGCGCCGGGACGCGGTGTCGTCGGCGGCCAGCTCGACCAGGCGGTGCGTCTGGTCGCAGAAGTGCGCGAACAGCGGCACGCGCGGGAAGCCCGTGGCGAGCGCGGTGGACAGGTGCAGCAGCCAGTCGTGATGGGCACGCGCGTGCCCGCGTTCGTGGGTGAGGACGGCATCCAGCTGGTGATCGGTGAGGCGTTGGAGCGCTCCGGTCGTCACCACCAGCTGCGGCGGGTGCCCCGGCATCCACCAGGCGTCCGGGTACTCGTCCTCCAGCACCAGCATCGGGCCGCGCGCCGCCGGAAGCCCGGCCGGCAGATCGGGGGCGCGCTCCCGGAGCTGCGCACGGGCCTGGCCGCGGCTGCGGCGGGCCTCCACCAGTTCCCGGGCCAGCATCGCCGTCGTCCAGGCTGCCCCGCACGCCAGCAGCATGGTGAGGGCGGTGGCCCACACCGGGGTGGAGGAGAGGTCGTAGGCAGCGGTGACGGAGGGCGGCGCGGGGGCGAACACCCGGTCGCGGACGGTGTGGAAGACGGCCGCCGTGCCCAGCACCAGTGCGGCCAGGCAGCACAGCAGGACGGTGGCGACCAGGCACTGCCACACCCACAACGCGACCACCGGTTCCCGCTCGGGCCATGCGGCGCGAGTCAGCGCGCGCGGCGCCGGCAGGGCGGCCGTGAGGGCGACGACGCTCAGCAGGAGCAGGCAGACGGTCATGCCGGGGCTCCGGTTCCTGATCGGAGAGTTGTCGGGTGTCGGGTGGTGCGGAGCGATGCGCGCGAGGGCGCGTCGCGTGGTGCGTGCCCGCCCAGTATGACGGTGAGGGGCGGCCGGAGTCAGGTCTCGGAAACGATCCGTTCTGTGCCACCGGCCACCCTGCCGTGACGGGATCACCAGGACGCCGGCGCCCGTGCTCAGGCCGCGCCGCCGGCCGTCAGCCCGCCACGATCCGCCCGCTGACCTCTCCCAGGCCGACACGGAGACCGTTGGCGCCAGGGGCCCAGGCCGAGAGGGTCACCACGTCGCCGTCCTCCAGGAAGGCGCGTTTGCCGCCCGGGAGATCGAGCGGGTCCCGGCCGTTCCAGGTCAGTTCCAGCAGCGAGCCGCGCTGGCGCTCCTCGGGGCCGCTGACCGTGCCGGAGCCGTACAGGTCGCCGGTGCGCAGCGAGGCGCCGTTCACGGTCATGTGGGCGAGTTGCTGGGCGGCGGTCCAGTACATGGTGGAGAACGGCGGCTCGGAGACCACGTGCCCGTTGACGGCGATGGAGATCCGCAGGTCGTAGCCGCCGGGTTCGACGCCGGGCGCGGAGTCGTCCAGGTAGGGCAGCAGTGGGTGCGTGCGCTGCGGGGGCGCCACGCGCGCGTGCTCCAGCGCTTCCAGCGGGGTGATCCACGCCGACACGGAGGTCGCGAAGGACTTGCCGAGGAAGGGGCCGAGGGGGACGTACTCCCAGGCCTGGATGTCGCGTGCGGACCAGTCGTTGAGCAGGCACAGCCCGAAGACGTGGTCGCGGAAGCGGTCCAGTGGCACCGGGTCGCCCAGCGCGGAGGGCACGCCCACGACGAAGCCGACCTCGGCCTCGATGTCCAGCCGGATGGACGGGCCGAAGACGGGTGCCGGGTCGGTGGGGGCCTTGCGCTGCCCGGAGGGCCGTACGACGTCCGTGCCCGACACGACGACCGTGCCGGAGCGGCCGTGGTAACCGATCGGGAGGTGCTTCCAGTTGGGGGTGAGGGAGTCCTCGGCGTCGGGGCGGAAGATGCGGCCGACGTTGCGGGCGTGGTTCTCCGAGGCGTAGAAGTCGACGTAGTCCGCCACCTCGAAGGGCAGGTGCAGGGTCACCTCGGACAGGGGGTGGAACAGCGGCTCGACGGCCTCGCGGTGCGCGGGGTCGGTGACCCAGTCCGTGATCGCGCGCCGTACCTCGGACCAGGCCGGGCGGCCGGCGGCCAGCAGCGCGTTGAGAGTGGGCCGCGCCAGCAGCGAGTGGTGCGGGGAGCCGAGGGCGGCTGCTGCGGCGCCCGCGTCGAGGACCTGGTCCCCGAGCCGGACACCGACCCTGCGCTCCGTGCTGCCGGAGGGCGAGAACACGCCATAGGGAAGGTTGTGCGGGCCGAAGGGGTCGCCCTCGGGGACGTCGAAGGGGGGCATGGGGTGCTGCCTCACTCTCATCCGGGCCGTGCATGGCGATCGTTCCATGTGGTCGGGCCACACGTTACGGCTGTGATGCGTGTCTTGGGCAGAGCCCCATGCCGTGCTCCGAGGAGTGTCCGGGAAGTGCCCGAAAGGTACGGGTCGAGGGGCCTTCGAAAGGTTGCCCGCACCCCGCCTAAAGAGTTCGCAATGTCCGAATAGGCCTTGTCGGAGGCGGCAATTCCGGCTTAGCGTCCTTTGGGGACACGGACGGGGTGGGTCCGTTCCATTGGGGGGACACGTGGGGGGACCCGTGGCCGGAGACACCGTCGGTGTGCCATTCGAGGCGGACCGGGACGTGCCGGGACTGATCGTCAAGTTCGGCGACTATCCGCTGCACCACGGCGGCGTCGGCGCCATCCGCAGCCTGGGCCGGCTCGGTGTGCCCATGTACGCCATCACAGAGGACGCGTACACGCCCGCGGCCTCATCGCGCTATCTGAAGAAGGCCTTCGTGTGGCCGACGACCGGCGCGGAGGACCCCGCACACCTGGTCGAGGGGCTGCTGCGCATCGGCCGCCGCATCGGCCGCCCCGCCGTCCTCGTCCCCACGGACGAGGAGGCCGCCGTACTGATCGCCGAGCACCAGGACGAGCTGGCCGGTTCCTTTCTGTTCTCGCGCGTCGATCCCGGGCTGCCGCGCCGGCTCGCCAGCAAGCAGGGCCTGCACGAACTGTGCGTGGAGCACGGCCTGGCCAGCCCCGCGTCGGCGTTCCCGGAGTCCTACGAGGACATCGTCGCCTTCGCCGACACGGCCCGCTTCCCGGTGGTGGCCAAGAACCGGGAGGCGTTCGTCCGGCGCAGCAGGCCCGCCGTCAACGGCACCACGAAGATCGCCACACGCGCGGGGCTGCTCTCCCTCGCGCGCGACTGGGGCGACAGCCCCGGCGTGATCCTCCAGGAGTACCTGCCGCGCGAGGAGGCCGAGGACTGGATCGTGCACGCCTGCTTCGGCCAGGACTCCAGCCCGCTCGCGCTGTTCACCGGCGTCAAGGTGCGCTCGTGGCCACCGCACGCGGGCATGACGGCCAACGCGTACGTCGTCGACAACCCGGAACTCGCCGACCTCGCCGCGCGTTTCATCAAACAGATCGGCTACAGCGGCATCATCGACCTCGACCTGCGCTTCGACCGGCGCGACGGACAGTACAAGCTCCTCGACTTCAACCCGCGCATGGGCGCCCAGTTCCGGCTGTTCGAGAACGGGTCGGGCGTGGACGTCGTACGTGCGATGCATCTGAACCTGACCGGCCGCCCCGTTCCGGAGGGGGAACAGCGGGCCGGCCACCGCTACGTCGTGGAGAACATCGACCTGCCCGCCCTCCTCGCCTACCGCCGCAGCGGCTATACGACGCCGCACGCGCCGGCGAGGGCGAGCGGGACGGAGCTGGCCTGGTTCGCGGGTGACGACCCGCTGCCGTTCCTCACGATGCTCGCCCGCTTCGTGCGCCCGGGCGCGAAGCACCTGTACCAGCTGTGGCGGACCAACCGCCGCGGCAGCGGCACCTCCACGAAGTAGGCAACGCCACCGCGCGTGGCACACCGTGTCCTGGGGAGGGACTTCGTGACTCGACCGGTTGCAGTGATCGGGGCCGGGCCGTTCGGCCTGTCCACCGCCGCCCATCTGCGGGCGCGCGGCATTCCCGTCCGTGTCTTCGGCGACCCCATGGTCAGCTGGCGCGACCACATGCCCGAGGGCATGCTCCTGAAGTCCACGCCCGCCGCCTCCGACTTCGACTGCCCGCAGCCCGGACACGCCCTCGCCGACTACTGCGGCGCGGCCGGGATCCGCCGCCTGGTCACCGACGAGGACATCATCCCGGTGGAGACGTTCATCGGCTACGGCGAGTGGTTCCAGCAGAAGCTGGTGCCCGGCCTGGAACGGGTGCGGGTCGTCTCGGTGGACCGCGACAACAGCGGCGGCTTCGAACTGAAACTGGACTCGGGTGAGATGTTCACCGCGCGCGCGGTCGTCGTCGCCACCGGGCTGTCGGGCCTGGCACATCTGCCGGCGGAGCTCGTGGGTGCCGCGGCCGAGGGACCGGCGCCCACCGCTGCGGTCTCCCACAGTTCCCAGCATCACGACCTGGGCCGTTTCGCCCGCAAGGAGCTGATCGTGATCGGCGCCGGCCAGTCCGCGCTGGAGACGGCGGCGCTCGCGGCCGAAGCGGGGGCACGCGTGCGTGTCGTCGCGCGCGGCCGTGGCCGGGTCGCCTTCGGCGCCCCACCCTGGAAGCAGCCGAAGCTGCGGCCCGAGTCCCCGTTCGGCCGCGCCTGGTCGCTGTGGGCGCTCAGCTACTACCCGCACCCCTACCGCTATCTGCCCGAGCCCGCCCGGCACTTCCTGGTCCGCCGGGTTCTCGGCCCGCTCGGCGCCTGGTGGCTGCGCGAGCGCTTCGAGAGCGCCGTACAGGTGCAGGAGGTGGCGCGGGTCGTGGCCGCGGAGGCGTCGGACGGCAGGCCGGTCCTGACCGTCCGCACCCACGGCGGCCGCACCGAGCGGCTCACCGCCGACCACGTCATCGCCGCCACCGGCTACCGCGTCGACATCGCGGCGATGGACTTCCTCGGCCACGGACTGCGCACCCGGCTCGCGGTGAGCCGCGGCGCCCCCAGGCTCGGCGCCGGCTTCGTGTCGTCCGTCCCCGGCCTGTACTTCACCGGCCTGCCGGCGGCGTCGTCGTACGGCCCGGTGATGCGTTTCGTCTGCGGCACGGAGTTCGCCTCCCCGCGCCTGGCGAAACACCTCGCGGCGGCCCACGGCTGACACGGGCGCGGCACCCGGAACCGGACGCGTCACGCCACCGGCCCGCGTCCGGTTCCCGCGGGGGCCCGGTCATCGGGAAGCCGGCGGGCGGCACTTGGGGCCGATCAGCACGTAAGTGCGCAGGACGGCATGGTGAGTCGAGGAGGCGCGGTATCCGTATTCTCTGATCATGGCAGCCTCCCCCGCATATGCACTGATCGCCACCGACCTGGACGGGACGCTGCTGCGCGGCGACGACACCGTCTCCGACCGGTCGTTCGCCGCGCTCGCGCGGGTGGCGCGGGCCGGCGCCCGGCACCTGGTGGTCACGGGCCGCCCGGCCCCGCGGGTACGGCCCCTGCTCGCGCGCCTCGGCTGCACGGGGCTCGCGGTGTGCGGGCAGGGCGCACAGGTCTACGACGCCGGGAGCGGCCGGCTGCTGTGGTCGGTCCGGCTGGACCGGGAGCTCGCCGAGACGGCGCTCGGCAAGATCGAGGCCGAGGTGGGGCAGGTCTTCGCGGCCGTCGACCAGGACGGCGTGGAGGGGCTCACGCTCATCGAGCCCGGGTACCGGATGCCGCACCCGACCCTGCCGGCGGTGCGGGTCGGCCGGCGCGACGACCTGTGGTGCGCGCCGATCAGCAAGGTGCTGCTGCGCCACGCCGCCCTGTCGGACGACGAGTTGGCGGCGGTGGCGCGCGCGGTGGTGGGCTCGCTCGCCACGGTCACCATGTCGGGGCCGGGGACCGTGGAGCTGCAGCCGTCCGGGGTGACCAAGGCGACCGGTCTCGCGCTGGCCGCCGAGCGGCTCGGGATCGCTGCGGGGGAGGCGCTGGCGTTCGGCGACATGCCCAACGACATCCCGATGTTCGACTGGGCGGGGCGCGGGATCGCCATGGCCAACGCGCATCCCGAACTCAAGGCCGTGGCCGACGAGATCACCCTGTCGAACGAGGACGACGGCGTCGCCGTCGCCCTCGAACGGCTGTTTCCGGACCCCTGACCCTCGCGTGCCGGACCGGCCGGCCGGCACAACGGGACGCGGCCGTCCTGAGGAGGCCGGCACCGGTTGGGTGCGGCTCCCGTGCACGCGCGCGCACGCGCGTGGACGTGCGCACGCCCGCCGGATGCCCTGCGGCCGCCCGGCAGGCTCCCGTCCGTCAGGTGCGGGAAACGTGCCGGGCGGCCGGGGCCGGGGCGGCCCGCGGCACCGGCGGCGGCCGGGTCGCGGGACCGTTCAGGGGGCGGCCCATGGCTGTGGATTGGGAGGGGGCGTCAGTAGGCGCTGTTGACGTTGTCGATCGACCCGTAGCGCGCGGCTGCGTAGTTGCAGGCCGCGGTGATGTTGGCGACCGGGTCGTAGGGGCTGAAGGAGGTGCCGGCCACGTGGTACGCCTTGAACGTGGGGTCGATCACCTGGAGCAGACCCTTGGACGGGATGCCCGCGGCGGCGTTGGAGTCCCACAGGTTGACGGCGTTCGGGTTGCCGGAGGACTCCCGCATGACGTTGCGGTAAATCCCGTCGTAGGTGCCGGGGATGCCCTTCTGGGACATGATCGCGAGCGACTGGCGGATCCAGCCGTCCAGGTTGCCCTGGAACCCGCCGGGGGTGGCGGGGGTCGTGGTGCCGCTCGTGGTGGCCGCGGAGGCGCTGGTGGCGCCGATGAGCGGCAGGGCGAGTACGGCGGCGCCGGTGCCCACGGCGGCGAGGACGCGGGCGAGGCGGCTGTTGCGGGGTCGGCGGTGCCGAGCGGCTGCAGGCATGGGACGTTCCTCTCCTACGCCTGCGAGGTGAGCTGTCGGGTTCGGGCGGGGAGGTGCCCGGCCGTGCCCGGAAGAGACACGGCTTCACCCCTAGCCGTACCGGTGCGGTGCCGACCGGTCCGGCGACTTACCTGGGTCCCCCGCTCCTGCCGTACGAATGGTCCGTGGATGGGTGAGCGGGCGGCGGCAGGATTCGGCGTCCGCCCGACGGCCGGGAAGGTATGCGAGAGCACACGCCGGGAACAAGTATCTGCGTCACACAACGCCCCATTTGACCTTGGTCAATGCCATATGTGGCACTTGATCCTTTGCGGCCGCCAAGCCTCAACTGCCCTGCCGGGCAAGGCGAGAGAAGGGCGCGGCGGGTTCCTGCGGGAGAGACGGCGCGTGACCCAACTCACGTAATAACAAAGTATGTCAAATACGATATGGGGGATTTGCGTGCATCGGCTGAGCGGCGGAACCCGTGGCATGGTGCCCGTCGTTGTCGTGGTGATCGCGGTGGCCGCCGAGGGCGTGGGTGATCGCCGCGGCGTGGAGGAGGGTGCACGGGGTCGCTCCGTCCGCCTGTCGTTCGCGACAAAGCGGGTGGGTTCCTGTTAAGTCGATGAATGTCCGTTTTTACCACTTGATCGAAAACATACCGGTCATGATCCGATAGCACCCGGGCTGGACCGGTGGGCGCTATCGGTGATCGAACAGGGACCGGATACGCTGACTTGAGTGATGGCAGCGACCTATCGACAAACCGTGTAATCGCCAGCAGACACCAGCAGACAGGAGACCCCTCGTGACCGTCGTCGGGCCGTTCGGGCTGAGCGTGCGGGACCAGGCTCTCGAAGCCGATGTCCAGGCCGGATTGGCGGCTGTCGAGGAAGGCTTGCTCGAGGCCACCAAGAGCGAGGTCCCGTTCATCACGGAGGCCGCGCAGCACCTCGTACGGGCCGGCGGGAAGCGGTTCCGGCCGCTGCTCGTGATGCTCGCGGCCCAGTTCGGCGACCCCTACGCGCCGGGCGTCGTGCCGTCGGCCGTGGTCGTGGAGCTGACCCACCTGGCCACGCTGTACCACGACGACGTCATGGACGAGGCGGCCGTCCGGCGCGGCGTCGACAGCGCCAACACCCGCTGGGGCAACTCCGTCGCGGTCCTCACCGGCGACTTCCTCTTCGCCCGCGCCTCCCAGATCCTCGCCGACCTCGGCCCCGAGGCGGTCCGCGTGCAGGCCCTGGCGTTCGAACGGCTGGTCACCGGCCAGATCCTGGAGACCGCCGGCCCCTCCGACGGCCGCGACCCGGTCGAGCACTACCTGGACGTGCTCGCCGGCAAGACGGGCTCGCTGGTGGCCGTGTCCTGCCGGTTCGGCGCGATGATGTCGGGCGCCGACGAGACGGTGGTCGACGTGCTCACCCAGTACGGCGAGCGGCTCGGGGTCGCCTTCCAGCTCGCCGACGACGTCCTGGACATCGCCTCCGACTCGCACGAGTCCGGCAAGACCCCGGGCACCGACCTGCGCGAGGGCATCCCCACGCTGCCCGTGCTCCGGCTGCGCGAGCGCGCCGCCCGCCTGCGGCTGCCCGAGGACGTCGCCCTGTGCGAGCTGCTGGACTCCGACCTCAGCGACGACGCCCGGCACGCCGAGGCGCTGGCCGCGCTGCGCGCCCACCCGGCGCTGGAGCAGGCCCGCCGGGACACCGTCCGGTACGCGGAGGAGGCCCGCTCCGCGCTCGCCCCGCTGCGGGAGTGCGACGCCAAGGCGGCGCTGCTGGAGCTGTGCGACGCGGTCGTCCACCGCGCCGGCTGACCCGGACCGCCCACACCCCTCCGCCGACGCGCACCACGCAGGCCGTCGGCGGCCATGCACCCTCGTGTACGGCCGTGCCCCTCGTACGGCCACGCGCGCGTGCGTGCACGGCATCGCGTACGGCCCTCCCGCCCGTACGGCCCCCTCCGTTCCGGTGAGACCCCTACGGGTCGGCGGATCCGGGTGCCCTGCGTGTCATACCGCAGGAGTACGCGGAGTTGGCTCCGAGGTCTGACGCTTCCTCAAGGCCGATTTGGTGAGATGGAAACCACGGAAATCACCACTCCTCACCGATTCGGGTGAGAATGGCGGCTCAGGTGGACCAGCGTGAGGACAGCCGCCGCCGACGACGGAGGTAAGGCAGAGATGGCACCGTACGAATCCGACGACGCAGTGGACGCCGCACGAGTGGACGCCACGCGGGACGAGGAAGCGCACGCCGGCCGCCGCAAGGCCGCCCGCTACGCGGTCCCGGTCGCGGTGGTGGGCGTGGCTGCGGCCACGATCGGTCTGGTCCCGGCGCTCGCCGCCTCCGGTGACCCCGACCTGCCCAGGATCACCGCCCAGCAGCTCATCGAGAAGATCGCCAAGTCGGACGTCCAGCAGATGTCCGGGACCGTGCGGATCGACACCGACCTCGGACTGCCCGACCTCGGCGGCCTGGAGAACAGCCTGGCCTCCGGCGCCGCCAAGGGCTCCGGCGACGGCTCCTCCGCCGACCCGCAGTCCAAGCTCACCGAACTGGTCTCCGGCACGCACACCCTGCGCGTCGCCGCCGACGGCCCGGAGAAGCAGAAGCTGTCGCTGCTGGAGAGCGGCTCCGAGTACAGCCTCATCCACAACGGCAAGAACGTGTGGGGCTACGACAGCAAGAGCAACGAGGTCTACCACGGCACCTCGGCCGGCTCCGGCAAGGAGCACCGGGCCGAGCCCCCGGCCACCCCGAAGGACTTCGCCGACCAGGCGCTGAAGTCGGTGGACGACACCACGTCCGTCACCGTCGACGGCACCGAGCGGGTCGCCGGCCGCGACGCCTACAAGCTGCTGGTCAAGCCCCGCCAGTCCGGCACCACGGTCGGCGCGATCAGTATCGCCGTGGACGCGAAGACGGGCATGCCGCTGAAGTTCACGCTGACCCCGAAGAGCGGCGGCGCCGCCGTCCTCGACGTGGGCTTCGCGCAGGTCTCCTTCGCCGAGCCGGCCGCCTCCACCTTCGACTTCACCCCGCCCAAGGGCGCGAAGGTGACGGAGCAGAAGCAGGACTCGGCGCCGGGCAAGCACGAGCGGGCGACCGGCGAGGGCTTCGGCAAGGGCATGAACGGCTCCGACGTCCTCGGCAAGGGCTGGACGTCCATCGCCACCTTCGACACCGGCGCCAAGGGCGGTCTGCCGACCGGCTCCAAGGCCGGTGACCTCGGCGGCTTCCTCGGCTCGCTGGGCGACAAGGTGTCGGGCAAGTTCGGCAAGGGCACCTTCTTCTCCACCCGTCTGGTCAACGCCCTGATCACCGACGACGGCAAGGTGTACGTCGGCGCGGTGACCAAGGACGCCCTGGTGAAGGCGGCCGACGCGGGAAAGTGACCCGCTGCGGGCACTACGGACCGTGATCGTGCGTTGACCCTTCAGAGGAGCACGCACCGAGGGGGAGCCGATGGACGGACCGTCCGCCACGCAGCGGGAGGCGGGGGACGCGGAAGAGCGTGCCCCGGGGCAGCCGGAGCAGCGTGCCCCGGGGGACGCGGAGGCGAGCGTCATCGCCACCCGTGGCCTGACCAAGCGCTACCGCGGCGGACAGCTCGCCGTGGACGGCCTCGACCTCACCGTCCCGGCGGGCAGCGTCTTCGGCTTCCTCGGTCCGAACGGTTCGGGCAAGACCACCACCATCCGCATGCTGATGGGCCTGATCGAGCCGACCGCGGGCACGGCCCGCGTGCTGGGCCGCCCGATGCCCCGGGCGGCCCGGTCCGTCCTCCCCCAGGTCGGCGCGCTCATCGAGGGGCCGGCGCTGTACGGCTTCCTCTCCGGCCGGGACAACCTGCTGCGCTACGACGCCGCCGACCCGACCGCCGACCCCCGCACGCGGCGTGCCCGCGTCGCCGCCGCCCTGGACCGGGTGGGCCTCGCGGCGGCCGCCGGCAAGAAGGCGAAGGCGTACTCGCTCGGCATGAAACAGCGCCTCGGCCTCGCCGCCGCGCTGCTCCAGCCACGCCGGCTGCTCGTGCTCGACGAGCCCACCAACGGCCTCGACCCGCAGGGCATGCGCGAGATCCGCACCCTGATCCGGGAGCTCGCCGCCGACGGCACGACGGTGTTCCTCTCCTCCCATCTCCTCGACGAGATCGAGCAGGTCTGCACCCATGCCGCGGTCATGGCACGCGGCCGGCTCATCACCCAGGGAGCGGTGGCCGACCTGGCGGCCGGGGCGCGCGGCCGGCTGGTGGTGACGACCCCGGACCCGGCCGAGGCGGCCAGGGTGCTGAAGGAACAGGGCGCCGGGGACGTCACCGCCGAAGGCGACCGGGTCTCGGGCGAGCCGCCGCCGCGGGACCTGGCCGAGGTGAACGCGGCCCTGGTCGCGGCGGGGGTACGGGTCCGGGGCTTCACGGTCGAGCGGGCCTCGCTGGAGGACGCCTTCGTGGCACTGACGGGGGAGGGCTTCGATGTCGCGGGCTGAGACGTTCCCGGGAGGGGAGCCGGTCCCCTCGTCCGGACTCACCCCGGAGGCAGGACCGGGTCCGGCGTCCGGGCCGACCTCGGAGGCAAGACCGGTCCCCGTGTCCGGGCCGACTGAGGAGACCGAGCCGACGCCCGCGTCCGCGCCGACCCCCGGGCCCAGACCGATCCCCGTAGCCGACCTGGCCCCCGTGCCGCCCGTACGGCGGCCCAGCCCCCTGTGGGCGTTCGGGCTGCTGGGCAGTGAGCTGGTCACGACCCTGCGCCGTTGGCGCACGCTCGCGTTGCTCGGGGTGCTGGCCGCGGTGCCGGTGCTGGTGGGGATCGCGGTGAAGATCCAGACGCGGGGCGGCGGGGCCGCGGACCACAGTGGCCAGGGCCCGGCGTTCATCACGCAGATCACCAACAACGGCCTGTTCCTGGTGTTCACGGCACTCGCCGCGACGCTGCCGTTCTTCCTGCCGATGGCCGTCGGGGTCGTCGCGGGCGACGCGATAGCGGGCGAGGCCGGCGCGGGCACCCTGCGCTATCTGCTGGTCGCACCGGCCGGCCGTACCCGGCTGCTGCTCACCAAGTACACGACCGTGCTGGCCTTCTGTGTGCTGGCCACGCTGGTCGTCGCCGTCTCGGCGCTGATCGTCGGTGCGCTGCTGTTCCCGCTCGGCGAGCTGACGACGATCTCCGGTACGCGGATCAGCTTCGCCGAAGGCCTTGCCCGGGCCCTGCTGATCGCCCTCGTGGTCGCCGCTTCACTGGTCGGCGTGGCGGCGCTCGGGCTGTTCGTGTCGACGCTCACGAGCAGCGGCATCGCGGCGATGGCCACCACCGTCGGGCTCCTGATCACCGTTCAGATCCTCGACCAGATACCCCAGCTGCACGCCCTGCGGCCGTACTTCTTCTCGCACTACTGGCTGTCCTTCGCCGACCTGATGCGCGACCCCGTCTACTGGGACGACCTGACGAAGAACCTCGGCCTGCAGGCGCTGTACGCGGCCGTGTTCGGCTCGGCGGCCTGGGCGCGGTTCACGGCGAAGGACATCAGCGCGTAGGCGTCACCCGCCTTCCGGAGCGTGCTAGGCGGTCTGGTGGGGGAACCGCGCGAGGGGCGCGTCCTGTGCGAAGAACGTCTTCGCGCGGGCCAGCGCGTCGGTGTCCTTCAGCACGTCACCGGGCGCGCTGCCGTTGCCGAGCAGTACCCCGCCGAAGCGCATCCCCAGGTAGGCGGCCGAGTTGTTGAGTGTGCCCGCGTAAGGGTCGGCGACGGACGGCTCGGAGTCGGCGAGCGCGGCGACGCCCCAGAGCGTGCGCCCGGCGAGGGTCGCCCTGAAGTCGACGCCGGGGGTGCGCAGCCAGGCCGACCAGTAGTCCAGGTAGCGCTTGGTGAGGCCGGACACCGAGTACCAGTACAGCGGCGAGGCGATCACGATGTCCGTGGCCGCGAGGGTGGCGTCCAGCAGCAGACCGGTGGTGCTGTCGGACGGCGGCCGCACGTGGTCGCTGTCGTGGCGCAGGTCCACGAAGTCGGGCAGGGGATGCTCGGCCAGACGGATCCAGCGCTGCTCGACGCCGGCGGGCAGTTGCTCGGCCGCCGCGCGGGCCAGCAGCTCGGTGTTGCCTTCGGTGCGGGCGCTGCCCAGGACGAAGAGGAAACGACGGCTCATGGGTCCCCCAGGGAGTGCTGTCATACGGCGGATAAAGGCGCATGCATTTTATGCATACGCAAGCAACTCGCGCCAGGGGCGGCGGCCCGCGCCGGGTGCAGGGGCGCGGCTGGTGCGAGGCTGTGACGCTGCGGTGACGCGGAAGCCGAAGCGGGCCGACACACTGGTTGGCAGGACGCGTACGACCGGATCGCGACGCCGGGGGAGTGAGGGAAAACCGATGTCTCGAATCAGCTTCGAGAAGAAGCGGGCGCAGCAGCCCGCGCCGCATCCGGCGGTGATACCGGTCCGGGTGTTCGGCGCGGGAGACGCGTCGGTGGGCGGGACGTCGGTGATGGCGGCGCCGGGCGAGGAGATCCAGCAGGCCGTCCTCGACCATCTCCAGCGCCTCGCCATCAGCGTCGGCGCCCCCGTGCGCGCCACGATCCACGACGACCGTGAGGGCTGCGTGGTTCCCCTGGAGGTCTCGGCGGACGGCTCCAGCCGGGTCACGGGGGAGGCGGTACGGGTGGCTGCGCCGGTGAAACCGAGCGCGGCGGACGCGGTGGCAGCGGGGCCGTCGGGCACGGCGGCCGGGATGCCGCGGCAGAAGCCGGTCACGGTGCCGAGGCCGACGAGCGCGCCGCCCTGCTCCCCGGCGCTGTCGCAGGAACAGCCCGCCGCCGTGGACGCCGTCGCGCCGAAGGGCGTGCAGGACGCGCCCTCCGTGACGCGGCCGCAGCCCGGTCCGGCCGGGACCTCGCAGGCGCCGACGGGACAGTTCGGCCCCGCGCCGGTCATGCCGGCCGCGCAGGCCCTGGCACCCGTCGTCGCCGTGCCGGAGCCCGACCTTGCCTCCATGGCCCCGACCACGGCCGCCCCCACTCCTCCCCGGGGCTTCGACGCCGTGGCGGAGGAGGTGCTCGGGGACGGACCCGTGACCGAAACCGCGGAGGGCGCCGAGCTGCTCGCCGGGCCCATGACCCGGATCAACGAGGCCGTGCGGTCCGGCCGTATCGAGGCGGCGGCGGAACTCGCCGACCGTACCGTCGCCGAGGCGGCCACCGCGCTGGGCGCCGGCCACGCCGAGGTGCTGCACCTGCGCGAACTGTCCGCCTACATCGCCTACTTGGGAGGGGACCCGGTCCGCGCCTGCCGGCAGTCCCTGGACCTCGCCCGGCTGCGCCGGCAGGCGCGGGACGCGGAGGCCGCCTACGGGAACGTGCAGAGCGCGGCGACCGCGTGGCGCGCGGTGCGCGACCCCGAGGAGGGCCTGCGGCTCGGCCACGACCTGATCGAGCTGTGGACGGACCTCACCGCCGAGCCGGGCCCCGCCGCCGACGACCCGCGTCCGCTGGAGTCGGCCCGCGCCCGCATGGTCCGCCTCACCGACCGGGCGGCCCGCGCCGCGCGGCCGTGACCGGCGGCACCCGCACAGTCCCGCCCGCCGCCGATCGGACTTCCTACTGCAGGCAGAATTCGTTGCCCTCCGGGTCCGTCATCAGCAGCCACTGCCCGGCGGGCTCCTTCACCTCGCGCACCACGCGCGCGCCCAGTGCCTCCAGTCGCGCCGCCTCCGCCGCGCGCTGCTCCGCGCCGACGTGCAGGTCGAGGTGGAGCCGGTTCTTGACGGTCTTCGCCTCCGGCACGCGCTGGAACAGCAGCCGCCGCCCGAGCCCGGTGCCGGTCTCCGGGTCGTACGGGTCCTCGGGATGCCGTACGGCGATCAGATCGCGGAAGGCGGGCCGGCCGCGGTACTCGACCGTGGCCTCGACGGGCAGTGCGCCGAAGGACAGCAGCCGTTCGACCAGGGCGCTGTTGTCCTCGGCCGCGTAGTGCAGCGCGGCGGCCCAGAAGTCGGCCTGGGCGTGCGGGTCGGCCGCGTCGACGACGAGCTTCCAGTGCAGCGGTGCGGGCGTGGGCGTGGCACCGGGTGTCGCGGTGGTCATGGTGACCACTTATAGCCGCGCCCGCCCGCCGGAAGAGGCGGTTCCGCGCAGGCTCCCGGTCGCCCCTCCGGTCAGGCCTCGGTCATCCCGGCTCGACCTCCGGTCGCCTGCTCGGGCACGCCCGGTCGACTCCGCCCACTGCCCCGTGACGACGCCGGCTACGGCATCGCGGCCTCTGCCTCCGGATCGGGATCGGATCCGGGGGTCGCGCTCTCCCTGTCCGGGCCGGGCCCGGAGGTCACGGTCGCCGTGGTGCCCGCCGTCCCGGCCGTGGCGGCCGGCAGGCCGTCGCCCGCGGCCGCGGCCGCCCTGGCGAGCTCACGCGCGCCCCGGCGCGCCGAGCGCAGAGCGTCGCCCGTGAGGAGCATCAGCGCCAGCCAGACCAGCGCGAACCCGGCCCAGCGCTCGGGCGGCATGGCCTCGTGGAAGTAGAGGATGCCGAGCAGGAACTGGAAGACGGGCGCCAGGTACTGCAGCAGGCCCAGCGTGGACAGCGGCACGCGGATCGCCGCCGCGCCGAAGCAGACCAGCGGTATGGCGGTGACGAGACCGGTGGAGGCGAGCAGGGCGGCGTGCCCGGCGCCCTCGTTCACGAAGCTCGCCCTGCCGTGTGCGCCGAGCCACAGCAGATAGCCGAGCGCGGGCAGGAACTGGATCGCGGTCTCGGCGGCCAGCGACTCGACGCCGCCGAGGTTCACCTTCTTCTTCACCAGGCCGTAGGTGGCGAAGGAAAAGGCGAGGACCAGGGAGATCCACGGCGGACGGCCGTAGCCGATGGTCAGGACGACGACGGCGGCGAGGCCGGTGGCGACCGCCGCCCACTGCACGGGCCGCAGCCGCTCCTTCAGCAGCAGCACGCCCATCGCGATGGTCACCAGCGGGTTGATGAAGTACCCGAGGGAGGCCTCGACCACATGGCCGGCGTTCACGGCCCAGATGTAGACGCCCCAGTTCACGGTGATGACGGCGGCCGCCACGGTCACCAGCGCGAGCCGGCGCGGCTGGCGCAGCAGCTGCCCCGCCCAGGCCCAGCGCCGCACGAAGAGCAGGGCGACGGCGACGACGAGCAGGGACCACACCATGCGGTGGGCGAGGATCTCCATCGCCCCGGCGGGTTTCAGCAGGGGCCAGAACAGGGGCACCAGGCCCCACATGCCGTAGGCGGCGAAACCGTTCAGCAGGCCTATCCGGTGCTCACCCTTGGACTTCTCGGCCACCGGCCCCTCCTCTCGCAGTCAGACACGCGAGAACGAAGGTAGCGCCGGGGACCCCCCGCTGTCATGTGCGTATCGATATACGGTCATGACAGCGGGGGTGGTCGAGGTGACGGCCGGTCAGGGGGTCAGGGGTCAGCCCTTGAGGGCGGCGGTGACCGCCTCCGCCAGAGGGGTGGTGGGGCGTCCGATCAGCCGCGACAGGTCGCCGGAGGCGACCACCAGCTCGCCCTTCTCGATCGAGGCGTCCACGCCGGCCAGGATCGCGGCGAGCGGCCCGGGCACCCCCGCGCCGGTCAGGATGCCGGTGAGGGCCTCGACCGAGACCGGGGCGTACGCGATCTCCCTGCCGGTCTGCCGGCTCAGCTCGGCCGCGTACTCGGCGAAGCTCCATGCCTCGTCGCCGCCCAGCTCGTACGTCGTGTTCTCGTGGCCCTCGCCGGTGAGCACGGCGACCGCCGCGGCGGCGTAGTCGGCGCGGGCCGCCGAGGAGACCCGGCCGTCGCCGGCGGCCTGGACGACCGCGCCGTGCTCCAGCACCGGGGAGAGGTTCTCGGTGTAGTTCTCGTGGTACCAGCCGTTGCGCAGCAGGCTGTACGGCAGGCCGGAGCCGAGCAGCGCCTCCTCCGTGGCCCGGTGGTCGTCGGCGAGCGCGGCGGTCAGGCTCCCCGGCGCGCTGGTGTACGCGAGCAGCGCCACGCCGGCCGCCTTCGCCGCGTCGATGACGACCTGGTGCTGCCCCACCCGGCCCTTGTCGAACTCGTTGCCGGAGATCAGCAGCACCTTGTCGCCGGCGGCGAACAGGCCGTCGAAGGTCTCGGGCGCGTTGTAGTCGGCGACGGCCAGCGTGACCCCGCGGGCGGCGAAGTCGGCGGCCTTCGCCGTGTCGCGCACGACGGCGGTGATCTGCTCCGCCGGAACCTTCTCCAGCAGCTGCTCCACGACATGGCGGCCGAGGTGGCCGGTGGCTCCGGTGACGACGATGCTCATGGTTCACGACTCCTTGTGCGGTGGGTATGCCACTCACCCTAGGCAGTGCGCTAACTTCTGGAAAGTACCCACTTTGAAGTAAGGTACTGGCATGTCGGTAAGTGATCGGACGGGCGACGCTGAGGCCCTGTGCCCCTACCGCCTGGTCCTGGAGCACGTCACCAGCCGCTGGGGGGTGCTGGTCCTGATCCAGCTCCTCGACCGCCCCTACCGGTTCAGCGAGCTGCGCCGGGCGATCAGCGGCCTAGGCGGGCGCGGCGTCAGCGAGAAGATGCTCACGCAGACCCTCCAGACCCTGGAGCGCGACGGTCTCGTGCACCGGGACGCCCAGCACGTCATCCCGCCGCGCGTCGACTACTCGCTCACCGGCCTAGGCCGCGAGGCGGCGGAACAGGTACGGGAGCTGGCCCGCTGGACCGAGCGGCGCATGGACGACGTGCTCAGCGCCCGCCGGGCATACGACGAGGCCCGGGACGCACGGTCCCGGGCCTCGTGACGGACAGCCTCGTCAGCCGGTGACGGTCCAGGTGTCGCCGCCGGCGAGGAGGGCGGCGAGGTCGCCCTTGCCCTTCTGCTCGATGGCGGTCTCCAGCTGGTCGGCCATGGC
>NZ_JBIDAL010000020.1:0-152064 GCF_043202415.1 Streptomyces sp. NPDC048192
GGGCCTTCGCCCGACTCAAGTCCTGGCGCATCATGCGCAGAACACGCTCTTCCACCCGCCGCATCAGCCGCACTGTCCAAGCCATCCACGTACTACTGACCTGCGACTATTCACGATGAAAGAGGCTCAGTGACAGGGAGATCGCCGAACGCCTCACGTTGTCCGTGCGTACTGTGAGCAACCACCTCTACCGCATCTACCGCAAGGTCGGGGTGGACAACCGCCGAAAACTACGCAGCGCGATGACCTCCGATGTGTCGTCGCCGTCGCCTGGATAGCGCACTCGCGGCTGGGTCCACGGCTGACCCCAATCCGGCGCAGGCTCCACGGCGTCGGGGCCCCTTCTACTCGGGGAAGTATAAGAAGCACGGGATGAACGTCCAGATCATCACCGATCCTTTCGGTCGGCTGCTCTGGGCCTCACCCGCGCTGCCCAGCGCAGTCCACGACATCAGGGCCGCACGCACCCACGGCATCGTCGACGCCCTGGCCGAGGCCGGGGTGCGCTGCTGGGGCGGACAAGGGGTACCAGGGTGCCGGCGGCACGGTGCGAGTGCCCTACCGGGGCCTCTGGGAGAAGCTGTCCGCAGGCCAGCGGGCCGTGAACCTGTCCCACGCCAAGATCCGCACCCTCTGTGAGCAGGCGATGGCCACCCTAAAGACCCGGCGGCTGCTGCGTAAGCTCCGTTGCCATCCGCATCCCCCGCGGTCAAGGCCGTCCTCACGCTTCACCTGTCGATGTCAAGTTGAGGTTTGAAAGGACTCACGGTCCAGTAAGTGGAGTACCCACTACTCACACGGTCGCTCATGAATTCCTATAGCCTTGCTGCGAGAGGGGTTACTTCCTTAGAAGACCAAGTTCTGCCCCGCCTGATAGACGACTGTCTCGCGGAGATCGCTGGCCCGAGAGCTTTTCGCAGTCTTTCAGCAACATTGCGTGGGACCTCAGCGGGACCTGCGAGCGGCCATCGCAGGGTGCCTGTTTCAATACATCTAGAAAGCAAGGAAAATGAGATGAAATCATGGGTTAAGCGCATTTAAAA
Source organism: Streptomyces sp. NPDC048192 (assembly GCF_043202415.1). Lineage (NCBI taxonomy): Bacteria > Bacillati > Actinomycetota > Actinomycetes > Kitasatosporales > Streptomycetaceae > Streptomyces > Streptomyces sp. NPDC048192. The sequence goes on from NZ_JBIDAL010000020.1 coordinate 1,044, forward strand.
GACGGTTACCTCGGCCAAGAGAGAGGAAATCACACGTCGCCATTCCGGTCAGCGTGCCACCACACGCAGAACATTTTTCGGGGTGTCGATTCTCGCTCTTCTCGCAGCAACTATTCCCGCAGGGACTGCACAAGCATACGACGCAAGCATTTGCCAAAGCGGCTGCTGGGTTGATGTGCACCTGGGATACGTCGATATCACGGATCTTTACACCGACGAGAGCGTGATGGGTACATGCGCATATCCGGCACCTCGGGGATGCGGTACCTATTCATCGGCATATGCGGCCGTCTACGGCAGGTTCGGTGCAGACGACAGACCTCAGACCACTTCGACCTATGACTGGAAATGGCTTACCACGGGAGATGCGGCGTACGCGCCAAGAAGAGCCTATAATTCACATAACGGACCCTGGTACGACATGGGAGTTGGCCCAGGCGGGGACGGTGGTCTTTTTTCATTCCAGCACACAATGGCCCGAATAACACATCCTGGAGACGAACTTAGAGGCTGGGATGGCCCATCGTTTTGGAACGACAATGACCTCAACATGTGCAACTCGACAAACGGAGATGAAGTCTGCAATGGCGCCACTGGGGATGCAATCCCCCTATCGGGCACCCCGGTGGTTCCCGGCAGTATCAGGCTATGGGTGCACCCATGGGAGAACATAGATGTCAACCTCGAGTTCAAAAATTTTTTCGACGGGAACGAGGTGTGCACCTTCACGGACCATCTACTAATGGGTCCCTCTTTCCTCAATGACATCAAGGACTACGAACCCGATAGCTTTATCACCCGCACCTACACAAATCCGAAATTTGATCAGTCTTACACCAATAAGTGCGAGGCGACATACGACATCTCTATAGAATCCTAGAAGTCAGCCTCCGACTTCCAGCAATAAAAGGCGACTGGATCGGTAATGGCGCGGATAAGGAGCCTTTACTGAGCTTGAACTCGTGGTGTCGCCGTGAGTTATCTGGGTCGGAAGACGAGTCCGGTTTCTGTGCGGCATCCGTCGAGGAGCGCCGGGCGATACTGGATCTTGCGAAGGCCCTGGCGGACTGTGCGGATGAGGTGGTCTGCGTTGGAGAAGGCCACGTTGGCGGTGTAGCCGCGTCGTAGCAACGACCACACGCCTTCGACGGGGTTGAGCTCGGGCGCCTAGGCGGGTAGCTGGAAGACGGTCAGCCAGTCCTGGCCATCGCTGAAGGCCCGCTTCTCGGCACGCACGTGGGTGCCGAGGATACTCCTATGCTGCGTCAAGTGGCAGAAGATGCGGCGACGGAGGCTGTCGCCGGCTGGATCTGCGGGTAGATCTCGCGGGCGACGTGGCGTTTGAGTCCTCTGAGTCAAGTCAGGTGGCAGTAAGAGGGTCTGCTGCAGGTAGCAGTGCTTGTCCTCCCCGTAGAAGGCTTCGACTTTGCAAGAGCGTAGACCACGACCTGGTTGGTCGCGAGGAGTTCCGCTGCCGCATGCTGCACATCGGCCGTGTGCCGCGTGTCGTCACCGCCTCCTTGCTTCGGTGTTCGAAAGAGGAGAATCTGAGTGCAATGGAGCCCTCGCGCAGGCTCCCGCCCAGCCTGACCAGCCACACGACAAAGCCCCGCCGGACCAGACCGACGCGGCTTCGTCGTGCAGTCAGGTGTCACGCGCGAATCACCAACTCCGTGGACACCCTCCCGGCGCAGGATCCCGAAACTGGACATACATGTCTGCATAGGACTGGATGGACGGCCCTGGACGGCTTCTACGACATGTGCCATGTGGTACCCAGTGAGGGACCCAAGATCAGGACCGGAGCGTCTTCTGGCCCGTCAAAGCGGTATTGCAGGGTGTTCGGGGGTGTCTCACTCACGCCCCAGACCCTCTCACGTCTCACGGACGCCCCTATAACGTGGGGGTGCGGGCAACCGGCCTGACCAGGTTGAACACCTCTCGGGCGGCATACCGCTTGAGGCATCGGATGATCTCACGACGTGTCTTGCCCTCCTGGGTGCGGCGTTCGTAGTACGCCTGCGTGCGCGGGTCATGACGCAGCCGGGTGAAGACGATGCGGTGCAGGGCCGCGTTCGCCTGGCGGTCGCCGCCGTGGTTGAGCCGGCGCGTGCTCCTCCGGCCCGAGGAGTACTCGATGGGGCTGACTCCGCAAAGGGCAGCAAAGGATGCCTCGGTGTTCAGTCGCTCGGGGTTGTCTCCCATGGTGATCAGGAGAGTGACGGCGCTGTCCGGACCGATGCCCACCGGTTCGAGCAGCTGTGGGGCGTGGCGTTCGACGAGCCCGGTCAGGCGCTGGTTCAGCTCATTGATCTGCCCAGTGAGCTGCTCGACGCGCTCGGCGAGCATGCGCAACGTCAGGTGGGTGGCCTGAGTCACCGCGTCCTCGTCTCCCTCAGCGTCGTGCGGGCCGAGGCGCGCGCAGGTGCGGAACAACTCGGCATTGCCCAGGCCGGAGAGCTGTTCCCGCAGAACGGGGTCGGCAATGACCAGGACGGCCTTGAGCTGGTTGATCGCCTGGGTACGGGCCTTGACCGCGGAGTCCTTGGCGAGCTTGAAGATCCGGGCGCTGTGCACCTGACCGTCGCCGGACTTGGCCCGGGCCCGGGCACGACCGCTGAGCACGGCCCGCGCGGCGGCCTGAGCGTCGAGCGGGTCCGACTTCCCCAGCAGTCGGCGGGCCGAGCGGTCGGGCCGGTTCACTTCGAACACCTGAATCTGCTGGGCCAGCAGGTAGCGGGACAGGCCCGCGCCGAAGGTGCCGGTGCCCTCCACACCGGCCCGGCGCACCGTACCCCGCTTGCGGGCCCACATGAGCAGCTGCCGGTAGCCGGCCGCCGTCGCGGGAAAGGACTCCGTTCCGAGGATCTTCCCGAGCGGGGAGATCACGGCGGCAACATGCACCTCGCCGTGCGTGTCCACGCCCAGGACGACCTCGCGCCGAACGGGAGGACCCGCGCTCGATGAGGTGCTGCGCTGTCGGCTCGTCATGATGGTTCGCCTCCCACGTGATGACGTGATGCTGGACGGATGGCACCGGCCCGCCCGGGCGGTCTGAACCGTGATGACGCCTGAAACTTGGCAAGGCCCCTATTGGGACACGCCCTGTGGCTCGGTACCGGAAGGCGCCATCCCGCAACGACAGTCGACACGCCTGTGACTGGACACTTCGGTCAAAGATCTCAAGAGTCAGACCCCCGCCCGGGACGGCACTGCGCAACCGTCCCATCGATCCCGGTGCGCCGGTATGACCGACCACAGTCAAACGGCTTCGCCCGAACCAGCGCGCAGCCTGGTCGGAGCAGACTGACACTGAGGTGACTCCCCGCCCACTCGTGACCGACGATGACGGACAGCCGTATGGCCCGCCTTACCGGCTGTCCTTCGTCGACCACGGCACGAAGGGCTGGAACCCCCTGCCACAAGCAGTCAGCCACAGTGATCGCCCCACGGAAGCGGCGAACGGGTTTCGACGCACTGGGGAACGGAGCCTATCTCGGCGAATGTGCAGGTCATCATGGATGCCGACACCCGCCTGGTGGTGGCCTCAGCCCGGTCGGCACCCGGCAACAAGGCAGACGCACATGTCTGGCGCGAGTCGGATCTGCCCGTGACGAGGCTCTGGCCATCAGACCTGTCGACGCCGATGATTTTCGGCCTGGGCGGGAGTCTGTCCTTCGACAGCGATCTTCTGGAAGGCGGACCTTGTGACGACCCTGCACGACTTGCTCGAAGCCCACGTCGGTGCCGGTGCGCTGCCGGGAGCGGTTGGCCTCGTGGCCCGGGGTGACCAGGTCGAGGTGGCGGCCGTCGGCACACAGGACGTCGGCGACGGCGTCCCGATGGCGAGGGACTCCATCTTCCGGGTCGCCTCGATCACCAAGTCCGTCACCGCCGCCGCACTGCTGATCCTCGTGGAGGAGGGCACGCTCGCACTGGACGTCCCGATCGGGACGTGGCTGCCGGAGCTGGGGAAGCCGGTGGTCGTACGCACGCCGGCGAGCCCGGTGGACGACGTGGTGCCGGCCGACCGGCCCATCACCGTGTTCGACGTGCTGGCCTCCCAGGCCGGGTACGGATTCCCCTCCGACTTCACCCTGCCGGCGGTGCAGGAGTTGTTCACGGTGCAAAAGGACGGCCGGGTGCCGAGCAACTTCCCGCCGGCCGACGAGTGGATGGCGGCGCTCGGCCGCATCCCGCTGCTGTACCAGCCGGGCGCTGCCTGGCTGTACGACACCTGCTCCGTCCTGCAGGGAGTATTGATTTCACGGGTCACCGGACAGCCGCTGCCGGAGTTCCTGACGGAGCGGATCTTCGGGCCGCTGGGCATGGTGGACACCGGTTTCGAGGTGCCGGCCGCCAAGCGGGGCCGGTTCACCAGCTTCTACAGGCCAGGCGATGACGGCAGCCTGGAACTCGCCGACGGCCCGGACGGCGAGTGGAGGAGCCTGCCGGCGCTACCGCTCGGCAACGGCGGGCTGGCCTCGACCGCCGACGACTGGCTGGCCTTCTGCCGGATGTTGCTGGCCGGCGGGGTCGCGGCCGACGGCCGCCGGGTGCTGTCGGCCGACTCCGTACGCATGATGACCACCGACCACACGAATCCGGTCCAGCGCGACATCGGCCGACTGTTCCTGGAGGGCCAGGGCTGGGGCTTCGGCGGCTCGGTTGACAGCCACCGGTCCAACCCGTGGAATGTGCCCGGCCGTTACGGCTGGGTCGGCGGCACGGGCACAGCGGCGCACGTCATCCCGGCCACGGGCGCGGTCACCATCCTGCTGACTCAGGTGGCAGCGATGGGTCCCGTACCGGCACCGATGATCAGGGACTTCTGGCGGTACGCGGCGGACGCCTGACACAGACCCCCACTGGGGCAACGAGGACGGACCTCTCCAGCGAGGTGGTCGTCAGCCATGCTGAAGCCGCCGACGGCGCAATCCTGCGCATCGTGATCGACCATGGTCGGGATGCCGGGGATACGAGACGAGCGCGACCGGCAAAGGATTCGGCACCGCGCTGTCTCGGCGCAGGGTGAGGCCGGCCGCTGTGCAGGAACGGCTCGATGGCGGCCGGCCCGAGTCCGAGGCCGCGGGGGCAGCCGTTCCTTCGTCGTCCTGGGCGAAGGCGAGCGAGAACGTGCGGCCGGCAGGGTCGGCTTCTACTTGGTGAGGAATTCCAGCAGGTCCCGGTTGAACCTCTCCTTGTCGCCCGGCACCATCGCGATGCCGTGGGAGCCGCCCTCGTACACCTTCAGCTCGGCGTTCGGGATGATCTGGGCGGACTTGCGGCCGGTGGCGTCGATGGGCACAACCTGGTCGTCGTCGCCGTGCACCACCAGGGTGGGGATGTCGAACTTCTTCAGGTCCTCGGTGAAGTCGGTGTAGCCGAAGGCGTCCACGCATCGCACGCCGCCTTCGATGGTCTGCGCCATTGCCATGTACCAGAAGGCGTCCTTGTTGCCCTGGGTGACTTTGTTGCCGGGGCGGTTGGCGGAGAAGAAACCCTCCGCGGTGTCCTTCCAGAATTGGGAGCGCTCGGTGAGGACGCCGTCCTTGAGCCCGTCGAACACCTCGTCCGGCACGCCCTCGGGATTCTTGTCAGACTTGATCATCACCGGCGGGATGGCGGACAGCAGCACCGCCGAGCGCAGCCGCCCGGTGCCGTGTCGGCCGATGTAGCGCGCGAGCTCGCCGCCACCCATGGAGTGCGCGACCAGGCTGACGTCTCGCAGGTCGAGGTGGGTGAGCAGGTCGTTGAGGTCGTCGGCGAAGGTGTCGAAGTCGTAGCCGTCCCAGACGGGCGTGGAGTGTCCGTGTCCGCGACGGTCGTGCGCGATTCCGCGGTATCCGGCGTCGACGACGGCCTTGAGCTGGTCCTGCCAGGCGTCGCCATTGAGCGGCCAGCCGTGGATGAACACTACGGGACGCCCGTGGCCCCAGTCCTTGTAGAAGATCTCGACACCGTCGCGGGTGGTGCAGATGGGCATGTGGCCTCCGTCGGCGCAGCTCCGGCCGTACGGGGGCAGGCCGGGCGGGAAGAGAGGGATGCTCTGGCATCCGCTTGCCAGCGGAACGCACGCCCGCACCGGGCGCAAGCGTCGACCGCCAGATGGCCTACGTGACGGTGTGGTGCTGACCCTCCTACCGAGCCGATGCTCGCCGAGGCACGACGATCGCTGCCTGAGGATGAGGCTCTGCCGCGTGTACAGGATCACGGAGCAGAAGGTGGACGGTTTCCGGGCCGTCCCTCGCGCGTCCCGGACTCGTGGTGATTCTGGCATCGCCGCCGCGGCCGCCTAGCTGTGCGAGGCCCTCGTGCTCGACGGTGAGCTGTCTTACCGCACGAGGGGTGGCTGCATTCGGTGAGGTGCAGCGCCGTCCAGGCCGCGACGGAACGTCCTGCCTGTCTGATCGTTTTCAACGTTTGAGGCCGCCGCGGTCGAACTCGGTCCAACACACGATGTTGGCGCTTCGTTCGGCCATGGCCCGGATGACGGGGAGGGAGTCGGGGAGGAAGACCGCGACGCCGGTGTGGACGGGGCAGTACCGGAACGGGTTCTGAAAAGGGTCCCCGCTGGACGGCTCCTGCGTCATGGTGCGGTGAGGCCGTCGATCGCCACGGGAAGGTGGCGGGGGCCGCGCAGGACGGGGTTGGCGCGGTACGGCGGTGGGTCCGCCAGCAGCCGTGGGTTCTTGATCCGGCGGAAGAGCTCCGGCAGGGCGAGCTGCGCCTCCATCCGGGCCAGCGGGGCGCCGAAGCAGTAGTGGATGCCGGTGTAGAACCCCAAGTGCTGGTTGTCCGCGCGGTCGGGATCGAACCGGTCGGGATCCTCGAAGCGTTTCGGGTCGCGGTTGGCCGAGGCCAGCATCAGCCGGACAGGCGCGCCCTTAGGAATGGTGGTCCCGGCGACGTCGATGTCGGCCAGGGCGGTGGTGAACGGTATGAACTGGACCGGCGGCTCGTACCGCAGCACCTCCTCGACGAGCGGGACGACCAGCTCTGGTTCCTTCCGGAACCGCTCGAGGACCTCGGGGTGGCGCAGCAGCGTGAGCGTCGCGTTGCTGATCAGGTTGACGGTGGTCTCGTGGCCCGCGATCAGGAGAAGAATCGCGGTGGACACCAGCTCCGTGGTCGACATGGTGCCGCCGGGGCCCGTTTCGCGGGCGAGGGGACCGAGGATCCCGCTGCCGTTGCGGCGGCGCTTGGTGTCGATCAGGCCGGAGAGGTAGACGCCCAGCTCGCGGCGTGCCTGCTGGGCCTTTTCCGCGCCTCTTGGCCCGCCACTGGGATCGAGCCCCGACGCGACGGTATCGGCCCAGCCGTGGAAGCGTTGTTCGTCCTCGCGCGGCACGCCCAGGACCTTGCAGATGGCCGTGACGGGCAGAGGATAGGCGAAGTCGTCGACCACGTCGATCTCGTCCTTGCCTTCGAGCCCGTCGAACAGCTCGGCCACGACCCTGGCCAGCTCTCCACGCAGGTTGTGGAGGAACCTGGGGCTGTGCGGGGGCCCGAACGGCCGCATCGCCGCATTGCGCAGCCGGTCGTGTCCGGGCGGGTCCTGAAACAGGAAGCTCGGCGGCAGATTCGTGTCCTCCTCGGACATGGCTGGGCCGTCGGCGCCGGGAGTGCGGTTGCGCAGGTCGTTGCTCAGCCGCGGGTCGTTGGCCAGGCTCCGCACCTCGTAATACGTGCTGACCAGGTACGACCCATCGTCCTGACGGCTGACCGGCGAGGCGCGCAGTGCCGCGTAGAGCGGGTACGGATCGGCGCGACTCGCGTAGTCGGTGATCTGGGCGAACAGGGTGCCGAGAGTCATGGTGTCTCCTGAGGGCCGACGGTCCGGAAAGAGGGTCAGGCGCGCGCCGGGACGAAATGGACACGCCGCTCGGTCGGTGAGTGGCCGGTCAGGGTGACGGTGGGTTCGTGGGTGGGCAGGTGGGGGTCCGGGAACGCCGGATCGATCGGCTGCACGGCGTCGGCACGGCCGTCCACCACTGGGTAGTCCGGCGGGAACGACGCTCCGGTCTCGATCTGCTGCTGGTAGTGCCCCAGCCACTTGCCCGCGTCGAAGGATGCCGCGGCGATGACCCGTCCGCGATACCCGTACACCGCGACGAACCGCTCCTCGGCGAGTGCCCCCTGCGCTACGACCAGTTGATCGCCCATAGTCGGCACACCCACCGACTTGATGTTGACGCCGAACTGGACCGACCAGAACATCGGCACCCACAGGTGCGGGCGGCGCTCGGGACCTGCGCTGATCATGTTGTGGGCGGCGATCCGGGCCTGTTCGACCGCGTTGCCCCAGTGCTCCAGCGACAGGAACTGGTATCCGAACAGCGGGTGCGGGCTGCGGGCGACGTCGCCGGCGGCATAGATGTCGTCGGTGACGATTCCGTTGACGTCGAACACCCGGCATCCCGCGTCGCAGGCGATCCCCCTGGGGCCGGCGGCCACTCCGGAGCCGGCGAGCCATTCGGTGTTCCGGACGGCGCCGAGGCAGACCACCGCCACGTCGACGTCGATCGCCGATCCGTCGGACAGGTGGGCGCGCCGGAGCCGTCCGGCCTGGTCGCCCTCCAGCGCGGTGATACTGACTCCGCAACGAAGGTCCACGCCATGATCATGCTGTAGCCGGGCCGCCACCGCAGCGAGGACCCCGCCGAGGGCGCCGACCAAGGGTGCCGGGCCGCGTTCGACGACCGTCACCTCCAGGCCGCGCTCCCGGCAGACGGAGGCGATCTCGGAGCCCGTGAAACCGGCGCCGATCACCAGCGTCCGACGTGGGCCGGTGGCGAGTTTCCGGCACAGCCGTGCGGAGTCGTCAAGGGTACGCAGCACGAAAACCCCGTCCAGCGCCGCCTGTTCCGGGTGGAACCAGGGCCGGGCCTTGGTACCGGTGGTGATGAGCAGGCGGTCGTAGGGCACGGTGTCTCCGTCGGCGAGGATCACCTGCTTGGCGGTTCGGTCCAGGCCCGCGGCGGCCACGCCCAGACGCCATTCGGCGTCGATGTCACGCCTGCGCGGCAGCGCGGTCGCCTCGGCATCCTCCAGCCCCAGCAGCACCTGCTTGGACAGCGGCGGCCGGTCGTACGGCTCGTACGGCTCGTCGCCGATCAGGGTGAGCGACCCGGTGAAGCCCCGGTCGCGCAGGACCTCCGCCCCACGCAGTCCGGCCAGCGAGGCACCTACGACGACGATGCGTCCCTCCCGCCGGAGGGCCGCGGCACCGGTGTCAGCCGACACGGCCCTCCACCACCTTCGTCGGTTCGTCGGAGAAGTCGGCGAGAATGGCCTGGACCGGGCAGGCGGCCACGGCTTGTTCCACCTGGTCACGCAGGGCCTCGTCGAAGCGGGAGGTGTAGAGCAGCGCCTCCTCGCCGTGCAGAGTGAAGACGTCCGGGGCGAGGAAGGCGCACTGCGCGAATCCCTGGCACCGGTTGAGATCGACGACAAGCCTCATCTGGAACCCCGCTCCTCACTCGGGCCGCGAAGTCAGCAGGTCACGCAGCCCTGTGCGTTCGGTTCACTCGAATGGTCGGCATGCCTCATATACAGCATCAGCTCGGCGGGAGGGCCACGCAACGCGAGAGCAGCGGGGATTCAGCGGGAACGTGAGCAGCTGGCGGACGAACACCGCCCACATGTCTGCGGTGTCCGCCCTGCCGAGCACTCCGTGACCGCCATCCGCGTAGGACATCGTCAGCGCAGATACCAGGGCGCGCAGCTGCTCCGCTTCCAGGAGTAATGCGAAGCCTGCGCACGCCGGGCAGTCTGGAGGAGGGGCGCATGGCACGTCCTCAGCTTCGCATGGTGGGGAGCGGCGACGTCACCGCAGACGCCAGGCACGTCGGGAAGAGGCCCCATGAACGAACATCCGCTGATCGAAGACCACGGACTCATCGGTGACCTGCACACGGCCGCGCTGGTGTCCACCGAGGGAACGATCGACTGGTTCTGCAGCCCGCGATTCGACTCGCCGAGCATCTTCGCAGCACTGCTCGACGGTGACACCGGAGGTCACTGGACGATCGCTCCCCAGGCGCCGACGTACGCGACCAAGCAGCTCTACTACCCGGACACCTGTGTGCTGCTCACCAGATTCATGACCGAGCAAGGCGTCGGCTCGGTCGTGGATTTCATGCCTCCTGCCTCGCCACGCAGTCCGACGAACAATCACCGGCTGGTCCGCATGCTGCGCTGCACACGCGGCGAGATCTCGTTCGACATCGAGATCGCCCCGCGGTTCGACTACGCGCGGCAATCACATGAGGTCACGTCGTCCATGGGTGGCTGGCATTTCGCCGGCCGGGACGCGGACTTGACCATCCACGTAGTGGACACACTCGACGACGAGCGCCTGGACGACCGGAGAATTCGGGCAGGAAAAGCGCTCATGTCCATAAGGCTGCGAGCCGGTATGACCCGCGGCCTCATGCTGGAGACGTTCGCCGACGGTCCGCCCCGCATCGTCCCGCCAGAGGAATGCGAGCGTCTTCTGGAGGACACCATCGCCTTCTGGCACAGCTGGCTGGCGCATTCACGCTACACAGGACGGTGGCGGGAGACGATCAACCGCTCTGCCATGACGCTCAAACTGATGACATATGCCCCGTCCGGAGCCATGGTCGCGGCCCCGACCACCAGCCTGCCGGAACAGGCCGGAGGCGAGCGAAACTGGGACTATCGCTACGCCTGGGTGCGTGATGCCTCCCTGTCCCTGCACGCGCTGCTCGGACTGGGATTCACCGACGAGGCCATGGCGTTCACCGAGTGGCTGGGCGACCGCGTTCAGGAAGTCGCCGGATCGGGCGAGCACCCTCTGAAGGTCATGTACCGCGTCGACGGCTCCGCCGACCTGGCGGAGCAGACCCTCGGGCACTGGGCAGGCTACCGGTCCTCAGCTCCGGTCCGGGTCGGCAACGGTGCCGCTGACCAGTTGCAGCTCGACATCTACGGATCGGCGCTGGAGTGCCTCCATTTCGCAGACCTGCGCGGTCTGCCGACGACCTGCCGCATCTGGGAGGCACTGATCAACACGGTGGACTGGGTGTGCGAGAACTGGGACCGTCCCGAAGCCGGTATCTGGGAAACACGGGGCGGTGACAAGGACTTCACCTATGGGCGGCTCATGAGCTGGATCGCGTTGGACCGGGCCGTCCGTATGGCCGCCCGGAGCGGCCGCCCCGGTGAGACACAGCGCTGGACCAGGCAACGCGACGCCATCTACTGGCAGATCATGCAGCGAGGCTGGAGTGAGGAGCGTGCCGCGTTCACCCAGTACCTGGGCAGCGAGGTCCTGGACTCCGCGCTGCTGCGGATGCCCGCGGTGGGGTTCATCCCCCCGCAGGACCCGCGGTGGCTCTCGACCCTGGACGCGATCAAGAAGGATCTCGTGTCCGACGGACTCGTGTACCGGTACGATCCCTCCGCCTCTCCGGACGGGCTGCGCGGGTCCGAAGGCACCTTCTCGGCATGCACGTTCTGGTACGTCGAGGCCCTGGCCCGCGCCGGCCATCTGCGTGAGGGGCGATTCGTCTTCGAGAAGATGCTCACCTACGCCAATCATCTCGGTCTGTACTCCGAGGAAATCGGACTGACCGGCGAGCAACTCGGCAACTTTCCGCAAGCGTTGACCCACCTCGCCCTCATCTCCGCCGCGCTGAGCCTGGATGCCCATCTCGACGCCGCCGTGCCAGGTTTCCCTCCCACCTCACCGGTCCCGGTTCCCTATCTCTATGCGCAACCGATGACGGCGGAGGCCGGAGGTCCGCCGGTCACGCCGGCCACCCCGTATCCGTCGGACCACATCATCCGCAGGTGAGCGCACCGACCTGTCCACAACGGCATCGGCATCACGAGCATCGGGTGTCGCCTCGCACCGGAGACGCCGGACATCTGACCGTGCGGCCAGGCGCACAGACGGCCTGCCGGCGCGGAGAGCAATGGTCGAGGCGGGCGACGAGCCCGGGTACATCTCACGCTGCCGTGTGACGACCGGGGCGGTGGCGGGAGGCGATGGTGGCGGTCAGGTCCTCGACGGCGTCGACGGTCGCGGCGCTCAGGGCGACAGCCCGGCCGGTCGCGGCGCTTCCGGAGCCGTCCGACCTCTCGGCCGGCAGGCCGGAGCGGGCGGTGAAGGAGTCGTACACCGACCGCAACGCCCCCGGGGCCACGGTCTCGGCACCAACGGCGGCGCGGGCCAGGGCGGTGAGGTGTTCGTGCATCGGATCGGCCAGTTCGGTCAGCTCAGGCACGGTCTCCTGCGATGTGCGCGGCAGGTGTTCGCCCAGCAGGGTGGCACATCCGGCGACCATGGAGACCTGAGCCCTGATCCGCTCCATCTGCGTACTCGACCAGGGCCCGCGGTGCTCGGCGGGCTCGGCGTGCGACTGCTCCACCGCAACTTCCATATGCTCCCGGACCTGCCGTGACCGCGCCCGCAGCGCGTCGACGGCTGCCAGGTCGGCCGCCCCGACGTCGGCGTAGCCGGTCAGCAGCTCGGGCAGCAGCCGGTCCTGCACCCGCAGCCACTCCGCGAGCAGGCCCGGCAGCCGCCGGGTGGACCACGTCGGCCAGACCAGGAAGATAACGATCGCCAGCACCGCGCCGACCACCGTGTCGGCTGCCCGGGCCCACGCAGTGGGCCCGGGCAGCCCGCCGACGTGGTGGATCAGGAAGACGATCCAGGTGGTCAGCCACAGGTTGAGCATCAGCTGCCCGGTCCGCAGGGTCGCGAACGACGCCGCTGCCAGCACCACCGACGCGACCGCGAGGCCGGCGGGTGACCAGTGCGGCAGGGAGAGCACCCAGGCCAAGAGGCCGCCCAGCACGGCCCCGGCCGCCCGTCCCCAGCCGCGGGCCATGGTGTGCCCGTACTCGGGGAACAGCACCAGCAGGGTGGTCAGGGCCACCCAAAAGCCGTGCGCGGAGATGCCCAGCCCGCCCCAGCCGCCGATCGACCGGCCGATGACCTCGGCGAGCACCACGCCCACGGCGATTCGCACCGCATGGCGGAAGATCGGCGACTGGAGATGCAGCTGCGCCCGGATCCGCCGGGCGGCGCGTGCCACGGAGGGCGTGCCCGCGTACAGGCCCGGCACCTCGGTGTGGGGCTCCAGCACATCGCCGACGCGGCCCTCCGTCGAGCGCCGGGCCAGCTGCTCGGCCAGCCGCAGCCGTGCAGCCAGATCCCGCGGGCCGCGCACGGGCGAGTCGTCCGCCGCCGATTCCAGGACCGCCCAGACCTCCTCCGGGGCGCAGTGCTCGCGGCCGGAGGCCACAGTACGGGAGATGTTCCCCAGCACCTGAGCTGCGCCGACCAGGGCCTTCTGGTTCCCCGCTGCTGCCGCCCCGGATGCCGTGACCCGTACGGTATGCAGCACGCGGCGGATGCGCTCAGCCTCGCCCAGCAGTCCGAACATGGCCGCCGCGGCCGGCCGGCTGAACTGCGGCAGCAGGTCCAGGGCGTGCCGGGCCGCCGTGAACGGAGCCGCCTCGCTCACGACGTCGGACCCGGCCTTGACCGATGCCTCAGCGAGCGACTGGTACAGGGCGGCAAGCGCACGGCGCTGGGAAGCGAACCGCGGACCGTACGGCGGGAGCAACCACACCACGACGACGAGTCCGGTCCCGACCGCGATCCACCCGGCTATCACCAGGCCGCCGTGCACGTCCGGAGCGAGATCAGCCGTGATCATCAGCCCGATGACCGCGAGGCAGCCCCGGATGCCGGGCGCGACACCCACCGTGCGCCACAGCCCGATGGCGAACGCCGCGACCGCGAGCAGCAGTAGGAACAACCAGGTGCTGGCGTGCACCAGCGCCCCCAGCACCGCCATGGCGCTGAAGGCCGCAGCCATCCCGACCGCGTTCACCACCGGGTGCCGCAACGGGCTCAGCAGCGTACCGATGCCGCAGATGAACGCACCGACGCTGGCCATGGCCCCGGCCAGCGGGTCGTTCAGCAGCAGCCCGAGGACGGTGGCGAGCAGCACCGCCAAAACGGCCCGCACGATCGCCGACGGGGCCGCGAACGCGCGTTGAATACGCAGTCCGTCCCGCCCGATCGTGATCAGTGACGACCACCAGCGCATGTCCGGGCCTCCTCGACGGCACGGCCCCGCACCCACGCTCTCATCCTCTGCCAGCCCCGGCCTGGCTGCCACTCGCTACACCTGGACCGAACCGGTGCTCAACCTGGTCTGGGCTGGCTGAGATGGAGTTGACCTCTCGCCCACTCGTGACTGGCGTGGCGGACAGCCTCGTGGCCCGCTTCACCGGCAATCGCCGGCAGCCGGGCATGCGAGATCCTGCAATACACCGGTCGGCCGCCGGAGCCAGCGTCGATCTCCTTGCTTCCCGGGCACACCACGGCGTTCATGGACGAGCATGGGCCCGCGCTGCTGGTTAGCGCGGGCCCATAGTGGGCGGTCCTTCAGACGGGCGGCCCGGGCCTGAGGGCACGCGGACGCGAGCATCTCGTTGTTCACGTCGATGATCTGACCAGGCTTCCAGTTGGTGACGACCTCCCGGCTGCAGTTGGTCATAGCCTCGACGTACCCGGCAGCCGGGCCTGATGAAATGCCGGCTGCATCATCCGCCGCTGCTCACGTTGCCCTGCATACGCAGTGATGATCACGCCGGTAGCCAGCAGCCGGCGGGCCATCTTTTGGATCTTTCCACCCTTGTCATAGGTAGGGGGATCTCGGAGCATCCGGTGCCCAAGCTCGTGGTGGCACACCCCGCGGGTATCGAACCGAGCCGGAGACGGACGAGGGCACCGTGGCCGGGAAGGTTGCGGAAGAAGCCAAGCGGGTTCCGCACGACCTGCGGGGCGTGCCCCACGGTCGGGAGCGAGCCGGGTGCGATACCCAGGGTGTATCAAACGTCTGCCGGGCTCTTTTACCTCAGAAGCCGTATCTCAACCGGACATGATCGCTTGCTTTCCGCTGGTCAGGCATGGTCTCGCTCGGGGTGAGGGAGGCATGCGGCGTCTTGTTTCGGCTCCGTGATCGAGGGGTGCGCGATGGCGTCGGTGCTGGGAATGCTGGAGGAGCGGGAGACAGTGGCCCGAGTGCGGGTGGAAGGGCTGCGCGAGAAAGTCGCGCGGCTGGCTGGGGTGTTGGAGGCGGCGGAGATCGAGCTGGACCGGCGGGTGATCGCGCGGGAGGAGCTGGTCGAGGCCCTGGCGGCCTCGGCTGCCGAGACCACCGCAGTGACCGAGGCGGAGGCGCACACCGTGTCCTCGCCCGCGCCGGTGCCGGGCTCGATCGTGCCGCCTTGGCGCGAAGGGCTGCCGGTGACGGTGCTGGCGCCGGACTACCAGCGGATTCTGGGCGTGTTCGATGAGCGGCAGCCCGCGGGCCAAGGGCCGTTGAAGGCCAGGGAGATCACGGTTCAGCTGCGCTTGGAGACAACGTCGGCGAAGGTCGAGGGGGTGCGCTCGAAGGCCCGGCGTCTGGCGGAGCGCGGGTGGCTCCTGCAGGAGACGTCGGGGGCATTCAGCGTCGGCCGGCGGCCCGTGGCCGTGCCAGACGCCGGCTCATCCGCGTGACCATCGACCACCGGATCATCGCCTCGCTGCTGGCCGGCAGCGTCTCGTAGTCCCGGGCCAGCCGGCGCGAATGCATCAGCCATGCGAACGTGCGCTCTGCCACCCAGCGCCTGGGCAGCACCACGAACCCTGCCATGTCGTCGGTGCGTTTGACGATCTCCAAGGTCAGCGCGAGTTTCTGACGGCACCAGTCGACGAGGGAGCCGGTGTAGCCGCCGTCGGCCCAGACGAGGGCGATGTCGCGGTGCAGGCGGCGCAGCCGCTGCAGCAGGCCCACGGCGGCGTCCCGGTCGCCGATGTTCGCGGCGGTGACCGCGACGACCAAGAGCAGACCGAGTGTGTCGGTCACGATGTGCCGCTTACGCCCCGGCACTTTCTTCCCGCCGTCGTAGCCGCGTGAGGCGGCCGGCACCGTCGCGGCGGCCCGTACCGACTGCGCGTCGATGATTCCCGCTGTGGGCTCGGCCTCACGGCCTTCGCGCTCACGGACCTTCCCGCGTAGCCGGTCGTGGAACTCGGTGATCAGCCCGTGCTCGCGCCAGCGGCGGAAGAAGGCGTAGACCCGGCCCCAGTCGGGGAAGTCCGCGGGCATCGCCCGCCAGGAGATTCCGCCCGCGACCAGGTAGCGGATCGTGTCCAGCAGTTGGCGGTGGCAGTAGCTCTCGGGCTGCCCGCCCCGCCCCTGAAGCCAGGCCGGCACCGGCAGCAACGGCCGGATGGCCGCCCACTCCGCGTCCGTCATGTCCGACGGATACCGACGCACCCGATCGGGATGGTCGGCCGCGTTGCCGTACACGTGCGCGAGGCAATCACACGATGGAGCAGCCGAGTTGAACTGACCGGGCTCGGACGCGTACAACAACGACACCAGGGCCTCCCGGCATTGCTCGGTTAGATTCGCATCCCCGAGCTACCGAGAGGCCCTGCCTTCATGCGCGTACCGCCGGAAGATCACCCCGGCGGGAAACCTGTTCGACCCGCACGTTCCAAGATCGGTTGAGATACGGCTTCTCAGCCCAGGTCGCATTCTTCCATGTCGGCGACGCGTGAATCGTGGTTCTGGATCACTTTTCAGCCGTCGCCGACACTTCCAGACGGTGACGGGCCACTGGCCGCGCGGGGATCTGCGGACTGAAGCCCAGCCGGTGCATCAACCTCGTGGTCCCCGAGACGTGGAACTTCCTGCCGATCAGCGTGGCCACCCGCGCCGCGGTCCACACCTGATCCTCCACCCAGCCGTGCGCGGCCGGGCCCTGCTCGAGATACGCGGCCAGCTTCTCCAGGCACCGAAGGGACAGACGGCATCGTGGTCCGCTCGGGCCACGGGAGGCCAGTGCCTGCGCACCATCGTCCCCGCCACAGCTGGTGCCACTGATAGGCCGACTTCCGGCTCACCCGCAGTCGCCGTGCGACCTCTATCGGCTTGGTCTTCTACTCGAACAGCTCGGCCGCCTGCATCCGTACCGCCTCCCGGCGCCGCCGTCCCGCAGCAGACAGCCCGCCCCCATCCCCATACCTCACACACCGCGGGATACGGCCATCGCGCCAGGCGTATCCGGGACTTCCAACGAGTTCACCCTGACGAGCTGAAGTCAGTAAGCGGGACAACCACTGCTCGTAACATCAATCCACCACAAGGCAGAGGCCCACCCAGCTCGCCGACGGTACCGCGTCGTCCCACGACCCTACGAGAATGTGTGATCGCAAATCTGGCCCCCCTGAGAGCGTTGCAGGAGCACGACCTGCATGCGCAAGAGGAGCCGAACGCGTCACGCTTTGCGAGCCCAGTCGGACTCACTGCGAAGCCGCAGAGGAGCGCTCCGATGCGGCGTCGCGTCTCACAGCTCCGCTCGGAGTCCCATCGGGAGGGACCTCGGCAGGGCCGCGCCATATCACCGGCGCTCTCACAAGCCCCTATGAGCGGGTTCCTGACTGTAGCTGTCTGACCAGGTGAAAGACCTCCCGGGCCGCATAGCGTTTGAGGCATCGGACGATTTCGCGCCGGGCCTTGCCCTCCTTGATACGGCGCTCGTAATAGTCCTGGGTACGCGGGTCGACCCGCAGGCGGCTGAACACGATGCGATGCAGCGCGGCATTGGCCTGCCGGTCGCCGCCGCGGTTGAGGCGGCGGAACTGCCGACGTCCGGAGGAGCGCTCGACAGGACTGACCCCGCACAGCACAGCGAAGGACGCTCCACTGTCCAGGCGTTCCGGGTTGTCCCCCACTGGTTCTGCTCACGAAAATCGACAGCAGATGTTCAGTAATTTCGACAGCACCCCGGTGCGCTTCTTGTTCGATAGAGGCCAGGCCCGAGCCCCGACTTCGGGCCGCGGCAGCAGCGACGCCGGGCGACCGGGTCAGGACGTCCAGCAGGTGTAGGTGAGCCAGGTCTGGACCTCGTCGGCGGACAGCACACGAGTCAGCTCGGCCGTCCCCGGGAGCATCGGGAAGAACCGGTCGGCGTTCCAACTGCGCGGGTACATCGGCTCGTCCAGCACGAGTAGGCGGCGTCCTTCCACAACGGGGATGTCGTCGGGCAGCCCCTCGTTCCAGATCCGCTCCCCGTCCGGGGCGAGGAGTTCGAAGGCCCCGGTCGCGACGGCCCCGGTGCGCCCCTGGGCGGGCTCGGGGTCCGTGGCCAGGCGGACGCTCTCCGCCGACGGTGCGGTGCCGGGCACGTGGCCGCCGCCGACGAGCACGTGGGCGAGCAGTGTGTGCAGCTGGAAGTTGTCCCCGATGCCGCCGATGCGCACTTCGAACCCGGTCCCGGTGGGCCGGTGCAACACCACCAGGGGCTCGTCGTCCAGAATCGCCAGCGCGTAGGCCAGGCATTTGAGGTCGTGCCGCGACAGGGCCGCCAGGTCGCGGCAGGCAGGGAGGAGCGCCGATGCGTGCCGACGGCGCACCTCGGTGCTGCGGCACAGCACGGCCAGCGCGGGGGGCTGCCACTGCTCGACCGAGCACCAGGCCAGCGCCAGCCGCAACGCTTCGTGCGCCTCGCCACCCAGCCGGGCCATCAGCGCGTCGTCGATGATCTTCTCGTCGGCCTTCGGCAGTTCGCCCCCGGCACCGCCGGCGGCGACCCAGCGGCGGGCGAACTCCAGGGCATCGAGCAGGTCCCGGTGGGTGCCGTCGAGGATCGGCTCCGCACACGCCGCCGGATCAGCACCGCGTTCCACGCAGAAGCCGGCCATCGTCGCCAGCATCGGGCGCGGACCGGTGGGCGGAAAGACGGGTAGTAGCGCGGCCAACCGGGGTCCCACCGGCACACATTCGGTGCCCGTCGCCGACTGCAGACCACTCATCGCCGCGTGGAACGCACGCTCGGTGCGGCCACCGTCGCGAGCGGCCACCGCCTGCTCCAGCTCTGACATGACAGCGGTCAGGTCCGCGGTCTTCTGCTTCCTTCTGAAGATCACCGACACACCTTAGGCCCGAGGCCTGACAGGTGTCATCAGGCCACCGTTGTTCGAAGATTCCGGACCGCTCCGTGCTGTCGAAACCGGTGAACATTTGCTGTCGGTTCTCGTGAACAGAGCCACCCCCACCGTGATCAGCAACGTGACCGCCGTGTCCGGGCCGATCCCCACCACGTCGAGCAGCTGCGGGGCATGGCACTCCACGAGCCGGGCAAGACGAGTCTCTACGTCCCGGATCTGTTCCGAGTGGCCTGCAGCACCGACTCCTCACCGACCTCCTCGTGACCGCTCACGTCCGCGAACTGCTGGCGCTCCGCCTTGGCGACCAGGACGTTCCCTGCCCCCCCGCGGGCTGGACGAGGCGAGCCTTCATCGCCTCCGCCCCGATGGCCGAGGCCGACCGCCGCCCGACGACTTCAGGAAAGGCCGTTACGGGGAGGAGCCGGCCAGAACGATGTCCGCCGCCGGTCTGTCTCGTCGCGTGCAGCGACCGGCTGCACGAGCCCCCTGGCCGTCGGGACGGCCGCGCTGCGCCAGCTCCGGTGATCCCCGTGATTCCCCGACCGATCTGGCACGCGTCTGGCACCAGCACTGCACAGAACTCAGGCTCTGCGCGCCTAGATAGCCCCGTCCGGAGGGCCGGGCACCCGCAGCAGTACGGGCCCGGCACCCTCCGTCGCTTGCCGGCGGCGTCAGCCGAGCGGGTGGGCCGTGTCGCGCAGGGTCGCCAGGGCCGAGCCGTACATGCGCGCCTTGATGGTGCCGAGGGTGCCGCCGGCCTTGCTGAGCTGTGCCTGGGCGATCTCCACGGCCTGGGAACGCACGGCGTCCTCGGCGACCGCCCGGTCGACGATGCCGACGGCCGCAGCATCCGACCCACCGTAGCGGCGGGCGGTGACCATGGCCTCGTGCGCGGTATGCGGCGCCAGCCGCGACTGGATCAAGGCGGACATGCCGGGCGTGAAGGGGATATTGATGTCGGCCTCGGGCAGGCACCAGTAGCCGCGGTCGGCGCGCATGACACGGAAGTCGTGCGCAAGGGAGAACATCGCGCCGGCGGCGAAAGTGTGCCCCTGCAGGGCGGCCACGGTGACCACCGGCAGGGACAGCATGCGGGCGAAGAGCTCGTGAACGGAGATGACGTAGCCCCGATGCTGGTCGGGGTGGGCGGACAGCCACTCCAGGTCCAGACCGTTGGAGTAGATCTTGCCCGTCGCGGCGGTCACCAGGGCACGCGGCCCTTCCGACTTCTCCACCTCTTCCAGGGCGGCGGCGACGGAAGCGATCCAGTCGGGGTGGAAGCGGTTCTCACCGTCTCCGAGATCGAGCACGAAGACGTTGTCCTGGCGGTCAAGGGTAGGCATGTGCGCTCCTGGAAGGGTTGTGAGGCGTGGGGGAAGGGCGGGATCGGGCAGCGGGGCTGCCGCGGGGATCACGGCCACGGCGGGTGCCCCGGGTCGGGCCCGGCCGCGCAGGGCGTGGACCAGCAGGTCGTGGATCTCGGCGGCGGCCGCCTCGATCGGGGCGGTGCTCCGCTCGGCCCGGCACATGATCACCGCGCCCTCGACCGCGGCGATGACCAAGGCGGCGAGGCTCCGGCTCTGCCCCTCGGTCGGGCCGTGCCGGAGGAACAGGGCCGCGAACGCCTCCTGCCGGCGGGCGAAGACGGCAGCGGCGGAGCGGGCCAGCTGGGCCGCGTTGTCGTTGGCCGCCACCGCCACCGCCGCAATCGGGCACCCCGCCCGGAATTCGCTGTCGACGAACCGGTGGCGCGACAGCCGGAAGAAGGCGTCGATCGCCCCCACCGGATCGTCGGACTGCGCCCAGGCGTCGATCCGACCCGCCATGGAATCGCCCGCCTGCGCCACCGCCCACCGCCTCGTCGATCAGCTGTGAGGAAAGTGGTGGTAGACCGAGCCGCGCGGTGCCCCGTTGTGGGCGAGCGCCCGGTCGATACTAGTGGCACTGGCGCCGTACTCGCGCAGCAGCGCGGCCGCACTGAGGATCATCCGCTCGCGACTGTCACTCTTACGCACTCTCACGCGCCATCCTCCTCGCCGAATACCGACCGGCGGTGACCGGAACAGACGTGATCGAACGCTCGGCCATGCCCGCAACTTCTTCTCCGACTTGGTGCGGAGACCCTGTTAACTACTAAGCGGTAGCTTAGGGCGTATGACATAGACCATGCAAGAGGTGATCGCACGCGCCTCGCCGCCACACTCGCTCGGCTGATACCGCGAGCCGTGACGGGTCGTGCTATCCACACGGCGGGCGGTTCACCCCGTTCCGGGGAGGACGAGACAGCTCCTGCGGATGCGGTGGAGTCAAAGATCGAGTTGGACCCTCGGCCCGGTCGACAGCACGGCACGGGCGATGCCGGTGAGGTTGCCCTGCAGGACGAGGATCTCCCTGCTGTTCGATCCGTCGAGATCGGCCGCGTAGACGTTCCCGGCCAGGTCGGTCACGTACATGCGGCCGCCGTCCGGATCGAGGGCGATGCCGATGCCTTCCATGAGGTGGGTCAGGAGGATCTCGGGCGGCGGCTGCCCGGCGGGCGGGTGCATCGGCGAGCGGTTCACGGTGTTGCCCCGGGGCGGGTCCCCGCGATCGGTCCAGTACAGCATGCGCTCCGCGAGGTCGAGCTCCAGGTCGATCGGCTCCGGCAGCCCCTCGAACAGGACCTCGATGTCGCCGCGTGTGGCCGCGCCCTCCCCGGCGGACAGGTCGATCCCGGCCCGTAGGATCTTCCCGAGCCCCGCGTCACTGGGGCCCTTCTGTGTCCAGTAGAGGTGTCCGCCGACAGGGTCGACGGCGACTCCCACGCACCACCTGCTCTCGTCGCGGCGGTCGTCCTCTCCCTGTCCCGTCTGCACGAGGGTCTCGACGTTCGAGCCGTCGAGGTCGCAGCGCATCACGCGCATGCCCTCCCGATCACCCCAGTACAGCTTCCGGACGGCGGCCTCGAGATACAGCTGCTTCGGCGTGTGCGTGACGCCGCTGGGGATGATGGTCGTGCGGTTGCCTCCGTCCAGGTCCACGCGTTCGATCGAGCCGTCGTTCTCCGGGGGAGAGCCCATGTTGGTCCAGTAGATGTGCCCGGCCACGACGTCGACGGCGATCCCGTCGGGGATCCCGCACCCGGTGACGATGACGGTCTTGTCGGAGCCGTCGGGGTTCACGGAGAACAGCCGACCGCCGCTGCTGGCCTCGAGGACGAAGAGTCTTTGCTGGCGCCGCGTCACGGTCCCTCCTTCGCCGGGTGGCCGACTGCGGCGCTCGGCGGGCCGGACGGGTCGTGCTGGGCGCGCACGGCCAGCAGGGCCGAGAGCATCGCGTCGCGCCGGGCGGCCAGTTCGTCGACCGAGTGGCCGTCCGCCTCCTCCAGGACGCCGGTGACGATCTTCTCCTTGAGCTCGGGCGTGAACTCAGGGGTGCCCAGTTGCTGCCAGGACGCCACCATCCGCGGCATGAGGGTGTCCATGAAGTGCTGGATGCCGCCTGCTCCTCCGCCGAGATGCCACAGCAGATGCGGGCCTATGACACCCCATCTGAGCCCCGGCCCCCAGGACACCGCGTCGTCGGAGTCCGCCACGTCGAGCACTCCCTCCTGGACCAGATACACGACCTCGCGGTACAGCGCGGCCTGGATACGGTTGGCGACGTGCCCGGGCAGCTCCTTCTTGAGGTGAATGGGCTTCTTGCCGATCGCGGCGTAGAACGACATGGCGTCCCGGATCGTCTCCGGGGCGGTCCTCGTCCCGCCGACGACCTCGACCAGCGGGATGACGTGCGGGGGGTTGAAGGGATGACCGATGATGGTCCGCTCCGGACGCCGGCACTCGGCCTGGATGGCGCTCATCGTGATGCCCGACGAACTGGACGCGATGACCGCGTCCGGCGGCGTGGCGTCGTCGATGTCGGCGAACAGCCGGACCTTGAGCTCGGGTCGCTCCGGCGCGTTCTCCTGTACGAAGTCGGCGTCCGCGACGGCCTGACGCAGGTCCGCGGTGAAGCTCAGGCGATCGGGTGAGGCATCGGGCGCGAGCCCGATCGCAGCGGCCGCGTCCCATGCCGCCTCCACGTACGAGCGCAGGGCCGCCTCCGCGGTGGGGGCGGGGTCGGTGGCCGTGACGTCGAAGCCTCGGGCGAGATAGTGCGTCGCCCAGCTCGCACCGATGGTGCCGGTGCCGACGATCGCCACACGGTGGACGGGTTGGTGCGGTTTCATGGCTCGTCACTGCTCCTGAGGTCGGACGCGGGCTGCAGGGGACTGAGGCGACTGAGTGGCCGGTATCAGCGGCCGTGCCAGACGGGGGCGCGCTTCTCGGCGAACGCCCGCGCGCCTTCCCGCGCGTCCTCGCTGGAGAACAGCCCGCTCGTGATCTCGTCCTGGCGTGTGAAGGCATCGCTTTCGTTCAGACCCTGCGTTTCGCGCAGAACCTCCTTGACGGCCGCCAGCGCCAGCGGTGCGTTTCGCGCGACGCGTCCCGCCAGCTCCCGGGCCACGTCGACCGCGGCGCCCGGTGGGGTCAGCTCATTGACGAGGCCGTACTCCTTGCCTTCGGCGGCGGTCAGCGGCTCGCCCGTGAGCAGTACGCGCGCGGCGACGTGGTACGGAAGGCGGCGCGGCAGCCTTACCACTCCGCCCGCCGCCGCGACGAGACCGCGCGTGACCTCGGGAAGCCCGAACCGGGCGTCTTCCGCGGCGACGATCAGGTCGCAGGCGAGCACCATCTCGAAGCCGCCGCCGAGTGCCCAGCCCTCCACCGCGGCGATCAACGGCTTGCGCACCGCCGTGCCGGTGAGCCCGCCGAATCCCCGGCCGGGGAGCACCGGCAGCTCGCCCTTGGCGAATGCCTTCAGGTCCATGCCGGCGCTGAACACCCCGCCCGCGCCCGTGAGTACGCCGACGGACAGCTCCGGGTCCGCGTCGAGCAGATCCACGGCCGCGGCGAGTTGTACCGCGGCCTCGTGGTCTACGGCGTTCTTCTGGGCGGGGCGGTTGATGGTGATGGTCAGCACGCCGCCACGGCGCTCGTGGAGCACCATGTCGGACGCTTCGGACGCCGTGCTCATCACGGCGCCTCCGCTTCCGTCGCGCCGGGGATCGCTCCCTCGGAGCGCAGCTCGGCGATCTCGGTGAGGCCGAATCCCAGCTCGGCGAGGATTTCGTCGTTGTGCTCGCCCAGATCGGGCGCTCGCTTCGCCGGCACCTTCGGCACCCCTCGGAGGTTGACCGGGCTGCTGATGGTTTCCTCCAGCCCGGTGACTCCTTCCAGCGGTACGACGATGTCGTTCACGCGCAGCTGCGGGTCCTGCGCGGCCTCCTCCGGCGTCTGAATGAGGCTGTAGACGACGCGTTCCCGGGTCAGGGCGTCCTTCCAGTCGGCGAAGGGCCGCGAGCGGAACTCGGCGTCGAGCAGCTCGGCCAGCGCTGCGGAGTTCGCGACGAAGCTCTCGGGGTCCGCGAAGCGGGGATCCTCGAGCAGTTCGGGGTGCCCGATGGCCCGCGTCAGTCCCGGCCAGTGTGTGGGTGAGGCGACCAGCATGAACCACTCGTCGTCCGCGGTCCGGTAGGGGTTGATCAGCGGGTTCGCTGGCGCGCTGCGGTCGTGCAGCTCGAACGGCGTGCCGGCGGCAAGCGCGCCGGCGACGAGCGTTCCCGTGGCCCAGACGCCCATGGCGAGCAGCGAAGTCCCGACACTGGCTCCTTGTCCGGTCCGCTCACGGCGGTACAGGGCGGTCACGATCGCCGCGTAGATGGCGATCGCCGACATGTAGTCGCCGCTGCCCCAGACCGGCACCGTCGGCGGCGCTCCCGCGTCCCGGGTGGAGGCCAGCAGCCCGCTGCGTGACCAGGCGGCGGTCAGGTCGAAGCCCGGCTGCCCGGCGTCGGGGCCGGTATCTCCGAAGCCGGTGATGTCGGCGTAGACGACCCTCGGGTTCCAGCCCGCGACCTCTTCGTAGCCGAGGTGCAGCTTCTCGCGTGTGCCGTGCGGGAAGTTGGTGATCACCACGTCGGCCCACTCGACGAGCCGCTTGAGGACTTCGGCGGCCGCCGGGGACTTCAGGTCGATCACCATGCCGCGTTTGTTGCGGTTGGCAAGGTGCCAACTGTAGTTGGCCTGCGCCCGGGGGCTGGGCGGCACGGAGCTCAGCCGCCGCTGGGGGTCACCCTTCCCCGGCGGCTCGATCTTGATGACGTCCGCTCCGAAGTCGGAGAGAATGGTAGCTGCGGCCGGTGCGGCGATGAAGCTCGACGCGTCGAGGACCTTCAGGCCGGTGAAGACGGATTCGGCGGTCATCTTCTTCACCTCACGAAGGCGCTCAGGCCGTCGGTGACGGCGCGTCCGACGATGAGGGTCTGGATCTCCCGCGTGCCCTCATACGAGTAGATGGCCTCGGCGTCGGCGACGAAGCGGCCGATGTTGTGGTCGAGGAGAATGCCGTTGCCGCCCAGCAGTTCGCGCGCCCATCCCACGGTCTCGCGCATCCGCGCCGTGCAGTAGCCCTTCGCCAGGGCGGACTGTTCGTCGCGGTACACCCCGGCGTCCTGCAGCTGGGCCAGGCGCGTCACCATTCCGCACGATGCCGTGGCGTTGCCGAGCATCCTCACCAGCAGGTCCTGCACGAGCTGGAAGCCCCCGATCGGGCGCCCGAACTGTTCCCGCTCCTTGGCGTACCGCAGGGCGATCTCGTAGGCGGCGAACATCACGCCCACCGCCTGCCACGCCACGCCGCTGCGTGTCTGGCGCAGGATCTTGGCCGTGTCCTTGAACGAGTTCGCGTTCTGCAGCCGGTTGGCCTCCGGAACACGGCAGCCGTCGAGCACGATGTCGGCGTTCTGCACGATCCGCAGCGCCATCTTCTTCTCGATCTTCGTCGCGGTGAACCCGGGGGTGTCCTTTTCCACGACGAAGCCCAGCACATGACGGGTCTCGACATCGCGGGCCCAGATGACGACCAGGTCGGCGAACGTCGCGTTGCCGATCCACCGCTTCGCGCCGTCAAGGATCCATGCGTCGCCGTCGCGGCGCGCGGTCGTCTGGAGGCCGCCGGCCACGTCGGAGCCGCCGTGCGGCTCGGTCAACCCGAAGGCGCCGATCTTCTCGAAGCGGCTCATCGGCGGCAGCCATCGCCCCTGCTGTTCCTCGGAGCCGCAGGTGAGGATGGTGCCCATGGCCAGGCCCGTGTGCACGCCGAAGAACGTCGCGAGCGACGCGTCGGCATGCGCGAGCTCCAGCGCCATGAAACCTGCGAAGAGGTTGCTCGGCCTGGATTCCGGCGAGTCCGGATCGGCCCAGTTCATAAGACCGAGCCCCCCGAAGCCCTCGACCAGCTGGAAGGGGAACTCGGCCCGGGCCCAGTAGTCGTCGACGATCGGGTCGACCTGCGTGCGGAGGAACTCGCGGACGGAATCGATCTTCTCCCGCTCGCTGTCCGACAGCAGCTCCTCGTAGGCGTAGAAGTCGGCGGGCATCAGCCCTTTGTCCAGGTAGGGACCGGACGGTGTCGGCAGGGTCGTTGTGCCGCTCATGGCAATCTCCCTCAAGCGCTGTGGGGCGTGGCCCGGAGATTCGCGCCCGTCAGCCTCTCGGCGCCCGGCGTTTGGTTCTCAGGCGCGATTAAACGCGGATCCGGGACCGGTCCCCCGGACCCGCGCCGCCCAGGGGTGCCGTGTCGCCGCGGACCACCCGAGTGGCCCGTCGCCGCCGGTGCGGGAGAGGTGAGGCAGGACTGCGGGACAGTCGGAACGTCATGTCGGTGGTGGTGCGCTGCAGCCGCTGCTGCCGGTGGGCGAGAAGCCGGGGCGGCCTCCGGTCTGGTCCACGGAGCGTTTCAAGTCGGGGCGGCCGGATGGAGCGGGGAGTAGGCCGTGGATCGTGGACGACGAACTGTGGGCGCTGATGAGCCATTGCTGCCGCCGTGGCCTGAGCGATCGCGGGAACTCGTGTGCGCCCCATCGTCGCCGATGAGACCCCAGCGCACGATGAGACCCCAGCGCATGAGTGCCTGCGCACCTCAATGGGTCAGCCGCTGCTGGAGCACCACAGAAACACGGGTGGCGCAGCTCCGGCGTCGGACAGATCGCAGACCCGTCCCAGCCCAGTCGCCTCATTGCCTGCCCGGCTCGGGCGGCGGGACGATCTCCCGCTTGAGGATCTTGCCGGTCGATCCCTTTGGCAGCGCGTCCGCGATCCATAACCTCCGCGGATACTTGTAGGCGGCAACCTGACGCTTGACGTACTCACGCAGTTCCTCGGCTGTCGTTCGGGCGCCCGGCTTGAGAACGACCGCCGCCCCGACCTCTTCACCGAGATCGGGGTTGGGGAGGCCCTATGACCGCGGCGTCGGCGACCGCCGGATGCTCGTACAGCACATCTTCGACCTCGCGGGGGTACACGCTGTATCCGCCCCGAATGATCATGTCATTCGTCCGTCCGACGATCCAGAAGTATCCGTCCTGGTCGACCCGGCCGAGGTCCCCGGTGTAGAACCAACCGTCCCGGATCGCGGTGGCGGTCTCCTCGTTGCCAATACCCTTTGATCACGTTGTGCCCGCGGATCGCGATCTCGCCGGTGTCCCCCTGCGGTACCTCCGCGCCGTTGTCGACCACCCGCATCTCGACGCCGCGGATCGGGATGCCGACCGAACCGGGCTTGGGTCCGGCCTGCAGGGGGTTGAACGAGGCGACGGGCGAGGTCTCCGACATCCCATACCCTTCGAGCACAACGCAGTCGAACGCGGCCTGGAAGTCGTGCAGCACCTGGACCGGCATCGCTGCGCCGCCCGAGAGGGACACGCGCAGCCGGGAGACGTCGTAGGCGTCTCGGTCGGGCTGCCGCAACAGCCTGCTGAACACCGTGGGTACCCCGGCGAAGACGGTCACTCCGTGCTCGCCGAGGGTTCCCAGCGCCTTCCCGGCGTCGAAGCGCGGCAGCAGCGTGAGGCACGCCCGGAGGCGACGGCGGCGTTGAGAGGGCAGGTCTGTCCGAACGCGTGGAACAGTCGCAGCCCCCGAAGATCACGTCGCCGGCGGTGAGCAGCAGGTCGGTGGCAGCGATGTCGCAGTTGCGGGTGAGGTTGGCGTGAGTCAGTTCGGCGCCCTTCGGCTGACCGGTCGTCCCCGACGTGTAGGGGATCACCGCTGTGTCGTCCTCGTGCCGGTCGGCCAGGTCCTCGACCGGTGGGGCAGACACCAGCAGCTCGTCGAACGCGCCGGGACTGACGACGACCGCCTCGGCCTCGGCCTGCTGCGCACCGGTCCGTGCCTCGTCGGCGAAGGCGTGCCAGGCGAACAGGGTGACTGAGAGCGTGCGGGAGACACGGCTCGCCCACGTCGGCGGCCGACGGTCTCGTCGGGTGTGCGTGCACGAAGCGGTCGACGCTCACCGGCCGGCGACAGGCCGGCCCCTCACTTGAAGTTTCACGTCACACCCTGGAGGGCGATTCATGAACGTTCAACTGCGCACGGGTGGCCTTTTCCGACGCCGGCACTCGGATCCCAGGCCGACCGGCCCCACACCAGCGCCGACGGCTTCCCGTCCGCAGGCCGGGCCGCGGGAGTCCGCCCGTCGAGTGAGGTTCAGGCGTAGGCGTCCTCGAGAGCGACTCGTCGCACTGTGCGCAGCGTCGACTGGAGACTGTCCATATCGGTCGAGCCGAGAGCGAGGCGGAGCGCCTGTGGCGTGTGCTTCGTGGTGGTGAAGGGCTCCGCTGTGCTGACCGAGATGTGTTGGCGCGCGAGGGTGGCGGTCAGGCGATCGGCGCGTGCGTCGTCGGGCAGGGTCAGCCATGTGAAGTAGGACGAGGGGTGGCCGATGAGGGGGAGGCCGGCCAGTTCTCGTCCGGCGAGTGCTTGGCGGGCCTTGGCGTCCTCTCGTTTCTGCGCTTCCAACTGATCCACCGTGCCGTCCTCGATCCAGCGGCAGGCGATCGCGGTGGTGAGGGCCGGGGTGTTCCAGGTGGTCGCACGAATCGCGCGTTCGAGCGACGGCACCCTGGACGGCGGGGCGACGACGAAGCCGACCCGGAGGCCGGTGGCGACGCTCTTGGACAGTCCCGAGACGTAGACGGTGATGTCCGCTGCACTTGCGGCCAGAGGCGGTGGAGGGTCCTCGACCAGGTAGGCGTATGCGGCGTCTTCGATGATGAGCGGACCGTGCTGCCGAGCGATCTCGATGAGACGGGTCCGTTCTGTTGCCGGCATGACCCACCCCAGAGGGTTGTGCAAGGTGGGCATGGTGTAGACGGCGCGCACAGGGCGGGTCGCGCACAGCTTCTCGAGGGCATCGAGATCCGGCCCGTCGGTGGTTGTGGGTATGGGCTCCAGGTCGAGATGAAAGGCATGCGCGAGCACCTTGAAACCCGGGTAGGTGAGTGCGTCGACCGCGACGACGTCGCCGGCGTTGAGCGCGGCCATGACGGTGATGGCCAGGCCGTGCTGCGCACCGTTGACGATGAGGATCTGATCCGCGTCAGGAGTGATTCCTCGACGCCTCAGGTGCCGTGCGATCGAGGCTCTGTCCTGGGGACGTCCTCGATGGGGTTGGTAGCGCAGCAGCGAGTCGAGTTCACCGGACGTGGCCACCTCTCGCAGAGTCTGCCGTAGGAGATCGGCTTGGCCGGGCAGCGACGGATAGTTGAAGTTGAGGTCGACCGCATCCGTGGCGACGAATTGCTGATCGATGCCGTGACCGGCGGGAACCGCGATGTCTCGCACGAACGTGCCGCGGCCCTGTTCCCGGCTCACCAGGCCCATCGCTTCCAGCTCGGCGTACACCCGGGTCGCGGTCACCACGGCGATGCCCTCGCGGGCGGCGAGCTCGCGGTGTGTCGGCAGCCGCACGCCTGCGGGGAGCCGGCCTGTCCGGATGTCGGATGCGAGCGCGTCGACCAGCGTCTTGTACCGCGAGGCTGCCATACACCGAATTGTATCCATGACAATTCTTTGACTGTCTTGCTCGCGTGTTCTTACCGTCAAGCCCCACTCATCCGGAAAGGACGGCCGCCATGCACATCGCCATCCTCACCTTCGAGGGCTACAACGAGCTCGACTCCCTGATCGCGCTCGGCGTGCTCAACCGCATCAAGACCGACGACTGGCGCGTCACCATCGCCACGCCCGGCCCCAAGGTGACGTCAAGGAACGGGGTGGTCATCGAACAGATGTCCACGCTTGAGGAGGCGTGCGCCGCTGACGCCGTCATCGTCGGCAGTGGCATCGCCACCCGCGAAGTCGTCGAAGACCCGGCGATCATGAACATCCTGCGCGGCCTGGACCCCTCGCGCCAACTCATCGCCGCGCAGTGCTCCGGAGCGCTCGTGCTCGCCAGGCTCGGCCTGCTCGACGACATCCCCGCCTGCACCGACCTGACCACCAAGCCCTGGGTCGTCGCCGCAGGCGTCGAGGTGCTCAACCAGCCCTTCTACGCCGAGACCAACATCGCCACCGCCGGCGGCTGCCTCGCCTCGCACTACCTCGCCACCTGGATCATCGCCCGCCTAGCGGGCAACGACGCCGCCGAAAGCGCACTGCACTATGTCGCCCCGGTCGGCGAGAAGGAGGAATACATCGAGCGCGCCTGGCGCAACATCACCCCCTACCTGCCCGCTCCCGCACCGGTGCTTGTCTGAAACGACCAGTCGCACGCAGTGACCGGCCAGGAAGTCGTGGCCCGGCATCCTGGCTGCGCAGCCCGAACTCCAGCAACACATAGTCTGGAGCACTCCCGCGCAGGACTCTGAGCAGGCCCGCACCACTCGTCCTGGCCCGGGCAGCCCGTCCTCGAGGCAGGCAGGTACGCCTCCACAGACATGACTCTGTCCCGGCACCTCGCCAAACCACGGTTCGGCGAAGTCATGGGCCTCTGATGGGTATCCGTCCGTTCTCCGCGATCACCGGCACCGCACGGCACGTCACGGTCTGGTGATGCACTTCAGCAAGCCGGCTGGACTACGAACCGATCCGCAGCAACCTCCCGGCGCAGATTGAGACCGACGCGGCTGATCTGCTGGCCGCCCAGCGGGGATCAGCCGTCGACATGTCAAGTGGTATCGCCGGACCTCTCAGCCCTCGATTTGATAGCGGCTCTGGGACACAACAGCTTGGCGGATCTTGGTGGTGAACTCGGCGGTACGGGCGATCCGGTCCACACCACCTGCCTTGCTGCGGCGCAGGACGCTCTTGAAGTTCTGTTCCAGCATTCCTGT
Organism: Streptomyces sp. NPDC048192; assembly: GCF_043202415.1. NCBI lineage: Bacteria > Bacillati > Actinomycetota > Actinomycetes > Kitasatosporales > Streptomycetaceae > Streptomyces > Streptomyces sp. NPDC048192. Next base: position 32,237 of record NZ_JBIDAL010000020.1, read on the forward strand.
CATTCGGAACATCAAGTCGTCGCTGAGGTGCCCGAGGTCGATGTTGAGGAGGTCCCGCGGCGATGGCTGCCGTAGCCGTGTGAGGGTGTAGGCGGACATGGTCGCCAGCGGGTACAGCCAGTTCTCGAGGGAGTCCCCCAGTAGGGGACGGTCTTCGGCGTACCGAGTGAGGAACACACGCAGCCGGGTGTGCACGTCGAGACATAGACGATAGATGTCCAGATCTTGCCGTGGGGAGAAGATCTGGGCATAGTGCTGGTCGTCGAGCAGCAGCGGGTCGGAGTGCCGCAGTGCGGTGTGCGGTTCGCGCAGCACGAAGGCGGTGAACTCGCGGGCGAGCCGGGCCATGCTGACGACCCGGTCGAGCGGGAACCCCAGATTCCGGTAGTAGCTGGCCCAGCGCTCGTAGTAGTAGCCACCAGCGTGCCCGAGGCTCTCTTCGATGTCCTTCTGGATGGACTCTGTGGCGCGCAATGCGCTGGCTGGCAGCTGAGTCTGGCTGTTGGTCGCCCGGATGATGCGGTCGCGAGCCGTGCCGTTCTCAGGCGCGACCACGATCTTCACCAGGAGGGACCGGTCACGGTGCTGGCCGCCGTTCTGGAAGTAGCTGTAGATCTCGTGGATGGTCTGTAGCCCGTTGACGATCTGAGGCTCCCTGACCACGATCTTTTTGCCAGCAATCTGGGCGGCGTCCGCGACGACGGTGACACCGTTGTTGAACCACCAGAAGTCCTCGCGGGTACCGGACTTCAGGGTCTCACCGATGGCATTGTTGACCTGCACGGCGTCGAGCGCTTCGTCACCACGCGCGGCGGCGAGTACTTCTTCCTGCCGAGCCTCAGCGCCTTGCGCTGGCTGGCCAACCTCGGGGCATGAACACCCGTCGTCAGGTGAACCGGGCGTTGCTGACGTCGATGGACACCATGGTCTGACTCAGGATCGGGCGGTTGTCCGCATCGCTTCGGTAGGCCCGGCGTTTGGTGGGCAGGCGGATCCCGTCCGCTTCCACGGTGTCGTAGACGTACTGTGCTGCGGCGAACCCGCCTGCGATGTCGACGTGATAGTCATGCCGACGCAGGAGATGGTCGGGGCCGAAGTAGAAGTCCTGTCGCGTGCTGTGGCTGGCGATGTCGGGCGGAAAGGCGGCGCGCAGCCCGCGCCAGAGCTCGTCGCCTTCCCGCCACGGTTCGATTTCGGTGACGCTGAAGCCGGGCATCGCCAGCAGGAAGGGCGTGGTGAGATACGTCCACAGCGCGTATCCGTTGAAGTAGGCGCGGTCCAGCGGGTCCCAGGGCGTGTCGAGCTTGTGGCCGGTGAAGGACTTCCGCGGTTCGTTGCGTTCGGCCACGACGCGGCCGTCGACCTTCTCGATGCTGACTCGGTCGGCCGTGAAGTCGGTCTTCTGGTCAGCGGCGCCGAACGGCATCACGGAGGCGTGCTGCTCGTGCAGCCAGACAGTCATCTCCCGGGGGGTGGGATCCTGCGGCATCCCCTTGATGACGAACATGTCACCACCGCTGACGATGGTGGCGCGGACTGCGGTGAGTGCGTTCCAGCGGGCGAGGCCACCATGGGCATCGAGGACCTCGGCAAGCAACGTGTTCATGTCGGTCTCCTGCTCGGTCGTGCCGGTGACGGGGCCATCGCCGGGAGAGTCCGCGACGGCGGTCCGATGCCGACGACACAGCCGCTGCCCCGGCCAGGCGATCGGTGGCCCTGATCAGTCCGGCGCCCCTCTCATCGTTCACTGGTTCGTCGGCATCGCGCACCTGGGCGCTGCTCCTGGGGACCCTGTAGGCCCCGGTCGGAACCGACGGGGACGGCGAGTATCCGCCGGTCGACCCGGCGTCCTCGGGCTTGGCGCGCGGGGTTCGTTGGGGTCCGCCAGCGGAGGTCACAGGGGGTTTCTCGTACCGCGCTTCGCGCCGAGCCGTGGCTGGGTGCCGATCTGCGGCGGCGCAGCGTCTGGCAGCCGGGCAAGCTGGAAGGCGGAGGTGGTTTCCATGGCCGGTGATACGCCGCTGATGGTCGTGGACAGCGGGGGCGTGGTCGTGCAGTGGAGCCACCAGGCGGAGGAGTTGTGGGGGCGTCCGGCGGGCGAGGTGGTCGGGCGGCCGGCAACCGACCTGGTCAGCCCTGTCCCCGCGCCAGGTGGTGGTGACCTGGAGCGCTGCGGGGATGACGGCCTGCGTGATGTTGCAGTGGGCGCGGCCGGCGGTGGCCTGCGTGTGCGGCCGGTGCTGCGGGACGACGGTTCGGTGGCGTGGGGGATCTTTCTCCCACCTGCGGACGGGATGGTGCCCGGCATCGAGAGCGCGGTACTCGATGCGCTGTCCGCCCACATGGCAGGGGCTCTGTTCGTGGTGGACGAGGAGTTGCACGTCGTGTCGGCCAATGCGGCGGCTCAGGCGCTGTCCGGCGCGAGCGCACCGCAGATCCGAGGACGCCCCCTCACCGATGCGTGGCCTCTTGCCTCCCCCGGCGAACTGGAGAACATGCTGCGCCAGGCCATGACGGACGGTACGTCGACGAGGGACCACGTGATGTGGACGGACCCGAACGTCGATCCCCCGCACGCGTATACGGTCGCGGTGCTTCCCCTGCAGGATGTAGCGGGGGCGGTGGTCGTGGCCCACGACGTGACGGATCAGGAGAAGGCACGCCGCGGAGTCCAGGCCCTATATGCCGTCCGGGAGCGGGTGGGAGAAACCCTGGAGGTGGTGGCCACCTGCCAGGAGTTGGTCCACGCGCTGGTCCCCGGATTCGCCGATATCGCCGTGGTGGAAGTGGTGGAGCCCGTGGTGCGTGGAGAGGAACCACCGCTGAGCCCTCTAGGACGGGATGTGCCACTGCGCCGGGCCGCCTTCGGGAACAGCGGCGGAGACCAGCAGGCCCAGGCGCACCCGGTGGGAGATGTCCGCGCGCTGCCGTTCCCGACCCCGTACGCGCAGGCGCTGGCCGACCTCAAGCCCCGCACCATCGCCCTCGGCCCCGACACGCCCTGGCTGGCGGCCGATCCGGCGCGGGCCGAAGCGATTCGCGCATCCGGCGCACGTTTCCTGCTCGTCACACCGTTGACGCTGCGCGGAAAGGTGCTCGGGCTGCTGAGTCTCTACCGCACGCAGCGATCCGGCGGTTTCGACGAGAAGGAACTCGCCCTCACCCTGGAACTGGCCACGCACACCGCCCTGAGCATCGACAACGCCCGCCGCTACACGCGCGAGCACACCATCGCAGCGACATTGCAGCGCCATCTGCTGCCCCCGGCTCCTCCCTCGCAGACCGCGATCGAGACCGCCGACCTGTACGTGGCCGACGACCGGGGCGCGGGTGGCTGGTCCAACGCCTGCGCCCTGCCCGGCGCCCGTACGGCCCTGGTCGTCGGGGAAGTCGCCGGCCATGGCATCCACACCGCCGTCACCATGGGGCAGCTGCGCACCGCCATGCAGTCGCTCGCCGCACTGGACCTGGAACCCGACGAGTTCCTCGCCCGGCTCGACGACACCATGACACGTCTCGCGCGCGAGCGAAGGGTGCTGCCACTCGGCGACCCCCTGCGCGACGAGCCCCTCAGCGCGACGTGCCTGTGCGTGCTCTACGACCCGTTCGCTCATACGTGCACCATCGCCTCCGCCGGACACCCGCCGCCCGTCGTCGCCGACCCCGGTTCCGGCACCCGAGTGGTCGAGCTGGCCGCCGGTGGTGCCCTCGGCGGCGGCGGAGGGCCCCCATACGCCACCACCGCCGTCACCCTGGCCGAAGGAGAGGTCCTCGCCCTCTACACGACCTCGCTTCTCTTTGCGGCACGGCCCGAGCACGGCACAAGCGGCACGCAGCCGCTCCAACGCTTGCTCGCCCACACCGACCGACCCCTGCAGGACCTGTGCGACGACATCCTCTACCGACTCCGGATCGATGCCCTTCCCGGCGACGCCATCCTTCTCCTCGCCCGAACCCACTCCTTCCCCGCCGACCGCGTAGCCACCTGGACGCTGGACGATGAGCCCACCGCCCCCGCCGTCGCGCGGCGCCACGCCCGGCGCCAACTCGCCGACTGGGGCGTGGACGAGGACACCGCCTACGACACGCAGGAAGTCGTCAGCGAGCTTGTCACCAACGCCCTGCGGTACGGCGCGCCGCCCGTACACCTGCGCCTCATCAACGACCGGAAGCTCACCTGCGAGGTCCACGACGCCGGCACCTCCGCCCCGCGGCTGCGCCACGCACGAACGGTCGACGAAGGCGGCCGCGGCCTGTTCATCTGCGCCCAGCTCGCGCAGAACTGGGGTATCCGCTACACCAACGACGGGAAGACGGTCTGGACCGAGCAGGCCCTCCCCTCACAGCGCCCATAGCACCCCTGAGGCGAGGAGCCGTGCACGGAGGCGCTCTGGTTTCCTGCGCCTGTCTCAGCAGGTCGGCGGAGCACCTGGTGCGGGTGGCGACGCCTACACGTCTTCAGCGGCCGGCCGTGATCAGCGCAGGAGGACGCCGAAGACCATGCGGAAGAAGGCGTCGAAGGGAGCGGAGGACTTATCGACTCGGGCCGCGATCAACGTGCCTTCCCAGGCGCTGAGGATGAACAGCGCGGCCTCCTCGACGTCGAGAGCGGCGTCCAGCTCACCAGCTTCCTGGGCTTCGGTGAGCACCTGCCGGATGTGCGCCGCCCACCGCTGGAAGCCGCCCTGGACGGCGGAGCGGATCTCCTCGGAGTGGTCCGCCACCTCGGCGCCGAGGTTGCCCACCAGGCATCCGCGAGCGAAGCCGCTGTCGACCGTGTCCAGGCCCAGGAACTCGAAGTGCGCGCGAAGCCGCTCCAGCGCAGAGCGTCCCGGGGTGTCGAGCATGTCGAACCGCAAGCTCCCCTGGACAGTCCAGGGCCGCTTCGCTTCGATGAGGCTTCTGACCAGCACGTTTGCCCGCCAGGCGAAAGGCCCTGGAACCGTGTGCTCTAAAATGTCGGGGGACCAGCTCCGGGGCCTGAGGACGGACCTGAAGGGTCAGAAGGCTGAACTTGCGCGGTTGCGGCAGGACCTGTGCTGACTCGGTGCATAGCCGCGCTGAAGCCGGAACGGCGGCTCGGCCGCTGTCCAGGCAGCGTCGAGGCTCTGACACGTCCACGCCGTTGCCGAGAGCCGCTTCCGGTACCCGAGGAGCGCTCTGCGCCGTGACGTGTTGCAGCTGGTCAAAGCCCCAGCTCACGCACAAAGGCGTTCGTCTTTGCAGGGGCGAAGGATATGATCTGTTGGTCGCAAAGAGCCCCGGGCCGCTTCTACCGTGAGACGTGTGTCATCCCTGCGCCCTCGCGTCGAGTGCTCGGTGGAGGAGAACACGAGGGCAACCGTGCCGACGCCGGCCACGGCAGCACACCCGCTCGGAAGCCCCCGCCGGCCGCGCCTGCAGGGGCTTGCCGTCGAACGCCTCTCTCACACTCCTCGCACCAACTGCGTTGACTCCCCCGGACGAGAATGCCCTGACCTGCCATTACGCGTTCATCTTGGACTGGCCTGGACGCCCACGGACGGTCCCTACAACCTGTGCCATGTGGTACCCAGTGAGGGACCCAAGATCAGGACCGGAGCGTCTTCTGGCCCGTCAAAGCGGTATTGCAGGGTGTTCGGGGGTGTCTCGCTCACGCCCCAGACCCTCTCACGTGCCGCGGACGCCGCTGTAGCGCGGGGGTGCGGGACCCGGGTGCGCGGGTCGTGGGGCAGGCGGGTGAGGACGATCCGGTGCAGGGCCGCGTTCGCCTGGCGGTCGCCGCCGTGGTCGAGCCGGCGCGTGCTCCGACGGACAGAGGAGTACTCGGTGGGGCTGACTCCGCAAAGGGCAGCAAAGGACGCCTCGGTGTTCAGTCGCTCGGGGTTGTCTCCCATGGTGATCAGGAGAGTGACGGCGCTGTCCGGGCCGATGCCCACGCGTTCGAGCAGCTGTGGGGTGTGGCGTTCGACGAGCCGGGTCGGGCGTTGGTTCAGCTCGTCGATCTGAGCGGTGAGCTGCTCGATCCGCTCGGCGAGCATGCGCAACGCCAGGTGGTGGCCTGGGCCACCGCGTACCGGCAGTTCCGCGCGCACTGTTCTGCCAATGGCTCGTGGGGACACGCGAGACACCGATCGGCTCTGGTCCGCTGACCACTGCGGCAGACGGTAAGGGCCCGGCGTCCCGAAGCCGGGATGCCGGGCCCTTACCGAGGCGCCCGATCAGGCGGGCCGGATGTTCTCCGCCTGCGGGCCCTTCTGCCCCTGTGTGATGTCGAACTCGACCTTCTGGCCCTCCTGCAGCTCGCGGTAGCCCTGGCTGGCGATGTTGGAGTAGTGGGCGAAGACGTCGGGGCCGCCGCCCTCCTGCTCGATGAACCCGAAGCCCTTCTCGCTGTTGAACCACTTCACTGTGCCCTTGGCCATGACTGTCTCCTTGAGGGAAACCGGGCACGCACCCTGCGCGACCGGGAGGTGATCGCCCTGGTCCGGAGAGGCGCTGAACAGCAAGAACGCCCGTGATGGCGATCACGGGCGAACGGAACTTCGGAACCACGACTGCTGATCACAACGCTATAACGGCATGATGGAAGCCGCTAGCGGAAACGCGCCGGCATCCGGTCCGGAACGAAGGGTGCATGGCCTCCCTGGTCCACGTCGACGCCTTCGCGCTCAAGGTGATTAGTACTCAGGCATATATAAACGACGTGCTCAGCCGCGGGACCGGGACGACGACCTTGCGGCCGTCCATGACTCGTCGGCGGTCCGAACCTGGAGCACGCGGGCGTAGGCTCTCAGGGATGCGGATAGGCGAGTTGTCCAAGCGCACGGGCGCGAGTCCGCGCTCACTGCGGTACTACGAAGAGCAGGGCCTGCTGACCAGCTCACGCTCCGACGCGGGGCAGCGTCACTATTCCGATGCCGCGGTCCGGCGCGTGTCGCTCATCCGACAGCTGTTCGACGCGGGTATGTCCAGCCGGGTGATCGCGACTGTGCTGCCGTGCGTGGACGTCCCGGGTGACCTGGGCGTCGCCGAGGAGACCTTCACGGCGATGATGCGCGAGCGCGACCGGATAGACGCCGACATCGCGCACCTGATCGAGACCCGGGATGCACTCGACGTGCTGATCAGGGCCAACAGACGGCACCGGGCGGAGCTTTCCACGGCCCCGGAACCGGTGGCGCAGTCGGCCTGATGCGGTGATCTGCATCTCAGCCGGTTGCCCCTCACATCTATGTCAGAGGTGAGGATGGCGACAACGCCCGGAATCCCCGGGTCGGTTGTACGAGAGGCGGCGGAAGATGGGGCAGGCGTGGGGTTTCGGCAGGTATGGCGGGCCTGAGGTGCAGGAGTTCTTCGATCGTCCCGATCCCGTCCCCGGTCGCGGCGAGGTGCTGATCCGGGTCGAGGTCGCCGGCGTGAATCCCCTCGACCACCTTCTGCGCTCGGGTCTGGTCGACGGGCTCGACGGCGGGCGTCCGTTTCCCCGCGTGCTGGGCATGGAGGCAGCAGGAACGGTTCTCGCGCGGGGCGAGGACGTCGACGGGCTCGAGGTGGGCGACGCGGTCTTCGGCTTCGCACTCACCGGTGGCGGCACCTACGCCGAGACGACGGTGCTGTCCGCGCCGAACACCGCGCGCATCCCGGCGGGTCTGTCCGCGACCGTGGCGGCGACGCTGCCAGTGGCCGGGACGACCGCGGTGGACGTGCTCGACCAGCTCGGCCTCCCGGCCTGTGCCGCGGTCCTGGTCAACGGAGTCGGGGGCGGGGTCGGCCTCGCCGTCGCCCGGCTGGCTATCGGGCGCGAGCTGCGTGTGATCGGCACCGGGAGTACCGCCAAACGCGAGCACGCCGAGGCCATCGGGGTGCGGTTCATCGATTACACGGCCGGGGACGTGGTCTCCGCGGCACGCGAGCTGGTTCCGGACGGCTTCGACGGGATCGTCGACCTGGTCGGAGGCGCCTCGCTGCGGACGGTCGCTCCGCTGGCCCAGGATCCCCGTAACGTCATCGCTGTGGGTGATATGTCTGTGCCCGATCTCGGTGGGCGTTTCGTCGAGCGTCGCGTCGACCGCGAGAACCTGGAGCGGTCTGCCCGGCTGGCCCTCGACGGAGTCCTCGCACCCGTGATCACCGCGGTCCATCCGCTCTCCGACGCCCCGGCCGCCCTCGCCACCGTCGAGAACGGCCACACCTCGGGCAAGGTTGTCATCAAGGTGGCATGAGGAGCGCCCGGCCGCCCGACGCTGTCGGCGGTCCCTTGCGGACTGACGGGAACCCGTGGTCAGCGCATCGTCAACTGCCAGGCGAGTCCCCCGGCTACGCCCCGCCCGCGACGCGCGCACGGGCATGCGCGCGTCGCGGGCCACTGCACCGGACGCGCGAGTGGACAGCGCGAGTGCCGGTGAAGCGGTCACATCGCGGGACTCATCGACTCAGCCGCCGCTCTTGCGCCGGAACGACCGCTGGCTCGCAGCCGGGCCGTGCGCCGAACGCACCTTCGATGCGTCGGACTTGGCGGCAACATCAGCGGCATCCGCCTGCGCACCGCGCTTGCGCGCCAGGGCTTCGCGGAACTTGCGCTTGAGGTCGTAGTTGCCGTCGCTGTCCGGCTCCAGAGGGGACGTCTCGGCGGCAGCCGGCTCCGAACCTTCCGTAGATACGGGCTCTGCGGTCATGGTGACCTCCTGGGTTCGGGGGGATGGGCAAGCACAGCTTGTCATGCCGGGCGCAGTGCGAGGCGCCCGCGACATCATCCTGCTCCGTTTCGGCGGCATCCCTCTCGCGGTCAAAGGCGTTGACTCCGTGGGTGAGGCACACAGGACGGCTTCGGGCCGGGCCGAGGGTTGTCGATCCCGTGGCCAGGCTGCCAGGGCAAAGGCTCTCAGCCGTTGCGACGCACGAGGGCGGCCCTGCGGGCCTCGGCGAGCTTGCGGGCCTCGCCCGCCTTTCGGGACTTGCCGCCGGTGCCGCGGGAAGTGCCCTTGCTGGTGCCGAGGCCGCGGAAGGGGGCGTTGGTGTTCTTGGGCCGGGGGACGGCGGGCTCGCCGTCGAGCGGGATCCCGGAGGGAGTCCTGGCGCCGGTGATCCGGCTCAGCTCCGCCTCGCCCGAGCGCACCTTGGTGACAGTCGGCTCGACGCCGGCCCCGGCCATCATGCGGCTCGTCTCACGGCGCTGGCCCGCCAGCACGAGCGTGACCACGCTGCCGGACTCACCGGCGCGGGCGGTACGGCCCGCCCGGTGCACATAGTCCTTGGCATCGGTGGGCGGGTCGACGTTCACCACGAGATCGAGGTCGTCGACGTGCAGGCCACGGGCCGCGACATTGGTCGCCACCAGAACGGTGATCTGGCCGTTCTTGAACTGCGCCAGGGTCCGTGTGCGCTGTGGCTGGGACTTGCCGCTGTGCAGGGCCCCGGCGTGCACCCCGCTGGCCCGCAGATGCCGGGTGAGCTGGTCCACGGCGTGCTTCGTGTCGAGGAACAGCAGTACGCGGCCGTCGCGGGCGGCGATTTCCGTGATGACGGCGTAGCGGTCAGGGCCGTGGACGACCAGAACGTGGTGCTCCATCGTCGTGACCGTGCCCGCGGCCGGGTCGACGGAGTGGACGATGGGGTCGTGGAGGTAGCGGCGGACCAGCTGATCGACGTCGCGATCGAGAGTGGCCGAGAACAGCATCCGCTGACCGTCGGGCTGCACCTGGTCGAGCACGTCGACCACCTGCGGCAGGAAGCCCAGGTCGGACATCTGGTCGGCCTCGTCCAGCACGGTGATTCTCACCCGTCCCAGGCGGCAGGCCTTGCGCTCGATCAGGTCGTGCAGGCGTCCGGGGGTGGCTACGACCACCTCGGCTCCCTGACGCAGCGCGGCGACCTGCCGGCCGATCGACGTTCCGCCGACGACCGTGGCGATCCGCAACCGCAGTGCCTCGGCGTACGGCGCCAGCGCCTGGGTGACCTGTTGGGCCAGCTCCCGGGTAGGCACCAGGATCAGAGCAAGGGGCTGCTTCGGTTCCGCGCGCCGCCCGGCCGTGCGTGCGAGCAGCGGCAGGCCGAAAGCGAGCGTCTTGCCTGATCCGGTGCGCCCGCGTCCCAGGATGTCGCGCCCCTGAAGGGCATCGGGCAATGTGGCGGCCTGGATCGGAAAGGGTTCGCGCACCCCGAGTTCGCTCAGTGTCCGCAGAACCTGCGTCGGCAGTTCCAGACCGGCGAAGGTGACGGCCGGGAGCAGCGCCGGGGTCGTCGCCCCAGGCTGGGCGGGACTGCCGTGAGCGATGCCGGAGTCATTGGGATGCTTCATGAACAGCCTTCCGCAAGGGAACTTACCGAGGAAGGCCCGGCAGGTTTGAACGGCCCACGCACAAGCCGAACGGAACAGACAGAATCGCCCACCGCGACGACCACGCAAACGCATAAGGCTAACACACGGCATAACCTCGCGCCGCTGATACCGGTGCAGGTACAACGCCCACAGCGCAGAGTAGACGTTCGTGTCGGAGTTTCGGTCCCGCAGTCGGCTGAGCAGGCCGGGCTGAGCCCGGTCAGGGAAGCGCGGGGATCGCCGGAGCACTCAGCCCTCGACAAGGGCCCCGAGGTCCTGGAGTCGACCCGCCGAGTCGACACCGTGATCCTCGACAAGACCGGCACCGTGACCACCGGCCGGATGCTCCTCCAGGACGAGTACGTCCCCGATGGCGTCGACCGGACCGAACTGCTGTGGCTGGCACGTGCGTTGGAGTACGCCCTTCGTTCCGAGATCGACTTCGCGAGCAGGTCCATCGGTGGTTCGGCCGGACTCATCGTCCGGAAGGTGCGTCCGTCGGGGCCGGACGGTGGGGAAGGGTGTGCCGTCGCCTGCGGTTGACGGCACGTATGCCGACGCGGCCCAGGACCACATGGCCGCCCATGAAGAGAAGCTTCAGGAGGACGATCGCCAGGATGGCGTTGACGCCCCAGCTGGTCCACGACGAGGCAGCCAGTACGGCTCCACCCAGCCCCAGGTGCAGGGCGACGACCGCGACGCCGACCGCGCCCAGTCCTATCGCCTTGCCGATCCCCCGGCGCTTGACGACTCCTGTGGCAGGCACGGCTGTGGTGCCGACAGGCTCAGCGGGTGCGCCTTCCGGCGCCTGGAGCGGACTCCAGGTCACCGTCAACTGGTCGCGGCGGCCGATCTTCTCGATGCGTCCGGCGATGCCGTTCCGGAGTCGCTGCATGGTGTCGGCGTCATCGGCTTCGATGCGTAGCGTGAGCGCGTCCGGAGCTGCCTGCAGCGTGCACAGGCCCTGGGCGAAGCGGATGGTCCCGTGGGTCTCGGAGTAGTCGACGTGCCGCACCTCGGGCGGCATCTGGCCGCCACCGTGAGCGACAGGCGGCCGGTGGCGCATCCCGCTCATCCGGCTGAGGTGACGGCAGAGTTGTACGAGGTAGCGACTCGCCCGATCGGTCGGGACGAGGGCTTCGGCGGTCGGCATGGGATTCCTTTCTGGACCGCGGGGCACGGCGCTCGACACGGGCGCCGAGACGAGCTCCTCCGCCGGCGCAGGGGCCGGCCCGGGAGAGGTTCAGATCCTGGTGACGGCCACGAGCCAGGCCCGGATGCCGTCCGGGTCGGTGGTGATGTCGATCGTGGCGGGTTCGACGGAGTCGATCCGCCACCCCTCGGCGAACGCGGTCTCGATCTCGCCCCGGGTCACTCGCCGCGGTCCCTGCTCGCCGGGCTGCCGGTCGCTGAAGCACAGCATGCAGTAGTGGCCGCCCTGCCTCACCACGGAGCGGAGGCTGCTGACGAAGGCGGATCGGCCGGTGTCGTCGAAGATGTGGAACAGTCCGCAGTCCAGCACCGTGTCGAAGTACTCCCCGAGACCGGCGAGACGGCGGGCGTCGTGGAGCAGGAAGCGCGCGGTGAGGCCGCGCTCGCCCGCCTTCTTCTCGGCCGCGTCGATTGCCCGGGACGCGAGGTCCACACCGGTGGCGTCGAGGCCGAGACCGGCGGCCATCAGAACGTGCTCGCCGGTGCCACAGCCCACGTCCAACACCCGGCCCTGGATGGCCCCGGCTTCGGCGAGGGCGAGGAAGGCCGGCTGCGGGCGGCCGATGTCCCACGGCGGCCTGCCTGCGTACAGGTCATCGGGCCTGCGCCATGGATTCCCGGCGCCGGGGTGATGGTAAGGGGGCGTGTCGGGCATGAGGGGCCCTCCTGGCAGGTTGATCGGCCCGCTCGGCGGCTCGGGCTCCGCCACCGAGCTTTATCGATACAGACTGTCTCTGTCAATCCAGAGTGTCATGCCATCGGCATCACGTATCTTTGCAGGGTGCCGAAGTTGTGGAACGAGACGATCGAAGAGCATCGCCGTACGGTGCGTGAGGCGATCCTGGACGCCACCTGGGAGCTGGTGGCGGAGCGCGGGCTGCTGTCGGTGACGATGTCGCAGATCGCGGAGAAGACCGGCATCGGGCGGGCGACGCTCTACAAGTACTTCCCGGACGTCGAGGCGATCCTGGTCGCCCACCACGACCGGCACGTCACCGATCACCTGCGCCGGCTCACCGACCTCCGCAACCGGCCGGGCGGCGCGGGCGAGCGACTGGCGGCGGTGCTGGAGCAGTACGCGCTCATCTGCCACCACCGCGGGCGGCATGGCAACCAGGAGCTGGCGGCCCTCGTACACCGCCCCGAGCACATCGCCCCCGCGCAACGGCAACTCGTCGAGCTGTTCCAGGACCTGCTGACCGAGGCCGCCCAGGCCGGCGAGCTCCGCGACGACATCGCCCCGGAGGAACTGTCGGGCTACTGCCTGCACGCCCTCACCGCCGCAGGCGGCCTGCCCTCCGAGGCCGCCGTCCACCGGCTCGTCGCCGTCACCCTGGCAGGGTTGCGCCCCGAGGGCTGAATCGAGGCGCCGGTCGACTTGGCGCCGCGATCGCGGCGGCCAGGACACCCAGCCATGTGGCGCGGTGATACGTCGTAACCGCAAGAACCGTCTACGGACGGCGCTTCATGGCGGCTGCCAAGAGCCCACTCATTCCTCAACGGCGCGTCGTACGCGACGCGCCGGGGTGAACTCGTACAGGTCCAGGATGTCTGGCGGTTCGGCAAGTCCCGGCCCGCCTGCCCCCACCCACGCAGCGATGTCGATGGCTGCTTCCGCGTCGTTGACCAGCCCGAGCCAGACAGGCCGCCCGCCTTCCACTCCTCCAGACAGTTCACGACCCGCACCTGGGCTAGGACGCCGACTCGGACTTCAGCGCGGCAAGCCGACGGACCTCGGCGCCCGCACCGGTGATTCGTTCACCGGCGATGAACATGGCCGCCGTCAGATCGGTCGCCGGCGAATGGGGCGAAGGGGCGGGGGCGCTGCTCATGGGCGAAGCCTGATTCCCGGGCAGGGGCACAGTTCACGCGGTGGAGGCGTGGATCAGGCGGTGGGCACTCGGGCGATCAGGGCCGACAGGGAGTCGTGCTCCTGCGGAGTCAGGTCGGTCAGCGGAGGCCGGACCGGTCCGGCGCTCCGGCCGGTCGCCGCCATGCCGGCTTTCACGATGCTGACCGCGTACCCGGCCTGGCGGTTGCGGATCTCGGTGTACGGCAGGACGAAGGCCGAGAGCATCCTGGTGACGTCGGCCTGCCGCTGCTCCCGTACGGCGGCGTAGAAGGCGAGGGCGAATTCCGGAAGGAAGTTGAAGATGGCCGACGAGTAGGTCGTCACCCCCAGCTGGAGGTAGGGCAGGGCGAAGGTCTCCGCGGTGGGCAGGCCGCCGATGTACGTGAGGCGGTCACCCAGCCGTGCGTGGATCCGGGTGACCGTGTCGATGTCGCCCACGCCGTCCTTGTACCCGACGAGGTTGGGGCAGGTGTCCGCCAGGCGGGCGACGGTGTCGGCGGAGTAGACCGCGTTGGCACGGCTGTAGACGACCACGCCGAGAGACGTGGCACGGCAGACCGCCTCGACGTGCCGGGCCAGGCCCTCCTGACCGGCTTCGGTGAGGTAGGGCGGGAAGAGCAGAATGCCGTCGGCGCCGGCCCGTTCGGCCGCGGCGGCGAACTCGATGGCGGTGGCGGTGCCGTACCCGGCGGGGGCCAGGATCGGGGTGCCGTCCGGGGCGCTGTCGGCCGCCGCGGCGACCACGCTCTCGACCTCGCTGGGGGTGAGGGAGAAGAACTCACCCGTGCCGCCGGCGGCGAACAGCCCGCCGACGTCGTACTTGGACAGCCTTACGACGTGCTCGCGGTAGGCCGCCTCGTCGAAGGACAGGTCGTCACGGAAGTGCGTCACCGGGAAGGACAGCAGCCCGGAGCCGATGCGCCGGCCGAGCTCTGCGGGGGTGAAGGACGTCATGGGAGTGCTCCTGAAGGTCGTGCGTGAGGGGGGCGGGGTGCGGTGCGGTGTCGTGCCGGTGCCCGCCGTCGACGGCCGTTCGCCGGGGGCAGGGGGTGTGCGGCGCGGGCGGCCCGGCTGTCCGTTCCGGCGCCGCCCGCGCCGGCTCCCGGCGTCAGGGGCGGGCGCCCGCTTCGAAGGTGGCGACGGTCCAGGCGCGGGCCTTGTCGGTCAGCGTGACGCCGAGCCCGGGGCGGGCGGAGATGTGCATGCGGCCGTCGCGGATGGTGACGCGCTCGTTGAAGAGCGGCTCCAGCCAGTCGAAGTGCTCCACCCAGGGCTCGATCGGGTAGGCGGCGGCGAGGTGGAGGTGGATCTCCATGGCGAAGTGCGGCGCGAGCTGGAGGTGGTGCTGTTCGGCCAGCACGGCGAGCTTGAGGAACTGGGTGATGCCGCCGATGCGAGGAGCGTCCGGCTGGATGACGTCGGCGGCCCGGTGACGGATCAGCTCGGCGTGTTCGGCGACGCTGGACAGCATCTCGCCGGTGGCCACGAAGGTGTCCAGGGAGGCGGCCAGCGCGGCGTGGCCCTGGACGTCGTAGGCGTCGAGGGGCTCTTCGATCCAGACCAGGCCGAACTCCTCCAGGGCACGGCCCATGCGCTGCGCCGTGGCCCGGTCCCACTGCTGGTTGGCATCGACCATGAGAGGGGTGTCGTCACCGACACGCTCGCGTACGGCGGTCAGGCGGGCGAGGTCGTACCGGCTGTCGGGGTGTCCGACCTTGATCTTGATACCGCCGATGCCGTCGGCCAGGGAAGCGGCCGCGTTGTCCAGGACCTGCTCGGTCGGGACGTGCAGGAAGCCTCCCGAGGTGTTGTAGCAGCGGACGGAGTCCCGGTGCGCGCCCAGGAGTTTCGCCAGCGGCAGTCCGGCCCGCTTGGCCTTCAGGTCCCACAGCGCCACGTCGAACGCGGCGATCGCCTGCGTGGCCAGGCCGCTGCGGCCCACCGACGCTCCCGCCCACACCAGCTTGGTCCAGATCCTGGCGATGTCACTGGGGTCCTCACCGATCACCTCCTCGGCGATCTCCCTGGCGTGGGCGAACTGGCCGGGGCCCCCGGCTCGCTTCGAGTAGCTGAACCCCAGTCCTTCGTGGCCCTGTTCGGTGACGATCTCCACGAAGAGGACCGCCACCTCCGTCATCGGTTTCTGCCGGCCGGTGAACACCTTCGCGTCACTGATCGGCGCGGCCAGCGGGAGGGCAACCGAGGACAGCCGAAGCCATGCGATCCGGTCGGTCGTCGCCTCTCCCGCACGCTGCGTGGGCCGGCCGTCCTGCGTCGTGTTCATCGTGCTCACCACTTCGATCCTGGAGGTTTGCGAGGGAGCGGCTCGCTCTGACACCTCGCGGCCGTCTCGCAGGGGGCGGCCCCCGCGTCCCTCTGAACGTGACGCTACGGTCGTCAATGATTCACGTCCAACACCGGTTTTGGATCCTGCAATACCTGGAGAGCATCAATGTTCACGCTGGCCCAGCTGACGAGCTTCGTGGCGGTCGCGGAGGAACTGCATTTCACGCGTGCCGCGGAGCGCCTGAACATGACACAGCCACCGCTGAGCCGGCAGATCCAGTTGCTGGAGAACGACCTCGGCGTCCAGCTGCTCGACCGGACCAACCGCACGGTCAGGCTCACCCCGGCCGGCCGGACCTTCCTGACCGAGGCTCGTCGCATCCTGCACCAGTCCGAGCACGCCACGCTCGCCGTGCGCCGCGTCTCCACCGGAGAGGCGGGGGCGATCGCCGTCGGCTTCACGGCGGCCAGCGCCTACTCCGCGCTCGGCGGCCTGCTGGAGACCGCCCAGGCGGCGCTGCCCGGGGTCGAGATCCTCCTGCAGGAGCTCGTCACCCGCGACCAGCTCAAGGCTCTCGGCGAAGGCTCGCTCGACCTCGGGCTGGCCCGCCCGTCGGCCACGGGTCCGGACCTCGTTTCCCGGCCTGCCGTGCGGGAGGGCCTGGTGGCGGCCCTGCCCGCCGGGCACCGGCTGGCGGCCGGCACGGAACCCCTGCACGTCGAGGACCTCACCGGCGAGGACTTCCTCATGTACTCGCCCATCGAGGCCCGCTACTTCCATGAGCTGCTGGTCAGCGTCTTCCGTTCGGCGGGAGCACAGCCGGTGTTCACCCAGTACCTCACCCAGGTGCACAGCATGCTGGCCCTGGTGAACGGAGGCTGGGGCATCGCCCTCGTACCCGAGGGCGCGGTCCGGATGCGCTACGGCGGCATCGTCTTCCGGCCGGTGGACCTGCCGGAGCCGCAGCCGGTGGAACTGGACTACGTGTGGCGCGAGAGCAACGACAACCCGGCGCTCGAGGCACTTCTGCGGCACCTGTGACACCGCGGCGGCCCCGCCCCCGCCCGGCCGGGACATCACTGGCGGCGGCTGCCATACAGCCAAGGTATGGCAGCCAACAAAATTCGACTTAGACGCCGATCCAAACCCTCTCTACGGTCAACTCAGCCACCGGTTCCGTGGCTCGGACCGCATGCGGCATCGCTGCCGGAATCCCCAGGCCCAGGAGATCGACCATGCCTGCTCCCGTCCGGCAGGACGAGCCGCGCCGCTCGGGCAACCCGATGGTGTCGCCGGCCGCCGAGCCGTGAGCCGCCGGGCCGGGCGCCGCCCCCCCCCCCCCCCCCCCCCCCCACGCCGCGGAACGTCCCGGAACACCGCAAGAACGCCGCCGAGTACTGCCGCATCCGCATCGCAGCAGTGCCTCCCAGCCGTACCGCGCCCGAGTGCCCGTGAGGTCCGGCTGCTCCACTCCACAGTTCAAAGGGGAGCTGACATGCCGCTCGTCGTAGTCGCGATCAGTGTTCTGGTCCTGCTGCTGCTCATGACCAGACTGAAACTGAACGGCTTCGCGGCCCTGTTGCTGGTGGCGGTCGGTGTCGCCCTGGTGCAGGGCATCCCGGTGAAGGACATCCCGAACGTCCTCTCGGACGGCATCGGCGGGCAGATCGGTGACACGATGCTCACCATCGGGCTCGGTGCCATGGTCGGCCGCGTCATGGGGGACTCCGGCGCCGCCCAGCGGATCGCCTCCAGGCTCCTCGACGCGTTCGGGCCGCGCTGGGTGCAGGTCGCCATGGTGGTCACCTCCATGCTCATCGGTGTGACCATGTTCTACGAGGTGGCCTTCATCATCATCGTGCCCATCGCGTTCACCCTGGTCAGGGTGACCGGCGCGAAGCTGCTGTGGGTCGGGCTGCCGATGTCGATCGCCCTGTCCACGATGCACAGCTTCCTGCCGCCCCACCCCGGTCCCACCGCCGTCGCGGCCACCTTCCACGCCTCCGTCGGACTGACCCTCTTCTACGGCCTGTTCATCGCGGTGCCGGTCGGTGCCCTCATCGCACTGCTCTGGCCCCGCCTGCCGTTCGTCAAGGCGATGAATCCCGCCATCCCCAGCGGCCTCGTCAGCGAACGCGAGTTCACCGACGAGGAGATGCCGGGCCTCGGCTGGTCACTGTCCGTGGCGCTCTTCCCCGTCGTCCTCATCGCCGGTGCCTCGGTCACCGACATGGCCGTCTCCGGTGAGAGCCCCCTCCTGCACACCGTCGCGTTCATCGGCTCGGCGCCCATCGCGCTGCTGCTGACCCTGATCCTGGCGATCTGGGCGTTCGGACCGAGGATCGGCCGCAGCATGTCCGACGTCAGCGCCTCGTGCACCTCCGCGGCCCAGGCGATGGCGATGATCCTGCTGGTGATCGGTGCGGGCGGCGCCTTCAAGAACGTCCTCGTCGAGGGCGGCATCTCCGACTACATCAAGGACGTCACCCACTCCTGGTCCATATCCCCGCTCGTCCTCGCCTGGCTGATCGCCGTCATCCTCCGGGTGGCGCTCGGCTCGGCGACCGTCGCCGTCGTCACGGCCTCCGGGGTGGTCCTGCCGCTGCTCGCCGGAAGCGGCGTGAGCCCCGAGATGATGGTGCTCGCCGTCTCCTGCGGGTCGATCGCCTTCTCGCACGTCAACGACCCCGGCTTCTGGCTGTTCAAGGAGTACTTCAACCTCTCCGTCGTCCAGGCGATCAAGGTCCGTACGTCGTACACCACGGTGCTGGCCGTCCTCGGTCTCGGCGGTGTACTGGCCGGCCAGTGGACCATCAGCACCCTCGGCCTCTGACACCGGGACCTCACCGCCACCCGCCCCGCTCCCTCACAAGGAAGTCGCTACGAGCATGAGCACGAAGCAGCCGACCATCACCGCGTTCGCCGTCTACCCCGTAGCGGGCCGCGACTGCATGGAGCTCAACCTGTCCGGCGCCCACGGCCCCTACTTCACCCGCAACGTCGTCGTCCTGACCGACTCCGAGGGCCGTACGGGCCTCGGAGAGGTGCCCGGCGGAGAGAAGATCACCCGGACCCTGCGCGATGCCGAGTCCCTCGTGGTCGGGGCGAGGATCGGCGACTACCAGCGCGTCCTGCGCGAGATCCGGCACCGCTTCGCCGACCGCGACGCCGGCGGCCGCGGCGCCCAGACCTTCGACCTGCGCACCACCGTGCACGCCGTCACCGCGGTGGAGTCGGCGCTCCTGGACCTTCTGGGCCAGCACCTCGACGTGCCGGTCGCGGCTCTCCTGGGAGACGGTCAACAGCGCGACAGCGTACGGGTCCTGGGCTACCTCTTCTACGTCGGCGACCCCGGCCGTACCGACCTGGACTACGTCCGCGCCCCCGACGCGGAGGTCGACTGGTACCGCATCCGCCACGAGGAAGCCCTGACCCCCGAGGCGATCGTCCGCCAGGCCGAGGCCACCCACGACCTGTACGGCTTCCGCGACTTCAAACTGAAGGGCGGTGTCCTCGAAGGCACCGAGGAGGTCAAGGCGGTACGCGCGCTCAAGGAACGCTTCCCCGAGGCGCGGATCACCCTCGACCCCAACGGGGCGTGGTCGCTGCGCGAGGCCGTCGAACTCTGCGCGCCTCTCGTCGGGACCCTCGCCTACGCCGAGGACCCCTGCGGTGCCGAAGACGGCTACTCCGGCCGTGAGGTTCTCGCCGAGTTCCGCCGCGCGACAGGGCTGCCCACCGCGACCAACATGATCGCCACCGACTGGCGGCAGCTCACCCATGCCCTCGCCCTCCAGTCGGTCTCCATCCCGCTGGCCGACCCGCACTTCTGGACCATGCAGGGCTCGGTACGGGTGGCCCAGCTCTGCAACGCCATGGGCCTGACCTGGGGCTGTCACTCCAACAACCACTTCGACATCTCCCTGGCCATGGTCACGCACTGCGGAGCCGCCGCGCCCGGCGCGTACAACGCCCTTGACACGCACTGGATCTGGCAGGAGGGCCTGGAGCAGCTCACCGTGGCCCCGCCCCGCATCGTCGACGGCGAGATCGCGGTACCCGATGCCCCCGGCCTCGGTGTCCAACTCGACCTGGACCGCCTCCTCGCCGCCCACGAGCTGTACAAGGAGAAGGGGCTGGGCGCCCGGGACGACGCGCTCGGCATGCAGTACCTGGTGGACGACTGGAAGTTCGACCCCAAGCGGCCCTGCCTGGTCCGGTAGTGCGTGACGGCGGCGGTCATTGCCGGGCGAAGATCCGGGCCGCGTGGTCATCGCCTGTCACATGAACGGATCCACCAGCAGGGCCACGGGAAGACCGCCCGTCTCGACCGCGTCTCTGGGAATCGTCAGGCCGGTGTGCTCGCCGGCCGACCTCCATACGGCCGCGTGCAGCCCGGCGGAGCTCTGCTCCACAAAAGCGCGCCAGGCCTCACGCGAGGGGAACTCGCCCGGGTCCGGCCATACGGCGCCGTTGCTCCGCATCCGGCTGTCGAGCCGGCGAGTCCTGTCGGAGTCACCAGCCGGAGCAGGACCCGCCAGGCTGTGCCGGAACTCCGTGTGCAGCAGGCCGCCGTCACCGGGCGCGTAGAACAACCACGACGGCTGCACCGCGGCGTTCGCGTACAGGCACACGAACTCCTCGCCGTCACGCGGGAGCACGGAACCGTTGCCGTCGGCCCAGTGCTGATACCAGGCGCACACCCCGGAATCCTCCAGGACGTACGACCACTCACCGGACGTGCCGTACATGCAGGGGGTCCACGGGTCGTCCACGGACAGCGGATCGAAATCGCGGTAGTGCGCACGTACGCCGATCCGGTCGTCCCCGGCACCCAGGCGCCGCAGGAGGTCCTCCGCCGGAAGACCACGCACGGCGGTCAGCGACACCCCGCCACGCATACCGGGACCACCCATCGGTTTCTCGAAGCAGTGGCCGCCGAGCCACTCGATGCTGTCACTCACTCCGGCTCCTGTTCGGATGCGCTTCGGCGGCGAGGCCGGCAGGGCTGCCCGGCACGGGCAGGGCGTCGCGGATCCGGGCGGCGGTGTCCGGCCGGAGCAGCGTGCAGCGTGCAGGGTAGCGGCCGGGATCACACGATCAGCAGGCGCAGGTCGCACCGGGGGTGCCGAGGACGGCGGTGCTGCCGTCGGAGGGATCGCTCGCGCCGCCCCATTGCCGCAGTCCCCTTCGCGCGCGCACCGTCGCCGCACCCGGTGACGAGTGCGGCGACGGAGAGGAGCGGGCGTGGCGGACCGGCGCGGCCGGCGCGTCATCGTCGCGCGGGCTCCGGCTGGTAGGCGGCGAGGGACCAGATCACGAACACGTCGATGGCCATCATGATCACCGACCACACCGGCGCGTACGGCAGGAACAGGAACTGGGCGATGAGGCTCAGGGACGCCAGCGCGATACCGACCACCCGCGCCCACGCGGCGCCGGAGAGGATGCCCCAGCCGGCGAAGGCGGCGATGACGCCGAGGACGAGCAGGATCCACCCCCAGCCGGTGAGGTTGATCTTGTAGACGTAGTCGCCGAGGCGGGCGTAAACGTCGTCCCTGGCGATCGCGGAGATGCCCTGGAAGACGGCCAGGACGCCGTTGAGGAGCAGCAGAACGCCGGCGAAGGTGGCGCCACCGGTGGCCCAGGGGCTGTTGCCGGTGCCGTAGCCGCGCGAGGACGTCCCGGAGTGAGGCTGTGCCGTCATGGTCGCGCTCCGTTTCTTGCGGGGCGGGCGGTGTGGGTGTCGTCCGCATGACCTCTTTCGACCATCCGGGTCGTACGGCGCGGCGGCCAGGAGGACTCGGCTGTTCGGGTGACGGGCTCGCCGCGAGCAGGGGCGCCGGGAGCACGGAGGGCATCGCGGCGCCGGCCGGGGCGGCGGCCGTGTCGCTGCGGGGCGTGCCGGGTGAGCCTCCCGGCACGCGTCCTGGCCGTCCGCATGGGAAAGCCCCGCCGGGAGGTTCCGGCGGGGCTGGGGGCGCGGTCGCCCCTAGCGGGACTGCTCCTCGTGGGACAGCTCCAGGTCGAAGTCGGTGACCGCGCTGCCGTCCAGGTGCAGCGACGCGGCGACCGGGGCGTAGCCGCCGGCGATGACGGTGTACTCGCCGTTGTCCAGGTCGGTGAACCCGTACGCGCCGTCGGGGCCGGTGACGGTGGAGCCGACCACGTTGCCCGCCGAGTCCAGCAGGGTGACCTTGGCGTCGTGGAGGGGCCCGCCGGCGGGGGTGCTGACGACGCCGTTGATGCGGGCGCCGGGCTCCAGACGGACCTCGTACGGGTCCGTGGCTCCCGGGGTGACCTCGACCGGGAGGGCGGCCGGGCGGTGTCCGGGCGCGTTCACCACGAGGGTGTAGCCGCCGGGGACCAGGTCGGCCAGGACGAAGGCGCCGTCGGCGGCCGAGGTGCCGGAGGACACCACCTCGCCGCGCACGTCGGTGGCGACCAGCAGGGCGCCGGCCAGCGGGCGCCCCTCGGCGGCGTCGCGGACCGTGCCGGTGAGGGCGACGGTGCCGCTCAGCGCGAGGTCGCACGCGACCGGCTCGTCGCCGACGAGGACCGTCACGGCCTGCGGCTGACGGGAGCCCGCGGCGCCGATCAGTACATAGGTGCCCGGTGCGGTGGCGTCCAGGGCGTAGGCCCCGTCCGCGCCGCTGACCGCGCGGCCGAGCTGCCGTCCACCGACGTCGATCAGCGTGATCACGGCCTGCGGCACGGGGGCGCCGGTGCCGTCCAGCACGCGGCCGTGGACGCGGTGGCGCCCGGGGCCCCGGACGGGCGCGAAGCGGTCGCCGGCCGGCTCGGCGGGCCGGGCGTCACCGGCGGCCGGGCCGTCGGCGGTGCGGTCCGCGGCGGCGGGCTCGGCGAGCGTGGTCGCGGCAGGCTCGTCGGGCGTGGTCGCGGCGGGTGCGGCGGGAGTGGTCGCGGTCGGCTCGGGGGCCGGGCCGGTGGACTCCTCCTCCGCGGCGCGCGCCTCCAGTCCGGAGACCTTGCGCAGCGGCACCTCCTTGGTCCACACGGCGACCAGGAAGCCCAGCGCCATCACGGCCGCCGCGATGATGAACACCAGCTGCATGGAGTCGGTGAAGCCGACCTTGAACGGCTCGGCCAGGCGCGGGTCGAGCCGCTGGATGAACGAGGAGTCGTCGAGCACGCCCGAGCCGCTGCCGCCGCCCGCGCCGGGGTGCTGGAACATCTCCAGCACCGGCTTGTTCGCCGGGTTGGCCCGTACGGCCGGGTCGTGCAGCGCGGCCTGGAACGCGGGCGTCCGGTACGCGGCCCGGAACGCCGAGCCGATCTTGTCGCCGACGGTGCTGAACAGCACGGAGAGGAAGACGGCCGTACCGGCGGTGCCGCCCATCTGCCGGAAGAAGGTGGCCGACGCGGTCGCCACGCCCATGTCCTTGGGCTCGACGGCGTTCTGCACGGCCAGGGTGAGGATCTGCATGCATCCGCTCAGGCCGACGCCGAAGAGCGCCATGTAGGCCATGGTCTCCGGAAGGGCGGTGTCCCACTGCACGCGGTAGTGGAACAGCAGCATGGCGGCGATGATCAGCAGGGTGCCGATGACCGGGAAGACCTTGTACTTGCCGGTCTTCTGGATGATCCGGCCGACCACGATGGTGCCGGCGATCATGCCGACCATGAGCGGCAGCATCAGCAGGCCGGACTTGGTGGGGCTGACGCCCTTCACGATCTGCAGGTACAGCGGGACCATCATCATCCCGCCGAACATGCCCATGCCGATGAGGACGGACAGCAGGCTCATCTTGCTGAACACCGCGCTGCGGAACAGCCGCATCGGGATCAGGGCCTCCTCGCCCATCGCCCGCTCGACGAGGACCCACACCAGCAGGCCGAGCACGCCGACGCCGTAGCAGACGTAGGCCCTGGTGGAGGTCCAGCCCCAGTCCTGGCCCTGCTCGGCCACGAGCAGCAGCGGCACCACGCCGACGGCGATGGTGAGCGCGCCCCACCAGTCGATGCGGTGCTCGCGCCGGGTGTGCGGGAGGTTCAGCACCTTGGCGACGACGAAGAGCGCGATGATGCCGACCGGCACGTTGACCAGGAACACCCAGCGCCAGCCGGCGATGGTCAGGATGCTGCTGCGGCCCGCGAGGAAACCGCCGATCAGCGGGCCGAGCACGCTGGAGGAGCCGAACATCGCCAGCATGTAGCCCTGGTACCGGGCGCGCTCGCGGGGCGGCACGATGTCACCGATGATCGCCAGCGCCAGTGACATCAGGCCGCCCGCGCCGATGCCCTGGAAGGCCCGGAAGGCGGACAGCTCCGTCATCGAGGTGGCGAACGAACAGGCCGCCGAGCCCGCGATGAAGATCGTGATGGCCGCCAGGAAGAAGGGCTTGCGGCCGTAGAGGTCGGAGAGCTTGCCGTACAGCGGCGTGCTGATCGTCGAGGTGATCAGGTAGGCGGTGGTGACCCACGCCTGGGAGCTGAGGCCGTGCAGATCGTCGGCGATGGTCCGGATCGAGGTGCTGACGATGGTCTGGTCGAGCGCGGCGAGGAACATGCCCAGCATCAGGCCGCTGAGAATCGTCATGATCTGACGATGCGTCAGTCTCCCGGCCGGCGCCGGTGCGGATATCGCTTCGGTTCCCCCACGGGCCGGGGATGCGGACGTGGTCATGCGTGCGGATCTCCTTGCCTCGCCTCGCCGGCCGGGCGCGGCCCGGCTCCGAGGCTGGTGTACGTGCGGGCGACCAGGTCGCCGTCGAGGTGCTTCAGCGGACGAGTGGGACGGTCATCACTCAGGTTCCGTTGCTTGCGGCTACCAACTGAGTGTAGATGCCGGAACGGGCCGCCCGCGCCCTGCCCACGCCGGTCGAACAGAAAGCCGCCGTTCTCCCCGCGTCAGGCGGTGCGGAACCCCGGAAAACGGGGGTGTGCGTGTGATGCCACCCATAGGAGGCGGATCACATCCTAAGGAGGGTCGTAGCAGGGGCACTGTGCTGAGCTGCGCAGATAGCTGTATAACCTCTTATTTCGGACATTACTCCGTAATTGCGTAGTACGTCACATCATTGCGCGGCGGCCGACCCGCCGCTAACTATTGCTCTCGTCGCCGGGAGCGAGGGACCGGACCGAACGGCACTCCGCCGGATCCGCCCCGCTCACGACGGCAACCACCCTGATGTCTCCCCCTGGAGGGTTACTTCCGCATGGCCAAGACCACCCGCACCCGCATCGCCCGCCTCGCTCTGACCGGCATCACCACCACCGGCGCGGCGGCCGCCGCCCTGACCCTGATGCCCGCCACCGCACAGGCCGCCGAAGCGACCAAGGTGCCCGCCCACACGGTGGTCACGGCCTCCTCGCGCGACGCCGGCACCACCGCGAAGAGCACCTCGCGCAGCGCCGGCAGCCTCGACAGCTGGATCAAGCAGTCGCTGAGCATCATGAAGGCCAAGGGCATCCCCGGCAGCTACGAGGGCCTGAAGCGCAACATCATGCGCGAGTCCGGCGGCAACCCCGGCGCCCAGAACAACTGGGACGTCAACGCCAAGCAGGGCACCCCCTCCAAGGGCCTGCTGCAGGTCATCGACCCGACCTTCCACACCTACCACGTGGCCGGCACCGCCAACAGCATCACCGACCCGGTGGCCAACATCACCGCCGCGGCCAACTACGCCGCCCACCGCTACGGCTCCATCGACAACGTCAACTCCGCCTACTGAGCCGGGCATCCCAGCACCGCAAGCCGGTGCCGGCAGCGACCACCGCTGCCGGCACCGGCCTTGTCGTGCCACGGGCCGTCACACGTCGTCCGGCGTGCCGAGGCCGGTGAGCGCGCCCACCGGGTCCAGGTCCGGGGTGCCGCGGGGCCACCAGTCGTCCCGGCCGGGCTCCGACTCGTAGGCGTACCACAGGCCGTCACGGCCCAGGCGGAGCTGGACGTGGCCGCGCGGATGGGTCAGGCGGTTGCGCCAGGGGCGGAACGCCGGGAGGTCGGCGGCGAGCAGCAGCGGGCGCGCCCGGTCGAAGCGGCCGGCCGGCGGATCCCACGGCTCCTCCAGGACGGCCAGCCCGTCGGGGCCGCCCTGCCGCCAGGCCGCGACGGCCCGCGCGAGGTCCGCCGGAGTACGGCCGACGGCCGCGGCCAGCGCGGCGTAGAGCGCGCGGGTGGCGGCGGTGAGCCCGGAGCCGGGGCGGGCCGCGGCCAGGCGCACCGCGTCCTGCCACAGGGTCAGCTCCCCCACCGGGTCCCGTCCGGTGGTGAGCAGCGCGTGGGCGCGGGCGGCGGCGTCGGTCGCCAGCTGGTCCAGCGCGAAGGGGTCCGGGCCGCCGGGCGCCGCCGGATACACCGGCGGCTGCTCGGGGTGCGGCGGCACCGGCAACGGCGGCGGCAGCGGCGGCCGTTCACGCGGGCCGAGGGCGTCGGTGGCGCGTACGCCGGGCAGCGTCTCCGGCTGCCGGTCCCGGGCGGCGCGGGCCGCGCGGGCGGCGCTGCGCCGGGACAGCGCGTCGAGCAGGCTCCGCTCACCCCGGCCGCGCAGCAGGAGGAGCACGAACGGGTCGGCGTCGAGCAGCCGCGCCGTCTGGTAGCAGAGCGCGGCCGCGTGCTTGCAGGGGTGCCCGGAGTCGGGGCAGCTGCACCGCGGTACGAGATCGCCGGGGCCCGGCAGCAGCGGCACACCGCACTCGGCGAGGGACTGGGGCAGCTCCTTGTCGAGCAGCGCGGCGATGTGGCCCGGCCGGTCGGCGGCCGCGTCCAGGAAGCGCGCCCAGTCCTCGTCGTCCAGCGTGCGGACCCGCACCTGTACGCGGTAGGGGCGCGGACGGCTCCCGCGGACGTACGCCAGCACGAGCCCCGGAGTCACCGTGATCGCGTCGACGTGCCCCTGGTCGGCGTAACCCCGGCCCCGCGCCAGCCTCTTGGGATCCAGCGCCCCCTGCTCCAACGCGTCCACCCAGGCGTTCCCCCACCACGTCGCCGCGAACGGCGCACCCTCGGCGGTGGCCTCCCGCGGCCCGAACTCCGGGAAGGTACGGCGCAGTTCCCCGTCACGGTGCGGAGTGGCCATGGTGGTGGGCAGGTGCGGGGATGATGCGGCGGGGGCGGGGGCCGGGTTGTGGAGGGGGGTGGCGGGGTGGGGGGCCGGCTCTGGACGGGGCGCCGAGGCCGAGTCCGGGTTCGTGGTGTGCGAGGTGGTGGGGTCCGGATCGGTGCGCGGGGACGTCCGTTCGACGGGTGTGCGGTCGGGCCGGGCGGAGACGGTACGGGGGGTCTGGGGGGTCTGGGGGGTCTGGGGGGTCTGGGGGGTCTGGGGGGTCTGGGGGGACGCCTCCGCAGGTACGGGGTCGCGGGTGTCGGCGGTGTCGGTGGTGCCAGCGGTCTCCGGGTGCTGTTCCTCCTCCGTGTCGGACCATGCCGGCATCCGGAAGGCGGTCTCCAGGTAGCGCCGCATGTCCTGGATCGCCTTGAGCCGGGCGGCACGCGCGGAGCCCGGTTCGGAGCCCGGCCCGCGCCGTGCGCGCGGCTCCGCCGCCCCCGTCCGCTCACGAGCGGCGTCCTCTCCCCCAGCGCTCGCCGCCTGCCGCCGGGCCGCACGCAGCGCTTCCCGGGCGACGTCGGCAGGCCGGGCCTGCGGCCTCGCCGCTCCGGTCCCGGGCGTCCCCGTCCCGGCTGCGCGGGTCCCGGGTGTGCCGCCCGCCCCCACTGCACCGGTCTCGGCCCCCTCCTTCTGCGCTGCGTCCTTCTCCGCTGCGTCCTGCTCCTCCGCCGGGCCGGTCCGGGGTGTGTCCTTCTCGAAGGTGCCGTTCGCGCCGGGGGCGGCCGGACGGACAACCGCCGCGCCTTCCCCTCGCTCCCCCTCCGCGCGCTCGGCCGGCGCTCCCTCCGCGCCCTCCCGCTCGGCCCGGGTCCGTTCTCGGGCGGCGCGCAAGGCGCGGCGGGCGGCGGCCGCGGGGCTTTCGTCCTCGGGGGTCACGACGGCCTCCTGAGTGAGACGAGGTCGGACAGCTCGCGGTCGGTGAGTTCGGTGAGGGCCGCCTCGCCGGAGCCGAGGACGGCGTCGGCCAGGGCGCGCTTGGCGGTGAGCATCTCGGCGATGCGGTCCTCCACCGTGCCCTCGGTGACCAGGCGGTGGACCTGGACGGGCTGGGTCTGGCCGATGCGGTACGCCCGGTCGGTGGCCTGCTCCTCCACCGCCGGGTTCCACCAGCGGTCGAAGTGGACGACATGGCCCGCGCGGGTGAGGTTCAGGCCGGTGCCCGCCGCCTTGAGGGAGAGGACGAGGACCGGGGTCTCACCGCTCTGGAAGCGGTCGACCATGCGCTCGCGCTCCGGCACCGGTGTGCCGCCGTGCAGCAGGTCGACCGGGACCGCGCGGGCGGACAGGTGGGCGGTGATGAGCCGGGCCATGCCGACGTACTGGGTGAAGACGAGCGCCGAGCCGTCCTCGGCGAGCAGGGTGTCCAGCAGCTCGTCGAGCAGGGCGAGTTTGCCGGAGCGGTGGACCAGGCGGTCCGGGTGCGCGTCCTCCTTCAGATACAGCGCGGGATGGTCGCAGATCTGCTTCAGCGCGCCCAGCAGCTTCAGGACCAGGCCGCGCCGCGCCATGCCCTCGGCGGTCTCGATGGCCAGCATCGACTCGCGCACCACCGCCTCGTACAGCGCGGCCTGCTCGCGGGTGAGGGGGACGGGGTGGTCCGTCTCGGTCTTCGGGGGCAGCTCGGGGACGATGCCGGGGTCGGACTTCTTGCGGCGCAGCAGGAAGGGACGGACCAGGCGGGCCAGGCGCTCGACCGCCTCCGTGTCCTCGCCGTTCTCCACCGCTCGCGCGTGCCGGGCGCGGAAGGACTTGAGGGGGCCGAGGAGCCCGGGGGTGGTCCAGTCGAGCAGGGCCCACAGTTCGGAGAGGTTGTTCTCCACCGGGGTGCCGGTGAGCGCCACGCGCGCGGGGGCGGGAATGGTGCGCAGCGCCTTGGCCGTGGCGGAGTACGGGTTCTTCACGTGCTGGGCCTCGTCGGCGACGACCATGCCCCAGGGGCGGTCGGCGAGCTGGGCGGCCGCCGACCGCATGGTGCCGTAGGTGGTGAGGACGAAGCCGCCGTCGACGCCCTCCAGGGTGCGGTCCGGGCCGTGGAAGCGGCGGACGGGGACGCCGGGGGCGAACCGGGTGATCTCCCGCTGCCAGTTGCCGAGCAGGGAGGCCGGGCAGACCACGAGGGTCGGCTCGGTGCGGGCGCGCTTGAGGTGCAGGGCGATGAGGGTGACGGTCTTGCCGAGGCCCATGTCGTCGGCGAGACAGCCGCCGAGGCCGAGAGAGGTCATGAGGTCCAGCCAGGCCAGACCGCGCAGCTGGTAGTCGCGGAGGGTGGCGTGCAGGCCCGGGGGCGGGTCCGCCGGGCGCAGTCCCGCGGTGAGCCGGTCGCGGAGGGCGGCCAGGGCGCCGACGGGGACGGCCTCGACTCTCTCGCCGTCGACCTCGGCGGTGCCGGTGAGCGCGACGGACAGCGCGTCGACCGGGTCGAGCAGGCCCAGTTCCCGTTTGCGGGCCTTGCGGACGAGGGCCGGGTCGACCAGCACCCAGCGGTCGCGGAGCCGTACGACCGGGCGGTGGGCCTCGGCGAGGGCGTCCATCTCGGTTTCGCCGAGGGGGTCGCCGCCGAGCGCCAGCTGCCAGCGGAACTGGAGCAGGTCCTCGCTCTCGAAGAAGCCGGTGCCGTCGGTCGCCGAGCCGGGCGCCGGACGGACCACGGCGGCGGCCGTGAGGTCCCGGGCGAGGTCACGTGGCCAGTGCACGGCGACGCCGGCGGCGGCCAGGCGGGCGGCGCCTGCGCCGAGCAGTTCCCCCAGCTCCTCCTCGGACAGGGCGAGGACGTCCGGCACGTCCTGTTCGGCGAGCCGCTCCAGGGGCGGCCACACCCGGGCCGCGCGCCGCACCGCGAGGGCGGCGTCCACACGGGCGCGGGGCCCGAACGCCGTGTCGGCCTCGCCCGCCCACAGGGCGGCCGCGTCGGTCACCAGGGTGGGGTCGGCGAGGCTGTGCACCTGCACGATCGCGGCTCCGGCGGCCCGGGCGCCGTCGCTCGCGCCCGCGTCGAAGACGTCGTACGCGGACAGGTCGAGGCGCAGGGAGATCCGCACGCCCGCGTCCATGCCGGCGGCGACCTCGGCCGCCCAGTCGTGGGCCTGCGGCAGGGCGACGGGCTCCCGGGCGGCGAACGGGCGGCCGGCGGTGTGCGGGGCGGCCGGGGTGCGGGGCAGGGTGTCGGCGACCGCGTCGAGGAAGGAGCGGATCAGGGCCTCCGGCTCGGGCAGCCGGAGCGGTCCGGGGGCCGTGAGCGGCACGGCGTGGCCCTCCGGGGGCAGGGCCGCGGCGATCGCGCGCAGGTGGGCGATGTCCTCCGGCTCCAGTGGGCCGGCCCGCCAGGCGTCGTGGCCGGCCGGGGTGAGGCCCGGCAGCAGGCGGCCGCGGGCGGCCAGCCGCAGCGCGTGCAGCGCGGCGGCGCCCCAGCAGGCCGTGGCCGGATGGGCGGCCGGGTCGCGGCGGGCCCGGACCAGCAGGGGCAGGGCCTCGGCGAGCGGCAGGGTCAGCGCGGGCACCTGCCGGCGGCGCACTCCGGCGCCGTGCCGCCGTACGACCGTGATCTCGTCGGTGGCGCCCTCGACGGGCCCTGCGCCGGGGTCCCAGAAGGCGATGCGGCCCTCGCGCGGGAGGGGCGCAGGGAGGTAGACGGACGCGAGGCGCGCCGGGACCGGATCCCCGGTCCGCCCGGAGCCCGCCGTGCGCTCGGCCGGCGCCGCCGTGCCGCCTGTGCTCATACGTCCTGCCACCTCCCGCCCCTGTGCCGGATCAGACGTCTTCGACTCTACGGGCGGGGTCTGACAATCGGTCCCGGCAGCGGCCGGGGCCCGCCCGTCACGGGACCGTGCGGGAGACGACGTAGACCATCGGGTAGTTCGGGTCGGACATGTTCACGACCACGTCCTGGGTGGGCGCCGGGTTCTTCTGCGCGTGGGTCAGGCCCCACCAGGGGC
The DNA here is from genome assembly GCF_043202415.1 of Streptomyces sp. NPDC048192. Classification (NCBI taxonomy): domain Bacteria; kingdom Bacillati; phylum Actinomycetota; class Actinomycetes; order Kitasatosporales; family Streptomycetaceae; genus Streptomyces; species Streptomyces sp. NPDC048192. The sequence goes on from NZ_JBIDAL010000020.1 coordinate 62,892, forward strand.
CGGTGCCGGTGAAGCGCCAGCCGCTGACCTTCTGGTCGCGGGCGCCGATGGCGATGTCGCCCTTCCTCAGCTGCTCCCGGCGCGTGCCGATGGTCTGCAGGAAGGCGTCCAGGCCGGCGTCGTTGGTGCGGAACTGCACGTACAGGCGGCTGGTCTTCCAGTTGTTGGTCTCGTAGTAGGCGATGTAGTCGGCCGGGTGCGGGACGTTCACCTGGTAGAGGCGGCGCTGCACCTTCGACGGCCAGCCCGCGGTCAGGCCGGTCGCCGAGTACTTGGCCTCCTTGTCCTTGCCGCTGTTGCGGCTCTGGTTCGCGGAGATCACCAGGTAGCCGGCCGGGACGCCGATCAGCAGGACGATGATCAGCAGGGTGAGCGCGCGGCGTCTGGCCTTGTGCCCGGGGTTCTCGGCGGGGCGGCGCGGTTCTTCCGGCGCGGCGGCCTGGCGGGGCAGGGAGGCGGTCATGCGGTGTCCCGGTCGCGGCGCGCCTGGGCGTACCGCTCGTAGCGTTCGTAGCGCTCCACCCGGCGGCGCTTGGCCCGGCGGAACCGGCGGGCGACCAGCCGGGCGAGGTCGGCGGCGCCGACCATGCCGGCCTCGGGGCCGAGCTGGGCGCGGGTGATGCGGGCCTCGGGGCGGTAGCCGCGGCCGGTGAGGTGGCGCTTGAAGGCGTCCCGGGCCGGGCCGATGAGCAGGTCGTCGGCGGCCGAGACCCCGCCGCCGATGACGAAGCAGGACGGGTCGAGGGCGGCGGCGAGGTTGGCGATGCCGACGCCGAGCCACTGGCCGATGTCCTGCAGCAGTTCGACGCACATGGCGTCGCCCTCGCGGGCCAGTTCGGTGATCATCGGGCCGGTGATCTCGTGGATGTTGCCCTTGACGTGCTCGATGATCCCGTAGGCCACCGGCGAGTCGGCGGCGGCCAGCTCCTTGGCCTCGCGGACGAGCGCGTTGCCGGAGCTGTACTGCTCCCAGCAGCCGCGGTTGCCGCACGGGCAGCGGTGCCCGCCGGGCACGACCTGCATGTGCCCGAACTCGCCCGCGACGCCGTACTTGCCCCGCTTGACCTGGCCGTCCTCCAGGATGGCGCCGCCGATGCCGGTGCCGAGCGTGATCATGACGAGGTGGTCCTCGCCGCGGCCCGCGCCGAAGCGCCACTCCGCCCAGGCGGCGGTGTTGGCGTCGTTGTCGACCAGCACCGGGACCGCGAGGCGGCCGGCGATGCGGTCGCGCAGCGGTTCGTTGCGCCAGGACAGGTGGGGTGCGAACAGGACGCGGTTGCGGTCGGCGTCGACCCAGCCGGCCGCGCCGATGCCGACGGCGTGCACGTCGTGCCGGTCGGACAGGTCCAGGACCAGTTCGACGATGGTGTCCTCGACGACCTTGGGGCTCTTGGACTTGTCCGGGGTCTCCGTGCGGAGCTTCTCCAGGATGTTGCCGTCGGCGTCCACGACGCCCGCCATGACCTTGGTGCCGCCGATGTCGATCCCCACCGTCGGCACGCGGGGCGCGGTCAGGTGGGAGCGGCGCTCGCGTGTGCCGACGGTGCGCAGGACCGGGGCGCGGCGGGAGCCGATGGGGGCGGTGAGGTCGCGGTAGGTGCTCATCGTTGGTCGATTGTGCCTCACCGCTGGTATGGGTGAGGTACGGGCAGGGGGGACGGGCTGCACGATCGTTGCCGGGTGCGGGTGCGTCGTGGCCTGTCGCGCCCCGCGGCGCGGCGGCTGACCGACGCGGCCCCGCGCCCGTCAGCTTCGCTGCAGTTCGTGGCGTAGGGCCTCGAGGTCGGCTCCACCCGCCATCTGCCTGGTCAGCTCGTCCAGCGTGATCTCGTCCCGTGTGTGATTCCCCACCATCGTGCCCCTGCGCAACAGCACGAACCTGTCCCCGACCAGCCACGCGTGGTGCGGGTTGTGGGTGATCAACACGACGCCCAGGCCCTCGTCCCGTGCCGCGGCCACATATTTCAGGACCACACCGGACTGCTTCACGCCCAGTGCCGCCGTCGGTTCGTCCAGGACCAGGACCTTCGCGCCGAAGTGGACCGCGCGGGCGATCGCCACGCACTGGCGTTCGCCGCCGGAGAGGGTTCCGATGGGCTGGTCGACGTCGCGGAGGTCGATGCCCATGCGCAGCAGCGCCTCGCGGGTCGTACGGCGCATGAGGTCGGTGTCGAGGCGCTTGAAGGGGCCGGCGCCCTTGCGGGGCTCGGAGCCGAGGAAGAAGTTGCGCCAGACCGGCATGAGGGGGACCACGGCCAGGTCCTGGTAGACCGTGGCGATGCCGCGGTCCAGGGCGTCGCGCGGGGAGGTGAGGGTGGTCTCCTCCCCCTCGATGCGCAGGGTTCCGCCGTCGTGCCGGTGCAGGCCCGCGACGATCTTGATCAGGGTGGACTTGCCGGCTCCGTTGTCACCGAGGACGCAGGTGATCTGGCCCGCGTGGACCTCCAGCGAGACGCCCTCCAGGGCGCGGACGGTGCCGTAGTGCTTGCTGACGTCGGTCAGCTGGACGAGCGTCATGCGTCGGCCTCCGCGCGCTTCTTGACCCATGCGTTGAGCAGGGTCGCGAGGAGCAGCATCGCTCCGAGGAAGAACTTGAACCAGTCGGGGTTCCACTCGGCGAAGACGATGCCCTTGCTCGTCATGCCGAAGAGGAGGGCGCCCACGGCGGAGCCGATGGCGCTGCCGTAGCCGCCGGTGATCAGGCAGCCGCCGATGACGGCGGCGATGATGTAGATCAGCTCGTTGCCGACGCCCTCGCCGGACTGGACGGCGTCGAAGGAGAACAGCAGGTGCTGCCCGGACACCCAGGCGCCGAAGGCCACGCCCATGTAGAGGCCGATCTTGGTCTTGGCCACCGGGACGCCGACCGCGCGGGCCGCGTCCTGGTTGCCGCCGACGGCGAAGATCCAGTTGCCGGCGCGGGTGCGCAGCAGGATCCAGGAGGCGAGGGCGACCAGGCCCAGCCACCACAGGATGGTGACCTTGACGTCGACGCCGCCGACGGTGAGCGTCGAGGCGAAGACGGCGTGGGCGGAGGGGAAGCCCTCCATGTCGCCGATGGTCTTCGTGGACACCGTGCCGTCGATCAGCTTGGTGAAGCCGAGGTTCATGCCGGTCAGCATCAGGAAGGTGCCGAGCGTGATGATGAAGCTGGGCAGCCCCGTGCGGGTCAGCATGAAGCCGTTGAAGGCGCCGACGGCCAGGGTGACCAGGAGCGAGACGCCCACGCCGACCCAGGTGTTCGCCGTCATCTGGTAGCTGAACATCGAGGAGACCAGCGCGGAGCAGGTCACCAGGACGCCCGCCGACAGGTCGAACTCGCCGCCGATCATCAGCAGCGCCACCGGTACGGCCATGATGCCGATGGTCGAGGAGGCGTACAGGACCGTGCTGAGGCTGGAGGCGTTGAGGAAGCCGTCGGCGGCACAGGCGAAGAAGAGGAAGACGGCGAGCGCGCCGACGACCGAGCCCAGTTCGGGCCGGGAGAGCAGCTTCTTCAGCGGCGAACTCTGCAGAATCCTTTCGTCAGCGGTCTTCGGGGGTTCCGCGGACGTCTTCTCGGCGGTCGCGCTCATCGGGTGCCCCGCTCGGTGTACGCGGCCAGCGCGGCGGCCTGGTCCTTGGTGACGATCTGCGGGCCGGTCAGCACCGGCTTGCCGCCGCCGAGGACGTCCCCGTTGTACTTGTAGGCCCACAGCAGGTCGACCGCCTCGTAGCCCTGGAGGTACGGCTGCTGGTCCACGGCGAAGCCGAGGGTGCCGTTCTTCAGCTCGGCGGCGACCTGGGCGTTGAGGTCGAAGGTGTCGATCTCGGCCTTGCTGTCCGCGTCGTCCTTCGCCTTCACGGCGGTGTCGGCATAGGGAGCGCCGAGGGTGACGACGGCGTCGACGGAGTGGTCGGCCTGGAGCTTGGCCTCGACGGCGGACTGGACGTCGGGCATGTTCGTGCCGTTGACGTAGAGCTTCTGGAGCGTGCCGTGGAAGGTCTTGGCGACGCCGTCGCAGCGCTGCTCGTGACCGACGTTGCCCTGCTCGTGCAGCACGCACAGGGCCTTCTTCCTCCCGCGCTTGTTCAGCTCCTCGCCGACGGCCTCTCCGGCGATCGTCTCGTCCTGCCCGATGTGGGTGAGGGCGCCGAAGGCCTTGGACTCCTCGGAGCCGGAGTTCACCGTGACGACCGGGATGCCGGCCTTCTCGGCACGGGCCACGGCGGCCTTCATGGCGTCGGGCTTGGCCAGGGTGACGATGATGCCGTCGACCTTCTTGTCCACCGCCGCGTCCACCAGCTGGGCCTGCTGCTGGGCCTGGTCGTCGTGCGAGTACAGGAAGTCGATGTTGTCCTTCACGGCGGCCTGCCGGGCGCCGTTCTGCACGATGTCCCAGAAGGTGTCGCCGTCTCCCGAGTGGGTGATCATCGCGAAGGTCCAGCGCGGGGTGTTCACCGCCGCCCTTCCCTGGGCCGCAGCGGCCTTGCGGGCGTCCTCGGCCCGCTTGCCCCCGGTGCTGCTGCACGCTGCCAGAGACAGCGAAAGTGCCCCGGTCAGCGCGATGACTGCCCAGGTCCGAAACCGTGCCACGAGGCGATGCCCCTTCTTGCTGTGTCCGTCTTGCCGTGTACGTACGTGCGCAAGGGCCGGCGATCAGCTCGGCGGCCCCAAATGCTTCAGTATCGAACACCGGTAACACTCATGACACGGCGGGGAGCGGTCGCCCGTTCGAATGTCCGGACATTGCGACGAACGCGGGGCCGCGATCAGGACCGTACGAGCAGCTGGAACTCGAAGGAGTAGCGCGTGGGGCGGTAGACGTGGTCGCCGAACTCGACGGCCCGGCCGGTGTCGTCGAAGGTGGTGCGCTGCATGGTGAGCAGCGGGGCGCCCTCGGCCTCGGCGAGCCGCTCGGCCTCGGCGGCGGTGGCGCCCCGGGCGCCGATGGACTGGCGCGCGCTGTGCAGGGTGATCCCGGCGGAGCGCATCAGCCGGTACAGGCCGGTGGCCTCCAGCTGGTCGGTCTCCAGGTCGAGCAGGCCGGTCGGGAGATGGTTGATCAGGTACGCCATGGGCTCGCCGTGCGCGAGGCGCAGCCGCTCGACACGGTGCACCTCGCCGCCCTCGGGCACGCCGAGCGCGGCGGCGACCGCGGCGGAGGCCGGCACCAGGGTGTTGACCAGCACCTTGGTCGCGGGGCGCTGGCCGGCCGCCTCCAGGTCGTCGTAGAGGCTGCTCAGCTCCAGCGGGCGCTTGACCTGGCTGTGCACCACCTGCGTGCCCACGCCCCGGCGGCGCACCAGGAGACCCTTGTCGACCAGGGACTGGATGGCCTGGCGGACGGTCGGCCGGGACAGGCCGAGCCGCGCGGCCAGCTCGATCTCGTTGCCGAGCAGACTGCCCGGGGTGAGGCTGCCGTGCTCGATGGCCGCCTCCAGCTGCTGGGAGAGCTGGAAGTACAACGGCACCGGGGAGCTGCGGTCGACATGGAGGTCGAGCGACACGGTGGGGTCCACATCTGGTTTCGGCACGGGCCCGAGCGTAGCCCCGTGGCCGGTTGACGGGAAGTTGTGAAGTCCGATTGTCCGGACATACGCGTTGACAGGGTACGGGGTCCGACCGCACTTTGTTCCCATGCGCATCGGGGTCATCGGTACGGGCCGCATCGGCACCCTTCACGCGAGAACGCTCAGCCGGCACCGCGACGTGGGATCGCTGATCCTGACGGACGCGGATCCCGCACGGGCGCAGGGCCTGGCGCACCGGCTGGGCGAGACGGCGGCGCCGGGAGTGGACGAGATCTTCACCTGGGGCGTGGACGCCGTGGTCATCACGACGGCGACGCCGGCCCACGCGGAACTCATCGGCCGGGCGGCGCGCTCGGGCCTGCCGGTGTTCTGCGAGAAGCCGATCGCGCTCGACCTGCCGGGCACGCTGCAGGCGATCGCCGAGGTCGAGGCGGCGGGAACGATCCTGCAGATGGGGTTCCAGCGGCGTTTCGACGCGGGATACGCCGGCGCCCGCGAGGCCGTCCGCTCCGGCCGGCTGGGCCGGCTGCACACCGTGCGCGCGCTGACCTGCGACCAGTCCCCTCCCCCGCCCGAGTGGCTGCCGCTGTCCGGCGGGCTGTTCCGGGACACGCTGATCCACGACTTCGACGTGCTGCGCTGGGTGACGGGCCGCGAGGTGACCGACGTGTACGCCACCGGGTCGGACTCCGGGCCCGCGATGTTCCGCGAGGCCGGGGACGTCGGCACGGGCGCGGCACTGCTCACGCTGGACGACGGCGCGCTCGCCACGGCCACCGCGACCCGGCTGAACGGCGCCGGGTACGACGTGCGCATGGAGCTGGCCGGGGAGCGGGACACGGTCGTGGTGGGCCTGGACGACCGTACGCCGCTGGCGTCCACCGAGCCGACCGGGCCACCGCCCGCGGACAAGCCGTGGCCGGGCTTCCTGGAGCGGTTCGGCCCCGCGTACGAGGCCGAACTGAACGCCTTCGTGGACGTGATCCGCGGCGAGCGCCCCAACCCGTGCGACGGCCACGAGGCCCTCCAGGCGCTCCGGGTGGCGGAGGCCTGCGAGCTCTCCCGCCGCGAGCGGCGGCCGGTGGCCCTGGCGGAGATCCCGGACGGGACACGGACGGCCGGCGGCTGACGCAGTGGGGCGCCCCAGGGCTGACCAGGCGGTACGCCGGCACCGGGCGCCCGGGTCCTCGGTCTACCAGCGCACCGGCAGGGTGCGGACGCCTCTCATCAGCAGGCCGGGGAGCCACTCGCCGGGTGGGCCGTCCAGGGCGAGGGCGGGGGCGCGGTGCAGGAGGCTGCCGATGGCCGTGCGGCCCTCCAGGCGGGCCAGGGGTGCGCCCAGGCAGTAGTGGATGCCGTGGCCGAAGCCGAGATGGCCGCGGGTGTCGCGGCGGATGTCGAAGCGGTCGGGTTCGGCGTAGCGCGCGCCGTCGCGACCGGCGGCGGCGAGGCCGATCACCACATGGTCGCCCCGCGCGATCTCCGCGCCGCCGATCTCCAGCGGCTCCACGGCGAACCGGTAGGTGGCGCTGTGCACCGGGCCCTCGTAGCGCAGCATCTCCTCGACGGCGCCGTCCAGGAGGCTCATGTCGGCGCACAGCGCGGCGAGTTGACCGGGGTGGGTCAGCAGGGCGCGGACGCCGTTGCCGATGAGGTTGACGGTGGTCTCGTGGCCCGCGATCAGCAGCAGGAAGGCCATGCCGCGCAGCTCCTGCGCGGAGAGCCGGTCGCCGTCCTCGGCGGTGGTGCGGATCAGATCGCTGAGCAGGTCGTCGGTGGGGCCGGAGGCGCGCTTGTCCTCGATCAGTTCGGTGAGGTACGCGCCGAGGCGGACGACCGCCTCGTACCCCGTCTGCCCGGTGGTCGGGGCGACCACCTCCGTGGAGGTCCTGCGGAACTCCTCGCGGTCCATGCCGGGGACGCCGAGGAGTTCGCAGATGACGGTGATGGGCAGCGGGTAGGCGAGGGAGGCGATGAGGTCGGCGCGGCCGGCCGGGAGCATCTCGTCCAGCAGTTCGTCGGTGATCTGCTGGACGCGCGGGCGCAGTCGCTCCACCCGGCGCATTGTGAACGCCCGCGCGACCAGAGCCCGCAGCCGGGTGTGCTGGGGCGGATCGGTGGCCAGCAGATGCCGGCCGATCATCTCCTGGTCCGGCACGGTCACGCCGATCTTGCTCGCGTCCTTGGCCAGCCGGGTGTCGGCGAGGGCCGCCCGCGCCTCCGCGTACCCCACGATCAGCCAGGACGCGTCCTCCCAGCCCGGCAGCCGGACCCGGTGCACGGGACCCCGCTCGCGGAGCCGGGCGTACACCGGATGCGGATCCTCGCGCAGCGCCTCCTCGAACTCCCCCAGTCCGACCACGTGTTGCCCGTCCATCGCTCCCCTTCCGGACGCCCCCCGAGGCCCACCGGGCTCCTCCCGGTACCGGCTCAACGGACGGCGCCCGGGCTTGGTGCCCGCCGCGGGCGGGAAACGCGGTCCACGCTCACGAACGTGCAGACGGCGTGTGCCCGGTTAACTCCCCGGGAACTCCCGGGACTTGCCGGAGAACTCCACATGTTTGTCATTGACATGCCACCTTCTACGCGCGTCATCATGGGGTCATGAGATTTCCCCCACACCTCACGCGCATCGGCGCCGCAGCCGCCGTCCTGTCCGCCCTCCTCGTCGGCGGCACCGTCAGCGCCACCCCGGCGTCCGCCGCGGTCGGCAGCATCTGCTACAGCGACCTGCCCTCGCAGGCGTACGACACCCTGGACCTGATCGACCAGGGCGGCCCCTTCCCCTACTCGCAGGACGGCACCGTCTTCTCCAACCGCGAAGGCGTCCTGCCCAGCGAGCCCAGCGGGTACTACCACGAGTACACGGTGATCACGCCCGGCTCCTCCACCCGCGGCGCGCGCCGTATCGTCACCGGTGAGCAGTACCAGGAGGACTACTACACCTCCGACCACTACGCCACGTTCGATCTCATCGACTTCGGTTGCTGAGGCCGGGCATCCCGAAGGACGGCCCCGTGTGCGCGTGCCCCGGCAGGGCACGCGCACACGGCGTTCGGGCGGCCGGCCGGTTCTCCGGCGCTCAGCCGTCCCAGGTCCAGTCGGCGACCTCGGGCAGGTCCATGCCGTGCTCGCGGATCCAGACGTGGTGCCGCTGGCGGGCGTCCTCCATCCGCTGGCGCACGGCGGCGGCGCGGACCTGGAGGCCGGGGACGCGGTCGATGACGTCCATGACCAGGCGGTAGCGGTCGAGGTCGTTGCGGACCACCATGTCGAACGGCGTGGTCGTGGTGCCGATCTCCTTGTAGCCGCGCACGTGCAGGTGCCTGTGGCCGCTGCGGCGGTAGGCCAGGCGGTGGATCAGCCACGGGTAGCCGTGGTAGGCGAAGATCACGGGCCTGTCGGCGGTGAACAGGCCGTCGTACTCGAAGTCGCTCATCCCGTGCGGGTGTTCCTCACCGGGCAGCAGCCGGGCGATGTCGACGACGTTCACCACGCGCACCACCAGCTCGGGCAGGTGCCGGCGCAGCAGCTGGGCGGCGGCCAGCACCTCCTGGGTGGGCACGTCGCCCGCGCAGGCCAGGACGGCGTCCGGTTCCCGGGTGCCGTCCTCGGTGCCGGCCCACTCCCAGATGCCCGCCCCGCGCGCGCAGTGGACCTTCGCCTCCTCCATGGACAGCCAGTCGAAGCAGGGCTGCTTGCCGGCGACGATCACGTTGACGTAGTCCCTGCTGCGCAGGGCGTGGTCGGCCACGGACAGCAGGGTGTTGGCGTCCGGCGGGAAGTAGACCCGCACGGCCTCGGGGCTCTTGTTGAGGATGTGGTCGACGAAGCCGGGGTCCTGGTGGGAGAAGCCGTTGTGGTCCTGGCGCCACACGTGCGAGGTCAGCAGGTAGTTGAGCGAGGCGACGGGGGCGCGCCAGGGCAGCCGCCGGGTGGTGCGCAGCCACTTGATGTGCTGGTTGACCATCGAGTCGACGATGTGCACGAACGCCTCGTAGCAGGAGAACAGCCCGTGCCGGCCGGTGAGGAGGTAGCCCTCCAGCCAGCCCTGGCAGGTGTGTTCGGACAGGATCTCCATCACCCGGCCGTGCCGGTCGAGGTGCTCGTCCACGTCCAGCGTGCCCGCCTGCCAGGCCTTGCCGCTGGCCGCGTAGACGGCCTGGAGCCGGTTGGAGGCCGTCTCGTCCGGGCCGACGAGCCGGAAGTCGCGCCGGTCGGCGGTGGCGGCCATGACGTCCTGGAGCATGTCGCCGAGGACGCGGGTCGGTTCGTGCAGGGCGGCGCCGGGCTTGTCGACCTCGACGGCGTACTTCTCCAGCGGCGGCAGGGGCAGTTCACGCAGCAGCAGGCCGCCGTTGGCGTGCGGTGTGGCGCCGAGCCGGCTCCTGCCCCCGGGAACGCAGGCCAGCACCTCCGGGCGGGGGGCGCCGTGCTCGTCGAACAGCTCCTCGGGCCGGTACGAGCGCAGCCACCGCTCCAGCTGCCGCAGGTGCTCGGGGTTGTCGCGGACGGCGGCCAGCGGGACCTGGTGGGCGCGCCAGGTGCCCTCCACGGGCAGGCCGTCGACCTCCGCGGGTCCGGTCCAGCCCTTCGGGGTGCGCAGCACGATCACCGGCCAGCGCGGCCGCTCGGTCGCGCCGTCCTCGCGGGCGCTGCGCTGGATCGCCGCGATGCGGTCCAGCGCGGTGTCCATCGCCTCCGCCATCGCCCGGTGCACGGCCGCGGGGTCGTCGCCGGTGACGTGGAGCGGGTCGTGGCCGTAACCGCGCAGCAGTTCGTCGAGCTCGCTCTGCGGGATCCGGGCCAGCACGGTGGGGTTGGCGATCTTGTAGCCGTTCAGGTGCAGGATCGGCAGCACCGCGCCGTCGCGGACCGGGTCGAGGAACTTGTTCGAGTGCCAGGAGGCGGCCAGCGGACCGGTCTCGGCCTCCCCGTCGCCGATCACGCAGGCCACCAGCAGGCCGGGGTTGTCCAGGGCGGCGCCGTACGCGTGGGAGAGCGCGTAGCCCAGCTCGCCGCCCTCGTGGATCGAGCCCGGCGTCTCCGGTGCGACATGGCTGGGCACCCCGCCGGGGAACGAGAACTGCTTGAAGAGCCGGGCCATGCCGACGGCGTCGCGGGTGATGTCGGGGTACGTCTCGGTGTACGAGCCCTCCAGCCAGGAGTTGGCCAGCACGGCCGGGCCTCCGTGGCCGGGTCCCCACACGCACAGCGCGTCCAGGCCGCGGGCCTTGATCACCCGGTTGAGGTGGGTGTGCACGAGGTTCAGGCCCGGAGAGGTGCCCCAGTGACCCAGCAGACGCGGCTTGACGTGCTCGGGCCGCAGCGGCTCGGTCAGCAAGGGGTTGGCCATCAGGTAGATCTGGCCGACGGACAGGTAGTTCGCCGCGCGCCAGTGGGCGTCCAGCGCCCTCAGCTCGTCCTCCTCCAGCCGTGCGGGCACCTGCTGCGTGTCGACGGACATCGGGGTTCCTTTCCGTGTCGGGGCAGCGGTCGGGTGTCGTGCGACGGGGCTGCGGTCTCCACCCTCCGCCGCGGCGCCGGGTGCCCGACAGGGCCGTTCGGGTCACACCCGCCGACGGCGTCCGGTGCCGTCCGGTCCGGATCGGGTGCCCGGCCGCGCGGCTCCGGCGCCGGGCCGGCGGTCTCCGGGGTGCCGTGCGGCTCCGGCGCGGCGGCGCGCGGGGCTGGGGACGCAGAAGGGGCACACTCGTCCCATGCAGAAGTTCTCCCTCGACGCCCTCGTCCGCGAGCACCTGGAACGGGCCGCCGCCGCGTCCTCACCCGGCCGCAGCGCCGAGACCGTCTACGGCGGCCACGAGCACGTGCTGCGGCAGACCCTCATCGCGCTGCGCGCCGGCACCGACCTGTCGGAACACGAGAACCCCGGCGAGGCCACGGTGCAGGTGCTGCGCGGCCGGGTACGGCTGCGCAGCGGCGACGAGAAGTGGGAGGGCATGGCCGGCGACCTGCTCCTCGTGCCGCCCGCGCGGCACAGCTTGGAGGCCCTGGAGGACTCCGCCGTCCTGCTGACGGTCGCCAAGCCGCGCTGACCTGCCCGGACGCCCGTCAGCCCGCGGGATCCTCCGGGCCGGCCGGCGGGCGCCTTCGTCCGGGTGCGGGGTCCGCAGTCACCGCCTCGGACCCCGCGCCCGGCCGTGACGCATCGGCTCAGCCGGCGTGGGTGGAGAACAGTCCGCCGGTCGGGCCCTGCTTGTCGCCGCCCTGGGCCTTCTTCAGCGCGTTGGCGAGGCTCTCGATGGTGAGGGACTGCAGGATCACCCGGCCGTTGCCCTCCAGGGTGGCCAGGGACAGGCCCTCGCCGCCGAACACGGCGTTCATGATCCCCTGGCGGTTGAGGCCGCCGACGCGCTGGACGCCGTACTGGATGCCCTCCTCGAAGGCGACCACACAGCCGGTGTCCACCTCGATGCGGCCGCCGAAGTCGGCCGGGTTGAGGTCGATGAAGTTGCCCGCGCCGGCGATGATCACCGTGCCGTATCCGGTGAACTTCTCCAGGATGAATCCCTCGCCGCCGCTCATGCCGGTGCGGCCGCCGGCGAAGGCGATGCCGAAGTCGACGGTGGACTCGGCGGCCACGAAGGCGTCCTTCTCGGCGAACCACGCGCGCCTGCCGTCGAGCTCCAGGGCGCGCATCTCGCCCGGGAGGACGCCGGCGAAGCCGACCGTGCCCTCACCGCCCTGGGAGGTGAAGTACTGGAACGCCAGCGACTCGCCCGCGAGCATGCGCTGGCCGACCTGCATGGCCGTGCCCATGGCCTGGCGCAGCAGGCCGCCCATGCCGCCGCCGGAGCCGCCCTGCTGCTGTCCGCCGTTGCCCGACGGGCCGGACAGCCGGGTCTCCATGGTGACGTTCGTGGTCTTGAACAGGAACTTTCCGGCCTCGCAGTACACGGTCTGGCCGGGCTGCAGGTTGACGACCGCCATCTGCATGGCGTTGCCGACGATCTCTTGCTGAAGGGTCACGCGATAGGAACGCGAGAGACGGACCCGTAAGTTCCAGGCATCCGGAAACGGGTCCGTGTGGGTGACACGCGGGGCGCCCCGGTGCTGTCCGGGCCGGGACGCCCCGCGCGCGTCGGGGGTGGGTCAGCCGCCCAGTTCCTGGTGGCGGGCGGCGAGGTGGGCCGCCCCCTGCTCGGTCAGGGAGCCGTACAGGCGCAGGCGGGAGATGCCGCCGTCGGGGAAGATGTCGATCCGCGCGTGCGTGCCGACGGCGGGTTCGGGGAGCACGAAGCGGTGGTTGGTGTCGGGCTGGAGGCGGGTGCGGGGAAGGATCTCGCTCCACTCGCCGTTCTCGCCGTCCTTCACGGACACCGACGCCCAGCCGGCGCTGTTGCCCTTCAGGTAGGCCGTGTCGATCTCGATGGCGCGGATCTGGGACTGGGCGACCAGCTGGTAGCGGATCCAGTCGTTGCCCTGGTCGCGGCGGCGGCGGGTCTCCCAGCCGTCGTCCATCTTGCGGGAGCGGCCCGGCTGGATGGTGTTGGTGGCCGGGGAGTAGAAGAGGTTGGAGGCGTCCTCGACCCGGCCGCCGTTCTCGAGGGCGACCACGTCGAAGGTGCCGAGCACCGAAAGCCACGCGGGGTCCGGGACGACCTCGCCGTACACGCGCAGGCGTGCGATGCCCCCGTCGGGGTGCTGGTTGACGCGCAGGTGCGTGAAGCGCTGTTCGACGCCGACCTCGAAGCCGTTGGCCGCGTGGCCGCCGACGGCGGTGCGCGGGACGATCGTCGTCCACTTGACGTCGTCGCCGAGCAGCTCCTCCGGGGACGGTGCGCCGGGTACGGACGTCGCCTCGACCGAGACCGCCTGCGGGTAGTTGCCGCGGAAGTGGGCGGTGTCGACGACGATCCCCCGGATCACGCCGGGCGCGCCGAGCCGGACCAGCGCCCAGTCGTGGTCCTCGGCGGTCGGCCAGGGGTGCTCGGCGGAGGCTCCGCGCCGGCGACGGGTCTCCCAGCCGTCCATGATCTTGCCCTTGTGCCCGAAGTGCTCGGGGTCGAACTCGGCCCGCTCGGGCACCAGCAGGTTCTCGCGCTGGGCGAAGAACTCGTCGTTGGCGGCGACGACACCGGCGCCGAGCTGCCGGTCGGCGAGGTTGGCGTACTGGGTGAAGGGGAAGTCGGCGATGCGGTAGTCCGCGTACGGGTCGCCGCCTCCGTAGGGGTTCGCGTCGCCGGTGAAACGAGCCAAAGAAGAGTGATCCAGCGCCGTCACGGTGATCAGGGGGTCCTTTCGGGAGTCGGCCGGTTGCGGGGGCGGGGTGGCTTACTGTGGGCGGGTGAGCAGGGTGCCCTTCGGCTCGGTGAACTCGCCGCCGTCGACGATGCGTTCGCCGCGCAGCCAGGTGGACTTCACGACGCCGAACAGGGTCTTGCCGGCGTAGGCGGTGACCCGGTTGCGGTGCTGGAGGCCGGCCGGGTCGACGGTGAAGGTCTCGTCGGGCGCGAGGACGGCGAAGTCGGCGTCGCGGCCGGGGGCGATGGCGCCCTTGCGGGCGCCGAGGCCGGCCAGGGCGGCGGTCTTCGCGGACATCCAGCGCACGACGTCCTCCAGGCCGTACCCGCGCACGCGTGCCTCGGTCCAGACGGCGGACAGGCTCAGCTGGAGGCCGGAGATGCCGCCCCAGGCGGTGGCGAAGTCGTCGGTCTTCAGGTCGGCGGTGGAGGGCGAGTGGTCGGTGACGACGCAGTCGATGGTGCCGTCGGCCAGCGCCTCCCAGAGCAGGTCCTGGTTGGCGGCCTCGCGGATGGGCGGGCAGCACTTGAACTCGCTGGCGCCGTCCGGGACTTCCTCGGCGGTGAGGGTGAGGTAGTGCGGGCAGGTCTCGACCGTGACACGCACGCCCTCGGCGCGGGCGGCGCGGATCAGCGGCAGCGCGTCGCTGGAGGACAGGTGCAGCACGTGCACGCGCGCGTTCAGGCGGCGGGCCTGCGCGATGAGGTTCGCGATGGCGGTGTCCTCGGCGTCGCGCGGCCGGGAGGCGAGGTAGTCGGCGTACTTCGGGCCGCCGTGCTGGGGGGCGGCGGCGAGGTGGTGCGGGTCCTCGGCGTGCACGATCAGCAGGCCGTCGAAGCCGGCGATCTCCGCCATGGACTGGGCCAGCTGGTCCTGGTCGAGGTGCGGGAACTCCTCCACGCCGGACGGCGACAGGAACGCCTTGAACCCGAAGACGCCGGCGTCGTGCAGCGGGCGCAGGTCCTTGACGTTGCCGGGCAGGGCGCCGCCCCAGAAGCCGACGTCGATGTGCGCCTTGTCGCGGGCGACGTCCTGCTTGACCCGCAGGTTCTCGACGGTCGTGGTCGGCGGGAGGGAGTTGAGCGGCATGTCGATCAGGGTGGTGATGCCGCCGGCCGCCGCCGCGCGGGTGGCGGTCCAGAAGCCCTCCCACTCGGTGCGGCCCGGGTCGTTGACGTGCACGTGGGTGTCGACCAGGCCGGGCAGCAGGACGTGGTCGCCGAGGTCCTCCAGCCGGGCGCCGGCCGGGACCGGTGCGTCGTACGGCAGGACGGCCGTGATCGTGCCGGCGGACACGGTGACCGTGGCGGCCCGCGTCCCTTCCGGAGTGATGACGCGCGTCGAGCGCAGGACCAGTTCAGCGTCGGACACCCGAACCCCTCTCTGTACTGCCGTTTTACGCCCAGGAAACGGGATGTACACCCACGTAACGGATTTCAACGTTCTGTTGAAGGAGTCTTCACTCCCGCCCGTCCACCGTCAAGGGGCACACTGCTGGACGGGGCGCCCGTCGGTGTCAGTCTGGACGTTTCCACAAAGCGGAATTAGAATTCCAGCAAGCAGAACGTAGCTATGTACAAGCAGGGAGTCAACCGGCCGCCGGGTAGGCTTCTCACCTCCCGCCAGTCCCGAAAGGAACGCGCCGTGCCGACGTCCAGCGCCAGCACCACCGACTCCGCCAAGCCCGCCGCCGCGGGCGGGGTCCAGTCCCTCGAGCGCGCCTTCGACCTGCTCGAGCGGATGGCGGACGCGGGCGGCGAGGTCGGCCTGAGCGAGCTGTCCGCGACCAGCGGGCTGCCGCTGCCGACCATCCACCGGCTGATGCGCACCCTGGTCGCCTGCGGGTATGTCCGCCAGCAGCCGAACCGGCGGTACGCGCTCGGCCCGCGGCTGATCCGGCTCGGCGAGTCGGCATCCCGGCTGCTGGGCACCTGGGCGCGGCCGTATCTCGCCCGGCTGGTCGAGGAGACCGGCGAGACCGCGAACATGGCGCTGCTGGACGGCGACGAGATCGTGTACGTCGCCCAGGTGCCGTCGAAGCACTCGATGCGCATGTTCACCGAGGTCGGGCGCCGGGTGCTGCCGCACTCGACCGGTGTGGGCAAGGCACTGCTGGCCGGGGTGCCGGACGAGGAGGTGCGGGCGCTGCTGGCCCGTACCGGGATGCCGGCCGCGACGGAGAAGACGATCACCACGCCGGACGGCTTTCTGGCGGCGCTGGAGGAAGTGCGGCAGCTGGGGTACGCCGTCGACGACAACGAGCAGGAGATAGGGGTCCGCTGCCTGGCGGTGTCCGTGCCGGACTCCCCGACGGCCGCGGCGATCTCCATCTCGGGGCCGGCCGGGCGGGTCACCGAAGAGGCGACCGAGAAGATCGTGCCGGTGCTGCAGCAGATCGCCCTCGAACTGTCCCAGGCGCTGGCCAGTTCGGGCGCCTGACCGTCCGCCTCCCGGGGAGCGCGGTCAGCCCCGCTGCGTCGGCTCCCCGAACAGCTCCACCGCCTGCCGGACCTCCCTGAGCCCTCCGGCCAGGGCGCTGACCGAGCCGATGGCCCCCGCGATCAGCAACAGGGAGCTGCGCAGGCGGGGAATCTCCGGTGCGCCGCCGGTGGCCATGGCGGCGAGCGCCGCGAGTTCGTCCTCGGCGATGGCGCGGTCGGGGAAGTCGGCCGGCAGCGCGGCGAGTTCACGGCGCAGGCGGGCCACCGCGGTCCGCAGTTCCGCCACTCTCGGGTCCTCGCCGCTGCCGGTCACTGGCCTCTGCCCCAAGCTCCGCAACACAGCCCTCCCCCTCACACTCCGTCGTGCGCGGGCCAGTAAACGCCACCGCGTCCGGGAACGCCACAGCGCGGACCGAAATTCAGCCCAAGGAAAGCGGCCCCTTCCCGCTCCGTCGGGTATGCAGGAGCCATGACGCGGAACCCTGACGGGGAGGTCGCCGGGCTGCTGCTCGCCGCCGGCGGGGGCCGGCGGCTCGGCGGGCGGCCCAAGGCGCTGCTGGAGCACCGGGGCCGGCCACTGGTGGAGCACGCGGCGCGAGTGCTGCGCGCCGCCGGGTGCGCGCGGGTGCACGTCGTGCTGGGCGCCCGCGCCGCGGACGTACGGGAGCGCACCGACCTGGCGGGCTGCGTACTCGTGGACAACCCCGGCTGGGCCGAGGGCATGGGCTCCTCGCTGCGGGCCGGGCTCGCCTCGCTCGCCGGCACGGGAGCGCGGGCGGCCCTGGTGAGCCTCGTCGACCAGCCGGGCATCGGGACGGCGGCCGTGGCGCGCGTACTGGACGCCTACGTGGACGAGACGTCGCTGGTCTCGGCCGCCTACGACGGCGTGCGCGGACATCCGGTGCTGTTCGGCTCGGCCCACTGGCCGGGCATCGCCGCCACCGCCACCGGGGACCAGGGAGCACGCGCCTATCTGCGGGAACACGCGGCGCGGATCCGCCTCGTGGAGTGCGCCGACGTGGCCGAGCCGTACGACATCGACACCGAGGCCGACCTGCGCCACCTTGAGTGAACGGGGTGGCACTGCGCGCCACCTTGCCTCGACCCAGAGAATCTCGACATCAACAAACCATTGAAGTTCCACGATGAGGAAACTACTATCCACTGTTCAGAAGCGCCTGTCCGCACAGCCGGCGCTCTTTGCCCTATACGTGCCACTAGGCACCCGGTGCCACCGCTGAAGGAAGTGACAGCTCATGTCCGCACCAGCGCCGTCCCCGCTGGCCATCGTCGACGCCGAGCCCCTGCCCCGGCAGGAAGAGGTCCTCACGGACGCGGCGCTCGCCTTCGTGGCGGAGCTGCACCGGCGGTTCACCCCGCGCCGTGACGAACTCCTCGCCCGCCGGGCCGAGCGCCGCGCCGAGATCGCCCGCACCTCCACGCTCGACTTCCTGCCCGAGACCGCCGCGATCCGCGCGGACGACTCCTGGAAGGTCGCCCCGGCCCCGGGCGCGCTGAACGACCGGCGCGTCGAGATCACCGGCCCCACCGACCGCAAGATGACCATCAACGCGCTCAACTCCGGCGCGAAGGTCTGGCTCGCCGACTTCGAGGACGCCTCCGCGCCCACCTGGGAGAACGTCGTCCTGGGCCAGCTCAACCTGATCGACGCCTACACCCGGAACATCGACTTCACCGACGAGCGCACCGGCAAGTCGTACGCCCTGCGCCCCGCCGGGGAGCTGGCGACCGTCGTCATGCGCCCGCGCGGCTGGCACCTGAACGAGCGTCACCTCGTCGACGCCGACGGCCGCCAGGTCCCCGGCGCCTTCGTCGACTTCGGCCTGTACTTCTTCCACAACGCCCAGCGGCTGCTGGACCTCGGCAAGGGCCCGTACTTCTACCTGCCGAAGACCGAGTCGCACCTCGAGGCCCGCCTGTGGAACGACGTGTTCGTCTTCGCGCAGGACTACGTCGGCATCCCGCAGGGCACGATCCGCGCCACCGTCCTCATCGAGACGATCACGGCCGCCTACGAGATGGAGGAGATCCTCTACGAACTGCGCGACCACGCCTCGGGGCTGAACGCCGGCCGCTGGGACTACCTGTTCTCCATCGTCAAGAACTTCCGTGACGGCGGTGCGAAGTTCGTCCTGCCGGACCGCAACGCGGTGACGATGACGGCCCCGTTCATGCGGGCGTACACCGAACTGCTGGTCCGCACCTGCCACAAGCGCGGCGCGCACGCGATCGGCGGCATGGCCGCGTTCATCCCGTCCCGCAAGGACCCCGAGGTCAACAAGGTGGCCTTCGAGAAGGTCCGCGCCGACAAGGACCGCGAGGCGAACGACGGCTTCGACGGCTCCTGGGTCGCCCACCCCGACCTGGTCCCGATCGCCATGGAGTCCTTCGACAAGGTGCTCGGCGACAAGCCGAACCAGAAGGACCGGCTGCGCGAGGACGTGCACGTGGCGGCGGCCGACCTGATCGCGATCGACTCGCTGGACGCGAAGCCGACGTACGCGGGTCTCGTCAACGCCGTGCAGGTCGGCATCCGTTACATCGAGGCCTGGCTGCGCGGGCTCGGCGCGGTCGCCATCTTCAACCTGATGGAGGACGCGGCCACCGCCGAGATCTCCCGCTCCCAGATCTGGCAGTGGATCAACGCGGGCGTCGAGTTCGAGAACGGCGACAAGGCCACGCCCGAGCTGGCCCGGAAGGTCGCCGCAGAGGAACTGTCCGCCATCCGCCAGGAGATCGGTGAGGATGCCTTCGCCGCCGGCCGCTGGCAGGAGGCCCACGACCTGCTGCTGCGGGTCTCCCTGGACGAGGACTACGCCGACTTCCTCACCCTGCCGGCGTACGAGCAGCTGGGGAGCTGAGCCTCACGACGTGCGGTCCGAGTGGCCCAGGGCCCTGCCCGGGGCCACTCGGTCGCGTACGAGGCGCTTGACCGCGGTGGGCTCCGGGAAGCCCTGCTCCTTGCGGTCCCACACCACCTCGCCGTCGACGCGGACCACGAAGACGCCTCCTGTGCCCGGCCTCAGCGCCAGCTCGGTCAGCTCGCCCTCGAACGTGGTGAGCAGCTCCTGTGCCAGCCAGGCCGCGCGGGGCAGCCAGCGGCACTGGGTGCAGTACTCGATCTGTACGACATGGGTCATCGGGTGTCCCTCATCCCAGGTGTGCCGACCAGTCCTGTTCCGCCGCCGGCTTGCCGTGCAGGTCGGGGACGCGCTTGAGCCAGTCCGGGCGGCCCGCCTGCGTCCTCGCCGCGCGGGCGGCCTCCTCCGCCGCGAGCTGATCGCGGCTCGGGAAGTCGGTGGGCAGCCACTCGTGCGACAGGCGCACACGGGCCAGGAGGTAGTCGACGTAGGCGGCGCGGACGTCGTCCGGGGCGGCGAAGCCGGCGTCCTCGGCGAGCCAGGCGTCCGGGACCTCGGCGAGCAGCCCGCGCAGCAGTTCCCGCGTCACCTTCGGGGCGAGTTCGGCGTCGGCGGCACGGACGTCGGGGCCGTACTGGCCGAGGGCGTGGTGCCGGAAGTCGTACCTCTTGCCCGGGTCCGTGGTGTCCCAGCGGTGGTGGAAGACGAGGGCGGCGCCGTGGTCGATGAGCCACAGGCGCGGCGGTGCGGTGCCGAGGGTGGGCCAGACCATGAGGTTGGAGCTGTGCACCGTGCGGTCCACGTTCACGGTCAGCGCGTCCAGCCAGACGATCCGGCCGGCCTCCAGCGGGTCCACGGGGAACACCGTGGCGATCTCCGGGGTGAAGTCCCGCGCGCCCGGCAGAAAGTCCATGCCGAGATTGACGCCGGCACTCGCGCCGTGCAGCTCGCGCACCTCCTGGTGCGGCTCGCCCGCGGCGATGGCGGGGTCGAAGTGGACGAGGACCAGCTCGGGGAAGCGCAGGCCGAGCGCGCGGGCCAGCTCACCGACGATCACCTCGGCGACCAGCGCCTTGTGGCCCTGCGCCGATCCGGTGAACTTCACGACGTACGTGCCGAGGTCGTCGGCCTCCACGACTCCGGGTACGGAGCCGCCGGAACGCAGGGGTGCGACATAGCGGGTCGCGGTGACCTCCCTCAGCATGTTCGAAGGCTCCACCGCTCATTGCCCGTGCATTCCACGGCCACCTCCCAGGGGCTGCAATCGGAGCATAGTAACCAGGCGTGAGAGCCGCTGCTGGTGGTGGAGCGCCCTGGGGGGTGGAGGCTGGGGCGGGGTGAGGCGGCAGGCCGCCGCCGCGGTCTCGCCCTCGCTGAGCAGCACGAGGCGGTCGCCGGCCCGGACGGCGGCGGTGACGTTCCTGAGCCGGGGGGGCGTACCGGCCGCGGAGGCGTCGAGGGAGAGCCGCGTGAGTTGACGCCCGCGCGCCCCGGCCGGCACGTCCGGCGGGGGCGCGTCTGCCGCGGTGCCGGGCGCACAAGGCAGCCGGGCAGCACCGTGCGGTGCCGGGTCCGGTCACTGCCTGGCGGGCGTGTCCACGGTGTGGAGCAGGAGGAGGGCGAGGCCGTCGGTGTGGCCCTGGGGGCGAGGGCCCGGCGTGACAGGACCGGTAGCCGGCACCGGCGGGGCCGGCTCCGCGGTCTGCCCGTCCGGCACCGGATCCGGTGCGGGTGTGCCCGGGGCGGCGTCCGGGTCCTCCGTCCCGGCGGCGCCGCAGGAGGCCAGAACCGCGGCGGTCAGCGCCGCGGCGAAGCTCTGTCCGCTGCTCTTGAGGGTGCGGATCTGCTGGATGTCCATAGCTGATGCCTTCTGCAGTGGCCCGGCGACATCGCAACCGGCGCCCGTGGCGCCGAGTCGAGGGCGGCTCTACCGCGACAACCCGCCAACGAGCCGCCCGCGCGCACGATGCGCAACACCACCCGAACAGGCCAAGGTCCCGTCGGCACACCTATTCGCCGCGTGAGGTGAACACCGCGGTCCGCGCAGCGGGCCTGTCCACGCCGTGCCCGGCATGCGAAGGCCGGGTGCCCGGCGCTCCGCCGGAGCGGGCGTGGCGCATCACGCGACGCCGCAGCAGCGCCGTCCCAGCTCTCAGCCGGCCGGTGACCAGCCTGCTCCGGGACGGCGGCAGCGGCAGACGGGTCTGCCGGAGATACGCCCTCCACTCGCGGTACACGCCGGGCGCGAGGACGGCGAGGAGCAGGACCAGGGGGACCACGACAGCGGATATCACGACAGGTTGCCCTTCCCGGATCGGGGTGTCGGATGGTTCGGCTGGAGTGGGTGTGCGCCGGTGGACGCTCTCTCGTGTACGACGCGGCAAGGATCGGGAGCGGCCGGTCAGCGCGGGCCGGAGCTGAGCCGTTCGATGGCCTCCAGGACGCCCTTGCGGTGGGCGTGGGTGCGCTCGTAGCCCTCGAGGACGTGCAGGTCGGACTCGGACAGCCCGGGAAGGCGCCGTTGGATCTCCTCGACGCTGAGCTGGCTGAAGCCGATGATCGGCAGGCTGTCCTCGGTGCTGACCGCTCCCTGGATCTGCTCGGCCGCGGCGCCCACCTCGGTCTCCGTCAGCCGCTCCTCGTCGGCACCGGGATGCCGTCCGGGGTGGGTCATCCGGCGCAGCCGCTCGGCGACGGCCCGCAGCGGGCGGGTGGCCGTGTGGGCGAGGCCGCCGTCCGCCGGCTGTTCCACGCGGAAGCCGTCGCCCGCGGCGGCCACGGTGCGGGCCTGCCGGTCGAGGCTGTCCTCGAGCGCGGCCAGCAGTTCCTCGTCCTGGTGGCTTATCTCCCGCAGCAGGTCGAGGGCGACGCGGTCCTGGGCCTGACCGGCGAGGACCTCCCCGACCCGGGCTGCGGCCAGGGCCCGCGCCGCGGCGGCGTACTCGTCCTCGGTGTTCTTCAGCACCTGCCGCTCGTCGGCCGGCCCGCGCCCGCGCATCACCACGGTCACCGTCTTCTGTCCGAGGGTCAGCGGCAGCGTGGCCGTTCTCCAGGTGAGCCGCGCGGCGAACCGCGTCACGTCGGTCGCGCCGCCGAGCAGTCCGCGCGGCCGCAGTCCGCGGACGTGGCGGTCGATGCGGTGCGCGTTCTCCTGCATGTCGTCGGCGCGGCGTTCGAGCAGCTGCCGGTGCGGGCCGGGCGGCGCGAAGGCCGCGTCCTGCCGCAGCCGGTCACGCGCTGCGGCATGGGCATGGTGGGCATCCTCGAGCGCCGGTATCAAGGTCATCGCCATGGCGGGCTGCTCCCTGCGTGCGGGGATCGGGCGTCGTTCAGCGGCCGCCCGGCCGGCCGTCCCCCTGCGGCTGGGCAGCCGGCATCATCCTGCGCGTCCCGCGCCAAGATCACCCGTCGGGAGCACCCTCGACCGGGGACGATGACCTGCGGGTGCCCGGCCCGCGCCGCGTCCTCACGGTCCCCGGAAACGGACTGCCGCGTTCGGCCATCCGGGTGAGGGGGCTGCTCGGGGAGTTTCAGGACCGGCTCGGGCGCTCCCGCTCCCCGCCGTCGGCGTCGAACACCTTGGTGAAGGTGGCGCCGCAACGGCAGCGCGAGTGCTCGACCAGTTCGCCGTCCTCCGACACGCTCAGCCCCTGGCTGAGTCGCACATGCACATGATCACCCATGAGAGCTGCTTTCGTCGAGGCGAGCGGTCCGCCTCATCGTGCGGGCTCGCCGCCGCCCCCGGCAATGCCGCAGCTCACATACTTCGCACATGCGACCATGACGCCCCGCCCCCGTGCGGTGCGCGCCGCGCGGAGGCGGAAGGGCGGGTCGCTCAGGACCGGTGCGTGGACGGCTGTCCGGCTCGGGCCTGCGGCTGGGGGTGGCCTGCGGCGTGCAGCATCGGTGCGGCGTGCCGCTCCGGACGGTCGGCGCCCTCGGCCGGGACGCGGCTGCGGGGCGTGGCGGCGTCGCCGGGCAGGGGCACGGGGCGGCGGGCCACGAGGCGGCCGACCCAGCGCCGGCCGCAGTGTTCGCACGGCGGCGCGCCCTGCGGGGTGTACGGGGAGGCGACGGCCGCGTTGTCGCGGTAGAAGACCTCCCACTCGGCGTCGAGGGCGTCCCGGTAGCGCTGCACGTCGTAGTCGACGCTCCAGCGGTGCCAGCACGAGCCACAGGTGAACTCGACACGTTCGACGGCAAGTTCGGTGATCACGGCCCGGCACCTCCTGTCCGGTCGGCGAGTGCGGTCTCCGAGGCGTACGAACAGCCCCTCGGACCCTCTGGCAATCCCTATACCTCCCCGGCCCGGATCTTGACAAGAACCGGCTCAGGTTTATTTCCTGGCTATAGGCAACCAAGGGCGAAACCGCAGCTCGCGGTAGGCAAGGAGGTGGCCGGGATGCAGGCGCGGGATCAGGGAGCGGACCTGTACGCGGTGCTGGGGGTGGAGCCCTCGGCGACGTCCGAGGTGATCACCTCCGCCTTCCGCGCCCGGGTACGGGAGCTGCGCCCGGACACCCGCGTCGACCCGGCCACCGCCGAACGGTTCGGCGAGGTCCGGGCGGCGTACGACACGCTCCGCGATCCGGTCCTGCGCGCGGCCTACGACCAGACGTACGAGCGAACGGCCGGGCAGCCTGGGCCGGCCCCCGGACGCGGTCCCGGCGCCACGCGGCCGCCCCGGGACGCGCGGCCGTACCTCGTGGTGCTCGGGACCGTCCGCCCCGAGCCGCCCCTGCGCGCGGGCCCCGTCCGGTGGGAACCGCCGCGCTGACCCACACCGCCGCCGTACCGCGCGGCGTGGCGCGGGCCGGGTTCCCTTGCCGCCGGGCATCCCGGAGTGCTGACGAAGCCGGTGTGGAGATGGTCCGCCGCGCGCTGACCGTCCCGTTGCGGCAGATCGCCCGCAGCGCCGGCCCGGAGGGCGGTGTCGTGGCGGAGAAGGTCCGTGCGCTGCCCGTCGGCCACGGTCCGAACGCCGCGACCGGCGCGTACGTGCACATGCCGGCGGCCGGCATCGTCGACCCGGCGAAGGTGACCAGTTCGGCGCTGCGGAACGCCGCGTCCATCGCCGCGCTGTTCCTGACCACCGAGGCCGTCATCGCCGACGAGCCCGAGGGGAAGGAGACGGCCGCCGCAGGCGCCGGCGCCGATCTGTGACCGTCGCGGTCCGGTGACGGCCCGGGGCGGGTGTCCGGCGGTCTCGGCACAGCACCGCGGACGCCCGCCCCGCGGCGCGGATCGGGTCAGAGGACGGTGACGGCAGTGGCCTGGGGGCCCTTGTTGCCCTGGGTGACCTCGTACTCGACCCGCTGGCCCTCCTCCAGGCTCCGGAAGCCGGCGGCCTGGATCTCGGAGTAGTGCACGAAGAGGTCGGGACCGCTGTCCTGCTCGATGAAACCGAAGCCCTTCTCGGCGTTGAACCACTTGACGGTGCCCTGCGCCACGGTCACTCCTGCTGTGTCGTACCGGTGTCAGCGGCGACATTCTCGCCGGATTCCTCCCGGACGGCGGGCGACACGCCTGGCCGGACGCACGCCGAGCCCTGGACAGGGTGACATCCCTCACAGCGCGCTCGGCACCTAGGTGTCCGGCTTAGTAGGCGCGGCTCCGCCGACATAGGGGACTTGTCCGGCTTGCCGTCGCCGCCGGCCGTCCGCCGGGCCGGGAAACCGCCTCCGCCCGGCTCGTTCCCGTATCCGCCACCGGCGGCCCCGTCCTGACGGCCCGTCATGCAGGTGCAAACATCGCGGACGCGAACCCGGCACCTCTGTGGCCGCCTGACAAGAGGCGTCCTGCCCTACTACCTCCCCTCGTAGTGACGCCCCTTTGCGCTCCTTGTGAAGCCCTCCCGAAAATGAGCGCCCCGCGATCACCGAACGAGGTTGACGAATGGCCCAGCACCGCAAGACGAAGCCCTACCGGCGCATAGTCGTCGCCGCCGTCGCCATCGGAGCCGTGGGCGTGCCGTCCGTCGCCCTGGCCTGCACCGACTGGCCGTACGGCGGCACGGACCGGCCCGAGGCCGCCGCGACGACCACTGCCCGGCCGCACCACCACGGCCACCGGCACCATCACCACCGCAACGCCGCGCCCGCGCCGTCCTCCGCGTCCCCCACGCAGCGGCCCTCCGCGTCCCCCACGCAGCGGCCCACGACCCACCCGAGCACCGCCGCCAGGACCACGGCGCCCGCGCCGCGGGCGACCACGGCCGCCCCGGCCACCCCCAAGCCCACGCCCTCGGCCTCCGCCACCGCGTCCTCGGCCACCGCGCGCGTCGTCCAGCTGGTCAACGCCGAGCGCGCCAAGGTCGGCTGCCACCCGCTGACCGTGAACGCGAAGCTGACCCAGGCCGCGCAGGCGCACAGCGCCGACATGGCGGAGCACCGGAACATGTCGCACACCGGCTCCGACGGGTCCGACCCCGGCGACCGCATCACCAGGGCCGGCTACACCTGGAGCGCCTACGGCGAGAACGTCGCCTACGGCTACGCCACTCCGGAACAGGTCATGACGGGCTGGATGAACAGCCCCGGCCACCGGGCGAACATCCTCAACTGCTCGTTCAAGGAGATCGGCGTCGGCCTCGCCCAGCCGGGCAGCTACTGGACGCAGGACTTCGGCACGTCCCGGTGACCGGGGGTCAGCGGCCCGCCAGCGGGTTCGGCAGGGGCAGATAGCGGGCGTCCGCGCCGTCCGCTCCCGTCCAGCGCAGCAGCAGGTTGGTCTTGCCCGGCAGGGTGGGCGAAGCGAGCAGGGCGGGGATCTCGGGCACGGCGTGCCGGGCCAGTTCCCGGCGCGCCGCGGGCCAGGGGTCGAATCCCGGGTGGTGGTCGGCCAGGGCGGCGGCGATCTCGGCGAGGTGGTTGACGACCAGGCAGTACACCAGCCGCTCCCAGCCCGCCGCCCGGGTCACGTCGGGCAGCAGCCTGGCGCCCTCGGCGTCCCGGAACAGGGCCTGCACGGGCGTCCCGGAGCCGTCCACGGCGACGAGGGTGTTCTGCAGATGGGCCTCGAGGACGACCCCGTGGTCGTCGAACGCGGCGAGCGCGGGCGGCACGACCTGGCGCAGATAGGCCTCCCACCAGGCCGCCGGGTCGGCCGCGGCGGCCAGCGGGCTGCCGTCGAAACCCTCGGCGAGGCCGGCGGCGAGCAGGGGCGTGGCGCCGGGCAGCAGATGGCCGCGCAGGCCGTCCCTGACGAGGACGGCCAGCTCCTCGAAGGCGAAGGCGGCCGTGCGATAGCCGCGGTCGCCGAGCCAGGCCGCGGGCGGCCCCAGCGCCGCGAAGGCGTGCCGGGCCGCCGCGTCCGTGCGGCGCAGTGCGCGCAGGTCGTGGCGCCACAGGCGGCGGATGTCGTTGGTGATGCGGACGTCCAGGCTGAACTTCAGGAACAGGTCGCGTCCCGGCTCGTACACCGTGCGGACCGCCGCCGTCGGCCAGGCGGCGAAGTCCGTGGCGCCGAGGCGGAGCAGGCGGCCGTCGGCGAAGGCCGGGGCGAGGTCGCGGCCGACCAGCTCCAGCTGCCAGGGGTGGGCCGGCAGCAGCCGGTAGCCGGGCGGGGCCGTGCCGAGCGCGTCCAGGGCCCGGGTGTCGCCCTCCTCGGCCACCTGGTCCTCGCGGACGCCGAGGAGCGTGAGCGGGAAACGGGCGTGCGCCTCGGGGGCGTACGGCAGCCAGGAGGCGACCGGGCCGCCGCCGCGCGCCTTGGGCGCCGGGTGGTAGGGGTGGCCGGTGATCAGGGACTGCTCGGAGCGCAGGTAGGGGTCGGCGGGCGGCGTCGCCCGGGCCCGGGCGGCGAGCAGGGCGGCGACCGCGTCCCGGCTGTCGATCATCTCGGCGGGCAGGTCGCCGCCGGGCAGCCCGGTGTGCCGGCGCAGTTCCTCGGCGACCAGTTTGACCAGTTCGGTGTGGCCGACGCGGCGCCAGGTGCCGGCCGCGCGCACCTCGGGGTCGGCGGGGCGCCGGCCGCCGCGCACCCGCAGCAGCCGCCCGCTGGGCAGCCGGTGGACCCGGCGGTCACCGGGGCCGTCGAGCGGTACGGCCACCTCGCGCAGCAGGCAGTTGAGCAGGGGCGCGACCGCGTAGGCGTCGGCACTGCCGCGGGCGGCTCCGGTCCGGGGTGCTCCGATGGGGGGTGAGGAATCCACGCGATCCATTCGTTTCGTCCGGAGTGGTCACGATCAGTATGTCTGTCGTCGCCGACAATCGTCCTGCGCGCCCGCGTACCCGAGGAGCCGACCGTGCACCGTCCCCCCACCGCCGAGGCCCGGATGGCCGAGGAACTGGCCGCCGTCCGGCCCGCGCTGCTGCCGCGGTTCACCGCGGAGCTGCCCGGCGCGCGTGCCGCGGTGCTGACCCGGCTGTGGCGGGCGTTCGCCCATGAGCCGCTGCCGTGGATCACCGGCCGGGTGCGCGGCGCGCACAGCCTGGCGCTGCGGCTCGCCGACGGCCGCACGCTGTACGGCCCGCACGCCGACCCGTACGCCACGAGCGCGTACGTCACCGAAGTCCGCCTGGACCGGGCGCGCGAGGTGGATCCGGCCGCGCTGATGACCGCCCTCGGCGTGCCGGACGGTGCCTGCTTCGCCGCCGAACTGGCCGACAGCGTCGCCTCGTTGGCGCTGTCACGGGCCGCCGCCGGTCACCCGCGGGAGTGGCCGGAGCACGACTGGGAATGGGAGCGGCGGGTGACCGACGGGCATCCGTACCACCCGAACTGCCGGTCCCGGCCCGGTTTCTCGGTGGCGGACCAGCTGGCGTACGGCCCCGAGCACGGGCCCGTGGTGAAGCTGGGGACGGTGCCGGTGCCGGCGGACGGGTGCCTGGTGGCCGGGGACTGGCCGGCCGAGCTGCGGGACGGCAAACGGCTGCTGCTGCCGGTGCACCCGTGGCAGGCCGATCGCGTGCTGAAACGGTCGTACGACCCCTGGCGCCCGGCGCGTCCGCTGCTGTCCCTGCGCACCCTCGCGCTGCCGGACGGACCGCATGTGAAGACCGCGCTCAGTGCCCGGCTGACGTCGTCGGTGCGGGACATCTCCCCGTACTCCGTCGAGGCCGCGGCCCCCCTGTCCGCGCTCGGCGAGGAGCTGGCCGCCCGCACCGACGGCCTGCTGCACGTCACCCGCACGCTCGGCGCGGTCTCGGCCGGCTCCCCCGATCTGGCCGCCCTGCTGCGGGAGTCGCCCGAGGTGTACGCGGCGCCGGGGGAACGCGTCGTGCCGGTGGCCGCGCTGGCCACCACCGCGCTGCCCGAGTCCCCCGGCTGGCTGGCGGCGTTCGCCCGGCTGGCGCTGACGGTGGGCCTGCACCTGCTCGACCTCGGGGTGGCCCTGGAGGCGCACGGCCAGAACCTGCTGGTGGTCCTGGCGGCCGACGGCACCCCGCTGCGGCTGGTCTACCGCGACCTGGCCGACATCCGGATCAGTCCGGCCCGGCTGGCCCGGCACGGCATCGCGCCGCCCGCGCTCACCGGCCGCCTGGTCACCGACGACGAACCGGCCCTGTGCCGCAAGCTGTTCGGCTCCCTGGTGGCGGGCGCCCTGGCGGCCACGGCGGGTTCGGGACCGGCGCTGGGAGCGGCGCTGTCGGCCGCCGTACCGGACCTGCCCGGCACTCCCGGCCTGCGCGCACTGCTGCACGGGCCGCTGCCCGCCAAGGCGCTGACGCTGATGCGGCTGTCGCCGCGGACCCCCGGCGACCAGTGGACGTCGCTGCCGAACCCGCTCGTTTTGGAGGCATGCCGGTCTGATCAATAAGATCCGGCGATGATCACAAGACAACGGCTGGCGGCGGGCGTCTGTGCTCTGCTCGCCGCCCTGGCGGCCGGGATCGCCTTCCCCGGCGGGGCCGTCGCCGACGAGACGCGGGCGGCCGCCCCCAAGGTCGAACTCGTGCTGGACGTCAGCGGTTCGATGAGGACGCGGGACATCGACGGCGGCTCGCGGATGGCCGCCGCCAAGCAGGCGTTCGACGAGGTGCTGGACGCCACCCCGCAGGAGGTGCAGCTCGGCATCCGCACCCTGGGCGCCGACTACCGTGGCGACGACCGCAAGGAGGGCTGCAAGGACACCGCGCAGCTCTACCCGGTCGGCCCGCTGAACCGGACCGACGCGAAGACGGCGGTCGCCACGCTCCAGCCGACCGGCTGGACGCCGATCGGGCCCGCGCTGCTGAAGGCGGCGGACGACCTCAACGGCGGTGACGGCACCCGCCGCATCGTCCTGATCAGCGACGGCGAGGACACCTGCCAGCCGCTCGACCCGTGCGAGGTGGCCCGCGAGATAGCGGCCAAGGGCATCGGCCTGACCATCGACACCCTCGGCCTGGTGCCGGACGCCAAGACCCGCGACCAGCTCAGCTGCATCGCGGACGCCACCGGCGGCACCTACACCGACGTACGGCACAAGGAGCAACTGTCCGGCCGGGTCGGACAGTTGGTGGACCGGGCGGCCGATCCGGTGGTGACGCCTGTGGCCACGCAGGGCGCCGCGCAGTGCGCGACGGCGCCGACGCTGAAGTCCGGGCTCTACACGGACCGCGCGGAGTTCGGGCAGCAGCGCTGGTACAAGGTCGACGTCGACCCCGGCAAGGAGCTGCGCGCCTCGGTGAGCGTGGCCGACGACCGTGCCGTGAACCCCGACTACGGGGTGCTGCTGCGGGCGGTGACCGTGCACGGGCGGGAGATCGTGCGCGGCGAGGCCGCAGGCACGGGCCGGACGGACGCCGTCTCCACGGGACTTCGCTATCCGAAGCCCGCGAGCGACGACGACACGGCGACGGCGGAGACGGTGTGCCTGGAGGTCGCCCACTCCTTCTCGGCCGCGCCGGGCGTGAAGACGACGCCGGGTCTGCCGCTGGAGCTGACGGTCGACGTCGTGGACGGGCCGTCCGGCCACCACGACGTGGCCTCCTTCGGCCTCGGACGCGGCTGGTGGCTGCTGGGGGCGCTGGTGCTGGCCGGCTTCCTCGCGGGTCTGGTGTGGGGCTGGCTGTCTCGCTGGCGGGTCGCGGTCTGGAGGACGAACTGATGCGGATCACACGGCTGTTGGGTGCCGCGCTGCTGGCACTGGGGATCGCGGCCGGACCGGCCGCGGCCGACTCCCCCAGCCCGTCCCCGAGCGCCTCCGGCGACGGCGGTGCGCCCACCCAGGCGGGCACCTCCTTCCGTACGGCGACGGAGATCCGGCAGGGGCAGCAGGCCACCGCGTCAGGCTCCACCGGCGACTACCTCTACTGGTCGTTCCCGGCGGACACCGGGCAGCGCCCCACCGTGAAGGCGACGGTGAGACTGCCCGCCGCGCACGGGGCCGAGACCTGGCAGATCGATGTGTACGACGGGCTGCGGCGCCGCCAGGCCTGCCAGTACGGGGCGGCGAGCCGTACGGCGCAGCCGGGGGCGTCCTCCGTGGACCTGGCCTGTGTGCTGCGGACCGTGCGCGGCTGGTCGGAGCCGTGGGCCGACGACCCGCTGCCGGGCACGTACTACATCCGGCTGACCGCGGTGGACCTCGGCGCCGCCGACCTCGGCAAGCCGGTGAGCGCCGACGTCCGCGCCGACTCCAAGGACATCGGGGGCGCGGCGGCGGTGGACGGCTCGCTGGGCAAGCCGCTGGTTCCCGGAATCGCCGTCAACTCCGAGGCGACTGACGGCGGTTCCAAGACGGCCGTGCTGTCGAGCTTCGGCTCCGACGACGGCTGGTCCTCCGGCTGGTGGACCGACCGATGGGTGTGGACCGCGATCGGCGGCGTCCTCGCGGCTCTCGCCGGCATCGGCGGCTACGCGCTGACGCGGGGATCGGGACGGCCGTCCCGCATACCACCCGGCGCGTGACCCGCCTGAAGGCCCGCCTCCCCGAGGCGGGCCTTCTTGCTTGCGGGGCCTCTCGCCAGCCATCTGTGCTTGTGATGCCCCGTACTTACTTGCGAGTCCTCTGCGACCGCGCGGGCTTCGGCGGGTGTCAGGCCTCGCGCAGCGCCTTGGCCACGGCGCCGTCCCCCGTCACCGTCACCCGGCCGTCCCGCACCGCGTCGGTCAGGTCCAGCTCGCCCCGGGCGACCGCCTCGCACGTGACCGCGTCCAGGGTGAGGCGGGCGTCGGGCTCGGCCGGCGCGGGTCCGTCGCCGTACACCGGGCCCTCCTCGGCGCCGACGCGCAGATGGAAGTCCCCCTCCTCCAGCCGGACTTCGACCAGCCCCTCGCCCTTGAGTCCCCGCAGCAGCGGCAGGGCGAACCAGTGCGCGCGGACCGCGTCCGTCGGGCGCCGCTCCCCCAGCTCTGCCTCGCCCCACCGGCCGAGGGCCTGGAGCACCGGCAGCAACGCGCGCCCCCGGCCGGTGAGTTCGTACACGGAGGCCGCGCCGGGCGGGGGCAGCCGGCGGCGGGTGGCCAGGCCGTCGCGCTCCATGTCCTTCAGCCGGGAGGCGAGTACGTCCGTGCTCACGCCGGGCAGGTCCGCGTGCAGGTCCGTGTAGCGGCGGGGGCCGGCCAGCAACTCCCGGACGATCAGCAGAGTCCAACGGTCGCCGACGAGGTCGAGGGCGCGGGCGGCGGAGCAGTACTGGTCGTAGCTTCGGCGAGGTGACATGCGACGCAGTCTAGACAATGCGTTGGACTTTCCAAGCGCGTACTTGGTAAAACCAAGCGACACGAGTTTCCGGAGGGGCGCATGGAGTTCCGGCAGTCGAACAAGCTCAGCGAGGTCTGTTACGAGATCCGCGGCCCGGTGATCGAGCACGCCAACGCGCTGGAGGAGGCGGGCCACAGCGTGCTGCGCCTGAACACCGGCAACCCCGCGGCCTTCGGGTTCGAGGCGCCGGAGGAGATCCTCCAGGACATGATCCGCATGCTGCCGCAGGCGCACGGCTACACCGACTCGCGCGGCATCCTCTCGGCCCGCCGGGCGGTCGCCCAGCGCTACCAGACCCTGGGCCTGGACGTCGGCGTGGACGACGTCTTCCTCGGCAACGGCGTCTCCGAGCTGGTCTCCATGGCCGTCACCGCCCTGGTCGAGGACGGCGACGAAATCCTCATCCCAGCCCCGGACTTCCCGCTGTGGACGGCCGCCACCACCCTCGCCGGCGGCAAGGCCGTCCACTACCTGTGCGACGAACAGGCCGACTGGAACCCCGACCTGGCCGACATGGCGTCGAAGATCACGGACCGGACGAAGGCCGTGGTCATCATCAACCCCAACAACCCGACGGGCGCCGTCTACCCGAAGGAGGTCGTGGAGGGCATCCTCGACCTGGCCCGCCGGCACGGCCTGATGGTGTTCGCCGACGAGATCTACGACCAGATCCTCTACGACGACGCCGTGCACCACTCGGCCGCCGCCCTCGCCCCCGACCTGGTCGTCCTCACCTTCTGCGGCCTGTCGAAGACCTACCGGGTGGCGGGCTTCCGCTCCGGGTGGCTGGTGGTCACCGGCCCCAGGCAGCACGCGAAGGACTATCTGGAGGGCCTGACCATGCTGGCCTCCATGCGCCTGTGTGCCAACGCGCCCGCCCAGTACGCCATCCAGGCCGCGCTCGGCGGCCGCCAGTCCGTCCGCGAACTCACCCGCCCCGGCGGCCGGCTGTACGAGCAGCGCAACGTGGCCTGGGAGAAGCTGAACGAGATCCCCGGCGTGTCCTGCGTGAAGCCCAAGGGCGCCCTGTACGCGTTCCCGCGCCTGGACCCCCAGGTGCACCGGATCCAGGACGACGAGAAGTTCGTGCTGGACCTCCTGCTCCGCGAGAAGATCCAGGTGGTGCAGGGCACCGGCTTCAACTGGCCCTCCCCCGACCACTTCCGCATCCTCACCCTCCCGCACGCGGAGGACCTGGAGGCGGCGATCGGCCGCATCGGGCGGTTCCTCGGCGGATACCGGCAGTGACGTCCGGCCGGGGTGCGCGGATCCCGGCCTGCCGCGACCCCGGTGAGCACCCCGGCGGCGCCTGTGCGAGGATCGCCCCTCATGATCAGGGACCGGACCAGGGGGAACGGGTGTTGCTGTCGTACCGAATACGTGGGACCGCCGTGGCCGTGGCCATGGTGTGCGGGGCGGCTGCCGGGCTCGCGGTGCCGGGCGGGCGGGCGACGGCGTCCCCGTCGCCTGGACCGGGGCCGGCCGCGGGACGGCAGGCCCGGGAGGCAGCGCGGTTCTGGACCGCGCGGAGAATGGCGCAGGCCGGGCCGCTGGACGGCATGCGGGCCGCGCCGGGCGGGAGCGGGCCGGGGGTCGCGGGGTCCGGGCGGCCGCAGGGCACCCTGTTCAACGGGACGCCGCTGGTGGGGACGTTCTTCGGGTCCGACGGGCCGAGCGGCACCACCTGGCACTGCACGGGCAGCGTCATCGACACCGCCGTACGCGACGTCGTCCTCACCGCCGCCCACTGCGCGCTGAACATGAAGGGCGACTACGTCTTCGTCCCGCAGTTCGCGCGGGGCGCGGGGCCCGACCAGCAGCCGTACGGCATCTTCCCCGTCCAGCACGTCTACACCGACCCGCGCTACACGCCCGACCAGGGCGCGTCGACCACCAAGGGACCCTCGTCCGACCTGGACACGGCGTTCGCCCGGGTCGCGCCCAACCAGAGCGGGCAGAGCCTCCAGGACGCGGTGGGCGGCGGCCTGACCTTCACCCGGCCCGGCGCCTACGCGCAGAGCGTCACCGTCGTCGGCTACCCCTCCTACGCGCACAACAGCGCCGGACAGGCCGTCAAGTGCACCGTGCCGACCGCGCAGTTGCCCGGCTACCGGCAGATGTCCATGACCTGCGGCGGCTACTACGGCGGCACGTCCGGCAGCCCCTGGATCACCGACTACCAGGACGGCGCCCGCACCGGGCACGTCATAGGGAACCTCGGCGGCTACAACGGCGGCGGCAACGACGCGAACGTCGACTACATCAGCTACGCCCCCGCGTTCGGCGCCGACGCCGCGAACCTGCTCGCGGACGCGGTGGCCGGGCAGGACCCGCCCACCGGCCTGCCGCCTTACCAGGGGCTGCAGTTGCCCGGCGGCGCGCGCCGCTGGAAGAACGCCGCGCTGATGGCCTGCGCCGACTACACCGGGGACGGCCTCGACGACCTGCTCGTCGTCTGGTCGGACGGCGGGGTCACCCTGCACCCCGGGGACGGGCGGGGCGGGTTCGGGGCCGAGCAGCGGCTGCTGAAGGCCAACTCCACCTGGACACACGCCCGCAGCGTGGCCGGCGGCACCTTCGGCGGCGGCCGGCCCGGCCTGCTGGTGCGCTGGTCCGACGGCGAGGTCACCCTCTACCCGGCCCCCGGCCCCTCCGGGGTGGGCCGGGAGGTGCAGATGGCGAAGCCGGGCTCCGACTGGAAGAACGTCGTCCAGCTCACCGCCGGGCAGTTCCACGGGGCCAGGGGCACGACCGACCTGCTCGCGCGCCGCACCGACGGCGGCCTGGTGCTCTACACACAGATCCGCTCCGGCTCCTTCGGCACCGGCAGGCGGCTCCTCGGGCCGAACGGCACCTGGACCAAGGCCGCGCTGCTCAGCGGCGGCGCCCTCAAGGGCACGGCCGGCGCGGACCTGCTCGTGCGCTGGGCCGACGGCTCGCTCGACACCCGCACCGGCGTCTCGGCCTCCGGGCCCGGCACCCGGTCGCAGCTGCGCGGCCCGAACGGCACCTGGCAGCACGCCCAGGTCATGACCACCGGCGACCTCACCGCCGACCACGTCCGCAACGACCTGGTGGTGCGCTGGTCCGACGGCGAGACCTCGCTGTACGCCGACACCGGCGCCAAGGCCCTCGGCACCGAGAACACCCTGGTCCCGCCGGGCACCTGAGCGGCGGCACGGCTCACGGGAATGCCCGGCCGTACCAGCGTGTTGACGATCCCCGTTGCCGGCGAACGGACGGACAGGGGGGAACGGCACATGACGATCGACGTGCACGGGACGGTGGCGGACGGATTCGAGGGCGTGCGCGAGGAGTTCGCGGCCGTGCTCGCCGGGGAGCGGGACGATCCGGGCGCCCAGCTGGTGGTGTACCGGCACGGGCGGCGCGTGGTGGACCTGTGCGGCGGCGACGGTATCGACGGGGACTCGCTGACGACCCTGTACTCCATCGCCAAGGGCGCCGCCCATCTCGTCGTCGCGCTGCTGGTGCAGGACGGGGTGCTCGACCTCGACCGCGAAGTAGCCTCCTACTGGCCGGAGTTCGGCACCCACGGCAAGGACCGGCTGACGCTGGGCGAGCTGCTGGAGCACCGGGCGGGTCTGGTCGGTGACGCGGAACAGGCCTTCACGATCGAGGAGCTGGCCGACGACCGGCTGATCGCGGCCCGGCTGGCGGGACGCGCGCCGCTGTGGGAGCCGGGGACCGCCTGGGGCTACCACGCCTTCGTCATCGGCGCCCTCACCGGCGAGGTGGTGCGGCGGGTGACCGGCCGGTCGATCCAGGAGCTGTACGAGGAGCGGATCCGGGCGCCGTACGGCCTCGACTACTACCTGGGTCTGCCGAAGGAGGCGGAGCCGCGCTGGGTGGACGTGCAGCCGCTGGTGCCGACCCCGGAGGAGGCCGCGCTGCTGAAGGAACGGGCGGCGGCTCCGGACAGCATCCGGGGCATCGCGTTCGGCGCGCACGGACCCGAGCCGATCGACATGGTGGCCTTCGGCAACCACCCCCGGGTGAAGGCGCTCGGGCCGACGTCCTCGGGCGGCGTCGGCAACGCGCGCGGGGTCGCCGGGATGTTCGCGGCCGCCATCAGCACCGTCGACGGCAGGCCGCCGCTGCTCACCCCCGAGACCGCGGCCCTGTTCGCCGAGCTGCGCACCCCGGGCGGGCCCGACCTGGTCGTCGGCAGCGAGAACCACTTCGCGCGCGGCTTCGAGCACACCCCGGGGCTCTACCCGTTCCTGGACGCCGGGACCTTCGGGCACAGCGGCGCGACCGGCTCGCTCGGCTTCGCCGACCCGGCGCACGGCATCGCCTACGCCTACACCCGGCGCCGGTTCTCCTTCCCCTCCGGGGTGGGCGCCGCCCTGGAGAACGGCCGTCTGGCCGAGTCCGTCCTGCAGGCGGCCGGTGCCCTGTGACACGGTACTGACGACACGAGCGGGAAGGACGCGGACGTGGGCGACCTCTTTCTCGTCCGGCACGGTGAGACCGAGTGGTCGCGGTCCGGGCGGCACACGGGGCGGACCGACGTGCCCCTCACCGAGCACGGGCGGGAGCAGGCGCGCCGGCTCGCGCCGCTGATCCGCTCCCACCGCATCGGCGCCGCGTTCGTCAGTCCCCTGCAGCGGGCCCGGGAGACCGCCGGACTCCTCGGCCTCCCGGACGCCCTGGTCGACGCCGACCTGCAGGAATGGGACTACGGCGGGTACGAGGGCGTGACCACCGCGGAGATCCAGCGGAGCCGGCCCGGCTGGTTCCTGTTCACGGACGGGGTCGCGCCGGGCCCGCCGGACCGTCCGGGCGAGACCCCGGAGCAGGTCGGCGAGCGCGCCGACCGGATGCTGGCCAAGGCCGACGCCGCCCTCGAGGGCACGGACGGCGCCGTCGTCCTCGTCGCCCACGGCCACTTCCTGCGCGTCCTCACCGCCCGCCGCCTCGGCCTGCCGGCCCGGCACGGCGCCCTGTTCCTGCTGGGCACGGGGGCACTGGGCCGGCTCGGCACCGAGCACGGGCGACCGGTGGTGGCGGGCTGGAACATCCGGCCACGGGAGGGATGAGGGCGGCAGCGGCAGCAAGGGACGCCGACCACGGAAGCAACGAGACCGGCAGCGGCAGCAGGGCACGCCGACCACGGAAGCAACGAGACCGGCAGCGGCAGCAGGGCACGCCGACCGCGGAAGCAACCAGACCGGCAGCGGCAGCAGGGACGCCCGCTGCGGAAGCAACGAGACCGGCAGCGGCAGCAAGGGACGCCGACCGCGGGAGGGATGAGGGCGGCAGCGGCAGCAGGGACGCCGACCGCGGAAGGAACGAGACCGGCAGCGGCAGCAGGAGACGCCAGCCGCGCACGAAACGAGACCGGCAGCGGCAGCAGGGACGCCCGCTGCGGAAGCAACCAGACCGGCAGCGGCAGCAGGGACGCCCGCTGCGGAAGCAACCAGACCGGCAGCGGCAGCAAGGGACGCCGACCGCGGAAGCAACGAGACCGGCAGCGGGCGGTCGTCTCCGGCCGTCTTCGTTGTCAGAGCCGCGCCGTACTCTGCGGAGGGGCCGTCCGACGGGCTGCCCGTGGCAGGGCACGGGAGGGGAAGGGGTGCGCCGTGAGCCGACCGCCGACCGCCGCGCAGCGGCGGCTGATCGAGGCCGCCGATCCGGTGACCGGGCGGCTGCGCGGCACGCCGGCGCAGCTGGCGACGCTGGTGAAGCGGGGCCTGGCCTTCCGGCATCCGAGGCCGCCGCACGACCACTTCCTGACGCCGGCGGGCCACCGGATACGCGAGGCGGCGCCCTCGGAGCCGACGGCCGGGGAGAGCGCGTCGGACGCGGGAGTGTTCGCGGCGCGGGCCGGAGGCGAGGAGGAGCCGCCCGGGGACGGTGCGGCGCGGCTGCGCGAGGTGCGCGGCGCCTGGCAGGGGCTGCTGGAGCTGCGCCGGATGACCAACCCGGACGGCGCGGCGGACCGGCCCTGCGGCTGGGAGCGCACGCATCTCGTGCGGGCCGCCGCGCTGGCCCTGGAGGCGGCCGGGCACCGTCCCGCGAGCGGGGACGCCGACGGCTACCGGGTGCGGGCCACCGCGCAGCCGGAGGCGGTCGCGGTGTACGCGCCGGACGCGGAGAGCCTGGCGGCCTGCGCGGCCACGCTGGAGCGGGCGGGCTGGCAGCCCGGCGAGTACACCGAGCCGCGCACGCGGGTGCGCTATCTGCTGGCCTCGCCGCGGCGGGTCTGAGCGGCGTGCCAGGATCGACCGACCGGAGAATCGAACGCGAGAAGGGCTAGCAGTGGCCGAACCGTTTTCCGTCCGGGTGACCGTACGGGGCTACGAGACCGACACCCAGGGGCACCTCAACCAGTCCGTGTACCTCAACTACGCGGAGCACGCCCGCTGGTCGCTGCTCCAGGCGGCCGGGATCAGCCAGGCCCGGCTGGTGGGCCGGGGCGTGGGTCCGGTGGCGCTGGAGACCACGCTCCGCTTCCGGCGCGAACTGCTCGCCGGTGACGAGGTCGACGTGACCTGCGCGTTCGAGTGGGGCGGCGGCAAGACGTTCCGGATCGTGCAGGAGATACGCAAAACCGACGGCACCCTGGCGGCCGAGGTCGACGCGGTCGGCGGCCTGATGGACCTGAAGGAGCGCCGGCTGGTCGCCGATCCCCGGGAGGTCTTCAAGGAGCTGACGACGGACCTCACCCTGTTCGGCCTGTAGCCGGCGGCGGCCTGCCCGCCGGGCGGCTCGGACCGGTGCCCGGCGCCATGGCCGCGCGCTCCGCCTCAGGGCGTGGCCGGGTCCCGGCGCAGCGGCACCGGCACCTGGTTGAAGCCGTAGTAGAGGGCGAGCAGGCCGTGCGCGGCCAGCGTGAGAGGCGCGGAGACGAAGGCGAGGCCCACCGTGAGGGGATAGCCGAGGGAGCCGAGGGCGAACCGGGCGCGGGTGGCGCGGGCGGCGGCGGTGTCGACGCGTTCGTCGAAGAGGTGGCCGGTTCGGGTCAGGTGCCACCACAGGGCCTGGAAGGTGAGCGCCATGGCGACCATGACCAGGCTGTAGACCGCGGCCGCCGCGTGCGAGGCGGCGTCCTCGCACAGGTACGCGGCGAGCATGGCGGTCGGCCAGGGCACCACGGCCACGACCATCAGCACCAGCAGGTTCAGGAACATCAGCGGCCGGTCGACCCGGGTGACGTAGCTGAACAGCTGGTGGTGGTTGACCCACATGATGCCGATCACCAGGAAGCTCACCCCGTAGGCGGCGTACGACGGCCACTGCTCGCCGATCGCGTGCCACAGGCCGCCGTGGTCCCCCGTGCCGGGCACCTTGATGTCCAGCACGAGCAGGGTGATGGCGATGGCGAACACCCCGTCGCTGAAGGCCTCGACGCGGCCGGACTCGTTCATGGGCATGCGCCAAGACTGCCGTACGCGCGGGCGCGGGGCACGGTGATCGCCGTGGATCGCCGTGCCCCGCGCGGGAGTTCGGGCTGCCGTCAGTGGGCTGCCGTCAGTTCCTGCCCCGACTCCATCGGGTGTGTGACGTCCTCCGCCTCCTTGCCCCTGCCGATGTGGTTGAAGACCAGGTTGAGCAGGACGGCGGTGACGCAGCCGGTGGAGATGCCCGAGTCCAGGACGATCTTCGCGGTCTCGGGGAAGGCGTGGTAGAAGTCCGGCGCGGTGATCGGCACGATGCCGACCGCGAGGGACACGGCCACGATCAGGACGTTGTTGTCCTTCTCCAGTCCGGCCCGCACCAGGGTCTGGATGCCGCTGGCCGCGACCGAGCCGAACAGGACGACGCCGGCGCCGCCGAGGACGGGGCGGGGGACGACCGCGATGAGCGAGGCGGCCATCGGGCACAGGCCCATCAGGACCAGGAAGCCGCCGCCGACGGCGACGACGAAGCGGCTGCGGATCCGGGTCATGGCGACCAGGCCGATGTTCTGGGCGAACGCGCTGCACATGAAGCCGTTGAACAGCGGGCTCAGCGCGGAGCCGAGGGTGTCGGCGCGCAGGCCGGCCGCGATGGTCCTCTCGTCCGCGGGGCGTTCGACGATCTCGCCGAGCGCCAGCATGTCGGCGGTGGACTCCGTCATGGAGACGACCATCACCACGCACATGGACAGGATCGCGGCGATGTGGAACGTCGGGGCGCCGAAGTGGAACGGGGCGGGGAAGCCGACGACGGCGGAGTGCGCGACGGGGCCGAAGTCGGTGACGCCGAAGGGTATCGCGACGAGCGTGCCGATGATCAGGCCGAGCAGGACCGCGATCTGCTTGACGAAGCCGCGGGTGAAGCGGCGCAGCAGCAGCACGATCACGAGGGTGATGCCGGCCAGCGTGAGGTAGGTCGTCGAGCCGTAGTCGTGCGCGGCGGGGTTCGGTCCCTGGGCCCAGCCGAAGGCGACGGGCAGCAGGGAGACGCCGATCAGGGTGATGACCGAGCCGGTGACGACGGGCGGGAAGAAGCGGATCGCCTTGCTGAAGAAGGGCGCGGCGAGGAAGCCGAGGAGACCGGCGACGATCACCGCGCCGAAGATCATCGGCAGGGCGTCGGACTTGTCCTTCGCGGAGGCGACGATCGCCGTCATGGGGGCGACGCCGGCGAAGGTCACGCCGTTCACGAAGGGCAGCCGGGCGCCGATCTTCCAGAAACCGAGGGTCTGCAGGAAGGTGGCGAGCCCGGCGGTGAACAGACAGGCTCCGGTGAGGAAGGTGAGGTCTTTGCCGGACAGGCCCACGGCCGCTCCGACGATCAGGGGCGGGGCGACCACTCCGGCGTACAT
Organism: Streptomyces sp. NPDC048192; assembly: GCF_043202415.1. NCBI lineage: Bacteria > Bacillati > Actinomycetota > Actinomycetes > Kitasatosporales > Streptomycetaceae > Streptomyces > Streptomyces sp. NPDC048192. Next base: position 103,398 of record NZ_JBIDAL010000020.1, read on the forward strand.
GGCGGCCACGTGCTGCAGGCCGCTGGTCGCCATTTTGAGGGCGGGGAGTTTCTCGTCAACAGGATGGGCGGCCACGGCGGGTCCTCCGGGCGGTTAACACGTCGTCGTCGACGTGGGTTTCATGGAGGTGGGGCGTGTGGTCGTGCGGGACCGGGGACGGGGGTGCGCGAGCGGTTGGAGCGGTTGACCGTCCGGGGCGCGTGTGTCGTACGCGCGCCCCGGACGGCTGCCGTGGACCCCGCTCGGGTCCACGGGCCCCGGCCGGGAGCCGTCCCTCCCGGCCGGAGTCTCATCCGGTGGGCGGCCGTGAGGCGGCGCCGTCCACCGAGGTGTGCGGGGGATCAGGCCTCGGCCGTGATCCTGGCGAGGCGCCGGGCCTCCTCGCGGGTGGCGCGGGCGACGGCGTCCTCGTCGACGGTGAGCAGCCGGCCGTTCTCCACGATCTGCCGGCCGCCCACGAAGGACGCGGTGACCGGGGCCGCCGCGCCGAGGACCAGCGCGGCGACCGGGTCGGCGACGGAGGCGTGGGCCAGGGTGTCCATCCTCCACAGCACCACGTCGGCCAGCTTGCCCGGCTCCAGCGAGCCGATCTGGTCGGCCCGGCCGAGCACCCGGGCGCCGCCGTGGGTGCCGAGCCTGAGCGCCTGACGGGTCGTCAGCGCGGCTTCGCGGTGGGCCCCGAGCCGGTTGATCAGCAGGGCGTTGCGCAGCTCGGTGTGGAGTTCGCCGGACTCGTTGGAGGCGGTGCCGTCGACGCCGAGGCCGACGGGGACGCCGGCCGCCAGCAGGTCGGGGACCCGCGCGATGCCGGCCGCCAGCCGGGCGTTGGAGGACGGGCAGTGGGCGACGCCGGTCCCGGTGCGGGCGAACGCGGCGATGTCGGAGTCGTTCATGTGGACGCAGTGCGCCATCCACACGTCCTCGCCGAGCCAGCCCGTGGACTCGAAGTAGTCGGTCGGGCCCATGCCGAACTGCTCGTGGCAGAACTTCTCCTCCTCCACGGTCTCCGAGCCGTGGGTGTGCAGCCGTACGCCGAGACGTCGGGCCAGCTCGGCGCCCTCCCGCATGAGTTCGGTCGAGACGGAGAACGGGGAGCAGGGGGCCACGGCCACCTGGGTCATGGCGTCGAAGGAGGCGTCGTGGTGCTGCCTGACGGTCTCCTCGGTGGCGGCGAGCGCGCCGTCCAGCGTCTCGACGGCGAAGTCGGGCGGCAGGCCGCCGTCCTTCTCGCTGCGGTCCATGGAGCCGCGGGCCAGCGTGAAGCGGACGCCCGTCTCGGCCGCGGCCCGGATGATCGCGCCGGACAGGTCGCCGGCTCCTCGCGGGTGGACGTAGTGGTGGTCCATGGCGGTGGTGACACCGCCGCGGGCCATCATCGCGAGGGAGCCCTGCGCGGCCGTGTAGGTCATCCGCTCGTCGATGCGCGCCCAGGTCGGGTACAGCGCGACGAGCCAGTCGAACAGGTTGTGGTCGGTGGCCAGGCCCCGGGTGAGCCACTGGTAGAAGTGGTGGTGGGTGTTGACCAGGCCGGGCGTGGCCAGGTGGCCGCTCCCGTCGATCCGGCGCGTCACGTTCTCGAGGCCTTCGGGCGCCGGGCCCGCGCCGACCGACTCGATGCGGTTTCCGGCGAGGACGAGGTGGCCGCGGGCGTACTCGGTGTCGGTCGCGTCCACGGTGGCGATCGCGCAGTTCTCGATGACGATGCGCTGGGCTGCCGGTGGTGCCATGTGCTTCCTCGTCTTTCGGGGGCGGTCCGGGTGCGGGCGTGGGCCGCGGACCTCGGTGGCGGTCCGGGGCGGGGCGTGGTCCGCGGAGCTCGGTGGCGTCGGTGGGCTGGGGTCCGCGGTGCGGGGTGGCGGGGCCCTAGGAGGATTCGAGGGCCGGAGCCGGGCTGCCGCGCCGGGCGCCGAGATGGTGGAAGAACAGGTTGAGCAGGACGGCGACGAGCGCTCCGGCGCTGATGCCGGAGCCGAGCACGGTCTGCGCCCAGGCCGGGAAGCCGGCGTAGAAGGTGGGGGCGGCCAGCGGGATGATGCCGGCGCCGAGGGCCACGGCGACCAGGATGATGTTGGAGCTGTCGTCCAGGCCCGCCTCGGACAGCGTGCGGATGCCGCTGACGGCGATGGAGCCGAACAGGACGATGCCCGCGCCGCCGAGGACCGGCATGGGGACCAGGGAGACCACCGCGCCGAGGACCGGGAAGGCGCCGAGGACGAGCAGGGCGCCTCCGGCGAGGGCGACGACGTAGCGGCTGCGTACCCGGGTGAGGGAGACGACGCCTACGTTCTGGGCGAAGGCGGAGGTGGGGAAGCCGCCGAAGACGGGGCCGAGCAGGGTGGCGATGCCGTCGGTGCGCAGGCCTCGGGTGATGGTGCGCGCGTCGGTGCGGCGGTCGCAGATCTCGCCGAGGGCGAGCATGCCGGCGCTGGACTCGGTCATCAGGACCAGCATCACGATGCACAGCGACAGGATCGCCGCGGGCTGGAAGGCGGGCGGGCCGAAGGCGAAGGGCGCGGGCAGCGCCGCGACGGGCGCGGACTTCAGGGCCGTGAAATCGGCCATGCCGAACGGTACGGCGGCCAGGGTGCCGATGAGCAGCCCGAACAGCAGGGCCACCTGCTTGACGAAGCCGCGGCCGAAGCGCTGGATCAGAAGGATCACGGCGAGGGTGAACCCGGCGAGCGCGAGGTGCTTCATGGAGCCGAAGTCGGCGGCGGTCTTGTCGCCGCCCTGGGCCCAGCCCACCGGGACCGGCATCAGCGTGACGCCGATCAGGGTGATGACGACGCCGGTGACCAGCGGCGGGAAGAAGCGCAGCAGGCGCCCGAAGAACGGCCCGACGGCGAGGCAGAAGACGCCGGCGCACATCACCGCGCCGTAGATCGCGGGGAGCTGGTGTCCTTTGCCGTTGGTCTCGGCGATCGCGAGGATGGGCGCGATGCCGGCGGAGGAGGCGGCGTTGACGAAAGGCAGCCGGTTGCCGGCGAAGCCCTTGACGCCGATGGTCTGCAGGATGGTCGCGACGCCGGCGATGAGCAGGGACGCGGCGATCAGCCGGGTGCGGGCCGCGATGTCGAGTCCGCAGGCCTGGCCGATGATGAGCGGAGGTGTTACGACGCCTGCGTACATGGCGGCGATGTGCTGGAGCGCGGCGGGGACGAGCCGCGACGGGCGGAGCTTTTCGTCCACCGGGTGCACGGACGTGACGGTGTCCTCGGTGTGCGCCGGCGGGGTGGAACAGGGGGCTTTCGCCGGCCCCTTTGCAGGCTGTGCCATGGTGTTCCCTCCGGTGTGGCGTGTCCCCGGCCGGCGGGGCCGGGGACACGCGTCCCGCGTCAGAGGTTGGTCATGTCGACCGGGATGAGCTGCTCGGCGCCGTCCCGCAGGATGGTCGCCTCGATCAGGCCGTACGGGCGGTCGGCGGCGTAGTACACGGCGCCGTCCTTGGCCTCGTTGTCGATCCCGAAGGGCGACAGGTCCGAGCGGAAGTGGTGCTTGTTCGGCATGGAGAAGCGGATCTCGTCGACCTCGTCACGCGAGTTCAGCACCCGCACGCCCATCTCGAAGAGGGTCTGCTGGAGCGAGTACGAGTAGGTCTCGGCGAACGCCTGCAGCGCGTGCTTGCGCACCCCGTTGTAGGAGCGGTCCCAGTCGGGGGCGTGGGAGTCGATGCCGTCCCAGTTGTGCCGCCACCAGGTGGAGACGGTGGTGGCGAGGATGCGGTCGTAATCCTCCTGGAGGGTGGTGTACTTGTCCTTCAGGAAGCCCCAGAACTCGGAGTTGGTCGTGTTCAGGACGGTCAGGTCCTTGAACCCGGAGAGCACCTGGATGCCGTGGCCGTCGTAGGTGATCTGCGCGACGCGGGTCTCCTGGCCCTTGCGGACGAAGGAGTGGGCGATCTCGTCGGCGCCGACGAAGCGGGCGCCGCCCTTCGAGGTCTCGATCCGCTCCCAGGCGTACTCCTCGATGCGGATGCGGGCCCGGTGGATCGGCTCGGTGTCGTCCACGAAGTGGCGGGCGAGCTTGACGCCGAAGTCCTCGGCGCTCTCGATCCCGTGCTCCTTGGCGAAGGCGAACACCGTGTTCTTGGTGGTGTCGGTCGGCAGGACGTTGGCGTTGGAACCGCTGCGGTGGACCTCCTCCATGTCGCCGGAGAGGGCGACGGAGACGTTCAGGTCCTTGATGTGGTGCGTGTCGCCGTCACGCGTGATCTTTACGACGCGGTTCTCTGCCTTGCCGTACTGGTTCTGTCCCAGGACGAATCGGGTCATGGTGTCGGTCAGCTCCCTCGGTAAACGGAGTAGCCGAACGGGTTGAGCAGCAGCGGAACGTGGTAGTGCTCGCCGGGCACCACCGCGAAGGCGATGGTGACCTCGGGGAAGAACACGGGCCGGCCGTTCTCGCTGTCCCGGAGCGCGGGGGCGTCCTGCTGGGCCGCGGCTTGTTTCTTGGCGAAGTACGTCTCGGTGTCGAAGTCGAGGCGTACGTGGGTGGTCCCCTCCGGCAGGGCCGGGAGGTCCTTGCACCGCCCGTCCGCGTCGGTGGCCGAGCCGCCGAGCGGCCGCCAGTCCGCGTCGGGCCCGGAGCGGGCCGAGAGGCGGACGGCGACGGCCTCGGCGGGCCGGCCTGCGGAGGTGTCCAGGATGTGCGTGGACACCGAGGCGGTGGTGCTGGTGCTCATGGCTGCTGTCAGTCCTCTTCGACGAGTCGTGCCAGTCGGATGCGGTTTATCTTGCCCAGCTCGGTGCGGACGATCTCCTGCTCCTGCTCCGGCGAGTTGCCAATCCGCTCCTTGACGGCGTCCCGCATCTGCTCACCGGTCCGGCCGGTGGCGCAGATCAGAAAGACATGGCCGAACTTCTCCTGGTACGCCAGGTTGAGTTCGAGCATCTCCGCCCTGAGCTCCTCGGAGGCGCCGGCCATGCCACGCTGTTCCCGCGCCGAGGTGGGATCCCCCGGCTTGGGGCGGCCGATCGGCGGGTGCCCGGCCATGGCCTCCTCGAGGTCCTCGGCGGTCAGCTCCGCCATGGCGGCGTCGCTGGCTGCGTAGAGGTCCTCGGGTCCGGCGTAGGGGCGGGCGGCGAGCAGCCGCCGGGCCCATGCCGTGGAGCTGCACGCCTCGTGGAGCGCGGCGAGTGCCGCGTCCTCCTCCAGGGCGTTGAAGCGGGCCAGGCCCGGCGGCGTGGAAGTCGAAGTCACGGGTGCCTCCGTGGCCTTGTGCTGAACGGGCTGCCGATAGCTAACGCCCTCCGAAACATCGCGTCAACAGTTTGTTGAAAATTCGGGGTAACAAATACGAGGGCCCGCGAGAGCGTTCCCGGCGGGGCCGCCGTGAACGGCGCGAGCCGCCGCCCGGTCCCCCGGACGACGGCTCGTGGCACCCCGGCCAAGGCCTGCGATCAGGCCTCTTTCTGCCGGTTGAGGTAGTTGTAGACGGTGAAGCGGCTGACGCCGAGGGCGCCGGCGACCGTCTCCACCCCGTGGCGGACCGAGAAGGCGCCGCGCGCTTCCAGTATGCGCACGATCTCCTGTTTCGCCTTGCGGTCCAGGTCGGCCAGGGGCATGCCCTTGCGGCGCTCCATCGCGGCGAGGATGTGGTCGAGGGAGTCGGCCAGCTGTGGCAGCCGTACGGCGACGACGTCCTGGCCCTGCCAGGCCAGGACCACGTCGTCGGGACGGGCCTCGTCCGGCGGCACCATCTCGCCGCCGATCGCGTCGACCAGCGGCTTCACGGCCGCGATGAAGGGCTCGTCCCCGGTGCCGGTCACTCGCCCTCCCCGATCACGTTCACCTGGAGCGAGATCCGGGTGGCTCCCGCCGCGAGCGACTTGCGCAGCAGCGCGTCGACCGCGGTGAGCACGGCGTCGGCACCGCCCTCGGCCGTGTTGCCGAACGGCCCGACGTCTACGGCGTCCAGTTCGGCCGCCTCGACGACCTCGCGGGCGACCACGGCGTGCGGCGGCGCCTCGTCGAGGTCGAAGGGCTCGGTCGTGAACTCCACTCTCAATCGCACGCGCACAACCTAACGCCCGGCAGGCGTTTTGGGGCGTTCACCGGTTGGGCCCCTCTTGACAAGCACCGACACACGACGGCAATCTTCCATTACGCAGAAACGAACTTCCGTCATACGGAAACTCGCTCGACCACGGAAGGGAGCGCGGCCCCCGATGGGATTCGCAGACCAGCGCTTCAACGTCAACCTGTCGATCCTCTTCACGGAACTCCCGCTCCTGGAGCGTCCCGCGGCCGCCGCCGCGGCCGGCTTCACGGCGGTCGAGCTGTGGTGGCCCTGGATCGAGACCCCCACCCCCGAGCAGTCCGAGCTCGACGCCCTGAAGAAGGCGATCGAGGACGCGGGCGTGCAGCTCACGGGCCTGAACTTCTACGCCGGGCAGCTGCCCGGCCCGGACCGCGGCGCCTTGTCGGTCCCGGGCGCGGAGTCGGAGAGGTTCCGCGCCAACATCGACGTGGCGATCGCCTTCGCGCAGTCCCTGGGCTGCACGACGTTCAACGCCCTGTACGGCAACCGCGTCGACGGCGTGGACCCGGCCGAGCAGGACGCGCTCGCCCTGGAGAACCTGACGCTGGCGGCCCAGGCCGTCGGCCGGGTCGGCGGGACGATCCTGATCGAGGCCCTCAACCGGCCCGAGTCGCCGAAGTGCCCCATCGTGAGCGCGCCCAAGGCGATCGAGATCGTCGACAAGGTGAACGAGGCGACCGGCCTCGGCAACGCCAAGTTCCTCATGGACCTGTACCACCTGTCCATGAACGGCGAGGACCTGCCGTCCGTCATCGAGCAGTACGCGGCGAAGACCGGCCACGTGCAGATCGCCGACAACCCGGGCCGCGGCGCCCCCGGCACCGGCTCGCTGCCGCTCGAGGACCTCCTCGACCAGCTGCGGAAGGCCGGTTACGACGGCTGGGTCGGCCTGGAGTACAAGCCGGGCGGCAAGCCCAGCGCCGAGGCCTTCGCGTGGCTGCCCCGTGAGGCCCGCGCCGTCCGCTGAACCCCGGGCGCCGCCGGCCGGCGCCACCCCGCAGACGCAGAACAGCAGTGAGAGAGGCACCCCCGTCATGAGCAACCTTCCCAAGATCGCCTGGATCGGCCTCGGCATCATGGGCTCCCCCATGTCCGAGAACCTGATCAAGGCCGGTTACCAGGTCACCGGCTTCACCCTCGAGCGGGAGAAGCTCGACCGCCTGGCCGCCGCCGGCGGCACCGCGGCCGGCTCGATCGCCGAGGCCGTGCGCGACGCCGACGTGGTCATCACGATGGTGCCCGCCTCCCCGCAGGTCGAGGCCATCGCCTACGGCCCCGACGGCATCCTGGAGAACGCCAGGTCCGGCGCGCTGCTGATCGACATGTCCTCGATCACCCCGCAGACCTCCGTGGACCTGGCCAAGGCCGCCCAGGACAAGGGCATCCGCGTGCTGGACGCCCCGGTCTCCGGCGGCGAGGCCGGCGCCGTCGAGGCCGTACTGTCGATCATGGTCGGCGGCGAGCAGGCCGACTTCGACGAGGCCAAGCCGATCTTCGAGGCGCTCGGCAAGACCATCGTGCTGTGCGGCCCGCACGGCTCCGGCCAGACCGTGAAGGCCGCCAACCAGCTGATCGTCGCCGTGAACATCCAGGCGTGCGCCGAGGCCGTGGTGTTCCTGGAGAAGTCCGGCGTGGACCTGAAGGCCGCGCTCGACGTCCTCAACGGCGGCCTGGCCGGCTCGACCGTGCTGACGCGGAAGAAGGACAACTTCCTGAACCGCGACTTCAAGCCCGGCTTCCGCATCGACCTGCACCACAAGGACATGGGCATCGTCACCGACGCCGCCCGCAACGTCGGCGCGGCCCTGCCGGTCGGCGCCGTGGTCGCCCAGCTGGTCGCCTCGCTGCGCGCCCAGGGCGACGGCGGCCTGGACCACTCCGCCCTGCTGCGGGCCGTGGAGCGCCTCTCCGGCGCCCAGGTCTGACCCGGGCCCCCGGACTTCCGGGCGGCGCCGCCGCTGACACCTGTCCTGTCGCGCCCAGGCGGCGGCGCCGCCCGGAATCACCCCTGCAATCAGCTTCAACAAAATGTTGACGTACGGATTGCACACTTCTAGGCTCCACGAAGACTTCTAGGCTCCACAAAGCGGAAACAGTTTTCCGCTGCCACCGCACGGAAGGTCCACGATGTCGCAGCGCGTGCTCACCACCGAGTCCGGCGCCCCCGTCGCCGACAACCAGAACTCCGCCTCCGCCGGCGTCGGCGGGCCGCTCCTGATCCAGGACCAGCAGCTCCTGGAGAAGCTCGCGCGCTTCAACCGCGAGCGCATCCCGGAGCGTGTGGTGCACGCCCGCGGCTCCGGCGCCTACGGCCGCTTCGAGGTGACCGACGACGTCACCGGCTTCACCCACGCCCACTTCCTCGGCGAGATCGGCAGGCGCACCGAGGTGTTCGTGCGCTTCTCCACGGTCGCCGACTCGCTCGGCGGCGCGGACGCCGTCCGCGACCCGCGCGGCTTCGCCGTGAAGTTCTACACCGAGGAGGGCAACTACGACCTCGTCGGCAACAACACCCCGGTGTTCTTCATCAAGGACCCGATCAAGTTCCCCGACTTCATCCACTCCCAGAAGCGGGACCCGTTCACGGGCCGTCAGGAGCCGGACAACGTCTGGGACTTCTGGGCGCACTCCCCCGAGGCCACGCACCAGATCACCTGGCTGATGGGCGACCGCGGCATCCCGGCGTCGTACCGCCACATGGACGGTTTCGGCTCGCACACCTACCAGTGGACGAACGAGGCGGGCGAGGCCTTCTTCGTCAAGTACCACTTCAAGACGGACCAGGGCATCCGCTGCCTGACCAGCGAGCAGGCCGCGCAGATCGCGGGCAGCGACCCCAACTCCCACCAGACGGACCTGCTGCAGGCCATCGAGCGCGGGGTGCACCCGTCCTGGACGCTGTACGTCCAGCTCATGCCGGCGGCCGAGGCGGCGAACTACCGCTTCAACCCGTTCGACCTGACCAAGGTGTGGCCGCACCGGGACTACCCGCTCAAGCGCGTGGGCCGCCTGGTGCTCGACCGCAACCCGGACAACGTCTTCGCCGAGGTCGAGCAGGCCGCGTTCTCCCCGAACAACTTCGTCCCCGGCATCGGCCCGTCCCCGGACAAGATGCTCCAGGGCCGGCTGTTCGCCTACGCGGACGCCCACCGCTACCGCCTGGGCGTCAACCACACCCTGCTGCCGGTCAACGCGCCGAAGGCGGTCCCGGGCGGTGCCGACAACTACGGCCGCGACGGCTTCATGGCGCTCAACCCGCAGGGCCGCCACGCCAAGAACTACGAGCCGAACTCCTACGACGGCCCGGCCGAGACCGGCCGCCCGCTGTCGGCGCCGCTGCCGGTGTCCGGGTACACCGGCAACCACGCGGCCCCGCTGCACACCAAGGACGACGACTTCGTCCAGGCCGGCGAGCTGTACCGGCTGATGTCGCAGGAGGAGAGGTCCCGCCTGGTCGCGAACATCGCCGGCGGTCTGTCGCAGGTCTCCCGCAACGACGTGATCGAGAAGAACCTGGCGCACTTCCACGCCGCCGACCCCGAGTACGGCGAGCGCGTGGCGGAGGCGGTCCGCGCCCTGCGCGAGGACTGACCCGACCCGCAAGCGGCGTACGGAACCTGACGGGAGGTCACGGCTCCGCTACGCGGCCCGCGCGGTCCGCCGTACGGCCCGGATGAGGGGTGGTCGTACGGCGGCGGGCGCGGGCAGGGCGAGGACCGCGGTGGCCTGCGAGCCAGTGCGGTGGTGAAGGACCGGGCCCCCTTCTCGACCAGAGGGAAGGGGCACCCCGGCTCCGTCGCAGCCACCGCGGTCCCACCCAGCCCCCTTCGAGGAGGGGGCCACCCGCTCCGTCCGGCGGCGCGAACGACCTGTCGCGCCCAGCCTCGCGCCGTCGGACGGTCACCACGCCGAACGCTCCCTCGCCGGTTCTATCCCGCCGGCGAGGGAGCGTTCGGCGTTGCCGGGCGGTTCCCGGCTAGGATCGTGGCTGGTCATGACGACGGACAGAGGGGGGCTCCGCGGTATGAGCGGGACGGTGACGGCGGTCAGCAGCAACGGGGAGTACTCGTTCACCAAGCCGAACCGGGACAGCATCACCCTGCTCGCCGGGCTCGGCGTGGAGGGGGACGTGCACGCCGGTGTGACGGTCAAGCACCGCTCGCGCGTCGCCCAGGACCCCACCCAGCCGAACCTGCGCCAGGTCCACCTCATTCACGAAGAGCTCTTCGCCGAGGTGAACGAGGCGGGGTTCACGGTGGCGCCCGGCGAACTCGGCGAGAACATCACCACGCGCGGCATCGACCTGCTCGGTCTGCCGGCCGGCACGCTGCTGCGCATCGGCGGCTCCGCGGTCCTGGAGGTCACCGGCCTGCGCAACCCCTGCCTGCAGATCGACAACTTCCGGCACGGGCTGCTGAAGCAGGTCGTCGGCCGCGACGAGGCCGGGAACGTCGTGCGCAAGGCCGGAGTCATGAGCGTCGTCAGGCAGGGCGGCGCGGTGCGCCCCGGCGACACGATCGAGTACGAGCTTCCCGCCGGTCCGCACCGGCCCCTGGAGCGGGTCTGACCGGCATGACGGGCGCGCCGTGGCACGGGCCGCGACGCGACGGCGGCCCGCGCCCGCCTCTCACGTCCGGTCGTCGCGGACGTCGGCGTGCGCTTCGGCGTCCCGCGCCGCACGCTGAAGACATGGGCAATACGCAGTACCCGCACATCGTGGTGCACTCCCCCGCTCTCGACGGGTCGCGGCGGGTGACCGAGGGGGACGTGACGCTGGGGATCGCCTCGCATCTGGACGATGTCGTGGAGATCCTGCGGCTGGCCGATCTGGACCGCATCGAGGTGGAGGAGAGCGATCTGATCGAGTGGCAGGGCGGCGGGCCCGACGACTGGCCGGGGCTGTCGGAGTACGAGCTGTAGCGACGGGGTGTACGGCAGCGGTCGTAGGCCGGCTACGGCACCCTCAAATCAACCTCTGAAGACGGGGCCGGAGGCTTCAACCGCCCCCGACGTAGGGCAGATTACGTGCACCGGGGCCCGTCGGCACGGGGGCGGCGGGCCCTTCACGGGGGAGTACGACGGGGGATGCCACGGGGGACGCGGAAGGGCGGCCCGTCCAGCAGGACGGGCCGCCCTTGGTGTGCCCGGCGGTGTCAGACCTTCAGCGGCTTGATCGACGTCGGCGCGTGGCCGGGCTCGGTGGCCAGGTCCTCGAACTCGGTGATGTCGCTGATGTCCATGGTCTTGCTCATCGCGATGTTGGTGACCCGCTCCAGGATCGCCTCGACCACGACCGGCACCTGGTACTCGGCGGCCAGCTTCTTCGCCTGCTCGAAGGCGGCGCCCAGCTGGTCCGGCTCGGTGACCCGGATCGCCTTGCAGCCCAGGCCCTCGGCGACCTTGACGTGGTCGACGCCGTAGACGCCGATCTCGGGCGTGTTGATGTTCTCGAACTCCAGGTTGACCTGGAAGTCGATGTCCAGGCCGGCCTGCGCCTGGCGGATCAGGCCCAGGTAGGCGTTGTTCACCAGCACGTGGACGTAGGGGATCCGGTGCTGGGCGGCGACCGCCAGTTCCTCGATCATGAACTGGAAGTCGTAGTCGCCGGAGAGCGCGACGACCGGGGCGTCCGGGTCGGCCTTGGCGACGCCGATCGCGGCCGGGATGGTCCAGCCGAGCGGGCCGGCCTGGCCGCAGTTGATCCAGTGGCGCGGCTTGTAGACGTGCAGCATCTGCGCGCCGGCGATCTGGGAGAGGCCGATGGTGGTGACGTACCGGGTGTCCGGGCCGAAGGCCTTGTTCATCTCCTCGTACACCCGCTGCGGCTTCATCGGCACGTTGTCGAAGTGCGTACGGCGCAGCAGCGTGGCCTTGCGCTCCTGCGTGGAGGCCACCCAGTCGGCGCGGTCGGGGAGCCTGCCGGCCGCCTTCAGTTCCTTCGCCACCTCGACGAACAGCTCCAGCGCGGCCCTGGCGTCGGAGACGACGCCGTAGTCCGGCGGGAAGATCTTGCCGATCTGGGTGGGCTCGATGTCGACGTGGACGAACTTCCGCTCGCCGCGGTAGACGTCGAGCTTGTAGCCGGTGTGGCGGTTGGCCCAGCGGTTGCCGATGCCGAGGACGAAGTCGGACTCCAGGAAGGTGGCGTTGCCGTACCGGTGCGAGGTCTGCACGCCGACCATGCCGGCGTTCAGCTCGTGGTCGTCGGGCAGCGCGCCCCAGCCCATCAGGGTCGGGATGACCGGGGTCTGGGTCAGCTCGGCGAACTCCACCAGCAGGTCGGCGGCGTCGGCGCCGATGACGCCGCCGCCGGCGACGATGACGGGACGCTGCGACTCCAGAAGAAAGGTGATCGCCTTCTCGATCTGGGCGCGGGTCGCGGCCGGCTTGTAGACGGGCAGCGGCTCGTACGTCTCCGGGTCGAACTCGATCTCGGTGAGCTGGACGTCGATCGGCAGGTCGATCAGGACCGGGCCGGGACGGCCGGAGCGCATCAGGTGGAAGGCCTGCTGGAAGACGCCGGGAACCTGGGCGGCCTCCAGGACGGTCACCGCCATCTTCGTGACCGGCCCCGCGATCGAGGCGATGTCGACGGCCTGGAAGTCCTCCTTGTGGATCACGCTGGTGGGCGCCTGGCCCGTGATGCACAGGATCGGGATGGAGTCGCCGATGGCCGAGTACAGGCCGGTGATCATGTCGGTGCCGGCGGGGCCGGACGTGCCGATGCAGACGCCGATGTTGCCCGGCTCGGTACGGGTGTAGCCCTCGGCCATGTGCGAGGCGCCCTCGACGTGGCGGGCGAGGGTGTGGTGGATGCCGCCGCCCTCCTTGAGGGCCTTGTAGAACGGGTTGATCGCCGCACCCGGCACACCGAAGGCGTCGGTGACGCCCTCGCGCTTGAGGATCTCAACTGCCGCGCGGGCAGCGGTCATTCGGGCCATCGAGTACTCCTGCTTCGGCTTCTCGGATGCGTACTCCCGTCGCGCCCCGCGGTGAGCACAGTCTCCAGATCTGCTGTCATTCCGCATTGCGGAAGTTGTTTTCTACTATCTGGAAGCAATGTAGAAGCGTGGGCCCATGGCGTCAAGAGCGGCCGGGACCGGGCAAGTGCCGGACAAGCGGGGGCCGTGGGGAGGACGATGGGTGCCGCCGTCCCGACGCGACGGATCCGATGCGACGCCTGGGAGATGGGTCATGCCCGAGAGCGTGCCGGTGCGCTGCCCGGCCTGCCGGCGCGAGCACGTCTACATCGCGCCGTCGTACCCCTGCGCGTGCGGCGCGCCCACCGCCCCGCGCCTCGACCCGGCCGCCGCACCGGCCGTGGCGGCCCACCGGGCCTGGGACGACGAGTGGCTCGCCGTGCCCTGCGCCGCCTGCGGACGCCGCAACCAGTGGCCGCGTCCGGAGCTGGGCTGCCCGTGCGGGACGGTCCTGCGCATCCCGATCACGCCCGCGGCGGACACCGGCACACCGCGGGCGGCGGCCGGGCCCTTAGCGGCCGCCCCGGGCACGCCTATGGCGGGGCCCGGGCCTGCCGCCCGCCGCCCCGGCTTCCCGCCGCACCCCATCCGCACCGCCCGCGACGCCGTGACCGTCGCCGCCCTCCATCTGCGCCGGCTCGGCTACGGGGACGTCCGCCGCGCCGACCAGCGGCCCCCGAACGGCATCGGGCTCGCCGCGCCCGGCCTCCTCGCCCAGGTCGACCCCACCGTGCGCCCGGCGTCGTCCCGCGATGTGGAGTGCCTGTGGCTGACGGCGATGACGGAGTCGGCGGACTGCGTGTACTTCTCCCTCGCCGGGTACACCGACGCCGCGCGCAGCGGCGCGGACGCCCTGGGCGTCCCGCTGTTCGTCCTGGACCTCACGGGCGTCCCCCGGCCGGTGAACGACGCGGCCGGCGCACTGAACGCCACGGGCGCACCCGGACCGGGCACCCGGCCGGCTCCCGGCGGCCCCTGACGAAGCCGCCGGCGTCGCGGCGGCCTCCGACGAACCCCGGTCCGAGTGTGCCGCCGACAGCGCGCTCGGCCCGGGGCCCGCCGTGGAACAAGAAGCGGATGCTCGCCCAGAAGCGTTTCACACCCGGTACATCTCGCGCAGTTCGACCTTGCGCACCTTTCCGGACACCGTCATCGGGAAGGAGTCGAGGATCCGCAGCCTGCTGGGGATCTTGTAGTGCGCGAGCCGCCCCTGGCAGAAGGCGCGCAGCTCCTCCAGGGTGAGGGGGTCGGCCGCGTCCTGCGGGATCACGCAGGCCAGCACCTCCTCGCCGTAGCTCTCGTGCGGCACCCCGACGACCTGGACGTCCCTGATCTTGGGGTGGGCGTAGAGGAACTCCTCGATCTCGCGCGGGTAGATGTTCTCGCCGCCCCGGATGATCATGTCCTTGATCCGGCCGACGATCTCGACGTATCCGTCCTCGCGCATCACCGCCAGGTCCCCGGTGTGCATCCAGCGGCCCGCGTCGACGGCCTCGGCGGTCTTCTCCGGCTCGTTCCAGTAGCCGAGCATCACGCTGTAGCCGCGGGTGCACAGTTCACCCGCCGTGCCGCGCGGCCGGGTGACCCCGGTGGCCGGGTCGACGACCTTGACCTCCAGGTGGGGCAGGACGCGGCCGACGGTGCCGGTGCGGTGCTCCAGGTCGTCCTCCATCCGGGTCTGCAGCGACACCGGGGACGTCTCGGTCATGCCGTAGCAGATGGAGACCTGCTCCATGTGCATCTCGGCGACGACCCGCTTCATCACCTCCACCGGGCAGGGCGAGCCCGCCATGATGCCGGTGCGCAGCGAGGAGAGGTCGTACGCGGCGAAGTCCGGGAGGTTCAGCTCGGCGATGAACATGGTCGGCACGCCGTACAGGGACGTACAGCGCTCCCGCTGCACCGCCTCCAGCGTGGCCCCCGGCTCGAAGGAGGGGGCCGGGATGACCATGCAGGCGCCGTGCGAGGTGGCCGCGAGGTTGCCCATCACCATGCCGAAGCAGTGGTAGAAGGGCACCGGGATGCAGATCCTGTCCTGCTCGGTGTAGGCGATCGACTCGCCCACGAAGAAACCGTTGTTGAGGATGTTGTGGTGGGACAGGGTGGCGCCCTTCGGGAAGCCGGTCGTCCCCGAGGTGTACTGGATGTTGATCGGGTCGTCGCAGGACAGTTCCTCGTACGGGGCGTCCCCGGTGCCGCGCGCGAGCAGCGCCTCCCAGCTCGGGTCGCCGATGTACACGACCTCGCGCAGCGCCGGGCACCTGCCGCGGACCTGCTCGACCATGGCGCGGTAGTCGCTGGTCTTGTGGCTCAGGGAGGCGATCAGCAGCGAGATCCCGGCCTGGTTCAGGACGTACTCGACCTCGTGGGTGCGGTAGGCCGGGTTGATGTTCACCATGATGGCGCCGATGCGGGCGGTGGCGTACTGGACCAGCACCCACTCCGGGCAGTTGACGGCCCAGATGCCCACCCGGTCGCCCTTGGCGACCCCGCTCGCCACCAGCGCCTGCGCCAGCTCCTCGACGGCGGCGCCGAACTCGGCGTACGTCCAGCGCCGTCCCGAGGCCACGTCGACCAGCGCCTCGCGCTCCGGCCACCGTGCCACGGCCCGGTCGAGGTTGGCGCCGATGGTGTCGCCGAGCAGGGCGGTGGCACCGGTTCCGTGCGTGTACGACAGCTCGGTGGTCACCGGAAGTCCTCCTCGCGGTACTCGTTCTGGGAGCCCTGGGCCGTCGCCTCGCGCAGCTCGATCCGGCGGATCTTGCCGGAGACGGTCTTGGGCAGCGGGCCGAACTCCAGCCGGCGGATGCGCTTGTAGGGGGCGAGCACCTGGCGGGAGTGCTCGAAGAGGACCTTCGCGGTGTCCGGTCCCGGCTCGTAGCCTGCGGCGAGCACCACGTACGCCTTGGGCACGGCGAGCCGCAGCTCGTCCGGCGCGGGCACGACGGCGGCCTCGGCCACCGCCTCGTGCTCCAGCAGCGCGCTCTCCAGCTCGAACGGGCTGATCTTGTAGTCGCTGGCCTTGAACACGTCGTCGGCGCGCCCGACGTAGAAGATGTATCCGTCCTCGTCCCGGCGTCCGATGTCCCCGGTGCGGTAGTAGCCGCCCGCCATGGCCTCCGCCGTGCGGTCCGGGTCGCCGTGGTAGCCGGTCATCAGGCCGACCGGGCGCTCGGCGAGGTCCAGGGCGATCTCGCCCTCGGCGGCGCCGGGCGCGCCGGAGACCGGGTCGAGGAGTTCGACGCGGTAGCCGGGGCTGGGCCGGCCCATGGAGCCGGACTTCAGCGGCTGGCCGGGGCTGTTGGAGACCTGCACGGCGGTCTCGGTCTGCCCGAAGCCGTCCCGGATGGTGACGCCCCAGGCGCGCCGGACCTGCTCGATGACCTCGGGGTTGAGCGGCTCCCCCGCGGCCACGACCTCGCGGGGCGGGGTGCGCAGCTGGCCGAGGTCGGCCTGGATGAGCATGCGCCACACGGTCGGCGGGGCGCAGAAGGTGGTGACGCCCGCCCGGTCCATCTCGGCCATCAGCCGGGCCGCGTCGAACCGCGTGTAGTTGAACAGGAAGACGGTGGCCTCGGCGTTCCACGGCGCGAACAGGTTGGACCAGGCGTGCTTGGCCCAGCCCGGCGAGGAGATGTTCAGGTGCACGTCGCCGGGTTCCAGGCCGATCCAGTACATGGTCGCCAGGTGCCCGATCGGGTACGAGGCGTGGGTGTGCTCGACCAGTTTGGGGCGGGCGGTCGTGCCGGAGGTGAAGTAGAGCATCAGCGGGTCGTCGGCGAGGGTGGGGCCGTCGGGGAGGAACTCCGCCGGGGCCGTGTACGCGTCCTCGTACGGCTCCCAGCCCTGCTCGGGCAGGCCGCCGACCGCGATCCTGGTGTAGGCGCCGGGCACGCCGTCGAACTTGGCGGTGTCCTCGGCCCGTACGACGACGTGCCTGACCCGGCCCCTCTCCACCCGGTCGCGCAGGTCGGCCGGGCCGAGCAGCGGGGTGGCCGGGATGACCACGGCGCGCAGCTTCATCGCGGCCAGCATGGTCTCCCACAGCTCGGTCTGGTTGCCGAGCATGACCAGGATCCGGTCCTCGGCGGCGACGCCCCGGTTGCGCAGATGGTTCGCGACCCGGTTCGAGCGCTCGGACATCTCGGCGAAGGACAGCCGCCGTTCGCTGCCGTCCTCCTCGACGATGTGCAGCGCGGTCCGGTCGTTGCCGGCGGCGATCACGTCGAACCAGTCCAGCGCCCAGTTGAAGTGCGCGGGCCGCGGCCAGGCGAAGTCCGCGTACGCGGCCGCATAGTCCTCGCGGTGTGCCAGCAGGAAGTCCCGCGCCGCGCGGAACTGCTCGGTCGCCGTCGTCATCTGTCCTCCTCGTGCCGGACCATTGCCGGGCGGCTCTCTGGCATCGTCTAATCCGTGATGCAGGTCTCACCACCCCCGAACGGGGGTGTGGGCGGCAGAAAGGGCGAGCACGTGACGGCAGACGCGGCGGGGGCGGTGGAGATCGGCGGCGCGCTGGTCCGGCTGCGGCGGGCCACGGGCCTTCCCGTCGCCTTCGGCGGCCTGGTGGAGTCCGGCCGGCCGCAGATCCGGATCAGCGAGCTGAGCGGCACGACGACCGCCGCCCTGCGCTCCCTCGCGGTGACCTCGGGCAACGGGCTCGGCGGCAAGGCGGTGGCGCTGGCCCGGCCGTGCGCGGTGACCGACTACTCCAGCTCCCGGCAGATCAGCCACGAGTACGACGCCCCGGTGGCCGCCGAGGGCATCCGCTCGGTGCTCGCGGTGCCGGTGGTGGTGCGGCGCCGGGTGCGCGGGGTGCTCTACGGCGCGCTGCGCTCGGCCCAGCCGCTCGGCGACCGCGCGCTGGGCGCGGCCATGGCCGTCGCGCGGGACGTGGAGCAGGCGCTGGTGGTGCGGGACGAGGCCGGGGAACTGCTGGCGGCGGCCCGGCCGGAGCCCGCCGACCGCGACCGGGGCGCCGCCTGGGAACAGGTCCGCGAGGCGCACGCGGCGCTGCGGGCCCTGGCGCCGCGGATCGGTGATCCGGACCTGCGCGCGGAACTGCTGGCGGCCTGCGGCCTGCTGACGGCGCCGTCACGATCCGGTGGTGTGACCCTGGCGCCGCGGGAACTCGACGTGTTGTCCTGGGTGGCGGCGGGGGCGACCAACGCGGCCGTGGCCGAGCGGCTGGGGCTGCGCCCGGAGACGGTGAAGGGATATCTGCGCTCGGCGATGCGGAAGCTGGGCGCGCACACCCGAGGGGAGGCGGTGACCGCGGCCCGCAGGGCGGGTCTGTTGCCATGACGCGACGGTCGTCAGGAAACCTTCTCATTCCCGTCCGGGCGCCTTGAATTTCCTCATCGTTGACCGTCTGTTATTTCCCTCACCACAGCCTCCGTCCGAATTTCAAGGATCGTTGCCTAGAATTTGGCCCGGACACGACACACGAGGGGAGCGGTGACCGTGCGACGGGACTTCCAGGAGCCTGCCAGGTGCCGCCCCGACCTGGTCATCGGCCGCGAGGACCTGTTCGCCGGTGCCCGTGACCAACTCGCCTCGGGCGGCAGTGTGCTGCTGCACGGTCCCGCCGGAATTGGAAAATCCACGGTCCTGCGGGCATTGGCCGAGGAATACGGCGCCACCGCCCGCACCGTCCTGCGCTGCTCCGCCACCGAGTCCGAATCGCATCTGCCGTTCCTGGCCCTCGCCGACCTGTTCGGCCTGGTCCTCGACGACGTCGCGCCTCGGCTGCCCCTCGCCCAGCGCACCGCCCTGGAGTCGGCGCTCACCGGCCGCGGCGAGTCCAGCCTCCAGCGCGACGGCCTCGCGCTGCGCCTGGCGGTGCTCTCCACGCTGCGTGCGCTGGCCGCGCACGGCGGCGTCCTCGTCGTCGCCGACGACCTGCAGTGGCTGGACCCGGCCAGCGCCGAACTGCTCGGCTTCGCCGCCCGCCGCCTGGAGGGCACCCCGGTGCAACTGCTGTGCGCGGTGCGCACCGAGGGCACCGGGAGCCAGGAGTACGACCGGTATCTGCGCGCCTGCCCGCCGGACACCCTCGCGGTCCGCCTCGGCCCGCTGACCCGCGCCCAGGTCGCCCAGCTGCTCGACCACCGCGGGCACGGCGGCCTGCCCCGCTCCACCGTCCGCGAGATCCACCGCACCTCCGGCGGCAACCCGCTGTTCGCCCTGGAACTCGGCCGGGCCCTCGCCGACAGCCCCACCCCGCCCCGGCCGGGCGAGCCGCTGCCGGTGCCGACCAGTCTGCGCGCCCTGGTGCTCAGCCGCCTGGACATGCTGTCGGTCGAGGCCCGCCGCACCCTGCTGGTGGCCAGCGCCGGCGCCCGCCCCACCATGGCGCTGCTGCACGCGGCCGGCCGGGACAACGCCGAGGCGGAGTGCGCCCAGGCCGCCGAACTGGGCCTGCTGGCCACCGAGCCGGACGCCCCCGCCGTACGGTTCGCGCACCCGCTGATCTCGGCCGCGCTGTACGCGGAGGCGCCCGCGCCCGAGCGGCGGGCCGCGCACGCGGCGCTGTCCACGGCCGCCTCCGACCCGATCGAGCGCGCCCGGCATCTGGCCCTCGCCACCACCGGCACCGACCCCGAGGTCGCCGCCCGGCTCGCCGAGGCGGCCGCCCTCGCCCGGGACCGCGGCGCCCCCTCGGTCGCCGCCCACCTGGGCCTGCTGGCCGCCCGGCACACCCCGGCCGAGGGCGTGCCGAGCCCTCAGGAGCGCCGGCTGCAGGCCGCCGAGGACGCGATCACCGCGGGCGAGATCGACCTGGCCCGGGACATCGCGCGCGAGGTGCTGGCCCGCACGAGCGTGCCCGCCGAACGGGTGCGGGCCTGGATCATCGTCATCGACAGCGCCGGCCACACCATGACCGAGGTCGACGCCGTCTTCCCGCAGGCCCTCGCCGACGCCGGCGACGACCCCCGGCTGCTGGCCCTGGTGCACTACCAGCTGGCCTGGCGGGCGCTGATCGTGGAGGGCGACTTCACCGAGGCCCGCCAGGCCGCCGCGCACGCCGCCGAGCTGGCCGCGCGCGGCAGGGACCGGCGCACCGAGCAGCTCGCCCTCGCCTTCCAGGCGCAGACCGAGACCCTGATGGGCCACCCCGACGCGCCCCGCACCATCAAGCGCGCCCTGAAGGAGCCGCAGGACCCCAAGGTGGCCTGGCACCACAACGGGGCGGGCAGCGCCCGGTTCCGCTGGCTGGTGATGAGCGACCAGCTCACCGAGGCCCGGGCGACGGTCACCGCGCTGCTGCGCGAGGTGCGCCGGCGCGGCTCGGTGGAGAGCGAGGTGCACTTCCTGCGCGGCCTCGCCGAGACCGAACTGCGCGCCGGGCACTGCGGGCGCGCCCTGGAACTGGCCCGCGAGAGCCTGCGGCTGGCCCGGGACTCCGGGATCGGCGAGACCGCCTCGGCGATGCTCACCTCACTGGCGGAGGCCTCCGGCGGCGATGTGGACCGGGCGCTGGCGCTCGCCCGGGAGGCCGTGGAGCACGCCGAGGAGGACGGCGACCAGATGTACCTCTCCCGGGCTCTGGGCGCGCTCGGCCACGCCCAGCTGGTGGCCGGGGACCCGGCGGGCACCGTGCGCTCGCTGCGCCGGGTGCGCACGCTGGAGCTGGCCCTCGGCATCACCGACCCGGCGCGCGGCCGCTGGCAGGGCGACCTCGCCGAGGCACTGGTCCGTATCGGTGAACCGGCCGAGGCACAGGACGTCATCGACAGCAGCCGCGAGCACGCCCTGCGGCTCGGCCGGGAGAGCGTGCTCGCGGTCCTCGACCGCTCCGAGGCCCTGGTGCGGGCCGCCCAGGGCGACCTGGAGGCGGCCGTGGCCCAGCTGACGTCCGCTCAGGACCGGCTCGGCAAGCTCGGCTACGGCCTGGAGGAGGCACGGGCGGCGTTCGCGCTGGCCCGGTTGCGCGGCGGGCGTCCGGGGGCCACGGCGTACGACCAGGCCACCCGCATGTTCCGGCGCTGCCGGGCGCTGCCCTGGCTGCGCCAGGTGGACGAATCCCTCACCGCCCCCGAGCCGGAGCCCGGGCCGGCCGTGCCGGAGGCCCTGGACGCGCTCCAGGTGCTGGCCGCGATGGAGCGTCAGGTGGCCTCGCTGGTCATGGAGGGCGCCACCAACCGGGAGATCGCCGCCCGGCTGTTCATCAGCGTCAAGACGGTGGAGGCGACTCTGACCCGGGTCTACCGCAAGCTGGGGATCCGCTCCCGGGTGGACATCGTCCGATTGGCGGCGGCTCGGCGGGCGCGCTGAGCACCGCCCTAGTTAACTGGGCCGGACCGAGGGTTTTCCCTCACCCGACCCCCTAGGGGGTTCCCTCATTGGGAGCCGGGGGTTCCGGGACCTAGCGTAATGGGCGTGCCGCTCGCCCGGGCACACGGGGTCGGATCCTCCCCCACGCTCCGCTCGAGCGGGGGAACCCGCCCCGTGCTCCACCCCGTGCGATCCCCCACCGGTGCAACCCCCCACTGAGGAGACTCATGTTCGGGTTCAGACGTGCCAGACAGACCGCCGCGACGCTGGTGGCCACCGCCGCCGCCGCGGCGACCACGCTGCTCGCCTCCCCCACGGCGAGCGCGGCCCCGCAGCCCATCGTCGGCGGTACGACCACCACGACGGCGGCGTATCCGTTCGTCATGCAGATCACCGACGCCGCCGGCAACCAGTTCTGCGGGGGCACCCTGGTGGCCGCCACCAAGGTCGTCACGGCGGCGCACTGCATGGCCGGCGAGTCCCCGAGCGGGGTGCGTGTGGTCGGCGGCCGGACCTTTCTCAACGGCACCGACGGCACGGTCGCCAAGGTCAGCAAGATCTGGGTGAACCCCGACTACACGGACGCCACCAGCGGCAAGGACGTGGCCGTCCTGACCCTGGCGACGTCGATGCCGTACAAGCCGGTGTCGTACGTCTCCTCCTCCCAGACGGGCGTGTACGCGGCCGGCACCACGGCCCGGATCCTCGGCTGGGGCACCACCTCGGAGAACGGCAGCTCCTCCAACCAGCTGCGGACCGCGACCGTCCCGATCGTGTCCGACTCCAGCTGCCGTTCCTCCTACGGTTCGGACTTCGTCCAGTCCGACATGGTGTGCGCCGGATACACCTCCGGCGGCGTAGACACCTGCCAGGGCGACAGCGGCGGTCCCCTGCTCATCGGGGGCGTCCTGGCAGGGATCACTTCCTGGGGCGAGGGGTGCGCGGAGGCCGGCCACCCGGGTGTGTACACCCGGCTGGCCGCCTTCTCGGACCTGGTGACCGCGCAGGTCGGCTCGTAACCCGGAAGAGGGACACCTGAGCACCCCTCAGGTAGATGCCAGGGGGGCGTTGCGAGCCACCACGAGCGGCCCGCAGCGCCCCCCTCTCCACGTCCGCCCCCGTGGAACGGAACGCGTCGGTGGTCCGCCCCTCCGGCGGTCCGGGCGGTCTCAGGACCCGGTCACGGTTCCGAAGCGGATGTCGTACGGCGTGTCCGGGTGCAGGACGCGGAGCATCCGCTCCGCCTCCGCGGCCACCTCGTCCCGCCGGCTCCGGGCCGGCTCGGCGAAGGTCTCGATGACCAGGGCGCCCGCCTCCAGCTTCCACAGGCCCGCGAGGAAACCGTCCACCAGGAGCGTGCGGTAGGCCTGGTTGCCCCGCCAGTGCCGGCCCCGGTACGCGGGCGGTACGACGCGGGCACGGTCGGCGTGGGAGAGCAGGAGGTTTTCGAACTCGGGCAGGAAGCGGGGCGGGGCCGGGGTGTCCGGGTCGGGGCGCGGGGCATCGGGGAGGTCGAACAGCTCGGTGCCGGACGGGTCCTGGAAGACCAGCAGCCGGGGGCGGAGCCGCTCGAAGGCGTCCCGCAGACGGGTGAGCCCGGCCCATGTCTGCATGTCCCTGACCGACGCCGGGCCGAACGCGGCGAGATAGCGCAGGATGACGGACTCCGGCTCGGGCGCCGTGCTCGCCGGGCGGCCGAACCAGTGCTCGGCGGTGGTGAGGGCGACCTGCCCGCTGCGGCCCCACAGTCCGCGCGGGGTGACCTGGACCAGCGGCAGGGTGCAGCGGGCGGCGACGGCCAGGGCCCGCGGATCGGCGTCGGGCCAGCGCGCGCTCAGCGCCTGCCGCAGCTGGGCCATGGTCCGCGGCTCCTCCTCGACCGACTCGCGGACGACGGCGGCCAGGACGCCCAGGTCGACGCCGGTCAGACCCGCGCGGAACTGGCCCAGCTCCCGGTCCCGGGCCGGCTGGACGAAGGGCCGCAGGGCGAGGCAGTCGTCGGCGGTGTGGGTGTGGAGGGTGGAGCGCAGGGTGACGATGCGGGCGACCTCGCGGTCCGCCATCAGCGCGGACAGCTGCCCGGGCCGGAAGCCGTCGAGGCGGGCGGCGAGGGCGTAGTAGGGCGGCTGCACGTTCTGCGCCTGCAGTCCGAGCAGGTGCGACACGGCGCCGAGCGGGTCGAGCGCGGAGCGGCGCAGCAGCAACTGCCGTGCCAGCGTGGCCCGGTTGAGGGCGCGGATGTCCAGGAGGGGGGCCTTCGTCGTCCTGCTCTTCGTCATGGCCGCACGCTAACCCCGATGGCGGACAGCCTCCGTCCTCGATCCGGGCCCGCCCCGCGCAGCAGGACGTCGGCCTGTTCCGGCGCCCCGCGGATATCCTTCTCCTGCGGTACCAGTGGTTTCCTCCGAACCATCCCTGTCCCCGCTCAAGTGGTCAGGCGCAGCCGGCGCGACGGAGAGGCAGCCGATGTCCGAGCGAGAGAACGGCAGGAACGGCGGGCGCAGGCCCGTCTGGCGCCGCGCCCCCACCCCGCCGCAGTCGCCCGTCGCCGAGGCGCCCGCACCCGCCGCCGGCGAGGGGGCCGAGCCGGCGAGCATCGTGCAGGCGGCGCTCTACCGCGACGGCGTCCGCCTGTCCTCCCCCGCCACGCTCGCCGAGACCTACCGCGAGCTGCGCGAACAGCCCTCGGGCATGGCCTGGATCGGTCTCGCCCGGCCCACCGAGGCCGATCTGCACTCGCTGGCCGCCGAGTTCGGCCTGCATCCCCTCGCGGTGGAGGACGCGATGGAGGCGCACCAGCGGCCCAAGCTGGAGCGGTACGGCGAGACGCTGTTCGTCGTGCTGCGCGCCGCCCGCTACCTGGACGCGCCGGAGGAGGTCGACTTCGGCGAGCTGCACGTGTTCGTCGGACCGGACTTCGTCATCACGGTCCGGCACGGCGCGGCCCCGGACCTGTCGGCGGTCCGCCGCCGCATGGAGGACTCCCCCGAACTGCTCAAGCTCGGCCCCGAAGCGGTCCTGTACGCGATCCTCGACGCGGTCGTGGACGGCTACGCCCCGGTGGTCGCCGGGGTCCAGAACGACATCGACGAGATCGAGACCGAGGTGTTCCGCGGCGATCCCGAGGTCTCCCGCCGCATCTACGAACTCTCCCGTGAAGTGGTGGAGTTCCAGCGTGCCACCCGCCCGCTCGTCGGCATGCTGCACGCCCTGATGGCCGGCTTCGCCAAGTACGAGACCGACGCCGAACTCCAGCGCTATCTGCGGGACGTCGCCGACCACGTCACCCACATCAGCGAACGCGTCGACGGCTTCCGCCAGGCCCTCTCCGAGATCCTCACGGTCAACGCCACTCTGGTATCCCAGCAGCAGAACGCGGAGATGCGGGCGCTGGCGGAGGCCGGCTTCGAGCAGAACGAGGAGGTCAAGAAGATCTCGTCGTGGGCGGCCATCCTCTTCGCGCCCACCCTCGTCGGCACGATCTACGGCATGAACTTCGACCACATGCCGGAGCTGCACTGGCTGTTCGGCTACCCGTTCGCCGTCGCGCTGATGGGCGTGGTCTGCCTGACGCTGTACGTCGTCTTCAAGAAGCGGGACTGGCTGTAGCGGACGCGGCCGGGAATGACCGCGCCGCGGCGGGCGCTTGCGGTGGTACGCGGGGCGGGTCAGGGGGTGTGGTCGCAGACGGAGGGGAGCCAGGTCAGGTTCGGGGCGTGGCCGAGGGTGTCCAGGGAGGCCAGCAGCGTGTCGAGCCGGCGGGGGTCGGCGAGGTACTCGATCGTCGCCTCGGCGAACGCGTCGCGGACCGAGGGCGGCATCGCGTCGGAGGCGTCGAAGCAGTGCACCGCGCGCTCGTCGAGGAGGGTCCTGGCGAGTGAGCGGTGCCAGGCCGGGCCGGCGTCGGCGGGCGCCGGCTGGGCCTGCGGGTCGGCGGAGAAACCGGACTCCTTGGCGCTCCAGGCGCGTTGCGCGCCGGCCGAGGCGAGGTACCGGATCAGCGTCTGGGCGTGCGGGGTGTCGTGCAGCAGCGCGACCAGGTCCCCGGAGACCTCCCAGGCGCCGGTGGCGGTGGCCCCCGGGATCAGCCGGGCCGAGGGCTCGTAGCGGCCGTCCACGCGCTTCCAGGCGCTCTCCTGGCTGCGGATGAAGGACGCCTGGTGCTCCAGGGTGCAGCCGCGCGGCCGCGCGGTGACCGGCTTCGCCGCGTCCTGGTACGGCGTCTTCAGCGCCCGCCGCACCAGAGCGCCGTCCCCGCCCGCGCCCACCAGTTTCCCCCAGGTCGTCCAGGCCGACCGCACCTGCCGGGACCGCCAGGACAGCTCCCCGCGCGCCCAGCGCTGATAGACGGCGGGGCCGTACTTCTGTAGCAGGATGTCCTCGATCCAGTCGGTGCCCGGCCAGCCGCTGGTCGCCCCGGAGCCCATGCCGACGCACCACTGGCCGGGTCGGCGCGCCGCCTCGGTGCGCTGCCGCTCACTGGTGCCGGCCGGGTACCAGACGATGGACTTCAGGTCGGCCTTGAGCGGGAACCAGTACACGTGCCCGTTCAGCGGCGCGCTCCAGGACGCGCCGAAACCGGCGGCGGGCACGAGGCCGTCCAGCGGCTTCAGCTGTCCCTGCCCGGCGTAGTCCGCGAGTTCGCCGGGACCGGTGAGCACCACCACGTCCGGCGGCGTGCCCGCCTCCACGTCCGCGCCGAGCACCTGGCTCTCGGCGGAGCTGCCCTGGTAGTCGACGTGGATGTGGTACTTCCGCTGGAACGGCTCGATGACCGCCTGCCGGAAGTTCTGCTCGTCGGTCCCGGTCCAGTTGGCGAGCAGCGTGACGGTCGGCTCCTGGCCGAGGGCGCGTACGGCGAACACGACGGCCGCCGCCAGCAGGACCAGGCAGCTCGCCAGCACGGTCGCGGTGCGCAGGCGGCGGGGCCGGCGGCCGGCGGCGGGGCCGCCCTGCGGGGCGCTCACCGGGGCCTGAACCGGTAGTCGTCGATGTGCCGCCGCAGTCCCGTCTCGGCGAGGGCCATGAGCAGGATGCCTCCTACCAGGATCCAGACCGCGGCCGAAGCGCGGAAACCGGTGTCCGCCAGGTACGACGCGGTGTCCCGCCCGGCGCCGGTGATGAGCGGGCCGCTGGTCAGTTCGCGGTCGAGCAGGTCGCGGGTGTGCGCCATGCCCTGGTGCGTCCACGCCGTGAACAGCAGCGTGGCGGCGATTCCGGCCGCCAGCAGCGCGCCGGCGGCGAGGAGTCCCCGGTTGTAGCGGCGGCGGAAGCGCCGGCGCAGGAACAGCTGGGTCTCCAGCAGGGCCGCGGCGAGGGCGAGGGCCAGCAGCAGGGTCACGGTCCAGCCGAGCCACAGCAGCGGGCCGAACGAGGTCTGCCGCCGCACCGCGCCCCGCTCCTGCCGTTGCAGGGCCTTCAGCCGGGCCTGGACGCCGGAGCCCTGCTCGGTCAGGACGCTGGTGGCGTAGCTGAGGTAGGCCTCGCGCAACACGCTTCCGGCGGGCTGCAGTTGGGCCTGCTGGACCTTGACGGCGTACACCGTGATCAGCCCGGCGACCGTCTGCAGCGCCTGCCGGCCCGCCGTCCCGCCGACGTCGTCCCCGGCGGCGGCCGCGAGGCTCTGCGCAGCGACCGAGATCTGCTTCTGGAAGTCGCTGGTGGGCGCCGCCGCGCCGGCGTCCCGCTGGGCCTGCCCGAGCGCGTACAGCGCGGTGTCGATGGACAGCACGGCGGGCGCGCTGGAGGTGCGCAGCGGGTTCGCGTCGCCGTGCACGCCCTCGTACGACAGGAACAGCGACAGCGTCAGCAGCGCGGACAGGGTCAGCAGCAGGCGGTGGCGTACGGCGAGGTCGTGCGCGGTCGTGCTCCCGCCGCCCGGTGCGCGCCGCCCGGGAGGCAGGAGACGGCGCAGGCGGCGCAGGGGCGATCCGGCGCGGCTGCGGCGGTCGGCGGGCGAGGCCCGGTGGGCGGCCGGCGCGGCGCCGGGCACTCCCGGACCGGGCCCGCCGGCTGCGTGTCCCGGGCCGGTGCCGGGAGTTCCGGCGGTGCGGGGCGCCTCCCGCGGGTGGCCGCCGGCCGGGCCCGGCCAGCCGGGGGCGCCGGTGTCGCCGCCGGGGCGGCGGGGGTGGCGCGGCGGGCCGCCGGGGCCGTCGCCGGGCCGTGCGGCGCCGGTGTCCGCGGTCATGACTCCGGCTCCCTCAGCCGGCGGCCGCACGCGCCGCCGCAGTACACGGAGTCGGCCGGGCCGAGCCAGCCGCACTCCGGGCATTCGGTCAGGGCCTCGGCGCCGGCGGGCTCGGGGATCCCGGGGTCCGGCGGCGGTTGCGGGCCGGGGGGCGGCGGGGTGGTCAGGGCGCTGGAGAGGATCAGGTGCTGCCAGTCGACGTCCTTCAGGCCGGAGCGGATCCGCCCGGTGCCCGCACCGGTCCCGTCGTCCTCGATGGCCCGCAGGGCGTCCAGCAGTTGGGGGTCGCCCAGCTCCCCGGCCGCGGCCAGGGCGCGGGCCAGCGCGCTGTCCGCCGCGTCCCGGGCGTCGTCCCCGCGCAGCCAGGCCCTATAGGCCTCTGCGACGGCGGCGCTCGCCCGCTGGTACAGCTCGCTGCGCCGGACCGCGGGATGCTGCCGGGAGGCGTCGAGCGGGTGGTCGGTCCAGCGGACCAGGACCGGCCGGGGCGCGGGCAGCCGCACCGGTCGCCCGAAGTCGGGTACGGCGACCTCGACGGCGGCCAGTTGCAGGTCCTCGCCGAGCTCGCGGCCGGCCGGGTCGGCGGTGAGCACGACCTGGTAGTGCCGTACCTCCTCGCCCCAGGCGCGGGTGACGTACTCGGCGCCGGGGCCGGCCGGGAGGGGCGGCAGTTCCTGCTCGCGCGGGACCACCTGTTTGACCCGGCGGATCGCGGTGCCGGGGGTGGGGGTGATCCTGATCCGCAGCTCGGGGATGGTGGTGCCGAGCAGCCCGGTCATCAACTCCTCGTAGGCGGCGGTCAGTTCCGACTCCTCGCGGACCGCTCCGGCGCGGCCGTGCAGCCGCCGGGCGATGCGCAGCAGCTGCTCGGCGTCCCAGTCGTCACCGATGCCCCAGGCGTCGCAGACGAACCGGCCCTCGCAGGCGTCCAGGGCGGTGTCCAGCGGCACGGCGGCCCGGTGGTCGTGCTCGTTGCGCCCGTCGGTGAGCAGCAGGACGTGCTTGACGGGGGCGGGCTGGTCCTTCAGCAGCCGGCGGGCGAGGTCGAGCCAGGCGCCGAGGGCGGTGCCGCCGTCGGCGTCCAGGATGCGCACGGCACGCTCGGCGGCCTCCCGTTCGGCGGGTCCGGCCACGGCCAGCGGGGCCCGGCCGGGCCCGGGATGGACCACGGTGGCGCCGAACCGCCCGGACAGCACGGCGAACGCGGTGCCGTCGGGCAGCAGCCGGATCGCGGCGGCGGTGGCGTCCTTCGCGGCGCGCAGTTTGGCGGCGGGGTGGAGCATGGAGCGGGAGGTGTCGACGATCAGCACCTCGGCGAGCGCGGGGGCCGCCCCGTGCGCGGGGCCGTCGCCGGGCCCCGGGCCGTCGGGACCGCGGACGCCGATCTCCAGGATGGCGTGCATCTCCCGGTCGGCGGGCTGCCCGGGCGCGGCCACCACGGGCAGGTCCCTCTGCTGGCCGACCGCGAGCGTCACCTCGATCTGCTCGGCCACGGTCATCGTGTGTCCCCTCGGTGGTCAGGGCGTGCGCGGGCGTCGGACGGGCGTCAGAAGGTGGTCATGGGCCGTACGTCGTGGGCGAGGTCGAGCAGCCGGCCGTGCTCCCCGGCGGTGCGGGCCTGCGCGGCGAGCTGCCGGAAGGAGTGCTCCAGCAGCCGGCGCAGACTGTCCTCGTCACCGGGTCCGAGCAGGCCGCCCGCGGGGAACTCCGGCCCCCAGCCCTGTTCCGGGCGGCAGTGCAGGGCGTTCTCGCGGACCTCGGCGACCAGCCGGGCCCGGGACCCGCCGTCGGCGGCGCCGCCGTCCAGGCTCAGTCCGGGCAGCCGGCGGGCGGCGTCGCGCAGATCGGCCGGTGTGGGCGGGTTGCCGTACAGGACGCCGGCGCGGATGCGGACGGCCGCGATCCGGGCGGTGTCGTGGTGGCGGGAGGTGGCGGGCACGTCGTCGAGGACGCGGACGGCGGCGTCCCGGTCCCCGGCGGCCAGATGACCGCGGGCCAGGCCGAAGGCGGCGGCGGTGTGCGCGAAGTCCCGTTTCCAGACCGCCTCGTAGAACCGCATGGCCCGCGGGCTGCGCCGCGGGCCGGCCTCGTGCTCGGCGCAGTAGGCGAGGGCGAGCTTGGGCACGTACTCGCCGGGCAGCGCCCGGTGGACGGCGTCGAAGGCGGCGCCGGCCTGCCGTACCTCGCCACCGCTGAGGTGGAGCACGCCGCGGTGCCAGGCGATCCGCCAGTCGTGCGCGGCGGCGCGTTCGCCGAGCTGGGTCTCGGCCTCGGCGAGCCAGCTCTCGGCCTGTTCCCGCTCGCCCTTCCTGAGGTAGGCGCGGCACAGCCACAGCGCGGTCTCCGGGGTGCCGAGGCGGGACTCGCGGGGCCACTGCCGGGCGATCCGGTCGGGGGCGTCGGGCGGGAAGGCGTCCAGCAGCAGGGCGGCGCCGTCGTCGGGGTCGGGGACCGGCTCGGGCAGGGCGCCAGCGACCTCGGCGGGCGGCGGCGGGGAGACGTCGAGGCCGCGGGGCCGCCCGCCGGGGCCGGCGGTCCAGTGGTCGAGGGCGGGGATCGCGCCGAGCCCGGCGTCGAGGCTGGCGCCGGTGGCCCGGAACCGGGTGGAGCTCTCCGGCAGTTGCTCGCCGAACTGCAGCGAACGGAACTCCCTGAGCACCTCCCAGAGTTGACGGGACATCTCGGCCGCGGACCGGAAACGGGCCCGGGGTTCGGGGTGGACGGCGCGGTCGATCAGCCGGCGGAAGGAGTCCGGGGCGAGGCCGCGGGCCGGTTCGGTGCCGCGGAAGAGGGCCTGGAGGGTCATGCCGACGGTGTAGAGGTCGCTGTCGACGTGCCAGCCGCGCCGCTCGATCTCCTCCTCCGGCGGCGCGTACGCGGCCGTGTAGACGTAGCGGGAGCCGCGGTCGCCGATCGCCCGGACGGCGCCGAGGTCGATGACCTTGATCGCCCGGCCGAAGTGGATGACGTTGGCCGGCTTCATGTCGCAGTACAGCAGCCCCCGCTCGTGCATGTACTCCAGCGCGCCGAGGATCTTGCAGCCGTAGGTGAGGACGTGGTCCAGGCGGGGGCGGCCCCGGAAGATCCGCTCTACGTCGTCGGCGTCGAACAGCTGCTGCAGGGAGCGGCCGCCGATGTAGTCCATGACCAGGTAGCCGGTGGGCGGGCCGTCCGGCGGAGTGTGGTCGGCGTAGGTGATGATGCGGACGATGTCGGGGTGGTGCAGGTCGGTCAGGGAGCGGCGCTCCTCGACCGCGGTGCGCCGGGCGAGCGCGTCGTGGGCGTCGATCTGGGCCTTGAGGACGACCCGGTACCCCTCGGCGCGGGTGTCCTCCGCGAGGTAGACCCAGCCCAGGCCGCCGCGGGCGAGGCAGCCGAGGACGCGGTAGTGGCCGGCGACCACGTCGTCCTTCTTCAGCTGCGGCACGAAGGAGTAGGGCGTGCCGCAGCGGGGGCAGCGGCCGGTGTCCCGGGCGGGCTGGCCGCCGTAGCCGACGCCGACGGTCATGGTGCAGCCCTCCCCGCGGCAGCGGCGGCCGCCGGTGGGCGGGCGGAAGTCGGTCATGACCACGTCGTCGGGTACGGGGACCTCGGGCAGGACGACCAGTCCGTGCTGGTCGAGGTCTCCGACGCCGGCGACGGCGTGCACGGCCGGCGGGCCGGGGCTCTCCTCGGCGGGGGTGTCCGGGGGCGCGGTCCGGGGCGCGGCCGGCGGTGCGGCGGCCGGACGCTCCTGCGGGCTCGGCTCGATGTGCCGCCGGCCGCAGGTGTCGCAGTAGCCGGTGGCCATGATGTGGCCCGCGCAGCCGGGCCGGGCGCAGGAGATCACGGCGCGCTCTCCTTTCCGGGTGCGCCGGGCGTCCGGGGGAGGCCGGGGGCGTCGGACGGTCCGGAGGCGCGGGATGCGGCGGACGCGTCCGGGGCGTCCGGGGCCGTCGGTGCGCAGGCCGAGCAGAAGCCGACGAAGCGGCCGACGGCGGCCTCGGCCCGCTCGATGTCGCAAGGGGTGTGCCGCAGGCGGGACAGGGCCTGCTCGTAGAGCCGGTAGGCGTCCATGAGCCGGTCGTCCTGCGCGGCGTGTTCGCGGCACAGCGGCCACTCGGCGCTGACCCGGCCGAGGAGTTCCTCACGGCGGCGCAGCCGGGCCTCGAGCGCGCCGATCGCCTGCTCCAGGCGCTGCCGGCGGCGGTCGGCGGCGTCCTCGAAGGTGAACAGCAGGTCGGCGCGCGCCGGTTCGCGTTCTCGTTCGGGGGTCTGGTCGACCCAGGCGCGCAGCATCCGGGTGCGCCGTACGCCCGCCTCGGCCTGCTCCACCAGCTGCCCGGCGCCGGGCCCGGGCAGCACGCGGTCCCGGAGCCGGTCGAGGATCGGCCCCAACTCGTCGGTGATCCGGTCCAGTTCGGTGTTCAGCCGGTTCCAGCGGTCGCGCAGCGGATGGTGTACGAGCAGTTCTTCGGCCTCGTCGGCGCGTACTCCCCGGCTGCGGAAGACCAGCAGCAGCCGCGCCCCCTGCCGGGCGAGCCGGTCCGCCAGACCCAGCAGGGCGACGGGTTCGGCGCACTCGTCGACGCCGACCAGGACGGCGGTGAGCGGGACGCGCAGGGCGCCGAGCCGTTCGGGCCGGACGTCGTCGCGGATGCCCAGGCGGGCGGCGATCCGGTCCATGACGTCGGCGGCGGTCAGTCCCTTGACGTCCAGGGCCAGGTCGTGCGCCCCGGCCGGGGGCACCGTCTCGGGCGGGTCGTGGCTGAAGCCGCTGGTGTTGCGGTCGGTGCGCAGTTCCCGGTCGGCGAGGGTGACGGCCCGGCCCAGGGTCCAGGCGCGGTCGCTGTGCGCGGGGGCGACGGCGACCAGCACGGGCCAGCCCTCGCCGCGGAACCAGGAGGCGAGCCGGGTGGCGAACGCCACGTCCAGCGCGCCGTCCGCGGCCGAGGCCGCCGTGCGCAGCCGGGGGTCGACCGCCTCGGCGCCGTCGGTCCAGGCGGCGACCTGCGGCAGATGGCGCAGGATGGTCTCGGTGGGGCTCATGTAGCTGAACCCCTCGTCCACGCTGAGCACGATGCCGATGACCTGGTTGATGCCGTGGTCGACCACTCCCCCGCCGCTGAAGCCGGGGGCGGCCAGCTCGCCCTCCGTCAGGGGCCGCAGCTGCACCTGGCTGTCCCGGCCCCGGGCGGCGACGAGGGTGGCGCCGTGCCAGCGGCCGCCGTCGTGGCCGGCCGGAAAGCCGTACATGCTCACCGGTCCGTGCGGGGTGGCGAGCCGGTGGAGCCGGGTGGTGTGCGCGGCGGGCAGGGGCTGGGTCAGCCGCAGCAAGGCGAGGTCGCCGCTGAGGTCGCCCCAGCGGTCCTCGTACGGCGGCACGTGCTCGGCCGCGTCCACCGTGCCGGTCACGGCGGCGAGTTCGGGCACGCCGACCAGGCGGACGACGTAGCCCGGGCCCGGCCGGACGACATGGCCCGCGGTGAGCACCTGGTCGGGGGCGAGCAGCACCCCGGCACCGAGGACCCGTCCGTCCGGCGCCTCGATGCGCGCGATCCAGGACGGTGTCCGTAACCACGACTTGACGGCTCGCTCCCCCGTGCGCGTCATGACCCCGAGGTTACTCCGCGTACCGGCCCGGTACTACTGGTGTGCACGGGGGCGTTACGCAGGAACGGGACCGAAGTCCGCCGAGGGACACCGGCGCCGCGGGATGCGGCACGGCCCGCGCACGTCAACGCCCCAGCGCCGCCAGCACTTCCGTGTCCGAGAGCTGCTCGAAGTCCTCGTACCACTGGCCCACCGCGCTGAACTCGGCCGGCTGGTGCGGGCACAGGACCCTGTCGGCCTCTCCGGCGAGCCGCCGCACGGAGTCCGGGGCGCCGACGGGCACGGCGAGGAGGAGCTGTGCGGGACTCCGGCGCCGTACGTGGCGCAGCGCCGCGCGGGCGGTGGCGCCGGTGGCCAGGCCGTCGTCGACGACGATCACGGCACGGCCGGCCGGGTCGGGCGCCGGGCGGCCGCCGCGGTAGCGCTCCTCGCGGCGGCGCAGCTCCTGCCGTTCGCGTTCGACCACCGGGGCCATGGACTCCTCGGTCAGTCCGAGCCGTTCCAGGGTGCCGGCGTTGTAGAGGGGCGGGTCGTCGCCGACGAGCGCGCCGACGGCGAACTCCCGGTGGTGCGGGGCGCCGATCTTGCGGACGACGAGGACGTCGAGCGGCGCGTCGAGGGCGCGGGCGACCGGCTCGGCGACGGCGATGCCGCCCCGTGGCAGGGCGAGGACGAGGGGGTCGGCGAGGGCGCCCTGTGCGCGCAGGTCGCTCAGCAGTCCGGCGAGTTCCCGCCCGGCTTCGGCACGGTCCCGGAAGCGCATGGCCGTCCTCCTTCGCGGTGCCTCTCCCTCCATGGTGCTACCGGTGGGGCCGGCGAGGCACGCGGAGCATGCGCCATATTCGAACGCTCGAACTATAAACCGAGTGTATAGTCACCGCATGTCTCAATCGACCGACAAGATGCCGATGCCGCCGCGCACGCCCGGGAAGATGCGCGAAAGGGCCCGCAGGTTGCGTCCTGCCGCGCTCGCATCGGCCGCGCTGGGACTGGCGATCACGCTGTCCGGCTGTGCCCGGGTGGACACGACCGCGCCGAGCGCCGCGCGGGCCGCGGCGGCACACGGCGCCCCGGCGAGGTTCGGGACCGTCGACTGCCGCGAGGCCAAGTGCATCGCGCTCACCTTCGACGCGGGCCCCAGCGAGAACTCCGCACGGCTGCTCGACATCCTCAAGCGGAAGAAGGTCCCGGCCACCTTCTTCCTGCTCGGCAAGAATCACATCGAGAAGTACCCGCAGCTGGTCAGGCGGATGGCTGCCGAGGGACACGAGGTGGCCAGCCACACCTGGGACCACAAGATCCTCACGCGGATACCGGACGCGCAGATACGCGAGGAGCTCAAGCGCCCCGACGACGCGATCGAGCGGCTCACCGGGCGCAGGCCCACGCTGATGCGTCCGCCGCAGGGCCGTACCGACTCCGATGTGCACGAGATCGCCAAGGAGGAGGGCCTGGCGGAGGTGCTGTGGAGCGTGACCGCCAAGGACTACACCACCGAGGACTCGGCGCTCATCACCAAGCGGGTCCTGGACCAGGCCTCGCGCGACGGGATCATCCTGCTGCACGACATCTACCGGGGGACCGTGCCCGCCGTGCCCGGCATCATCGACGCGCTGAAGGCGCGCGGCTACGTCTTCGTGACGGTGCCTCAGCTGCTGGCGCCCGGAAAGGCGGAACCGGGCAAGGTGTACCGCCCCTGACGCCGCCGCGCGCCGGGTGCGGCGCACGCCGGGCGTCCGGCGCGACGGCCCGCATTGCCTACGATCGTGCCGTGCCGATCTTCTCCCTCTCCCGTACGGCCCCGCTCCCCCTCGACGAGGCGTGGCGCCGGCTCACCGAGTGGCCCCGCCACGCCGACGCGGTCCCGCTGACCCGGATCAGGGTGCTCACCCCCGGGCCCACGGGTGTGGGGACGCGCTTCGTGGCCCGGAGCGGTGTGGGCCCGCTGGCCGTCGACGACGTGATGGAGGTGACGGTGTGGCGCCCGCCGGCCGGCGGCGAGGGCGGGCGGTGCCGCCTGGAGAAGCGCGGCCGGGTGCTGCGGGGCTGGGCGGAGATCGAGGTCCTGCCGGGTCCCGGGGGCCGCAGCCGGGTGCTGTGGCGCGAGGAGGTCCGCGTGCGCTTCCTGCCCCGCGCCGCCGACGACGCGCTGCGGGCCCCGGCGCGGTACGTCTTCGGACGGGCCGCGAACCGGCTGCTCAGGCGGGCGTGACCGGTCCCGGGCGGCGCGGGCGGAGACGGGGCCGGAAGGGGCACCGGGAAGTACGACGGGCCGGCGGAGGACCGCCGGCCCGTCATCGTCCTGCCGGCGAGGTGGCTAGTGCACGCCCAGCAGTTCCCGGATCGGGTGCAGCGCGAAGTAGACGACGAAGAGCACCGTCAGGCCCCACATGAAGGCCCCGATCTCCCGCCACTTGCCCTGCGCGAGCTTGATGACGACGTAGGAGATCACGCCGGCGGCGACGCCGGGGGTGATCGAGTAGGTGAACGGCATGATCACGACGGTGAGGAAGACCGGGATCGCGACGGAGCGGTCCGCCCAGTCCACGTGACGGGCGTTCATCATCATCATCGCGCCGATGGTGACCAGGGCGGCCGAGGCCACCTCGCGCGGCACGATCGCCGTGATCGGCGTGAAGAAGAGGCACAGGGCGAAGAAGCCGCCGGTGACCACCGAGGCCAGTCCGGTGCGGGCGCCCTCGCCGACGCCGGTCGCGGACTCGACGAACACGGACTGGCCGGAGCCGCCCACGACACCGCCGACGACACCGCCGGCGCCGTCGATGAACAGCGCCTTGGACAGCCCCGGCATGCGGCCGCGCTCGTCGGCGAGGTTGGCCTCGGTGCCGATGCCGATGATGGTGGCCATCGCGTCGAAGAAGCCGGCGAGCACGAGGGTGAAGACGATCATGGTGACCGTCATGTAGCCGACGTCGCCCAGGCCGCTGAAGGACACCTTGCCGATGAGCGAGAAGTCCGGCATGGACACGGCGCCGCCGTGCAACGCGGGGCTCTCGCCGTTCGCCCAGGACTTGTCGTCCACGAGCCCGAACGCGTTGACGACGATCGCGAGCAGGGTGCCGGTGACGATGCCGATGAGGATGGCGCCCGGGACGTTCCGGGTCTGCAGCGCGAAGATGAGCAGCAGCGTGACGGCGAAGAGCAGCACGGGCCAGCCGACGAGTTCGCCCTTGTCGCCCAGCGTCACGGGGGTCGCCGTGCCGGCGTGCACGAACCCGGCCTTGACCAGGCCGATGAACGCGATGAACAGGCCGATGCCCATCGTGATGCCGTGCTTGAGCGGCAGCGGGATCGCGTTCATGATCATCTCACGCAGGCCGGTGACCACCAGAAGCATGATCACGACGCCGTACGCGACGCACATGCCCAGGCCCTGGGCCCAGGTCAGGGTCTTGGTCCCCATGACCAGACCGGCCAGCACACCGGAGACGGAGAGTCCGGCGGCCATGGCGAGCGGCACCTTGCCGACCCAGCCCATGAGGAGAGTGGTGGCCGCCGCGCCGAGCGCGGTCGCCGTGATGAGCGCCTTCTGACTCAGGGAGTCGCCGGACCTGTCCGCGCCGCTGAGGATCACCGGGTTGAGCAGAAGGATGTACGCCATCGCCATGAAGGTGGTGACGCCACCGCGGACCTCGGTCGCGACGGTGGATCCTCTTTCGGATATGTGGAAGTACCGGTCGAGCCACGACCTGCCGGCCGAGGGACGCGAACCCGCGCCCGCGTCCTCGGCGGTGGTCGTCGGCTCCACTGACTGCTGGGTCATGGTGCCATCTCCCAAGGTTCATAGGGACACCCGTACACCTGTGTCAGGCACGGGATTTGGGAATGGACGACCCGGGGGACGGCCCGAGACGAACAAAGGGGTGGTGCTTCGGGGCCCGCGAGCGGTGCGGAACCGAAGGGGGTTCCTCCGGGCGG
Source organism: Streptomyces sp. NPDC048192 (assembly GCF_043202415.1). Lineage (NCBI taxonomy): Bacteria > Bacillati > Actinomycetota > Actinomycetes > Kitasatosporales > Streptomycetaceae > Streptomyces > Streptomyces sp. NPDC048192. The sequence continues at coordinate 140,410 of NZ_JBIDAL010000020.1, forward strand.
CGCGGCGGAGTGTGTGACGTTCCCTGCGCCGCCCGGAGAGCTGTGGGGTTGTTACGCGGTCCCGTACGGTGGCCGGGCCGCACCGGGGTGCGGCCGGACTCCGGCCCGGTCGCGTCCCGGATCGCCGCGCGGACGGCCGGCGAGGCGCAGGAGGTCCATGACCGGCTCTCTTCTTCGTCTCGGGGGGGGCGTACGGATCGAGCCATTCCGCGGGCGGCGGCCCCGGCTCGTTCACGTCGTGTTCACGTGGAGTGGACTCAGTACACCGTCCAGCGCTCCGGCCGGGTCAGTCACCGAAAACATGAAGGAGTTGGCTGGCCACGGCGGGCATCTTGTAGATTCGTATGAACGGAGGTCGTCGGTCACCTCTCCGATTTCCCGCAGAACCGCAGGAAACAGCGCGGAGACCCCGGAGACGCCCTGTGCGTCCGGTCCGGGCGACTCCCCCGTCACCCTCCAAGATCATCGTAGGTTTCGAGACAAAGAACGGCGGCGACGAGATGCGGCTGCGCGCACTTCTGGACACCGATGCGCTGGGCCTGCGGCTGCTCGGCGGCGAAGAGGAACTGGACCGGTCGGTGCGCGGCGTCATGACCACCGACCTGCGCGACCCGAGCCGCTACCTCTCCGGGGGCGAGCTGGTGCTCACCGGTCTGGCCTGGCGCCGGGACGCCGACGACTCCGAGCCCTTCGTGCGGATCCTGGTGCAGGCCGGGGTGGCGGCGCTCGCGGCCGGCGAGGCGGAGCTGGGCGACATACCCGACGACCTGGTCGTGGCCTGCGCCAAGCACCGGCTGCCGCTGTTCGCAGTGCACGAGTCCGTGGCGTTCGCGACCATCACCGAGCACGTCGTACGGCAGGTCTCCGGCGAGCGCGCCGGCGACCTCGCGGCGGTGGTGGACCGGCACCGGCGCATGATGACGTCCGGCCCGGCGGGCGGCGGCCCGGACGTGGTCCTCGACCTGCTCGGCTCCGACCTGGACCTGCGCGCCTGGGTGCTGGCCCCGACCGGGCGGCTGATCGCCGGCTCCAAGGTGCACGGCCCGGCGCTGTCCACGGAGACCTGCGCGCGGCTCGCCGCCGAGCACCTGGCGGCCACCCGCACCGGCCGGCGCGGCCCGCACCGGGTCCTGCTGGCCGGTACGACCTACTCGCTGTTCCCGATCCGCTCCTCCGGCCGCTCCCCGCAGGGCGCCCGTGACGTGCGCGAGACGGTGCTGTCGGACTGGCTGCTGGCCGTCGAGGCGGACGCCGGCGACTGGCCCGAGGAGCGCCTGGACCTGCTGCAGGGCGTCACCCAGCTGATCGCCGTGGAGCGGGACCGGCGGGACGCGGCGCGCACGGTGCGGCGCCGGCTCGCCCAGGAGGTGCTGGAGCTGGTGCAGACGGGCGCCGCGCCGGCCGAGATCGCCGCCCGCCTGAGGGTGGCCGCCCCGGTGCTGCTGCCCGGCCTCGGCGCGGCCCCGCACTGGCAGGTCGTGGTGGCCCGGGTGGAGTGGGAGGGCGGTGAGGTCGAGGGCGGCCCGGTCGCCCAGTCCCTGCTGGAGGAGATCCTCGTCGACCCGCTGGCGACCGGCCCGGAGCCGTCGGACCGGATCGCCGTCGCGCACACCGGCGACGAGGCGATCGCCCTGGTGCCGCTGCCCGCGGTCGCCGCCGAGCACGACGGCTCGGAGACCGGCCTGCTGGCCGATTCCCTGCTGCGGTCGGTGCGCGAGACGCTGTCCGCCGGCCTGAACGACGACGGCCGGCTCACCCTCGGTGTCAGCGCGGCCGTGCACTCCGCCGAGGCGCTGCGCGGCGCCCTGGAGGAGGCCCGGCACGCCCGCCGGGTGGCGGCCGCCCGGCCGGGCCGGGTCTGCGCGGCCGGGCACCAGGAACTGGCCTCGCACGTCCTGCTGCTCCCCTTCGTCCCGGACGACGTCCGCCGCGCCTTCACCGCCCGCCTGCTGGACCCGCTGCGGGAGTACGACCGCCGCCACCGGGCCGAGCTGATCCCGACCCTGGAGGCCTTCCTCGACTGCGACGGCTCCTGGACCCGCTGCGCCACCCGGCTCCACCTGCACGTCAACACGCTGCGGTACCGGGTGAGCAGGATCGAGCAGTTGACGGGACGGGACCTGTCGCGCCTGGAGGACAAGCTCGACTTCTTCCTCGCCCTGCGCATGAGCTGAGGTCAGCGGGGTGCGGGGCGGCCGGATGCGGCAGCGCCCGCGCCCCGCCACTTTGTGAAATCTTTCACCCACCCTCTTGGCCCGGCCCCGCGATTGGTGCTGGAATGCCGCCACCACTCAACAGCTCGATGGCGTGCTCGGGGAGGGCAACGTGGCGCATCCCGCCATGTCTGGTAACGGAACGACCGCCGGTGACGATCCTCTCCAGACCGCGGTATGGCGGCTGCGCTCGCGGGCCTGCTGGGCCGACGCGGCGGCCCTGCTGCCGCCGGACACCCCCGCCACGGCCCTGCAGCGGGCCGCGCTGCTCGTCGAACGGTGCCTGTACACGGAGCGGGGCTGGGCGGACGCCGAGGACGCCCTGCGGACGGCGGAGGCGCTCGCGCACACCGACGAGGAGCGGGGGGCGGCCGCCTGCGAACGCGGCCAACTCGCCTACACCGCCACGCTGCACGGCGTCCGGGACCGCGCGGACGAGGCGCGGGCCGCGCTGGGGCGGGCGGCGGCGCTGATCCCTCCGGGGGCGCCGTTGCGGGCCCTGCTGGACTTCCGCCGCGGTCTGATCGCGGAGAACCTGACCCGCTCCCCGCAGGCGGCGCGGGCCGCGTACCGCCGGGCGCACGCGGGCGCCGCCGCGCACGCGGACGCGTTGCTGCTGTCCTTCACCTGGCGCCACCTGGCCGGACTCGCCCTGCGCGACGGGGAGTTGGCAGAGGCCCGGCACGGGTTCGCGGAATCGCTGCGGATCCGCGAGGAACTGGGCTACCTGGTGGGCACGGCCCCCGCGCTCGCCTCGCTGGCCGACGCGGAGTCCGAACCGGAGGCGTCCCGCCTGCGCGAGGAGGCCCGCCGGCTGTTCCGCCTCCTCGGCGGGGTACCGACCTGGCTGGCCCGCCAGCTGACCCCGCCCGCACCCGGGGTGGCCACGGCGTAGCGCCGGACGGAAGCCGTTTCGTCGCGGGGTGCCGTGGCGTCGCGGGGTGCCCGCTCGTCGCCGGGGGCCGTCTCGTCGCCGAGCGCCGTCACGTCGCGGGGTACCGTCGCGTCGCCGCGTGCCCGCCCGTCGCCCGGGGGGCCGTCTCGTCGCCGAGCGCCGTCACGTCGCCGCGTGCCGTCTCGACGCCGGGGGCCGTTTCGTCGCCGCGTGCCCGCTCGTCGCCGGGGCCGCGTTGCCGCCGAGTGCCGTCACGACGCGGGGTGCCGCCGCGTCGCCGCGGGCCGTCGCGTCGTCGGGTGCCGTCACGACGCCGGGGGCTGTCGCGTCGTCGGGGGCCGCGTTGTCGCCGCGTGCCCGTTCATCGCCCGGCTGCCGTGTTGTCGCAGGGTGCCGTCGCGTCCCGTGTGCCGTCTCGACGCCGGGGGCTATCGCGTCCCGTGTGCCGTCTCGACGCCGGGGGCCATCGCGTCGCCGCGTGCCGTCTCGTCGCAGGGTGCCGTAGCGTCCCCGGGCGCCATCGCGTCGCCGGGCGCCATCGCGTCGCCGAGTGCGGGCGGGTCGGCGCTTCCCGGGCGGTTCCCCGTGCCCCCTTCGCGGTGCCTCGGCTCAGCTTGCGCCTGCGAAGTGCTCGGTGACCAGGGCCCGTACCATGTCCACGTCACGGGCGATCAAGGCGTCCAGCAGTGCGGTGTGCTCGGCCGCGTCGGCGACCAGGTATGCCCGGCCCTGCCGGACCGGCGGCCACTGGGCGCGGCGGTGCAGGTCGGCGGCGATGCGGACCAGTTGCTCGTTGCCGGACAGGGCGAGCAGCGCGCGGTGGAACGCCCGGTCGGACTCGGCGTACGCCGCCGGGCAGCCGGAGGCCGCCGCGCGTGCCGTCTCCTCCGCGAGCGGACGCAGTTCGGCCCACCGCTCCCCGGGCACGGTCCGGGCCAGCCGCAGCATCACCGGCACCTCGATGAGCGCGCGCACCTCCGCCAGCTCGGCCAGCTCCCGCGCCCCGCGCTCGACGACCCGGAAGCCGCGGTTGGGCACGACCTCGACGGCGCCCTCCAGGGCGAGCTGCTGCATGGCCTCGCGCACCGGCGTCGCCGAGACGCCGAACCGCTCGCCGAGCACCGGCGCCGAGTAGACCTCGCCCGGCCGCAGCTCCCCGGTCACCAGGGCCGCACGCAGCGCGTCCAGGATCTGCCCCCGTACCGAGGAGCGCTGCACCGCGGGCCGCGCGCCGGGGACCGGCCGCTCGCCGTGCGTGTGCTCGCCCCGGGCCGCGGGCACGGCGGTGTCCCGCTCGCGGAAGCCGTCGAGGCCGTCCGCCGCGCGCGCCTGCGCGGGCACCCGGGCCTCGCCGGGCGGGGTCCCCGCGCCGGCGGAGCCCTGCGCGCTCTGCTTCACGGGTCCCTCCTGGCGGCTTGTCGGCACTTGGGTCATTAACGGCGGGTTGTCGTTTCTCCGTCAAGCACCATAGGCCGCCGACGCGCCAGGTCAAACTCGCCGAGGAGGCAGCCGAGGCAAGCCTTGCCTAAGTCTCCGCACCGCGCGGCGTCCACTAAGATCATCGCCGGTACGGCCGCCCGCACGCCTCACCTCCTCCGACAGGTGATTCACAACTTCCTCACCCGTCGCGGGAACTTTCCCAGGAACCACCCGTACGGGTAGTCTTATTCGAACTCAACTCCCGCCCCTCATGCGGTAGTTCGAGCAGAACGCCGTCCTGGGCATCCCCTTGCGCTTTCTTGGCGGCCTCTTGCCCCGAAACCCCCTGAGGGCCCTCGGGAGTGGGCCACTATGGCGGGCGTTACGCCCTATCCCCATGCAAGGGACCCTCTGATGAGACTGACCGACATATCGCTGAACTGGCTGCTTCCGGGCGCCGTGCTGCTCCTGGGCATGCTGGTCGCGGTGGCGGTGCTCGCGCGCGGCAAGCGCACCTCCGGGGAGAACGCGAGCGCGGACGACTCGTGGGAGCGCAGCGAGGAGCGCCGCAGGCGCAAGGAGGCCATCTACGGCACGGCCTCCTACGTGCTGCTGTTCTGCTGTGCGGCGGTCGCGGCCGCCCTGTCCTTCCACGGCCTCGTCGGCTTCGGCGAACAGAACCTGGGGCTGACCGACGGCTGGCAGTACCTGGTGCCGTTCGGCCTGGACGGCGCGGCGATGTTCTGCTCCGTGCTCGCGGTGCGCGAGGCCAGCCACGGCGACGCGGCGCTCGGCTCCCGGATACTCGTGTGGATGTTCGCCGCGGCGGCGGCCTGGTTCAACTGGGTGCACGCGCCCCGGGGCGCCGGCCACGCGGGTGCGCCGCAGTTCTTCTCCGGTATGTCGCTGTCGGCGGCCGTGCTGTTCGACCGCGCGCTGAAGCAGACCCGCCGGGCCGCGCTGCGGGAGCAGGGCCTGGTGCCGCGTCCGCTGCCGCAGATCCGCATCGTGCGCTGGCTGCGGGCCCCCCGCGAGACCTACAAGGCCTGGTCGCTGATGCTCCTGGAGGGCGTGCGCAGCCTGGACGAGGCGGTCGAGGAGGTCCGCGACGACAAGCGGCAGAAGGAGGAGCAGCGGCAGCGCCGGCGCGACCAGCAGCGCATCGAGCGCGCCCAGCTGAAGGCGATCAGCCGCGGCCACCGCGGTTTCGTGGGCCGCGGCGGCCGGGAGGTCGAGGTCGAGGTGCAGGCGGTCGAGCGCGGCCCCGCCCCGGCGAGTGCGGAGCCTGCCATATCGGCCGCGGAGCAGCTGCCCGTGCGCGCCCGTCCCTCCCTGCAGCCGGTCCGCAGCGCGTCCGCTGAGCCGGTGACCGTCGACCTCACCGCGGAGGACGACACCATGGCGCTGCCGCGCCTGGACTCCCTGGAGCGCAAACTGAAGGACCTGGAGCAGCAGTTCGGCTAGGCCGGCGGTTCCGCACGGGCCGGGGGCGTGACCGCACGGGTCACGCCCCCGGCCCGTTTCCGCCGCGTGTCACGCCGCCTCGGCGCCCAGTTCGAACCACACCGACTTGCCCACCCCGTGCGGCCGTACGCCCCAGGCGTCCGCGAGGGACTGCACCAGCAGCATGCCCCGCCCATGGGTGTCGTCGTCCGAGCCCGGGCCGGTCAGCTCGGGTCTGCGGGCCACGAAGTCCCGTACCTCCACGCGCAGTCCGCCGGGCTCCAGGACCGCGGTGAGGACCGCGTCGTCGTCGGTGTGGACGAGCGCGTTGGTGACCAGTTCGCTGGTGAGCAGTTCGGCGATCTCCGAGCGGCCCGGCTTGCCCCAGTGCCGCAGCAGTTCGCGCAACTCCCGGCGGGCCTCGGGCACCGCCCTGAGATCGGCCCGGCCCAGCCTGCGCCGCAGCCGGTGTGCGTGTGCCCTGATGGTGCCGGCCTCTTCCCCCGTCGCCGCCGAGGAGGCCCCGACGACCGCGGGACCGCCCCCTCGTGCCTGACTCTTCATGACCCCCGCCCGCACGCCGCTGGACCCTGCCCCTCCTGGTCGAACACGTTCACGCAGGATGCTTGCCCAGCGCGCACACAGCCAGTCATCAGCCGTGCGCGATGACCGGCGGTTCGGCCACGGCCGTACGGCACCCGGGGGCGCCCGCAGGGCCGTGCCGCGCCGGGCGCGCGGGCCTCCGCACGGCGCGGGCCGCCTCGAACGCCCCGGGACGCCAAGGCAGATGCGCCCGGCACCGGCCGTCGGCACACCGTCACGCGCCGTGAAACTGGCTGAAATCCGCTCCCCGGCACCGGGTTTCCATCCGGGCGCGGCGCGGCGCGCGCAAGCCGCCCCGGGGGCGCACGGGCCACACGGTCACGCCTCCCACACGGCCGCCGCCGTACGGTCGTCGGCGTAGCCCTTCACGCGCACCTGGGCGTCGGCGAGGAACGCGGCGAGCCCCGGCGGGGTCCGGCCGGCCCAGCGGCGGGCCAGGTAGGCGCAGAGGGCGGCCTCGTCGCGCAGCGGATCGGCCAGGCCCGCGGTGCACATCAGCAGGGCGTCGCCCGGGCGGGCTATCGAGGCGCGGAACCGGAAGGGCTCCCGGGGCGGCTCGGGCGCCGGCTCGTACGGGCTCGGCGGGGTCGGGATGCCCAAGTCCATGGTGAGCCGGTCGCCTTCGGGTGTCTGTGCCGGGGGCGAGCCGAAGCCGACCACGGGCACGCCGGTGCCGGCCTCGGCGGTGACCTGCGGCTCGATGTCCTGCCACACGCCGTCGCGCAGCCGGAACAGGCCGCCTGCGCCGACGCCGAAGAAGACGCGGGTACGGCAGCCGGGATCGGCGGGCAGCAGCAGGCAGCGCAGGCTCGCCGTGTACTGCTCGGGGTCGACGCCCCGTTCGGCGGCGCTCGCACGGAGTCTGCCGAGGCTGCGGTCGGTCAGCCGGTTCAGGCCCGACTTCAGGTCGCCGCGCCGGGCCGCCCGGATGTCCTCCACGAGCCGGTGATGGCTGCGGCCGACGGCCCGCCCGATCCACCGGCACGCCTCGGCCGCCGCCAGATGCGCGTCGGGGGCCCCGCGCACCCCGGTCGCCATCGCGACGAGCACCAGCGCGTTCTCGCCCGTCCCGAACCGCGCGGTCAGCAGCGAGTCCCGCCGCGGCTCGCCCCGGAACCGCGCCGAGTCGCCCCGCAACGACACCGCTCGCACCGTGCACGCCCCGTACCGGGCCCCGTCCAGCACGGTGTCCGCGGCCAACTCCCCCAGCCCGTCGGGATCGGCGACCGGCAACGCGGTGGGCTCGGGGTCGTAGGTGGGCGGCCCCGAGCCGACGTAGTCGACGGAGGAGGGGGGTGGGGGCGCGGCGGTGGTGGGGGCCGGGGACGCCTCCTGCGGCTCGGCGGGCGGCGCGGAAGCGGTCGGCGGGGGCGGGGCCTGCGGCTCTGGTGCGGGCTGTCCGGCGGGTGGCGCAGGGGGTTCCGGTTCCGCCGGGCGAAGGGGCTCGGCGGGTTGCTGTGCCGTCGGCCGGGGTGGCTCGGGCGGGGTCGGGCGGCGGGGCGGCGGTACGTCGGTGGAGGCGGCGGGAGGCGGTGGGGCGGGCGGGGCCTCGGGCGCGCGTTGCGCCGGCAGCGCGGGCTCCCGGTGAGGCGGTGCCGGTGCCGGGGGATCCTCGGAGGCCGGGTCGCCCCTGGTGTCGTCGCCGGGGCCGGCCTGAGTGGGCGGTGCCGTGAACGGGCGGCCCGTCACCGTGCGCTTCGCGGAGGCGAAACGGTCGTCCAGGGAATCGGCCGCGGCCGCCGGCCCCGTGTCCGCGGTGGAGTCGTCGTACAGCTGTCCCCACCAGTCGTCCTCGGGACGGGCGGGCCTTCCCCCCTGCTGGCTCATGCTCCTGATTGTCCACCGCGGGGGCCGTCTGAAAACGGGGCATCGGGAAAATCCGGCGCACCCGGCACCGTCGGAGGGCGCGTCGGGTGAGGGCCGGAACAGCCGTACGAAGGGCGGCAGATGAGGGAAAGGGGGCCGCCGGGCGGCCCCACCCCCCACGGGAGGACCGCCCGGCGGCGTCCGAAGTGGCCCGGTCCCGGATCCCCTTCGCGTGACTCGCACGCGTCCGGGCCCGGGCCACGGCCCACGGCGGCCGGGGCCGTATCAGGGCACCCGGCCGACTGGCCCGATTGTGGCTTGGCTTCCTGGGACGCGGCTGTGCATCCGGTGCACGCTCGCGTTCCGTGATGCTGCCACCTTGGCAGAGTCACCACAGGTGCGGCGATGATGTTGCGCGGCGGGTTTGCGCCGTGGCCGGTTTCCGCCAGCCCGGGCCCGTCATGGCAGCTTCTCGGTGGCGAGTTCTCGGGCCCGGCGCCGGGCCCGTTCCAGGGGAGGGGACGTGAGCCGATGCTGGCGGCGATAGGGCTGGACGAGACGCACGAGGCGGCGTACAGGGCGCTGGTGTCCGTGGGCGCGGCCGACGTGACCGATCTGGCGCGGCGCCTGACGCTGTCGGAGCCGGAGGCGGAGCGGGCGCTGCGCCGGCTGGAGCGGCAGGGGCTCGCCGCCCAGTCGCCGGCCCGGCCGGGCCGCTGGGTGGCCGCGCCGCCCGGTGTCGCCCTGGGCGCGCTGCTCACCCAGCGGCGGCACGAGCTGGAGAAGGCGGAGCTGACGGCGGCGCTGCTGGCGGAGGAGTACCGGGCGGCGGCGGCCGAGCCCGCGGTGCACGACCTGGTCGAGGTGGTGACCGGCGCCGCGGCGGTCGCCCAGCGCTTTCTGCAGCTGCAGCTGGGGGCGGCCGAGGAGGTGTGCGCGCTGGTCACCGGCAATCCGGTGGTCGTGTCCGGCGTGGAGAACGAGGCCGAGGAGCAGGCGGCCGGACGCGGGGTGCGCTACCGGGTGGTGGTGGAGCGCGCGGTGCTGGAACTGCCGCACGGACTCACCGAGTTGTCGGCGGCGCTGGCCCGCGACGAGCGGGTGCGGGTGGCGGACCGGGTGCCGACCAAGCTGGTGATCGCCGACCGTGCGCTCGCGATGGTGCCGCTGACCTCGCGCACGGCCGAGCCGGCCGCGCTGGTGGTGCACGCCAGCGGGCTGCTGGAGCTGCTGGCCGGGCTGTTCGAGTCGGTGTGGCGGGAGGCGCTGCCGCTTCGGCTGGAGGCGTCCGGGGTGGTCGAGGAGGAGCCGGACCAGCCCGACGCGACGGATCTGGAGGTGCTGTCGCTGCTCCTGGCCGGGCTGACCGACGCGAGCGTGGCCAAACAGCTCGACCTGGGCCTGCGGACCGTGCAGCGCAGGGTACGGCGGCTGATGGAGCTGGCCGGGGTGACGACCCGGCTCCAACTGGGCTGGCACGCGTACGAGCGGGGCTGGGTGACCCGCGCCTGAGCCCGGGACGCGCGTGCGGAACCCCGGCCGGCCGGCGTGGTCGCCGCCCGCCGGACACCCCGTCACCCGGGCAGCGCGCGCAGCACGAGGCCGGCGAGCCGTGCCATGCCCGTGTCGTTGAAGTGCAGGTGGTCCCCGGGGTCGTAGGCCGGCAGGAGGCGGGTCGGCTCGGCCGGGTCGCGCAGGGCGGCGTCGGCGTCGGCGACCGCGTCGAACACGCCGCCGGTGCGGATGAACGCGTTCACCCGCTGCCGTACCGCCTCGCGCGCGGCCGTGTAGGCCGGAAAGCCCCCGTACGGCGTGAGGGTGACGCCGACGACCCGGACGCCCCGCGCGTGGGCACGGGCGACCAGCGTGCGGTAGGCCGCGGAGTACGCGGAGACGACGTCGGCCGTCGGGACGCCCTTGATGTCGTTGATGCCCTCCAGGACGACCAGCACCCGCACCCCGGTGCGGTCGAGCGCGTCGGCGTCCAGGCGGGCGAGGGCGCTCGGTCCGGCGCCGTCCCGGAGCAGACGGTTGCCGGAGATCCCGGCGTTGAGGACGCCGAGCCGGTCCGCGCGGAGACGGTCGGCGAGCCGGTCCGGCCAGCGGCGGTTGGTGTCGGGCGTGGAGCCGTTGCCGTCGGTGAGGGAGTCGCCGAACGCGACGACGCTGCCGGTGGCGGGGCCGAGGACGTCGACGCCGGTGACGTAGTACCAGCAGCCGACCGTCGTGGTGTACGCGGCGCCGTCCTCGTCCGCGGCCCGGCCCGCGCCCCGCGGCGCGATGTAGCTGGTCTGCAGGGCCGTCCGGTGGAAGGTGGCGGGACCGTCGTCGCCGGGGGTCGCGACGGTGACGAGCAGGTCGGCCGCGCGCCGGACGGACAGCGGCACCGGATCGGTGACCGTGTCCTCGCCGGGCGGGACGGTGACCGTACGGGCGCCGCCGAACGTGGCGACGCGCAGGGTGCCGGGCAGCGCGCCGGGGCCGGCGGCCCGGAGCGCGACGGTGACCGCGCCGAGCCGCAGCGGCGCGCTGCCGAAACGGTTGCTGAGCCGCACGCGCACGGCCCTGCCGCCGACGCTGAGGTGGACCACGTTGCGCACGGCGGCACCGGGCAGCGCGGCGGCGGTGCCCGAGGGCGCGCTCTCCCAGCTCCCGGTCCAGCGGTCCGGCGACACCCCGACCCCGGGACCGCCCACCCCGCGCACCGCCGGCCCCTCGCCGCTCCGGCTATCCGCCGTGGTCGGGTCACCGGTCAGGACCCGGCCACCGGTCAGGACCCAGTCACCGGTCACGGCCCAGCCACCGGTCAGGGCCCGACCACCGGTTACGGCCCACTCACCGGTCAGAGCCCGGCCACCGGTTGCGAGCCGGCCACCAGTCGCGCGCTGGCCACCAGTTCCGGCCCAGCCACCAGTCGCGGCCCGCGAGACCACCCCCGGCCCCGGGCCACCAGTCGCAGCCCGCGGCCCCGGCGCCGCGGTGGCCGGATGTGCCGGTTGTGCCGGGCCCGGCAGCATCGCCAGTACCAGTACCGCGAGGATCCGCCCGACCCCGGTCATCCGCGCACCCGACCTTCCCCGTAGCCCGTCGGAGCAGACCGTGCCACACGGCCGGGCCGTGCCGCCGTACCCTCGGCGGGCATCCACCCGCTCGGCGCAACCGGGCGGCGTAGGGCGGCAGCCCTAGTGTGCTGCGCCAGAAATCACGAGGGTTAGTTGGTACCTTCTTTCCGTGGCGCATCGAGGTCCTGCTGCTGTGGAGATCGTTCTTTCCGAG
>NZ_JBIDAL010000021.1:0-143138 GCF_043202415.1 Streptomyces sp. NPDC048192
AACAGTGATCTTGGTCGACACGGTTCTAGCAGGAGCTCCATCTCTGCTTCAGGCACCTTGACACAACAGCTCAGCCCCTAACTACACGGCATTGGTACTAGGGCGCGTATCGAGTCGTGATCAATAGGTCTGTGCCATCGGCTGTGGCAGAGCGTCAAAGGCAGGTCGCATACGGCCCGTTCTCCAAATTCGAGTGATGCCGACCCGATAGTGCGACAGGATGTCCGCTTGCCGTATTGACCAGCGAAAGGCAGTTCGCATGCCGCATCCCGCACCGCGGCCGACTCCCGACTCGACCGACCCGCTCACTGCCGAACTGGTGGTGGATGTTGCCGCTGCCGTGGCACCGGCCATCTCGCCGGACGGCGGCCTGGTCGCTTACGGAGTGGTCACGAACGGCGGAAGGGGCGGGCGTCCGCACGGGTCTATCTGGGTCACCGCCGTCGACGGGAGCACATCCCCGCGCAGGCTGACCGACGGCACGGCGCGCGATCTCGCCCCGAAGTGGGCGCCGGACTCGGCCTCTCTGTTCTTCACCTCCGACCGCAAGGAGCAGGGCACCGCCCAACTCCAGCGCATCCGTCTGGATGGCAGCGAGGACATCGCCAAAGCCGAGGCCTTGACCAGTTGGCGCGGCGGCATCCTTGACCACTGTCCGCTCCTCGACGGCCGCACCGTCGCCCTGCTCGCCGAGGACGAACGCCGGGAAGCCGAGCGCGACGACGCCAAGGTCTGGGGCCGGCACCTTCCCGCCACCCGGCTGCGCCTGCTCGACCTGGAGACCGGCGTGCTCCGCACCGTGGACGGCCTCGGTGACCGGCATGTGATCGAGCTGGCCCAACGCCCGGACGGCGGCCCGTTGGCGGTGCTGAGCTGGTCCACCCCTGAGGTCGACCCTGGCGTCCTGACGGCGGAACTGCATGTGGTCGACCTGAGCTCGACGGTCGTCCAGGGCTTGGGTCCGGTCGGGGTCGAGGCCCAGTCCCTGGCCTGGTGGAACCACAACGGTGTCTGGCATCTGGCCCACCTGGCGGTGACCCCGGGGCACCTGGTCGGCGGGCTCGCCGTGATCGACACCGTCCCGCCGGCGACCGGCCCGGCCGTCGAACACCGCAACCTCACCGCCGGCATGCCCGTCTGTCCGACCGAGCTGGTGCAGGCCGCGGACGGGCCGCTGCTCGCGCTGTTCGCCGACGGGCTGGACACCGCCCTGCACCGGCTCGACCCGGAGTCCCTGCGGTTCCACCAGTTGTCCACCGCCCCCGGCATGCTCGCCGGGCTCAGCGCAAGTCGCTCCGGGGAGACCGTCGCCCTGCTGGCGAGCACGGCGTACGAGCCCAAGAGCGTCCATGCCGGACGCACCGGCGGACCGCTGGTCCGGCTCAGCGACACCGGGCCGGAACTGCGCAGGATCCGCTGGGGCGTCCAGGAGCGCGTGGGCTACCAGGCCTGTGACGGACTCCGGTTGGACGGCCTGCTTATCCTGCCCGTCGGCCGGACTGGGGACGACGGCCCGTTCCCGCTCGTCACCCTGGTCCATGGCGGCCCGTATTTCCGCCACGCCGACGAATTCGCCCTCACCGTCGTCGACTGCGGCCAGTGGCTGGCGACCGCCGGGTACGCCGCCTTCTTGCCCAACCCCCGAGGCGGTTCCGGACACGGCCACGAGTTCGCCGCCATGGCCGCAGGCGCGGTCGGCGGCGACGAGTGGACCGACATCCTCAGCGGGATCGACCTGCTGGTGGCGCAGGGAGTCGCCGACCCCGAGCGTCTGGGCATCTCCGGCTGGAGCCATGGGGGCTTCATGGCGGCCTGGGCGGTAGGCCGTACGGACAGGTTCAAGGCCGCCGTGATGGGTGCGGGCATAAGTGACTGGGGCATGCAGGCCGGGACCGGCGACTGGGGCATCCTCGACGCGGCGCTCGGCGGCAGCACCGGATGGGAGGGCCCGGGACCGCACGTCCACGACCGGCACAGTCCGATCTCCTACGCCTCCAGGATCAACACCCCAGTGCTGATCCTGCACGGCGAAGAGGACACCAATGTCCCGCTCGGCCAGGCGATCCACTTCCATCGTGCCCTGCGCCACTTCGGGGTCGAGCACGAGTTCGTCGTCTATCCCCGCGAGGGCCACGGGCTCGAGGAGCGTGCCCACCAACTCGACGCCCTTCGGCGAATCCGCGCCTGGTTCGACCGCTGGCTATAGGCCCGAGCAGGGGCGTGTATCGGTGCATGATCAATCTGCAGATTCGACCCCGCCCTGAGCCTCTGATCCGGTAGATCATCTTGAGTGACGCGAGTGCGACTGACGGACGAAGAGTGGGAGTTCATTGGGCCGTACCTGCCGATCGGCGAGTATGGCCCGTATCCCGAGCGGCGGCGGCAGCAGTTCGAGGGTGTGATCTGGCGATTCAAGACCGGCGGGCAGTGGCGGGAGATGCCGCAGGATTTCGGCTCCTGGTCGACCGTCTCGAACCGCTTCCGGCAGTGGCGTGACGCCGGTGTGTTCGAGGCCCTTCTGGAGGGCCTGATCGCGGAGGCCGCGAAGCGGGGCGAGGTGGACCTGTCGCTGGTCAGCATCGACTCCACCACCGCGCGCGCCCACCACGATGCCGCCGGGATGCACATGAGCGAGGACGTGCTCACCTCTCTGGGGAAGGCCGCCGCAGAGGAGGAGAAGGCTAGGTCAAAAGGGGCGGCCGCGTAGAACAAAGCGGACGAGACGCCGACGCGGATCCCGAGCGGGAAGAGCGACGACGCATCCGACGCCGCCGGAAGCTCCGCCTGAAGGCCGCCCTCCTGGGACGCTCCCGGGGCGGGCAGACCAGCAAGGTTCACGTCGCCGCCGACCGCAAATGCCGCCCGCCGGCGCTCCTCCTGACCGCAGGACAGGCGGCCGACAGCCCGCAGTTCATCCCCGTTCTGAGCAAGATCCGTGTCCGTGGGCCCGTCGGCCGCCCCGCACTCGGCCCGACGCCGTCGCCGCAGACAAGGCTTACTCGTCCCGGGGCGACCGCGCTCACCTGCGCACACGACAGATCAAGGCCGTAATTCCGGAAAAGGTCGATCAAGCCGCCAACCGCAAGAAGGAGGGCTCCCGGGGCGGCCGACCCGTCAGCCACGACGCCGAACTCTACAAGGAGAGGAACACCGTCGAACGGCTGATCAACAAACTGAAGGCCTGGCGAGGCATCGCCACCCGCTACGACAAGACCCCGCAAAGCTACCCCGCCGGCCTCCACCTCCGCGCCTCCATGATCTGGATCAAAGACCTCACCAGAGCCACTCGTTGATCACGACTCGATACGCGCCCTAGAGGGTTTCTTCGATGTCGGCCTCGTACCAGGAGGCGGCCGTCCACCGCCGTCGCCCGCCCCACCGACGGGTCCGCCATGCACGCGGGCGGCCATGCCGGCTCTCTGCGGCTCGCGCGCCACGACGCGCCGACTGTCCGGCGCTGCTTGCCTTCCGGCTCGGCACCTGAGTAGAGTCTCTTCCGTCAAAGCTTTTCGAGATGCTTTATGAACAAATAACTTGGTGCTCCGGGCACTGTCTCACAAGGGGGATTCATGCAGGTCAAGGTGGCTGTGGCGTACCACAGTGGTTACGGGCACACGGCGAAGCAGGCAGCAGCCGTCGCGGCCGGGGCGGAGAAGGTTCCGGACACCCAGGTCACGCTCGTCCCGCTCGCGGAGCTGACCGACGAGCTGTGGGAGACGCTCCAGGAGTCCGACGCGATCATCTTCGGGACGCCCACCTACATGGGCGGCAGCAGTGCCGTCTTCCGTGCCTTCATCGAGGCCACGAGCAAGGTCTGGGGGGACAACCTCCGCTGGAAGAACAAGATCGCCGGCGGCTTCACCAACAGCGGCAACATGTCCGGCGACAAGCTGAACACGCTGTTCGACATCGCCCTGTTCGCCGCCCAGCACGGCATGATCTGGGTCGGCCTCGCCGAGTACGGCGGCTGGAACACCTCGGCCGGCAGCCCGGAGGACATCAACCGGCTCGGCAGCTGGCTCGGCGCCATGTCCCAGGCCAACAACGACGAGGGACCCGACGTCACGCCGGGCGCCAGCGACCTGCGCACCGCCGAGGCTCTGGGCCGTCGCATCGCCGAGACCACGCACGTCTTCCTGGCCGGACGTCAGGCCGTGGACCTGGAGGGCGCGTCCGCCTGACCAGCGGGCACGCCATCGCAGTCGAAGCCTGTGGGGGGGCATGGGGATGACTGACCGGCAGGAACTGGCATGGCTCGACGCACACGCCCAAGCCGATCTGGTCCGGACGGGGCAGATCGGTGCGGACGAACTGGTCGAAGCCGCGATCGGACGGATCGAGGCGGCGAACGCCACGGTCGGCGCGGTGCCCATCACCGACTACGAACGGGCCCGGAAGCAGGCCGGTGACCCGGAGTTCCGCAGAGCGCTCACCGGATCGGAGCCACCAGGACCACTGGCCGGCGTGCCCTTCCTGCTCAAGGACCTCGGGGCGGCCTGCGCCGGACTGGAGGCCACGCAGGGGTCCGGTCTGCTGGCGGGCTTCGTCCCCGGCCAGGACAGCACGCTGGTCGAGCGGTTCAAGTCCGGCGGACTGCTCATCCTCGGCCGGAGCAACTCGGCCGAGTTCGGAGTCCTGCCCACGACCGAACCCCGCCGGCACGGTCCCACGCGCAACCCGTGGGACCTCGGCAGGTCCGCCGGCGG
This sequence comes from Streptomyces sp. NPDC048192, assembly GCF_043202415.1. Taxonomy (NCBI): domain Bacteria; kingdom Bacillati; phylum Actinomycetota; class Actinomycetes; order Kitasatosporales; family Streptomycetaceae; genus Streptomyces; species Streptomyces sp. NPDC048192. The sequence continues at coordinate 4,707 of NZ_JBIDAL010000021.1, forward strand.
GTCCAGCGGCGGCGCCGCGGCGGCCGTGGCGGCAGGCCTGGTGCCACTCGCCCACGCCAACGACGCGGGCGGTTCCATCCGTATCCCGGCCGCGTGCTGCGGAGTCTTCGGACTCAAGCCCACCCGGGCCCGCACCCCGCTCGGCCCCCAGGTGGGCGACCTCATGAACGGACTGGCCAGCGAGCATGTGGTCAGCCGTTCCGTACGGGACAGCGCGGCGGCCCTGGACCTGATCGCCGGCCCCGCCCCCGGCGATCCCTACCCGGCACCACCGCCGCCCGGCCCGTTCCGCGACGCGGTCGCGAAGCCTCCGCGCCGGCTGCGTATCGCCTTCACCACACGCGCCGGCACCGACACCCTGCACGCCTCGTGCGTCGAGGCCGTCCTGCAGGCCGCCCGGCTCTGCGCGGACCTCGGACACACCGTCACCGAGGACGCGCCGGCACCGGCGATGCCCGATGTCGCCGACGCGTTCCTCGATGTCTGGGCGGCCGGGGTGTCCTCGGCGATCACCGCCCAGAGCACGGTGGCCGGACGCACTCCCGCACCGGAAGCCGTCGAGGAACTCACCTGGTGGCTCTACGAGCGGGGCCGCTCCCTGTCGAGCGCGCACTATCTCCTCCAGATCGGCCATCTGCAGCGCACCGCCAGAGCCCTCGCCGCCTTCCACGACTCCTACGACGTGCTGATCTCGGCCGTCACGGCGTCCCCGCCGCCGCCCCTCGGCTTCTGCGCGCACGGTGACCCGGAGCAACAGCTCGCCCGGGCACTGGACTTCGCCCACGAGACACCACTGGCCAATCTGACCGGTCAGCCGGCCATGTCCGTGCCGCTGCACCAGGACCCGGCGGGGCTGCCCGTCGGCGTGCAGTTCACCGGCCGGTACGGGGACGAGCACACCCTGCTCGCCCTCGCGGCCCAGCTGGAACAGGCCCGGCCCTGGGCCCGGCTGAGACCGCCTGTCACCCACCCCTGACGGGTTCCCCGCGCCGACGGCCCGTGCCCTGAACCGGGCCCCACACCCTCACACACTCCGCCCTCGAACCGGCGGCGATGGCGCACGCCCGCATTCCCCTGCCGACACCGCCCTCGTGGGAGCGGCTCGCGCCCCTCACCGAAGCGGAACAGCCGTTCGCCGCCGCAACGCGCAGAGCAGCCAGGGGGTGCCACCCCTCGCCCGCAGCGCCGACCGTCCGCCCTACTGCCGCGCCCACAACCGCTGCCGCGCCCACAACCACGTGTCCTCGCACGCGGCGACCACCCTGCCCACAAACAGGAGGCTTCATCATGTTCCAGACCACCACTGACGAGCAGCTGACCGGCAACCCGATCGACGAAGTGATCGGCGGCACCATCCACTACGCCGCGCTCACCACCGCGGCGAAACTCGGTCTGTTCGCCACCCTGGAGGAGCGCGGTCCGCTCAGTGCCGACGAACTCGCCGAGGCGGTCGGCGCCACGGCCGACGGCATCCGTGCCGTCGCCGACGTGGTCGCCGTACTCGGCTGGCTCACCCTGGAGGACGGGCGCTACCGCAACGGCCCGCTCGCCGAGCGCTGGCTGGGCGGGAAGGTCGAGTACGACTTCACCCCCGCGCTGCTGTGGGCGTACGAGCTGATCAACGTCATGTGGGAGCTGCCGCAGGCCGTCCGGCACGGCAAGCCCGCCCAGTCGCTGTGGGAGCGCTGGGAGAACAACCCCGACGCCGGGCGGGACTTCTCCGAGTACATGAAGATCAAGTCCCGGCTGACGGTGGACTCCATCGTGGACGCCGTCGAACTGCCCGAAGGCGCCCGCAAGCTGCTCGACCTCGGCGGCTCGCACGGCCTGCACTCCATGGCCATGTGCCGGCGCCACCCCCAGCTCACGGCGACGATCATGGACCTGGACGAGGCGCTCGCCAACACCGGGCCGGCCATCGAGAAGGCCGGTCTCGCCGACCGCGTCTCGCTGCGCCGGGGCAGCTTCCTCAGCGGCGACCTCGGCTCCGACTACGACCTCGTGTTCCTTTTCGAGATCGTGCACAACCACACCGACGAGGAGAACCGCGACCTGATCGCCCGCGCCGCCAAGGCGCTGCGGCCCGGCGGCAGGATCGTCGTCCTGGAGGACGTGCGCGGTGCGGAACTCGACGCCCACAACGCGGCGTTCAGCCTCGCGATGTTCGCCTGCTCGGGCGACCGCACCTACAGCTTCCCCGAGATCTCCGGCTGGCTCACGGACGCCGGGCTCGGCGGCGTCGAGCAGATTCGGCTGCCGTCCTCCGTGTCCCTGGTCATAGGCACCAAGTGACGGTGCCGGCCTAGGGGGAGGAGAAACAGCGTGCAGATCGCTCTGGCCCGCCGGTCGACCCGGCAGTGGCAGAACGCAGCGGAGCTTGCGCACCAGGTGTATGCCACGTCGTACGAGGCGGACGTGGTCCCGAACCCCGATCTGTTCATCGTCGCCGGACCCAGCGGGGGCGCTGGCGGCGACGGCGAGGTCGTGGCCTGTGCCGGGCTGACCTTCGGCACCGACCGTCCGCTGTTCTCCGAGCGGTACCTCGACACCGACATCGAGGGTGCCATCAAGGCGGCTCTCGGCACCTCGGCCGACCGCAGCCGGGTGGTCGAGGTCGGCGCGCTGGCCAGCGCGCGGCGCACCGCCGGCCGGGAACTCATCCGCGTCACACCCATCATGTCCTGGTGCCTGGGGATGGAGTACATCCTGTGCACCGCCACACGGAGCCTGGTCACCACGCTGCACCGCGTCGGGATCGCGTTCGTGCCGATCGGGCCGGCGGACCCCGGCCGGATCGATTCGGAGGAACTGGGCCGCTGGGGCACGTACTACGCCCACGAACCCACCGTCGGGGTCATCCCGCTCAACTCCCTGCACCGGCTGTTCGCCGACGCCACCGGCCGTTACACCGTCACCGAACTGCAGTTCCGTATCCCCGAGTTCGAGGAAGCCGAGCATGCGACTCGTTGAACAGGCACTGGTCCGGACGGCGGAGTCGGACCGTCCGCTGGTCGAGGTGCAGGGCCCCGGCGGCACACCGGTCAGAAGTCTGAGCTACCGCGAGGTGAGCCGGCGCGCTCAGGCCCTCGCCCCACGGCTCCGCCCCGTCGACGGGCGGGCCCCACGGGTTGGTGTGGTGTGTGGGAACACCCCGGAGTTCGTGATCGCCGACCTCGCGCTGATCGCTCGGCGGGCGGTCGAGGTGCCGGTCCCGCTGGCCTTCTCCGCCGAGCAGGCCGCGGGACTGCTGGACGGCGTGGACCTCTGCCTGGTGGACCGGGCCGGGCAGGAGCGGCTCGAGCAGTGGGGCAGACGGCGGGTCCTCGGCGCCGACTGCCCCCTGGTGACGGTGACCGCCGACGGGCCGGTGCCCGACGCGCCCTTGCGCCTCGCGGCCCCCGGGGACCCGGAAACCGCGGCCGACTGGGAGTGCAAGGTCATCCACACCTCCGGTACCACCTCGCGTCCCAAGGGCGTACGCATCCGGGCCCACGGCCTCGACGCGCTGCTGACCTCGCTGCGCACGGTGATGCCCGAGGGAGCGTTCACCCGCTATCTGTCGGTCGTGCCGTTCAGCCTGCTGATCGAGCAGGTCACCGGTCTGTACCTGGTCCTCCTCGACGGCGGCACCCTGGTGCTGCTTCCCGAGGACATGCCGCTGGTCGGCACTGCGGCGGCGGCACCGGCCGACGTCCTGCCCCACGTGGCGGCGGCCCGGCCCACCGCGACGGTCGCCACGCCGGCGCTGGTCGAGGCGTTCGCCGCCCGGGCGGAAGCGGCGCTCGGCGCGGGCGAGCCCGTCGCCACGGCCCTGTTCGGGACCGGCGACGCACCGCTGATCTGCTGCGGCGGTGCACCCGTCCATCCGGATCTGCTGCGCCGCCTGGAGGGGTACGGGCTGCCCGTCCACGAGGGCTACGGACTGTCCGAGAACAGCTCCGTGGTCAGCTGGAACACTCCCTCCGCCCGCCGTACCGGAACGGTGGGACGCCCGCTGCCGCACGTCACCGTCCGTATCGCGGACGACGGCGAACTGCTGGTCAACAGCACCTCGCTGTTCGCCGGGTACACCCGCAACGACCCCTCCAGCCTGGTCCTGGACGCCGAGGGCTGGCTGCACACCGGCGATCTGGCGGACATCGACGAGGACGGCTTCATCAGCATCACCGGACGCAAGAAGAACGTCATCGTGACGGCGGCGGGCCGCAACGTCGCCCCGGAGTGGGTCGAGGCCCAGTACGCGCAGCTGCCGTTCGTCCGGGCGGTGGCCGTGGTCGGCGACGGCCTGACCGCTCTGCACGGCCTGTTCCTGGTCGACGGCTCGGTCGATCCGGCCGATGCCGAGAAGGCTGTACGCGCCTTCGGCGAGGAGCACCTGTCGGAGGTGGAGCGGGTGGCGCAGCCGCACATCGTCGTCGCCTCCGAGGAGCTGTACCGCCGGTACTTCACCGTCACCGGCAGGCCCATGAGGAGGGCCGTCCAGCACGACCTCGTCACCGGAAAGCTGCACGCCGGCGAAGCCGACGGAGCCATCGAAGCCAACGAAGGAGCAGAAGCATGACCAGCACCGCCGCGGTCCGCCCCTACGGCACGGCGACCGGAAAGCTCGTTATCGCGGGCGGATCCGACTCGCTCGGCACCCTCGACCCCGCCTGGGTCACCGGGTTGCTCGCGGACTCCGGATTCCTGCTGTTCCGTGGCTTCCACACGGACCTGGAGGAGTTCTCGGCGTTCGTCAAGGCGCACTCCGCACGGATCACGCTCGACCCCGCCCGCAGCTTCCACGGCGGCGAGGTGGCCCAGAAGGTCGACGCGGGCACCGCGGCCGTCGGACTGCACCTGGAGAACGGCAACAGCCCCTTCGGCCCCGACCTGACCTGGTTCTTCTGCGAGAAGGCCGCCTCCGCCGGCTCGCAGACCACCGTCTGCGACGGCTACCGCGTATGGGACGCGTCGAGCCCGCGCGCCCGTGAGGTGTTCGGCGGCAGCCCGATCACCTACAGCCGGCGTGTCGAGGAGCCCAAGTGGAAGGCGTTCGTCGCCCACCAGCTGGAGGGCCGCAAGGAACCGGCCGACATCACCTTCGCCGACATGGAGGCCCTGGTCGGCGCGGACCCGCACACGCGCCTGACCCTGGAGGAGGACGGCGCGATCCGGTACGCGTACACCACCGGTGCCGCCCACAGCACCCTGTTCGGCACGCGGCTCGCCTGGGCCAACAGCATCTTCGGGCCGTCGTACAACTACGAGACACCCCGGATCACCCTGCAGGACGGCGAGGAGATCCCCGCCGATCTGCAGGCCGAGCTGAAGACCCTCACCGACGAACTGACCGAGGACATCGACTGGCAGGACGGCGATGTCGCGCTCATCGACAACACCCGCGTGATGCACGGCCGTCGGGAGATCCTCGACACCGACCGCACCATCTACAACGCCCAGAGCTACATCCGCCGTGAGCTGGTCGACGGTGTCACCGGGGGAGGCGAGGGCCGATGACCCAGGCGGTTGCCCACGCGCTCACCGACCCGCGGATCACGGCCGTACTGGACGACATCGCCCGGGGCGCCCGGCATGACGACGACGTCGTGCGACGTGCCTACGACACGGTCGCCGCCTGGCCGGCGCCGCCCACCGCCGAGGAGGCGGCCGAGCTGTGCGCCGAGGCCGCCCTGCCGGTCCACCCGCAGGTCGGCACGCTGCTCTACCAACTGGTCCGTGGCGCGCGCCCGCAGCTCGTGGTCGAGTTCGGAACGTCCTTCGGCGCCTCGACGCTCTATCTGGCCGCCGCGGTGCGCGACAACGGCACCGGCCGGGTGATCGGCTCCGAACTCCACCACGGCAAGGCCCGACGGGCCGTTGCCCACCTGGAGAGGGCGGGCCTGCTGGACTTCGCCGAGATCCGCACCGGCGACGCCCGCGAGGAGCTGTCCGACCTGCCGGGCCCGGTCGGCCTGCTGCTCCTGGACGGCTGGAAGGAGCTGTACCTGCCGGTTCTGCGGGTCCTCGAACCGGCTCTGGCGGACGGCGCGCTGATCGTCTCCGACAATCTGCCGATGCTCCCGGAGGAGTTCCTCTCGTACGTCCGCGAGCCCGCGAACGGCTATCTGTCCCAGCAGCTTCCGCTGGGCGACGGCATCGAACTGACCGTACGCACCCGTCCGCACCCGACCGGCGAAGGAGCCTGAGCAGATGTCCACATCGTCACGAGGCCGGCTGTTCAACAGCGAATCGGTCACCGAGGGCCACCCCGACAAGGTCGCGGACGCGGTCTCCGACGCGATCCTCGACGCACTGCTCACCGACGACCCGCACGCGCGCGTGGCCGTCGAGACCCTGGTGACCACCGGTCAGGTGCATGTCGCGGGCGAGGTGACGACCCGTGCCTGGGCCGACATCCCCGCCATCGTGCGGGACGTGGTGACCGGTATCGGATACGACTCCTCCGGCAAGGGATTCGACGGCGCCTCCTGCGGCATCAACGTCTCCATCGGCTCCCAGTCGCCCGACATCGCCCAGGGCGTCGACGAGGCGTACGAGACCCGCCAGGACGGCGGCACCGACGACGACCTCGACCGTCAGGGCGCCGGCGACCAGGGCCTGATGTTCGGTTACGCCTGCTCCGAGACGCCCGAGCTGATGCCGCTGCCGATCACGCTCGCGCACCGGCTCGCCCGCCGCCTCACCCAGGTCCGCAAGGACGGTCTGCTGCCCTATCTGCGGCCCGACGGCAAGACCCAGGTCGCGGTGGAGTATGCCGGACAGCGTCCGGTGCGTCTCGACACCGTGGTCGTCTCCGCGCAGCACGCCGACGGCGTCAGCCTGACCGGGCTGCTCGAACCGGACCTGCTGGCCCATGTGATCAAGCCGGAGCTGGAGGCCCTCGACCTCGCCACCGACGGTTTGCGCACCCTCGTGAACCCCACCGGCCGTTTCGTCACCGGCGGTCCGGTCGGTGACGCCGGACTCACCGGACGCAAGATCATCGTCGACACGTACGGCGGGATGGCCCGGCACGGCGGCGGCGCCTTCTCCGGCAAGGACCCCTCCAAGGTGGACCGCTCGGCGGCGTACGCCATGCGCTGGGTGGCCAAGAACACGGTCGCCGCCGGGCTCGCCGAACGCGCCGAGATCCAGGTCGCCTACGCGATCGGCAAGGCCGCCCCGGTCGGGCTGTTCGTGGAGACCTTCGGCACCGAGACCGTCGACCCGGTGCGGATCGAGGCCGCCATCCGCGACGTCTTCGATCTGCGTCCGGCCGCGATCATCCGCGACCTGGGGCTGCTGAGGCCGATCTACCGGCAGACCGCGGCCTACGGCCACTTCGGCCGGACCGACCTCGACCTGCCCTGGGAGCGGCTGGACCGGGCCGCCGCGCTGAAGGACGCCGCCGATGCCTGAACCCGGCCTGGCGGAGGCCGCGCTGCGCATCGCGGTCACCGGGTCCATCGCCTCCGACCATCTGATGGTCTTCCCCGGCCGGTTCACCGAGCACCTGATGGCCGACCGGCTCGACCACGTGTCGCTGTCGTTCCTCGCCGACGACCTCCAGGTGCGGCACGGTGGCGTCGCCGCCAACATCGCCTACGGGCTCGCCCGTCTGGGTCTGCGCCCGCTGCTCGTCGGCGCGGCCGGCCGGGACTTCTCCCAACAGCGCGCCCTGCTGGAGGCCGCGGGCGTGGACACCTCGCCCGTGCGGATCTCCGGCACCCGGCACACCGCACGGTTCGTGTGCACCACCGACCGTGACCAGAACCAGATCGCCACGTTCTACGCCGGGGCGATGGCCGAGGCCGCCGACATCCGGCTGGAGGAGTTCTTCGTCGACGCGGACTTCGTCCTCGTCGGCCCCGACGACCCGGCCGCCATGGTCCGGCACGCCGAGGCGTGCCGCCGCCACGGCATGCCGTTCGCGGCGGACCCGTCCCAGCAGCTGGCCCGCCTCGAACCGGCCGCTATCCGGGGCCTGTTCGAGGGCGCGCGCTATCTGTTCACCAACGCCTACGAGCAGGCGCTGCTGTTGCAGCGCACCGGCCTGAGCGGGGAGGACGTGCTGCGCCGGGTCGGCGCGTGGGTCGTCACGCTCGGTGCCGACGGCGCCCGGATCGAGCGGCACGCCGCTCCTGCCGTGACCGTGCCCGCCGTCCCCGTCGCACGCGTGGCCGACCCCACAGGAGCGGGCGACGCCTTCCGGGCGGGTTTCCTCGCCGAACACGCGCGCGGCCGCGACGACACGGAAGCGGCCAGAACCGGCTGCGCGCTGGCCGCGACCGCTCTGGAGTCGGTCGGCAGCCAGGACTACGAGGCGAGTTACGGGCCGGTACGCGAGCGTGCCCTCGCGGGGGTGGGGCGGTGACCGGCGGCCTTGTGAGGGGCGGCGGCGGGGGCCGTGACGTCACCGTCGCGTCGGCCCTGCGGCGCCCCGGACCGTTGTTCTCGGTGGAGTTCTTCCCGCCACGCGACCCGGCGGGCGAGCGGCGGCTGTGGCGGTGCGTGCGGGAACTGGAGCCACTCGCCCCGGTGTTCGCCTCGGTGACGTACGGCGCCGGCGGCAGTACCCGGGAGCGTACGGTGCAGACCACGGCCCGGTTGCGCGAGCAGACCACCCTGTGCACGGTGGCCCACCTGGCGGCGGTGGGCCACTCGGTCGCCGAACTGCGGCACGCCCTGTCGTGGTACGCGGCGACCGGCGTACGCAACCTGCTGCTGGTGCGCGGTGACCCGCCCGGGGACCCGGGCGGCGAGTGGATCGCCCACCCGCAGGGCCTGACCCACGCCGCTGAACTGGTGGCGCTGGCCCGGACCCTGGGCGACTTCTGCGTCGGCGTGGCCGCCTTTCCGCACGGGCATCCGCGCTCGCCCGACGCCGCCTCGGACCTCGCCCACCTGGTGCGCAAGATCCGGGCCGGCGCGGACTTCGCGGTGGCGCAGCTCTTCTTCGACGTGGAGGCGTTCCTGCGGCTGCGGGACCGGCTCGACGGACAGGGCTGCGACGTGCCGCTGCTGCCCGGCGTCATGCCGATGACCACCCCCAAGGTGCTGCGCAAGGCGGTCGAGCTGTCCGGGGTGCGCGGCGAGCCCGAGCAGGCGCGGGCCCTGACGCGGTACGCCGACGACCCCGCGGCGTTCCGGGCCGCCGGCCTGGACGCCGCCGTACGACTGTGCGCGCGGCTGCTGGACGAGGGCGTTCCCGCCCTCCACTTCTATTCCCTGAACACTACGGCGGCCACCCGGCACGTCCTCGACGCCCTGGGCATCGGGACGCGGCCCACGACGGCGCCGCCCCTACGACTGGAAGCCGAGCGCGTATGACTCTCCGACCCGCCCGCCGTTCCCTGTTCCGCGCCGGTGTCGCCGCCGTGCCGTTGCTGACGGCGGCACCGGCCCTCGCCGGGCAGGCCGTCGCCGCCCCGTCCGGCGAGCAGCCCGGGAGCCAGGCGCTCACCTGCGCCTTCGTGTCCCGGTGGACCACCGCCTACCTGGAGGCGTGGCGCACCAAGGACGCCGCGGCGGCCGTACGTCTCTTCGCCCCCGACGCCCTGTACGAGGCGGTGCCCGGCGACGAGTCCCAGACCTACCGGGGCCGGGACGCGATCGGCCGCTACTGGCGCGACGTCACCTCGGGGCAGTCCGACATCGGCTACCGGCAGGGCACCCCCGTCGTCACCGGTGAACGGGCGGCCGTCGAGATGTGGGTCACCCTGCGCGCCCCGGCCGCCAATCCGGACGGGGACCACTGGATCACCCTGATCGAAACCAACGTCCTCACCTTCGGCACCGTCGGATCCGACCGGCTGTGCACCCGCAACAGCGAGTACTGGATCCTGCGCACCGGCCGCCACGACCCTCCGCAGGGCTGGGGCCGGGCGTGAGCGGACGCCGTACCCTCATCGCCGGCGGGCACGTGCTGAGCATGGACCCGGCGATCGGGGAACTGCCGTGCGCCGACGTGCTGGTGGAGGACGGCGTCATCCGGTCCGTCGGCCCGGACGCCGGTGCCGCGGACGTCGACGACCGCATCGACGCCCGTGGCCGCCTGGTGCTGCCCGGTTTCGTCGACACACACCGGCACATGTGGCAGGCGGTGCTGCGCGGCTGCGGAGCCGACCAGACGCTCGGGGAGTACTTCGCGACCGTCCTCGGTGCCCTGGGCCCCCGGCTCACCCCGGACGAGCTGTACGTCGGCAACGCGCTCAGCGCGCTGGCGGCCCTCGACGCCGGTGTGACCACGGTCCAGGACATCTCGAACGTCGGCAAACCCACTCCCGAGCACACCGACGCCCTCCTCGACGCCCTGGAGTCCTCGGGCGTGCGCTGTGTCTTCGCCTAAGGGATGGGGCCGGCGAAGGACGCCCGCCGTGTCCGCGAGACCCGGCTCGGCACGGGTGACGCCCTGGTGACGATGGCCATCAACGCCGACGGCGGCGGGGACGACGACAGCCGGCGGATCTGGTCCCTGGCCCGGGACCTGGCCGTTCCGGCCGCCCTGCACGTGCGGGGCGGCCGGCCGGTCTCCCGGCTGCACCGGCTGGGCGTCCTGAGGCCCGGCACCGTCTTCATCCACGGCACGGGCCTGGAGGAGGGCGAACTGCGGCTGATGCGCGACAGCGGGGCGGCGCTCTCCATCGCGCCCGCCATCGAGATGACCATGGGCCACGGTCTGCCGCCCTTCGGAGCGGCGGCCGCGGCGGGGCTGCGGCCCGGTCTGAGCACGGACGTCGAGGTGGCCGCCGCGGCCGACATGTTCGGCCCGATGCGCACGGGTTTCCAGGTGGCGCGCCTGGCGGCCCTGCAGGGTCTGACAGAGGGGACGGACGGGCAGGTCGCCCTGCCCACGACCCGGGACCTGCTGGAGTACGCCACGATCGCCGGTGCGGAGGTCCTGGGCCTGGGTCGTGTGACGGGGTCGCTCACGCCGGGCAAGCAGGCGGATGTGGTGGTGCTGCGCAGCGACCGGCCGGGGGTGGCTCCGGTGTACGACGCCGTGGGAACGGTGGTCTCGGCCATGGGCCCGGGTGATGTGGAGACGGTGCTCGTCGCCGGTCGTGTGGTGAAGCGCGAAGGCAGGCTGCTGCACCCTGGTCTGCCCTGTCTGCTGGAACGCGCGGCAGCGGTACGCGACCGACTGCGGGAGCCGGCGCCGAAGAGGTGAGCACCGGCTGTGGCGGACCCGGCCACCGCTGGGCCGGGCCGGCCACCACCGGGCTCACCGGTGGATGAGGACGCCCTCCTCTACGGCGGCGAGGGCGACGCGCAGGTGTTCGCTCAGGGCCCGGGCGGTGGCGTCGGGCATCCGGGAGACGAGGCGGGCGTGGGCCGCTGTGGTGGCCCGCACCGCCTCTTCGGCTGTCTTGACGCCCAGCGGGGTGAGTTCGACCCAGCTGCTCCGTCCGTCCTCGGCGTCGGCCTCCCGGCTCACGTACCCGGCGGCCACCAGCCGCTTGATCACGTTGCTGGTGCCTCCGGAGGACAGCAGCAGTGCCTGCGTCAGATCGGTCGGCTTGAGCCGGTACGGCGCACCGACCCGGCGCAGGGTGGCGAGCACGCCGTACTCGGCCTGGGTGAGATGCAGCTTGTCCAGCGCGGCGGCGGCGGTCAGATCGAAGGCCGACACCAGCAGGGCGGTGCGCTTGGCGAGTTCGAGGGGGAGGCCGGCGATCTCCGGCATCTCGACGCGCCAGGCCGAGATGATCTCGTCAACGTGGTCGGGCTCCACTGGCGCCACCTTTCCTGTTTTGCTCACGATAAAGATACTGGATGGCCGAAACGCGAGGACACCAGGCCAGCCGCCTAACGCACAGGGTCGGTTCTCTATTTATCTTTACGGATAGCTTTGCGCAATGCTTTGTTGCTAGTGTTCCCTGCATGGGCACTCGTCACGCACGCCGCGTACTGATGGCCACCCTCGTCCTGACCGCCGTAGGAGCCTGCGCGCGCGACGGCGCCACCGAGAACCGCAGCTCCGCACCCGCACCCAGAAAGGCGACCGCCGTGCCGGACCTCCGCCTGTCCGAGACCGCCGCACCGCCCTGCTTCGCCGGCAGCGGCGCCACCGCTCACCTCCAGCCCGGCACCTCCCGCTCCCGCATCGTCACCCTGGGCTCCGGCCCCCGTGGAGTCGTCCTGGCCCCCATCTCCTGGGGCGACGCCTGTGAGTGGGCCGCCGAGGCGAAACGCCTGGCTGCGGCCGGTTACCGCGTCGCCAGCATCGACTGGGGCACCGACCGGCAACGCACCGTCTCGCACGCCACCCGCCTGCTGCGCGCCCAGGGCGCCGACCGGGTCGCCTGGGTCGGCGGCTGCATGGGCGGCAACGTGATGCTGGGTCTGGCGCCGAAGACAAGCGGCGCCGAACGCCCGGTCGGAGTGGCGGGTATCAGCCCCCTCGCCTCGCTCGGCGGCTACGGGACCTCCGCCTCGACGCCCTACGACGGCCGGCTGTTCCTCCTCGGCACGGCCGACGACCCGCTGGCCGACGCCCGCCGCCTGCACGAGGTCGCGGCGAGCTTCCCGAGCGCCGAGGTGGTCGTCCTTCCCGGCACGCTCCACGCCGCGGAGATCTTCACGGGCCCACACGCCGACCGGGCGCGCAAGGAACTGGACACGTTCCTGGAGCTGTCGTTCGCGCACGCGACCACGTCAAGCCGGGGTGCCTGACCCCTTGGTGGGAGAGTGAGTCCCTAGCTTGCAAGGCGGCTGCAGATCGGGGCCCAGGCCCACATCCAGCTCCGCACGATGTGGGCCTGGAGCTGGACGTGTGCGCGGACTATCAGGTCGCGGCAATCGCTCCCGGCCATCGACCAGCTGCGCCGGGAGCGGCCACGCACCCCCCACCAACGGCGTGTGCTCACGCCTGCCCCAGGTGCGGGCGCGCGGCGGCGTTTTCGAGAACGCGGTCTCGTCCTCGAAGGCGATCACGAGCCCAGCGCCGCCGCAGTCATTCCGCCATGCCGCCTGCGGCCACGCCGCACGGGTGTCGGCGGCGGCATCGTCGCTGCGCCCCTGGACGACGAAGCCACGGTGCAAGTGCCGTGTCACTGCGAGCCTGTGGCCACCAGGGCCTCGGTGATGGGTTCGAGCTCGGTGATCAGTTCGTCGAGTTCGGCGGGGGAGAGGGCGTCGTAGGGCGGGGTGGCGAGTTCGTCGGTGAGGGTTTCGATGCGTTGTTTGGTCGCGCGGCCGGCGTCGGTGAAGTGGCCGTCGGCGTCGACGAGCCCGCGTTCACGCATGCCGTCCATGACCGCGGCCAGGCGCTCTTTCGGCAGATGATGGATGCGCCCGAACGACTCCGGGGGGTGGATGCCCTGCTCAAGAGCGGAGAGCACATGGGCCTCCGTGCCGCCGATGCGCGCGCCGACGAGAGCGGCGATGTGCCCGTCACCGCGGTGCTCGCGCAGCATGGTCGCGGAATGCCACAGCCGGGCGACGGGGTCGCTGGGTACCTCAAGGGTGCGCATGCCGGCGTACATCACCCGGCCTTCGGTGGGGGCGCTCGTCGCGGCCTTGGTGGTCAGGTCCGCGGCGCGCACCAGGCCCGGGGAGTCGGCTAGCTCGTCGCCGAGGATGCGCCGTAGCGAGGCGGCGCTGCCCCGTTCCCGCGCGGCGACGGAGGCCTCGGGCGGGATCGTCTCCCAGGCGCTGGGGATGTGCCGTGCGGCCTCCCCGTCGGCGAAGTTGTAGAAGGCTGCGTGCACGACTTGGGCCGGAACCCGTCCCAGCGGTGCGGCCCGGCTGGCGAAGTAGCCGTCCCAGTAGGTGCGGTGGCCCAGGGCGGCCAGTTCCTCGTTGCACTCGTCGGCGAAGTAGGTGACCAGACAGATCGGCTCCAGGAGCTCGAACATGCGACGGGCGATGTCGGTCGTCGGATGCAAGCGCGTCGTGCCCATCGGGTTCTCCCCTTGTTAGGTGTGCCGACTTGGACCGTCCGGCACACGGAAACTAATCGGCGCCCAAAGGGAAGCAGTGCGGAACTGCGAGCAGCAGCTGGAGCACACCTACCTGCGGGTGGATGGCCGGCCAAACCCACGGCAGGTGCTACGCGTCGACTCCACCACCCGCCTGGACTTGGACGCGACCTGACCTGGTCACGCGTCGCCGACGGCCCGTCCCACCCTGGGGCGGCCCATCCCGCATGTCCCCACCGTCCTGCCCCGCCCGCGCGCCTCCCCCCGGCCGCTGCCCTGCTTGCGGCCGAAAGAGGTCCTGGCCGTCAACCAATCCCGCCCGCAACGCGGCCGGCCGTGGCGGGTGACGACGCCGCCGGACGGCGATCACTCGCGCGGTGTGTTCGCCACGTGGTCGCTCCACGGCACCAGTGGTGCCACGCTGACGTACACCCTGACGTCGTCGACGCGGCAGCTGGGACCCCGGCTGATGATGCCGGTGACGGTCGTCGCCGAAGGTGTCGCCAGGACGGGGCCGCCCGAATCGCCGGTGCATGTGTTCCATGTGGCCCCGGGAGCCGGCTGGGCGCGCAGCAGCTGCCACTGCGGGCGCGGCGGGACTGCCGAGATCGCGTTGGGCGCGTACACAGCGCTGCGGATCGGTGAACCGGAGAGCCACTTCAGAGCGCCGGCAGGGGGCCACGCCACCGTAGCCGTCCCCTCCCCAGCCGAATGCCGTGCCCGTGGCCGGCAGGGATGATGGCCGGATGGGAAGCCGTGCGGGCGGCACGCGGACAGAGCCGGCCAGGACGAGCAGCGCCCCGTCCACGGAGCGATCCGGGTATGCCGGCGTGCGGGTGACGTGCAGGCGTTGGCCGGTGACGGGCGCTGTGTGGCACAGGTTGTCAGCCCCCACGACCGCGTCGATGGACCCTCGTGGCGGCCGCAGCAGGCAGTGCCGCGCGGTGAGTACGAGGTCGGGTGCGACGAGGGTGCCGCCGCAGAACTGGCCGTTGAAGATGTCGTTTCGTGGCGCGGAGGCGTTGACGAGCGCGACGACGTTACGGACGGAGGGCCGGGCCGGCGGGCCGCCGGCGCGGAGGGTGACCCCTCCGGACAGCAGCCCGCCGACGAGCACCACCCACAGGGAGGCACGTGCCGATCTCAGGAGCATTGCTTCTTCTTCGTCTCCACCTGGAGGCTGATCAGGTTGTGCCACCGGTACTTCTTCGAGCCGACGTGGTAGTCGACCAGTACAGCACGCATGCCGACGTGTGTAGTGCCGGTCACCTTGACCACCGTCACCAGGTTGTACGCCGAGACGATCCATTCCTTGACGCCTTCGGGTGGCAGGGTCGCCCCGACCGCCGGCTGCCGCGCCGCCCAGCCCGCCGAGAGGAAGTCGGCGGGCGGCGGATAGGAGGAGTAACCGTAGTCGGTGGACCGTTTACCCAACAGGAAGGCCGTGACGAGGTGCAGGCCGTGGGGACCGAGAAGGGTGACCTTGTCGATCACCGCCTTCTGATCACCGTAGTTGTCGAGGTCGTCGCCGCCGAAGGCGACCGATCCACCGGTCGGGACGGGCACACACATCTGGCCGGAGTTGATCGGCTGCTGGTCCTTGCCGTCGAAGGGTCCGCCGTAGGCGACGGAGCGGACGGAAGCCGTACCCGAACAGCCGGTGAGCAGGCCAAAAAACAGGCCGGACGTGATGGCGGCGAGCCTTGCGCGAACTGCGTAAGGGCGCTTCACGGGTCCGTGACGACTGGACAAATTCCCCCCTGGGGAAATGATGGGGTCGCTCTCCGTGGCGAAGTCAGGGCCTGATCATGAAGTTGACGTGAAGAAAACGTCAATCAAAGGTTTCGTCAACTGAAGATCTGGCAAAGGTCATCTCGCTCGCGGCCCGGCCCCGGCGTGGACTATGCCCCTGCCGGGACCTCTCCGAGAGTGTGACAAGGGCACGCCATCGTGGAGCGAGGTCGTCAGTGCCGCGCTAGTGGTCGGCGCAGAGAGCCAGTTCGTCCTGAATCCCCACGCCGAAGGTCCCGGCACTGGCGCGCTGACAGGTCCGACTTTCGTACCGCACTGCAGGGGGTCAGCGTGGTGTGCGCGACGTAACTACCCCGAGGGCGAACCAACCTGACTCTACGTCAGCTCGCCCCGCTCTTCGGGATCTCCAAGTCGGATGCAGGCCGCGTCATCGACCACCTCGGGCCACCCTTCGCCCTGCGCCAGCGCTGGCGGTACCGCAGGGATGCCGTGCTGATCGTGGACGGCACCTTGGTTCCCACTCGCGATCACAACGTCGCCGAGCGTTCGAAGAACAGGACGGCGTAGTGCCGGCCTGCATGTTCTCGCGGCTCTCACGGCCTGCCAACCGGCTGCCACAGCCGCCGCGCCGGACTCCCGCGGGTGTCCCGCTCTCACCCAAGCACAACCCGGCCAGCGTTTGCGGGACAGCCCTTGTCGGACCCGTAGTCCGCCTATGGCCAGTCCACGACCGCCAAGGTGCTCTTCGCGCTGGAAGCCGCGGACGGATGACAACATCACCGCCGCGCTCATGCCCGGTGCGATCTACACGATTTTGCAGCGTCACACCGGCGGTCCAGGCAGGCAGAATCCCCGCTCCCCGAGCAAGAGCGTCCAACACCTCCGTCCCGTTGCAGTCGCCGATTACGGCGGCCGCCGACGCCTTGGAGGACAGGTGAGGCGGCAAGGAGGACGTGCTCGACCACCGCTCCGGCGCCCTGCACGGCGTCGCCCGCTATGCCGTCGGCCCGGACGGCGCCGGACGCCTGTGGCCCCTGTCGCCTACGCCAGGCCCCTACGCCAGGGCCTCGTTGAGGGCGGCGAGCTGGCCGGCGAAGATCCGTGCGCCACCCTGAGCCGGATGGCGCACGGCTTCGGCCGTCACGCCGGCGCGTTGCAAGGCAGTCTGGGCTTTTCGGCCCACGGCGACAAGGGTGGTGATGCCGAAGGCTTCGGCCAAGGCCAGGGCGACAGGCGTCCCGGCCGTGATCTCCTCGGCCCGTGGGGCGCGGTTGGTGGCAGGGTTTCCCCGCTCATGAGGGTGGTTCGGGTAGATCGGCCAGAACATCGGCAAGGGACCGCGCCATGCTGCCATCGCGTTCCAGACGGCGGCCGATGACGCCTCCCACTGGGCGGCCGGTGCTACGGGAAGTTCAAATCCATCACCCTCTGCGTTCCCGGTGATGAGACCCGGCCGGGCGGCAAGCTCGCGCACGCTCATGAACGGGATGCCGGTGACGGCGTGTCCACGGTAGCCGGGAGCCTCACCCACCAGCAGGATGACGGGCCGGGTGGCCGCCATGTGCTCCAGGTACAGGCGGAGGTTGCGCTCCCGCAGCCGCCCGTGCTCCTGCGGCCCGTACAGGAATTCGGCATCGCCAGGGACTGGAAGGCTGTACAACAGCCTCCAGAATTTTCCGGTGTCGACCATCTTCATCAACCACCCTGCGGAGAGTCGGCCCGGTAACGGCGCGTCCAGCCTGCTCTCATTATGGAGCCAGGCAGCTCCCTTGCCCTGTCGGTTGCGGAGCTTCTGACCACTTCCTGTGTCGTGATGATCGGCACAGAATGACAGGGGTGATGCACCCATGGTGAAAGGTCGTGCAGCGGGGGACAGGTACCCGTTCTCCGTGTCGACGCTCTTGTTCGACGTGCTCGGCACCGTCGTCGACCTTCAGGGATCGCTCCATGCCGCAACGCGCTCGGCATTGTCCGCGCATGGTATGGACTCAGAGCCAGCAGATGCCCTGGTGGAGGCGTGGCTCACACAACTCAACGCCTTGATGACGGACGTTCGCACGAAGCGAGCCGCGTGGAAATCTCACGACGCGCTGACGCGGGACGCATTGCACCGTGCCGTGAGAGCGCTGGGAATGGAGGACCTGCCTCACCAGGCCCGGCAAGACCTCGCCGCCGCCACCCACCGTCTGCGGCCCTGGCCCGATTCACCGCGCATGCTGGGAAGACTGGCCGACTCCTTCACTGTGGTGGCACTGTCGAATTCCAGCTTCTCCGGTCTGGCGCGTCTGTCCGCCGCGGGTGGCCTGAGATGGCACTGCGTCTTGTCGTCGGAGGTGGTGAGGACGTACAAACCCGATCCCGCGGTGTACCGCTGGGCGCTGGACACCCTCGGACTGAACCGGCGTACGACGATGATGGTGGCCGCGCACGAGTGGGACCTTCTGGCAGCAGCGGAACAAGGCGTCGCAACAGCCTTCCTGGCACGACCAGGCGAAGCGCAGTCCAGCTCACCAGGCAACTTCGACGTGCAGGCCCACGACTTGTCCGATTTGGCCGACCAGCTCATGGGGTGAGGCTGCCGGGTGATGCGGGGCACTCTGTTTCCTGAGCTGGGCTCGTGCCGCGGGTGACCTCCAACTCGGCGGGGCCGGTCTCAACAAGGGGGAGGTGCCCAGATGCGTGGGGTGGCCTCAGACCCCATGATGTTTGAGGGATGTATTTTCCGGCGCGTCATCGGTGGCTGGAGACGCTGGAGCGCCCTGGATGCGTGTGGCAAGGCGCCGCACTGGATCAATTCAACGGCACGGCCAACGGGTCCTGAAGTCGGACTACGTCCGTGCCGCGCCTGTCCGTTCCATCTCCTTTGATCTTCGGGCAGTCAGCCAAGTGAGAGGCAACAGGAGGGTATTTCCATGCCTTTTTCACAGCCTACGCAGGGTTTCCGCAACTATTTCGAGCGTTCGGGCAGCGGAACGCCGGTTGTGCTCGTGCACGGCAACCCAGGAGATCATATGGAGTTCTCGCGTGTGGTGCCGCTTCTGGGTGACGGCGTGGACGTGGTGACTCCGGATCTGCGCGGGTACGGAAAGTCGGACAAACACCTGGAAGACGTCGGAAACGCCTATTCGCTGAGCGGCCAGGTCGACGGTGTCATCGCTCTCATCGACGAACTGGGCATCAGTAACGCGGTGCTGTGCGGATACGACGTGGGCAGTTTCACCGTCCAAACCATCGCCATGAAGCGTCCCGATCTGGCGCATTCCCTGGTCATCGCGCCGCCGACCATGGGAGTCGGGAGGCGGATTCTCGAGGAGAAGGCCGTCAACGCGTTCCTGCATGCAATCATGTACAAGACAAGACTGGTCGAAGACCTGATCGACGGGAAGCCCGAAGCCGTCCGTGCCGCGCTGCGGGAGAACCTGGTGAGCTGGTCGCCCCCCGGCTCGCCCGCGGTCGACGAACTTCTCGACCATCTCACCGACAATCACTCGGAACCAGGCGCATTCGTGGCCAGCGCGATGTGGTTCCGCCACCCCGAGGGCAACCCCATCACCTATTACGCCAACGAGACCAAACCGGCGCCGGGTGACAGGTTCCCGAAGAACATCACCATCCTGTGGCCGGACAGCGATGCGCTCTTCCCTCAGGAATGGAGTGACACGCTGGACGACTTCTACAGCGACTACGACCTGCGCCTCATGGAGAACACAGGGCATTTCAGCCCGGTCGATTCTCCGGAAACATGGGCGGAGCACATTCTCAAGCATGTGCAGGAAGCCGCGAAGTAACCGAAATCGGCCCCGCGCGGGAGGCCCTGAGGGCCGACGTTCAGAGGCAGGAAAAGCCCCGACTGAAATCCTCTGAACGGCCATTCATCGTCAGGAGGCATCGCCATGCCGGAATTCCACCACAACATATTCGACGCCCCAGGTGTCCGCATCCATTACGTGTACGCAGGTACACCGCCGAGCAATGGTGGGGACGACCGAACGATGGTGTTGTTGCATGGTTGGCCTCAGACGTGGTGGGAATGGCGCCGTGTCATAGAACCGCTCCGATCCGAAGGGTGGTTCGTCGTGGCTCCCGATGTTCGCGGGGCCGGCGGGTCGTCGAAGCCCGAGAGCGGATATGACAAGCAAACGATGGCGGGCGACATCAGGGCGCTGCTCCATCATCTTGGAGTGACGCACCCGATCACGCTCGTCGGTCACGACCCCGGCATGTTGGTTGCCTACGCGTACGCCTCGCTCCATCCGAACGAGGTCGATCGTCTTGTGCTCATGGAGGCTCCGATCCCGGGCACCGAAGCGTATGAGAGCAGTCTGGCGACGACCAAGTACAGTGAGAACCGGCTGTGGCACTTCCACTTCCACGGGGCAGCAGGCAACGAAGCCGAGACGCTTATCGCCGGCAACGAATTTCCGTATCTGCGGAATTTCTATGTCAAGTTGAGCGCCAATCCGGACGCCATCTCCATGGCGGACGCGAAGCGGTACGTCGCCGACTACACGGCTCCCGGAGCCATGCGGGCGGGCCTCGAGCTCTTCCGGGCCTTCGAGAAGGATGCTGAAGACAATCGGCGCATCCTGTCCGAAAAGGGCAGGCTCAAGATGCCCGTGCTCGGACTGGGAGGCACCGCGAGTTTCTTTTTGCCCCTGGCCGAGAAGATGATCTTGGAGGTCGCGGAAAACGTCACCGTACGACCGATCGAGAATTCGGGCCACTGGATCGCTGAGGAACAGCCGGAGACGCTCCTGCAGCGCCTGCGTGAATTCGCCCAGGCGACCGGCGGGGAATAATCCGAGCTCGCGGCACGGGCACCGGCGGCAACGCGTCGGTGCCCGTGCCGTACCGCCGTGTTACCGCAACAGCGCGAGGCGACAGGCGAGAGGCCGCAGCCGGACCGGTTCTGGACCGGTTCCATGGCTGGGCTGCGCCTGCATGGTGTCAGCTGGGCTGACCGGTCGGCATGATGAAGACCTGAGGGAGGTTGACCCGCAGCGGGAGGGAGGCGATGAAGCCGACCGTCCGCGCGATGTCGTCCGGCAGCAGCCAGTCGACGGACTCCTTCGAGCCCTCCAGCCATGCTCGGGCACCGGTGTCAGTGACGTGATCCTGCAGCTCCGTGCCCACGATCCCGGGCTCGATCGCGGAGACCCGCACGCTCTTCGGGCCCAGCTCGACCCGGAGGTGCTTTGACAGGTGCGACACGAACGCCTTGGTGCCGGCGTAGACCGCGAAAGTCGGGTAGAGGTTCTGCGCGGCGCTCGACGAGGTGTTGATCAGGTCGGCCACGCCGCGCTGCTCGGCGGCCCGCACCAGCTGCGGGGTGAAGGCGCCGATGACGTTCATCAGCCCGGAGATGTTCAGGTCGATCTGCTGCTGCCACTGGTCGGCACGCAGCTCCTCGATGGGCCCGGGCAGCATCACGCCGGCGTTGTTGAAGAGCAGGTCGGCGTCGCCCAGCTCCGCTTCCACGCGGTCGGCCGCGGCCCGCACGGCGGCGGCATCGGTCACATCGACGGCGATCGCCACGGCGGTGCCGCCGTTCTTGCCGATACGCGCGACGAGGTCGTCCAGCCGCTCCGCGCGCCGCGCCAGCACGGCGACCTTCGCGCCCAGCGACGCCAGGTGCTCGGCCGACGCCTCGCCGATGCCGCTGGACGCGCCGGTGATGACGGCCACCCGGCCGTCCAGTGGCTGAGCGGAGGGCGTGGCAGAGGTCTCGGTGGTCATGGATTGACCCCTTCCGAAGGGTGAGTGAATACGGCAGGGGGCGGTCGGACGTCCGTCGTCGTGGGCCCTTGCATCCAGCAGACCACCGCGGAACCGGCCGGGACGGCCCGGAGGTGGCCCTGCCGAGGCAGGTACTGGCAGGGCCACCCAGCGCGGGGCGAGCAGCGCGCGGGGAGTTCAGACTGGGTGTATGGACCGCAGCAGCGAGATCGCCGACTTTCTGCGCACCCGTCGCGCGCGGGTCAGCCCCGAGTCGGCGGGGCTGCCTGCCGACGGGCGCGCCCGCCGCGTCCCCGGACTGCGTCGTGAGGAGGCAGCCCGCCTCGCGGGCGTGAGTACCGAGTACTACACCCGGCTGGAACAGGGCAGAGCCGCACACCCCTCACCCGAGGTGGTGGACGCCTTGGCCCGTGCCCTTCGTCTGGACGCCGCCGAGCACGAGCACCTCACCAATCTCCTCTCCCGTCCGGGCGGGCGGCGGGCACCGGTCAGCCCGCAGCGGGTTCGGCAGGGGCTGCACCTCATGCTCCAGACCCTGGACCAGGTGCCCGCGTTCGTCATCGGGCGGCGCACCGATGTCCTTGCCTCCAATGGCCTGGCCCGCGCCGTCCTGACCGACTTCGAGGCGCTGCCGATCCAGCGGCGCAACCTCGCCCGCTATTACCTGCTCGACCCCGAGGCCCGCGAGCGCACCGGCGACTGGGAGCAGATCGCGGCCGAGACCGTGGCCATGCTGCGTCTCGAGGCGGGCCGCTGCCCGCAGGATCGGCGGCTGGCCGATCTGATCGGCGAACTGACCCTCAAGTCACCGGAGTTCAGCACATGGTGGAACGACCACCGCGTGCTGCGCCGCATGCACGGGACCATGCACTACCGGCACCCGCTCGTCGGTGACCTGCACTTCTCGTACGAGTCGCTGCAGCCGCCCGGCGACGAGAACCAGACGTTGTGCGTCTACATGCCCGAGCCGGGCTCCTCCACAGCCGAGTCCCTGCGCATCCTCAGCAGCTGGGCTCCCGGCACTGCCCCGGACCCCCGTCCGGCCGCGCCCGGGGCCTGAGCGGACCCGATACCTCACGAGGCGGCTACGCCGGGGGTGGCGGGGTTCCACGGCCGGCGGCGAGGCCGTCGAGGAGCAGGACGACGAGCCGGGAGGCGAGGTCTCGCTGGTGCTCGTGCCCGCTGATGAGGGTGATTCCCCCGAGCGCCATGAGGACGTCGTTCGGCTCTGCGTCCGCACGCACCTGCCCGGCTGAAATCCCCGCCTCCAGCAGTGTCGTCACTGCCTCACCGAGGGCGTCGCGGCTGTGCCGGCGCAGGCCCTCGCGGGCGGCGAGGATCGCGGGCAGCGCGTCGGCCATGCCCTGCTTGGTCAGCATGTAGTCCACGAAAGCCTCCGCCCACTCCCGCAGCGCGGCGAGGGGCGCGCGGCCGGCGAGCAGCTCGCGGGCTGAGGCGCACAGTCGGTCGGTCTCGTTGCGGTAGGTGGCCTCGATGAGGTCTTCCCGGGTGGGGAAGCGGCGGTAGAGGGTTCCGATCCCGACTCCGGCCTCGGCGGCTATCGCCTTGAGCGAGGCGTCAGCACCCTGCTGTGCGAAGGCGCGGGCGGCCACCTCCAGCAGGCGGTCGTGGTTGGCCTGGGCATCCGCCCGCAGCGAGCGCTGCATCACTCCTCCTTGCAAGCGGAGTCGGCTCCGCTTACAGTCGACCCCTAAGCGGACCTGGCTCCGCTTGTTCCTCCATCGTAAGCGGACGTCCCGTATCCGCCCAACCTCACGAGCACGCAGTCGCTGGGCACTCCCAGCCGTGCGTCCACCAGAAGTCGCGTCCGCCAGAAGTCGCGCCCACCAGAAGCAGGGAAGAACCATGACGCACCGCCTCACCACACCCTTCGGCGCGCAGTCCACCGCCGCCGAGGTCGTCGCCGGCATCGACCTCACGGGCCGCCGAGCCGTCGTGACCGGAGCCACCGGAGGCCTCGGCCGGGAGACCGCCCGTGCACTGGCCTCGGCGGGCGCCGAAGTGACGGTCACGGGCCGCACGCTGCAGGCCGCTACGGCGGTCGCACAGGAGATCACCGCCGAGACGGGTAACAGCCTGACGCGGGCTGCGCGGCTCGACCTCGCCGACCCGGCATCGGTCGCGGCCTTCGTCGCGCACTGGAGCGGGCCGCTGCACATCCTCGTGAACAACGCGGGCATCATGGCCACTCCCGAACTGCGCACCCCTGCCGGCCGGGAGTTGCAGTTCGCGACCAACCACCTCGGCCACTTCGCCCTCGCCGTGGGCCTCCACGACGCCCTCGCCGCGGCGCACGACGCCCGTGTGGTCGTCGTCAGCTCGGTCGGGCACGTCAACGGCCCCGTCCGCTTCGACGATCCCGACTTCACCAAGGAGCCGTACGACCCGTGGCTGGCGTACGCCCAGTCCAAGACGGCGAACGTCCTGTTCGCCGTGGAGGCCGCACAACGCTGGGCCGCGGACCGTATCGCCGTCAACGCACTGAACCCCGGACGCATCTGGGAGACCGGCCTCGGCCGCCACATGGACGCACCGCCCGCATCCTTCGATCCGTCGGGCGCCTCCGGGGTTTCCGAGAAGAACATCGCCCAGGGCGCCGCGACCTCGGTCCTGCTGGCCGCGTCTCCCTTGGTCAACGGCATCACCGGGCGGTATTTCGAAGACTGCCAGGAAGCGGGACCGCACACTCCCGGGGTACGCCGCGGTGTCGCCGCTCACGCCGTCGACCCCGACAGCGCCCGCAGGCTCTGGGACCTGTCGGTGGGGATGACAACCGGCGACCGGTGAACGCGGCTCCGGCCGGCCACGCTGCGCCTTGTCCACGATCGCCGACCTGGCCGGGGGAGTGCGGCGGAGGCTGGGCAAGCGTGAGCCGTCGTGGGCCGGCCGTCCCGCCGACGGCGCCCGCGCCGTAGGCAAGGACAGGGCGACGAGCAGTCCGTGACGACTGACGCCCCAACGAGATCAATGCCGCGCTCGCCGACCCCTGACGCCCAGTCGGTGGTCCCGCTGTCCTCGTCCGCCGCCTTCGGAGGACCACGAGGTGGCCGCAGCACGCCGTGGGCCGTGCCGAAGGGGCGGAAGCGAGGCCGTCCTCCCCTGATCGTGACGGCGATGTCTCGTCCAGTCATCGCGACGGGCTTGACCTCAGAGGTCGATGACGACCTTGCCCTTCACGTGCCGGCGGGCCTGGAGCTCGGTTGCGTGGCGAATCTGTTCGATCGGGAAGCTCGCCGCGATGGGCACCCGCAGCCGGCCCGTCGCGACCAGGCGGGCGATTTCTTCCAGGGCGCCGGGAGTGGCGTTCGCGCCGTTGGCTGCCGCTACGCCGTCGACCTGTGCGGCAATGGTGCAGATGCGGCTGTCCGGGACGCCGAGTTCCCGTGCGGCGTGCACGGTCTCCACTCCGTGCAGGTCGATGGCGGCGGTGACACCGCCGGGAGCGAGGGCTCGGACCCGGTCGGTCAGGCCGTCACCGTAGGCGACCGGCTCGGCTCCGAGATCGCGTAGATGATCGGCCGATGCTGCCGATCCTGTCCCGATCACGCGCGCTCCGGCGATCCGGGCCAGCTGGACGGCGAACACCCCGACTCCGCCCCCGGCGCCGCCGATCAGAACCGTGTCGTCCGGGCCGGGGTCGATCACGGCGAGGGCGGCGGATGCCGTACGGCCCGCGATCGTGAGGGTGGCGGCGGTACGGTCGTCGACGCCGTCGGGAGTGTGGTGGGCTTCGTTCGCCGCGGTCTCCCCGGCCGGGTCGACCACCACGAAATCGGCGACTGCGCGGGACAGGGCGCCTCCGAACACCCGGTCGCCGGGTGCGAAGCCGGTCAGCCCGTCACCGACCTGGTCGACCACTCCCGCGTAGTCGGTTCCGAACCCGGCCGGCAGGGTCAGGCCGAACCGGGTGGCCGTGTCCGCGTCGGCGGTCATGATCCAGTCCATCGGATTCAGGCCGGCTGCGGTGACCCGCACACGGATCTGCCCTGGACCGGCCTGCGGCGCGGGGACATCGCGGACGTCCAGGACTTCGGGGCCGCCGAATGAGTCCAGCTGGACCGCCCTGCTGCGCACTGCGGGTGGTTGCTTGCTCTGTGTCAGCATGTGCGTCTGTCTCCTTGGGCCGGGGCGACACGCAGAAACGGACTATGCTCCGTTTCATGAAGGACCGTAGCACAAACGGAACGCGTTCCGTTTCTGGTGGAGTGGAAGTCCGCACGCCACGGGCGGATGCAGCCCGCAACCGGGACCAGCTGCTCGCAGTGGCGACCCGCGTGTTCATGTCGGCCGACGCCGAGCCGTCGATGCGCGCGATCGCCCGTGAGGCCGGGGTCGGCGTCGCCACGCTCTACCGGCACTTTCCGACCCGCGAGTCGCTGGTCGACGCGGTCTACCAAGATCAGGTCGTGCGGCTGACGACCGGAGCCCGTGAGCTGCTCGGTCGGCTTTCCCCAGCTGCGGCGATGCGTCGCTGGATGGACTTGTTCGGGGACTGGGTCGCGACCAAGAACGGCATGCTCGACACGCTGCCTGCGATGATCGAATCCGGCGAGATCGCCCATGCACAGACTCGAACCGAGCTGCTGACGGCCATCACCACGATTCTCGACGCAGGCCGCACGGCAGGCGACCTGCGCTCCGACGTCACGGCCGAAGACATCGCCGCCTCGCTCATCGGCATCTTCACCGTGGCCCCTCCGTCCGCGCGTGAAGCCAGGGCCGGCCGCCTGCTGAACCTCCTGATGGACGGCCTGCGGCCCGCCCGGCCGAGCCAACTCGAACCGCCGGACGCCTGCGCAGAGTAACGCCATACCGAACCAGCCGAGCGATTGCCGGGACCGTGTTGCCGCTTGCCGACGTGAGCGCACCAACCGTTCTGCCAGGAAATTGTTGCCCCGGCGCTGGGGCAGCATCGTCACGGCACCGGCTAGCGGACTGAGCCTGATCCCAGTAACGCCGCCGAGCCCGCCCTGCGGGTGGTGTCCCCGTATCCGGTCCACCTGCTGGGCTCGACAGGAGGATCGACCTGGACGCGGGCAGCCCACACCGTCCCTCGGCTTGTCACCCAACATGCGACAACGGCAGTTCCGTCGGCGCTGACGGCGACACAGATCGTGTCGTCCACCGGCCCACTCTCGGAGCGGAGTCCGGGCATCGCGAAGCGGGGGTCCGTACCGGCCACGCGCCCGTAGCTGGCCACTGTGCGCCGATGGTGGTTTGTGGCGAGGTGCAGCGGCAGCCGACCGGGCACAGTATGGAACCTGACCGCCGCTGCGTGACACCCGGCCTTGGCGTCTTTGCGAGGTGGTGATCGACATGTCGGACGACGTCCGTGACGTCATCATCGTCGGTGCCGGTCCGGCCGGTTGCACCGCCGCCGTGTACGCGGCGCGTGCCAAACTGCGTCCCCTGGTCTTCGAGAGCGCCGTATCGGCCGGCGGTGCCTTGATGAACACGACCGACGTGGAGAACTACCCGGGCTTTCCCGAAGCGGTGCACGGCCCCGATCTCATGGACGGGATGAGGTCACAGGCAGAGCGCTTCGGTACCGATTTCGTGCCCGACGACGTGGTGGAGACGCGGCTGACGGGCGAGGTGAAGGAGGTGGTGGACGCGAGCGGAGTGGCCCACCGGGCCAGAGCGGTGATCCTCGCGACAGGGTCCCGGTACCGGCGCCTGGGCCTGGAGAACGAGCAGCGGTTGTCGGGACGCGGCGTGAGCTGGTGTGCCACGTGTGACGGGTTCTTCTTCCGGGACCAGGAGATCCTGGTCGTCGGCGGGGGCGACTCCGCCTTGGAAGAGGCCACCTTCCTCACCAGGTTCGCCCGTCGGGTGACCGTCGTCCACAGGCGTGACAGGCTTCGGGCGTCGAAGATCATGCAGGAGCGCGCGCGACGCGACGAGAGGATCGACTTCGTCTGGAACAACGAGGTGGTGGACATCCTCGGGCAGGACCGGGTCACCGGTGTCCTCCTGCGTACGGTGGACACCGGAGAGGTCAGCCCCCTGCCCGTGACCGGCGTCTTCATCGCCATCGGGCACGATCCGCAAGTGGGCTTGTTCGAGGGGCAGATCGCCTTCGATCACGCCGGCTACGTGGCAGTGGAGGGCCGCTCCACACGCACCAATCTGGACGGCGTCTTCGCGTGCGGTGACGTGGTCGATCACGAGTACCGGCAGGCGGTGACCGCGGCAGGCAGCGGATGCTCCGCTGCCCTGGATGCGGAGAGGTACCTGTCGGCGCTGTCCGCCTGCGCCACTTGTGAAGAGGCGCGCCTGGAGGCCACCGCCGTTGCGGAGCTGGTGCATTGACGTCTCAGCGGCCACGGAACAGGGCATCGGCCGTCGTCTCCGTGACCGGCTGACGACGACCGATGCCGAGGCGGTGGCAGGCGCCGGGTCAGCCGGCGATGACCTGGGAGGCCTGCTCGATGATGTGCGCGACCGCGGCGGGCTGGGAAACGGAGACGGCGTGGGAGGCGCTGACCTCCGTGGTGTGCGCCCGGGCGCGTTCGGACATGAAACGCTGGGCGGCCGGCGGGATGTTGAAGTCTTCCGTGGCGATCAGGCTCCACGAGGGAACGGTCTTCCAGGCGGCGGCGGTGGCCTTCTCCTCCAGTGCGGAGGCGGTGATCGGGCGCTGGGTGGCGGCCATGAGGTCGGTGACGGGCGCCGGCACGTCGGCTGCGAACTGGTGGTGGAACGCGTCGGCCTTGATGTAAAGGTCCGTCTCGGTTCCGGTGCTGACCGAGTCGAGATTGGAGCCGAGGGTGCTACCGGGGAATCTGCCGGACAGTTCCAGCGCGCTCTCGCCGGTCTCGGGGATGAACGCGGCGACGTAGACGAGCGCCTTGACCCGCGGGTTGCCCGCGGCGGCCTGGCTGATCACGGCACCTCCATAGGAGTGGCCTGCCAGCACGAGGGGTCCGTCGAGGCTGTCGAGGAAATCGCTGAGATAGCCGGCGTCGTGGGCCAGCCCTCGCAGCGGGTTGGCCGGTGCCACCACTGAGTGGCCCTCGTGCCGTAGCAGCTCGATGGCGCCGTTCCAGCTGGAAGCGTCCGCGAAGGCTCCGTGCACGAGCACGACAGTGGGCCTGTTCTCCGAGGTGCTGCTCATGGTGGGGTTCTCCTCTTCTTCATGGGTGGCGCGACGGACGGCGCCTTCTTCTGTGATGCCGGCCCCGGTCCCTTCGGGGCTCGGCCTGGAGCTTGGTGCGAGCGGGCTTCAGCGGACGGTGGCGTCAGCGGCCTGCTCGATGGTGGAGCGGCGGGGCCGGGGCGGCGGAGCGGGTGCGACCGGGGCGGCCCGAACCGCGGGGCGGCCGCAGGACGATTGACGAGCAGTCACCCGCCTTCGCGCGGAGTCGCGGTCATGCTCGTCGAGGAGGATTCAGGCCGGTCGAGCCGCGGGCGCCGCCGGCGGCGTGACGCAGGGTCGCGGCCGACAGCAGGACGAGTGCGCCGCTGGCCGGGGCCAGCAGCGCCCAGGTGAGAACCTGACAGGCCGGGCCCCGGGTTGCGGTGATCAGCCGGATGGCGAAATTCGTGCTCGCGGCTACGGGGAAGCTGTAGACCCACAGTCCGGGATGGAAGGACGGCTGGCGCAGGTCGGGAAGGAGGAAGGCGACGAGGAGGACGGTGAAGAGCAAGGTGCCCGCGAAGCCGTAGCCGACCGGACCGGGGAGGCCCTTGTGGGCCGCGGTCCATGCGATGCCGCCGGTCGCCGGTGGAATGGTCAGGACCGTGAGGACGGGACGCGCCGGCTGGGGGAGGGGCCCGGAGGCGACGAGGCTG
This sequence comes from Streptomyces sp. NPDC048192, assembly GCF_043202415.1. Lineage (NCBI taxonomy): Bacteria > Bacillati > Actinomycetota > Actinomycetes > Kitasatosporales > Streptomycetaceae > Streptomyces > Streptomyces sp. NPDC048192. The sequence continues at coordinate 33,914 of NZ_JBIDAL010000021.1, forward strand.
CCCAGGATGACGGTGCCGAACGTCAGCCAGTAGAGCATTCCGATCGCGAACGCCGCGTCGGCGATACCGGGGAGCTTGAGTGTCGACGCGGTGGCGCTCGAGATGAACGGGGCGGAGGAGACCGGCAGCAGATAACCCGGGTGCAGGAGCGTGGCGCTGAGTGTACCGGTGAGCCAGTGGGCCAGCAGGCGTGCGGCGACCAGGGCGGCGAGGGCGGTGAACACGGCGTACGCCCACCGGGCACCGTCGGTTCCGAACCGGGCGAAGTGACCGGCGACGAGCATGCCGATGATGGGGACGTAGGAGATCGCGAAACCCTGAGCCGGATGGCGGATGTCGTGGCGGAGGTTGCGCCACCTGGCCCCTCCGTGGCGCAGGTACTGGATCAGCAGCACCAGCCACACCAGAGCGCTGATCGCGTAGAGGCCGTCGCTGACCGGCAGGGCCGCCGGATGGACGGTCGCCGATGCCTGCCAGGCGCCACCCAGACCAGCGGTGCCGAGGGAGATGGACAGCAGTCCGATCCGGTCCGCTCGGACCGCGTGTCCGTCGGAGCCGGCAGGAAGTCGGATCAGCGGTGCGGTCACGGGGTGGGAGTCGTTTGCCGTGGTGTTGGTCATCAAAAGCCCTGGGGAGGCCGGCCCGCTCGGGACGGGCGCGAACGGGTGGTGTCGGCGGACGATCGTGGTTCCGGCTCGGCCGTGCCGGCGGGGGCCGTCGTAGGCCCGCACGGCACCGTGAGGCCTTGCCCCGTTCGGCAGCCGGTGTCTCAGGCCGCCGTGTCGAGCACGACGCGGAAACGGGCCTTGCCCGAGAGCATCCGCTCGTACGCCTCCACTGCCTGTTCGAAGGGCAGTACCTCCAGGCTGGGACGAATGTCGTGGGCGAGGCTGAAAGCGAGGTTGTCCTCGTTTTCGATGGAGGAACCGGTCAGACTGCCGGCGATGGCGCGAGTGCCGAAGATCAGGTCGGGAGTCGAGACGGTCAGCGGGTCGGGCGCGGCACCGACCACGATCAGCTTGCCGTTCGGGGCCAGACCCCGCACCAGCGGGTTCATGGAGGCACCGCTGGAGGCGGTGGCGACGATGATCGAGGCGCCACCCAGATCGCGCAGGGCGGCCCCCGGGTCGGTGCTGGTGCTGTCGATGTACTCGTGCGCGCCCAGCTGACGGGCGAGCGCCTCTTTCTCCTCGCCCCGTGCCACAGCCGCGACCCTGTAGCCCAGGCTGCGCGCGTACTGCAGGGCCAGGTGGCCGAGTCCGCCGATGCCCTGCACGGCCACCAGGGCCCCCGCCCGGGCGCGGCCCTGCTGCAACGCGGCGAAGGTGGTCAGGCCGGCGCACAGGAGCGGAGCGGCGTCCAGGGCCGATATGCCCTCGGGTATGCGCACCAGCCCGCTCGCCCGGGCATAGGCCACCTCCGCGTAGCCGCCGTCGGTCGTCGTCCCGGTCTGCGCCTGGTTCAGGCAGTTGACGAAGTCGCCCCGGCGGCAGGGCTCGCACTCCCAGCAGTGCCCGTTCAGGAAGCCGACGCCGACGCGGTCACCGGGCTGCCAGGCGGTGACGCCGGCCCCGACGGCGTCGATGACGCCGACGATCTCGTGGCCTGGAACGACGGGCTGCGACGGGTCGGGCCGCAGGCCCTCCACGGCCAGCACGTCGGTGTGGCAGATGCCGCAGGCCTGGACGCGTATCCGGACGTGTCCCGGCGCGGGTTCGGCCAGCTCACGTTCGACCAGCCGGAGGTGGTGGACTCCGGTGGCCTCGAAGGCTCGATAGGTGGACATGTTCTGGCTCCTGGGTGGTGGTGCGAGGTGAAGCCCTCTGTGAGGCCGGGGGTGGCTCTCGGGCGCGGCGGTCGTGCGCCGTCCGCGGCCACGGGCTCAGCCGTGGGCGGGTGGGAGGCGCGGTTCGAATATGACCGGTCTACTTAGTTGAGTCAAGCGGATCTGGCCGACGGGCCGCATCGTCGTTGTGTTGCCGCACGGCCCCGCATGCTGCTGGGCCCGGGTGTCGGGCGAGCGTCGCCCGACAGCACCGCTCCTTCGGTCAGGCATCCCGGGTTGACGCCGCTTAAGGCGACCGGCCATATTTGACAGGAGGTGGTTCAGGATGGGGCGTGCGTCCAAACGCGAGGAAATCGCACAGGCTGCCCTGAGGCAGTTCCATGCGCAGGGCTTCAACGCCACCGGCATCAACGACATCACCAAGGCCGCCGGCGTGCCCAAAGGATCCTTCTACAACCACTTCGCCAGCAAGGAGGACAGTGCTCTGGAGGCGCTGGCCCGGTATGCCGGCACTCTGCGTTTCGACATGCTCGAAGAGCCCGGGCGCCCCCCGCTGGAGAGGCTGCGGACGCACTTCGAGTACCTCGGCAGGGACACGCTCGACAACGGGTTCGTCCGTGGGTGCCTCGCCGGCAACCTCGGCGCGGAAGTGGCGGATCACAACGAGGAGATCCGCTCGGCCGTCCGGCGCGGCTTCGACCGGTGGGCCGCGCACATCCAGCGGGTGCTCGTCGAGGCCCAGGAGGCCGGCGATCTCGACAGCGCTCTCGACGTGACGGCCACCGCGCTGTTCATCCTGAGCGCCTGGGAGGGGACCCTGATCACGGCCCGGGCGCACAAGTCCGAGGCGCCGGTTGAGGCGTTCTTCCGAACCGTCTTCGACGTCGTCCTGCGATAGGACCGGCCGGGCCGCACCGCGTCGCACGGCCTGCTCGCCGTCCGTCCGTACCTGACCGCGGCCGGCCGCAGCCGCATTTCACTGGCCCCAGGAGGCGGCTGCGCCTGCGCGCGGGAGAGGGAAACGAGGCTCTTGACGCAAGTAGACCGGTCGTCTAGCTTTTTAGATGACCGGTCGGCTTGCTCTCAATGCCGATTGGCCCCCTATCGATCACCTTCATGAACCGGAGCGTCCCGATGACCACGCCTGTCAAGCTCGCCATCGTCTACTACTCGTCCACCGGCACGATCGCGGAGATCGCCAAGGAACTCCACGACGCCGGCGTCAAGGCCGGCGCCGAGGTCCGTCTGCTCAGGGTCGCCGAGCTCGCTCCCCAGGCCGCCATCGACTCCAACCCCGCCTGGGCGGCCAACCAGGCGGCCACCGCCGACATCCCCGAGGCCACGACGCAGGACATCGAGTGGGCCGACGCCGTCATCTTCGGCACCCCCACCCGCTTCGGCAACGTCTCCTCGCAGCTCAAGCAGTTCATCGACACGCTCGGCGGACCGTGGGCCCAGGGCAAGCTGACCGACAAGGTGTACAGCGGCTTCGTCTCCACGGCCACCGCTCATGCCGGCCACGAGTCCACCCTGCTGGCCCTGTACAACTCCGTCCATCACTTCGGCGGCATCATCGTCTCGCCGGGCTTCACCGACCCCGCGAAGTTCACCGACGGCAACCCGTACGGCACCTCCCACGCCGACGGCCAGGGCACCAACCCCGTCGACGAGGTCACCCGCACCGCCGCCCGCATCCAGGCCGAACGCGTCGTCAAGGTCGCCGGCAAGCTCAAGACCGCCGCCTGACCGCACCACCGGACGTGCACCTGCAGGCGGCCGCCCATGGCCGCCTGCGGGCTCGGGGCCGTACGGACCCCACCATGACCTGCCGGACGCGCGCCTCGCCGTCCGGCGGTGACCGGCCGACCATGTTTCCAACGCCGAGGAACCGGCCCGCGAGGGGATGCAGAAGCGTCCTCAAGCCCGAGAGGCTGCGCCTGCCGGTGCCGGGTCAGAACCGAGAAAGGACGAAAGACGATGAAGGAGTTCCTGGTCGTGCTCACCACGACCGTCCCTGAGGGGACCGACCCGGAGGAGGTCACGCGGCGCCGTGCCGCCGAAGCCGTCCGCGCCAGGGAGCTGGCGGCCACCGGTCACCTCGGCCGGCTGTGGCGCCCCGTCGGTGAGCTGCGCAGCATCGGCCTGTGGCGCGCCGACGACGAGGCCGACCTGCGCGAGAACGTCCTCGGCACGCTGCCCCTGTGGCCCTGGATGACCGCCGAGGTCACGGCGCTGCAGCCGCATCCCAACGACCCGGGCACCAGCAGCCGACCCACGGCTTTCAGGCCGTAGCCAGGAGGCAACCGATGAACGGCACAGCAGCACAGGAAGCCATCGTGCATGGCGTGATGGACCGGTGGAAGTCCGCGGTCGACGCGCACGAACCGCAGCAGGTCGCCTCGCTCTTCACCGAGGACGCCATCTTCCAGGGACTCCACCCTTACACCGTCGGCCGTCCGGGCGTCGCCGACTACTACGATTCCCAGCCGATGGGGCTGAGAGCCGACTATCGCGTGCTGGAGACACGCAGGCTCGCGGAGGACGCCCTGCTCGGTTACCTGGGTGTCGACTTCACGTTCACCGACAGGCCCGCCCTCCAGGTCACTCTCAGCGTGGTGCTCAGGCGCCTCGGCGGCCAGTGGTACCTCTCTCATTATCAGGTGTCAAAGCTCGTCTGACGTGGCGCGGACGGGCCGCACTCGGCCCGATCGGCGGGACGCCCTCCACCCCGACAGCCCCTGGACGTGACGACCCATCAGAGGGCGGCCGGCGTCGACACCCGGTCCTGGGGGCCTCGGGCCGTCAAGGAATGCGCCGTGGTCGCCGGCGGTTGTCCCGAGCATTCGCCTCGCCCGGCGCATCGGCGCGTGCCGTGAGCGCTGCGGGCATCAGACATCGACACCTGAGGGGAAGAGGCCATGAAGCATCCCGAGTCCGCAGACGATCTTCCCAGGCTGCGCCGCATCCGTCTGCCCGGTACCGTCATGACGGCTCCTCCGGGGGCAGCCCGGCGACCGCGTGACGAGAGGGACACGGACTCCCGTGCACCGGACACACCTCGGACTGCCGCGGCATGAACCCAGTGGTCGGGGGAGGCGCGTGGCGCTTCGGTTCGACATGCCAGGGGCGTACTGCAGGAGAAGGTGGCCGTGATCACCGGAGGGACCAGCGGGATCGGGCTGGCCATCGCCCATCGTTTCGTCCGGGAGGGCGCACGGGTCCTCGTGACCGGCCGGGACATCGACCGCCTCGAGGCGGCGGTCAAGGAGTCGGGCTCCGCGGCCACCGGCGTGCGGGCCGACATCTCGATCCTCGCGACCTGGACGCGCTCTACGCGCGGGTCCGTGCTGAGGCCGGACGCATCGACGTGCTGGTGGCCAACGCGGGAATCGCCGCGGACGCCACGCTCGGCGCCCACACCGAGGCGAACGTCGACCTGACGCTCGCCGTCAACGTCAAGGGCACGCTCTTCACCGTTCAGAAGGCACTCCCGCTGCTGGCGGAGAACGCCTCCGTCGTGGTCGTCGGTTCGTCCAACAGCGCGCGGCCCAACGAGCAACTCGAGGTCTACAGCGCCTCGAAGGCAGCGGTGAGCAACCTCGTGCACAACTGGGCCCGGCAGTCGCGCGAGCGCCGGTTCCGGGCCAACGTGCTCAGCCCGGGACCCACACGGACCCCTGGCCTGCTGGGCGCGGCGGGGCCGGGCGCCGACCGGTTCGCCGAGGCCACCGTGCCACTGGGGCGGCTGGCCGACGCCGAGGAAATCGCCGAGGCTGCCTGTTCCTGGCTTCGGACGCCTCGTCGTTCGTCACCGGCGCCGAACTCTTCGCCGGCGGCGGCTATACCCGGGCCCGAACGACGGCCGGTTGCGCGCATCGAACGGCCCGCCGCCCCCTGGACGCACGCCCCGGCGGCTGACCCCCACCCGGCACCAACACCAACCCCGGCCCAGCCCCGGCCCGCGCCCAGCGGCCGCCGGGGCTCTTGCATGCCCGGTCCCGCACCTGGCCGTCGCCCTCGTCCCGCCTGGCCGGCCGCAGGTGCGCTGTGCGTGGTGCCGACCGCCATAGTGGTCGTCGTCGAGCGGGTGCAGTCGGGCGCCCACTATCCCAGCGATGTCGCCGCCGGCGCTGTCATCGGCCGCCTGGCCAGTGCCTGGCCCGGTCGACGGCGCGGAGGAGACCGTGCCCGATGGCGAGGTGGTGCGCGTGTCGTCGTGGTTGACGCAGCCGGGCCGGTCCACCGGTGGACGCGTGCTGCTGCGACGAAACCCCGGACTGCCGGGCGGGCGGCGGGCTGGATCAGGTGGCGATGGTGGCCAGTCCGACGATGCCGATGAGATAGACGACGACGGCGGTGATGCTGTCGATGCCCATCCGCGCGTACTGCCGGCGGGGCCGGAAGACGAGTCCGGTCATGTAGATGACGGTGAGGACGATCCCGAGTCCGGTGAGATAGATGTCGGTGTCGTGCGCGGCCGGCAGGACCGGCTTGCCGGAGATGACGGTGGCGAGCAGGAACAGCACGGGCAGGAACGCGTTGCCGCCGAAGATGTCGCTGACGGCGAGCTGGTAATCGCCCAGCCTGGTGGAGGTCAGGCCGGTGCTGACCTCGGGCAGGGAAGTCGCCGCGGCCAGCACGGTCGCGCCGAACAGCACCCCACTCAGGCCCTGGCGGGCGAAGAACTCCTCACCGCTGCGTTCGATGACCACACCCGCCACCAGCGTCGCCAACGCCGCCGCGGCGAACACCAGAGCGGCACGCCCGGTGCCGACGCCCCGGTCGGTGGCGGCCTTCTCCTTCTTGCCGCGGGAGTGGCCGCGGGGTTCGGGCTGGTTGTCCGGGGCGTCACCGCCCTCACGCCACGGCAGCCCCCGGCCCGCCCGGTTCAGCAGCACCAGCCCGATCACCCACAGTGCGGCGATCGCCATCGACGCGGGCGCCAGACGCGCCGCATGCAGGCCTGGTGAGAGCTGGGTGCCCATGACCACCACCGCCAGCACCACCACCACGAGCGCGCCCTCCAGCACCAGCTGGAGGCTCGCGGCCAGACGGGTCAGCGGTGCACGTGGACGCACCCCGGCAGCGTCCAGGACGGCCAGGACGATGGTCTGGATGGCGATGCCGCCGAGGATGTTGCCGACGGCGACGTCCAGCTGCCCGGCCAGGGCGGCCGAGACGGTGATGGCGATCTCCGGCAGGTTCGTCGCGATCGCCAGCAGAATCAGCCCGCCCAGAGCGCTGCCCAGATGGAGGCGTTCGGCCAGGACGTCGGTGGTGTCGGACAGCTTGATGCCCGCGTACCAGATGACGGCCGCACTGACCACGAACAGCACCAGCAGCACCGGCGAACTCAAAGATCCCATGCGGCGGCGAGTACCCGGAAAGGGACGTGACCTGGCATGGGCCTGCCCATCAAAAGGTCAAATGGGCAAGCCTGGACGTGCGGCACCGACGGTGTGGTCAGGAGATCGGCCTGCTGCCTGCCCTCCGGTGTCCACGCCCTGGACGACCGGTGCCTCGGGGAAGAAGCAGGGCGTACGAGGCCTGGCCGGCGGCTTCCGGGAGTACCTGCCCTTCGGCGTGCACGGGCCCGGCCCCTGCCGGGTTGGGGACCTGGTCCTGCACCCGGGTGACCGTTTGCATCGGTTCGCCGAAGTGCGCACTCTGCGCGTCCCGGAACCGCTCAGCCCCTGCGGAGGGCCGGGAATTAGGAGCGAAGGGGAGAAGACAGGAGAACATGGAGGATCTGCCGATCGACGACCTCAGAAAGGAGCAGCGCGGACAGCTTGGCGCGTGGCTCGCAGAGCGGCGGCGGCCACGCACGGCTGCCCTGGGGCACACCTCGCCCGCGGAGGGTACCGTGGGCGAGCGGCTGCGAGCGGTGGATGCCACCACAACTCCGCAGGACGGTGGCCATTTGGAAGGTAGCGAGCCGTGCCCTCCTCAGCGGTCAGCTGCCCTGCCCGGGGCCACAGCTCGGAGCTGAAGAAGGCCGACGCCTCCGCTCGCCACCGCACATCTACCGGGCCGGGCGCCTGACCCTGCCGGTGCATCCGCTCCTCCCGCACCTCGGCGTGCCTGCCATCACGGGGTGCGGTATTCAACCGTTCGGCAAGGCGCCGGCGCCGTCAGTGTTCCGTCCGGTGCCGCCGTCACGCGATCGGTGACCACGCCCGGAAGCCTCAGAGCTCCTGGACCGCCGTATCCTCGCCCGCCGCCGGTCGACCGGCCCCTTTCGGCGCAGCCGGCGCCCTATGTCCTCGGCGAGAAGCCCAGCGCAGCAGAAGGAGGATGCTGCGCAGCCGAGCGCCACCGCAGCGACCGACAGCTTGTGCATGGTCCCGTCCGGCAGCCGTACGAACACCCCGGATGAGGTGCCGTCCGGAGTTGACGACTTCCACTGCCGGGTCACGACACCGGTCACCGCGACCCCGCGGTCATGCAGAGCCTGCTGGTCGGAATCCGTCTGGCCGAAATAGAGCACAAAGCCGTACGCACTGAGCACGAGCAGACCGATGCCGCCTCCGACGACATAGGACGTCTTCTCACGGCCGCGAGGGTGGAGATACACAGCCGACAGCACCGGGACGACCAGGGAGACGACCACCCCGCCACACGCGAGGAAGAAGGCCATCAGGTTCCGGTGTCCTTGCGCCCACAGTGTCAGCAGCACCCATGTCGTGGCCAGGGTGAACCCGGTCGTCACGAACGACCCCACGGCGAAAAGCCCTACCCACCCCCCGGCACGCCCTCAGCACGTCCGGGCCCCTCGAACTCCCCATGCCGCCAGGCTGACCACGCTGCCCGCAACGGGCAAACCTCTCGGCAGACATTCCGGGTGCTGTGATGAACCGGGTTGCGGACCGCTACCGGCGCCTCCTCGGGCGAGGGGAAAACGAGCAGGGCGTGAGTCACATGCCGTTGACGGGCCGCCATTTGGCGTCGACAGCGCTGGTGTACGTGGTCCTGGATGACCTGTGGCTGGTCGGTGAACGGACCGATCGCAGGAACGCGGCGGGGCCGGAAGTCACTGGACATTGATCCGCATCGGTGCGGTCGGCCGGCTCCACCACTGATGAGGATCTTTGAAAACGGCCAAGGACGCTCGTCGCCCCACTTGGTTCGGTGTTCGACGAAGTGGGGAGTTTCAGCGAGCGCCGGACGCGTTCTCCGGCCACCTTGGACAGTCCGTCCCGCCTCTGGACCTGGCCGGCTGACACCGTGCGTGCCGCCTGATGAGAACTCTTGCCGTGCGCGGGTTGGTGGGGCTTCACAACAGGGGACCGGTGGTGCCCAGGACGACGAGTTCCGTGCTGCCCAGCACCTTCGCGAGCGCCTGCGGCGCGCCGCGCATGTGGAAGTAGTCCCACTGCGCGCGGTGGATCACCTGGTCCGGGTGGCTGAGCGCGCGCAACACGTCCCAGTGCAGGGCCTGGGCCCAGACGTATCCCGGTTCGCCGTCGACGTCCATGTCCTGCACGTCGATCGGGGTGTCCGCGAGCGCGGAGGCCAAGCGGTGACTGTCCACGGGCCCGGCGGCGAAGTCCAGGAACGCAGAGGGGTCAGCGCCCAAGGGCGCGTCGTTGGCGCTCTCATCGTCCCGAGCCGGCCAGGAGTCGTAGCGGTGGGCACGCGCTCCGTCCCGCCAGACCTCCAACTCCAGTCGGTCGCCGTCGTACTGGAAGGCGGCCAGCACCGGGGCGCCCAACTCGGCGCTGATCGGCCCGGCGAGCATGAAGACACTGTTGTCATCGACGGACCGGTCCGGATGGACGAGGCAGAATCTCGGCCCGGCGGGAGTCGCGTAGCCAGCCGCGCAGACCTCGCGTAGGACGGGGGCCGCCTGTTCGAGCGGCACGGGAATCAGAATCGTGCCGTATGTGGTCACGGCCTCACCTCCTGGGGCACGGTGACCCTACGTGGTGGTGAAACTGTGGGCAAAAGGAAATATGCCACTTCAGGCTCGTGCCAGTCCGATGACCTCGCCCGAACCTCAGCGGTGCCTTGAACGGTGCGCCGACCAACCATGACGGGTCTCGACGGGACTTCCTCTACCGCAACCACTCGTGTCCGCTCACGAGCGGCCCCTCCCTTACGGCATCCGGCCACAAGCCAAGGGCCGCATAGGTGGGGAGATCCATCGAGCGGGTGTCGGGTAACCCTCGAGCAGGAGTGGCGGTTTTCAAAAAGCGCCATCACCACGTCGACGAGGCCGCGGCCGCCGAGCGGCTGCTCGCCGGCCTGATCAGGGTGGACACGGACGGGGGCTGGCCGAGTCACCGACAAGGCCTCCGATCCTGGCGCGCAATCGCAGCATCCGGTCCCGGCGGCCCTGCTGGCCACCCTGCGCGGCAAGAGCCGCCCCTTCGCCCTATGCGAGCTGAGATGGAGCAGCGCACACCACCGACAACCCGATCGCCGATTTCGGGTGCCTGATGCCGGGGGCACTCTTCGCTGTGCCGCTGGTATGGGGCCTGATGAGCCCGTGGCCGGTGCGCCGGGACCGGCCGCGGCGTACTGCCGGACCCTCCCGCCGCATCCGGCGCGCGGATGCTCACCGACGAGCAGCGCGACCTGCTGCGGCGGAGCTGGACCAGGACGGGCCCGAGCGGAAGGCCAGCGGCTCCTGGTTCTCCCGCTCGCGCAGCAGACGCGTACGGAGCCGGCGGCTGGCCATGTTACCCAGCTGGGTGCCCACTCCGGTGCTCACGTCGCGCCGGACCCGCCGGCGGCCGTCCTCTCCGGAGGGCGCCGACCGGCCGGCGGGCCGGGGGCTCAGCTGCTGTAGAACATCTCGTTGGCGTAGCGGACGCTGCACGCCCACTGCACGAGATGCGCGCCGTTCGCGGTACTGGAGCCTGAGATGTTCAGGCACAGCCCGCTGTGGTTGTTCTTCAGCAACTGCGGCTTGTCACCGGCCGAGGCCACGTGCCAGACCTCGTTCTCGTAACTGCGACTGCACGGCCACTGGACCACCCAGGCGCCCTGCTTCTTGCTCGCTCCCGCCACATTGAGGCACTGATGGCTGTAGTCGTTCCTGATGAGGAACGAGATGTAGCCGTGGTCGGTGAACGGGCCGATGGCGGTCCACTGCTCGTTCTTGTGGTGCGACACGCAGTCCCAGGCGTCGATCGCGGCGCCCTTGGCCTTGGTGTACCCGTGGTTTTCGATGCAGCGGTCCTTCCCATGGATCCGCGCGTAGATGTACCTTCCGCTGTCGCTCGTCGCGGCCGTCGCGTGCACCGTCCCGCCCGTGCCCGCCGCGCTTTGCGTACCCTGCGCCTGGGCCGCGCCAGCTCCGCCGCTGATCATCGCCGCCATCAGCGTGAGCGCGCCGACCAGCCGGATGCCGTGCCTGGCTATGGTGTCCATACGGCTCCTTCTTCCTGTCGTGCCGCGGCGTCCTGCGACTGCGCGGCTGCCGTCGTCACCACGCTAGGCACCCGCCCAGGGCACCGCGTCGCACGAGGGTTTGACCCGGCGTCAACCTTCCGCGCAGGGCTGACCCTCCACCTGCCGCGGTAGTAGCCCGGCCCCCGTCAACCCCTGGTGGTACGGGAGCCGACGGGGAGCTGAGGGTTTCGGTGCACGGGACCGGACATGTGAGTTCGGGCGGAGGTTCCGCACCCCCGACGGGCCCGTCCCTGGGAGATCAGGGACAGCCGGCGGCAGCGGCCGTCCGCGCTCAGGTGGAGATTGCTGGTAAACCCGTCCCGTGAGCGGCCCAGACCCGCGCCTCCAGCACCACCTCCCCCAGGGCGGGCGACGAGACTCTGCCCCGGTGTCTCGTCCGGTGTTCCGTGCCCTCGGCCCTTTTGATCTCGCGGCCGGAGGCGAGTCGGTACGGGCGTCGGCCGCGTGCTGATGTGCGCGGAGGATGGTGGAGTCGACCGAGATGTCCCAGTCGATTTCACCCGCCGCAACTGCCGCGGCCTGGACCTGCTGGAGCAGACGTTCCCAGGTTCCGTCAGCCGACCGCAGCCGGTGACGTTCTCGGGCCCATCAGAGGACCCCAAGCCGCATCACCCCACCGGGCGTCAGTACTCAGCGACAACGCCTGCGGACATGGGCTGGCCGCTTCGAAGTGGTGTCAGCTGTCGTCGACATGCCGAACTCTTATGGTCCACAGCTCGTCTTCGGACTCATCGACAAGTGGTGTCCGCTTCCACAGGAAGACGGGCTCGACAGCTACGGCTGTCTGAGAGGTCTGCGGGCAAGGCCGCTCATGGCCTGCCACTCGCCCGCCGGCAGGCGTGGTCGTCCCTTGAACGAGTGACACGAGGGGTGCACTGTCCTGGTGAGTGGTAAGTCTCGTGCACGTTCCTGTGTCCATACGTCCCTGAGCCCGACGCCCTCGTCCCGGAAGAGGAACCACCGTGCTGTCTGCCCGTCGCATCATGACCGTCGCCGTAGTGAGCGCACTTCTCTCCCTCGGAGCGATCGTCCCCGCCGCAGCCGCCCAGGCGCCGGATCCCGACGACGTCACCGATGGACTGGTCGAACAACCCGTCAGCACTCTTGTGGGCGCCCCGCTAGGCATCCCTCTCGCGTTCTGAGAGTTGGTTTCCAGCCCGAGCAGCCGACCCCGGTCCCGCCGTAGATCGCCTGATCAGGACGCTGCTGCCCTCGTCCGTGCGTCAGCATACTGCCTGCTCCCTTTCCTGCTTCCCGGCGCTGTGATGCGTTGCCGCCGCTGTGCGGGCGCGCGTCGTCGTCTGGGTGACGGATGCTGCGCGGGGCCGCGGAAGGACCCTCCGGAGTCCGCCGCTGCCGACCGCCGGCACCGCCCGTTGCCGCCGAGCCGGGGCACCGGCAGCCCCCGGCCCTCGGGGCCTGGCGAACCCGGCGGCGCGGGAGGCGGCCGGTTCGCCGGCGCTCCCGGGTGAGGGCCCTCGCACCGCTGCCGACGCAGGACGAATCTTCTCCGTCAGGGCCGTCCGCCTGGGTGCGCCCCGTTCGGCGCTTCCAGTTCCAGGGTCAGGCGGGCGCGGTCCAGTTTGCCGTTGGCGGTCAGCGGTAGGGCGTCGCGATGGACGATGCGGCGGGGGAGCATGTACGGCGGCAGGAGGCGTCGCAGTCCAGCCAGGAGTGGAGCGGCCAGTCCGGACGGTCCGAGGTAGACGGCGTGGAGTTCGCGTGCCTCGGGCGGTCCCAGCGCGATCACGCACGCGTCGGTGACGGACGGGAACGAGCGCAGTGCGGATTCGATCTCTCCGACTTCTATGCGGTAGCCGCGGACCTTCACCTGGTGGTCGAGCCGTCCGAGGTGAACGAGTTCGCCGTCCTCGCGGGCGACGAGGTCGCCGGTGCGGTACCACGCCTCGGGGGGTGGAGTTCCCGGCGGGGCCGGACGCAGGCCGGTGTCCGGCGTGCCCAGTGCGAAGCGGCCCGTGTTGTCGGCCGGGTCCAGGTAACCCGCGAAGCGTTGGGGGCCTCGTACGCACAACTCGCCCTGCTCGGTGGGCTGCCCGTCCGGGGTGACGATCAGGTGCTCCAGGTGGGGCAGCGTGTTTCCGATGGGCACGGTGCCGTTCGAGGTCGCCGGGCAGTCTTGGCCCGCGGTGCGCCGGAAGGCCGTGCAGAAGACCGTGGCCTCCGTCGGGCCGTAGGTGTTGTCGATGACGCTGTGGGGAGCCGCCGCCCTCCACCGGTCCCACTGGTGCCGGGTCAGGCGGTCTCCGCCGAACAGGGTCCAGCGCAGGCCGGGCATGCTGCCCTCGTCGAGGTCTCCGAGTCGTTCGGCGACCGAGACGACCGAGGGTACGGAGAACCAGTGCGTGAGGCGGTGCTCGTTCACGTACGCGGAGGGGCGCAGCGCCGCGCTGCGGTCCGGTACGACGAGGGTGCCGCCCCCGCACCAGGTGGCGAACATGTCGAAGACCGAGGGGTCGAAGGTCAGGTCGTAGGTGTGGGAGAGCCGGCTGTCCGGACCGATGGCGTAGGCGTCGACGCAGTGCCGGACGAAGGGGATCAGGTTGCGGTGGCGGATCGGCACGCCCTTGGGACGGCCGGTCGTGCCCGAGGTGAAGATCACGTAGGCGATGTCGTCCGGTCCGCTGCGGGCGATCGGCGGGTCGGCGGCGCCCCTGCGTAGTTCGGTGCAGTCGTCGTCCAGGGCCAGTGCCACTGCCCTGGTCCGGTCGGCGACGGTGTCCATCTGCCCGGCACCGGACTCGTCTGCGAGCACCAGTCGTGCGCCGGCCGCCTGTGCCGCTGCGGCGTTGCGTTCAGCGGGGAACTGGGGGTTGAGCGGCACCACTGTCCAGCCCAGGCGGACCGCGGCCAGGTAGCCGGCGTAGGCGGGCAGGCTGCGCGCTGCGCAGAGTGCCAGCGTGGCAGGGTGCTCTCCGGCTATTTTCGCCAGGAGAGCGGCAATGGTTTCAGCCATTCCGAAAAGTGTGCGATAGCTGTAGCTTTTCCCGCGTATTTCCAGGGCGACCCCCTCCGTGTCGCGGCGGGCTGTGGCCGAAAGTAGTTCGGATAAGGCGGATGAGGGTAAAGAAGGCGTCATCGACTCACTCCGCTGGCTTCTGGCGCGAGCATGAAATAGGGCAGGCGCGGCCGTCCGGCCTCATTACGCCTGCTTTTCTCTCGTCATTTTCGAGAGGGTCAGACGCTGGGTACCCGAGGCTTCCTGCTTGAAACAAACATTCTCGGCCGTGACATCGATGCAGGTGGAGTCCGGTTCTTCGGGGAGTAACGGCAAGCGGATGATGATGATCCATTTGTTCACAGGACTTGTTCAATATTTCTTCGGTGAGGCAGGCGCGGTCATCATGTGCCCAGGTCGGGATGGTGTTTTTCCTCGCTTCGCAACCCCCGCCGGAGCCCCTTCTTCGTACTCTGCCGGTTGACATCGAACTCCGCGCCTTCGTAGCGTCGTACTCCTCGGGTGGCGGCCTTCGCCGAATCCCTCACCTCTGCCCCTCCACATCTTCGTGGGAGGATGAATGACCACCGCAGACAATCCGGGTGCCTTAAGCTCCGGTCCCCCCTCAAGCGTGACGCAGGCCCTCTGGCGGGAAATCCTCGGTCCCTCCGCAGACCCCACGCGAAGTTTCCTCGACAACGGCGGCGACTCGTTCCACGCCGTGCTGCTGTCCACGCGCCTCTACGAGATCACCGGCGCCGAAGTCGACTACCTCGACGTCCTCACGAGCGATGACCTGAGCGCGTTGTCGGCACTGGCGGACGAGCGCACCACGGCCTGAGCCGGCGCCGTCCGCACCCCCGCCATTGCCCTGCCTCACATCGGGACAGACTCTTGAATGATCCGTTACCGAACCACCCGGCGGTGAGCCCCCCGTCCGCCGTTCCACCGGCCACGGCCCCCACCGCGGTCGGCGCACCGCCACGTCCCTGGCTCGAGCCGGGGTCAGTGACCGCTTCACACAGCACCCTTCGTCCGGCCGACCCTCATGTCACCGCGCGCGGGCCGGCCGCCCAGTCGTCCTACGACCCGGCCGGCTTCCTCAAGGCTGCCCTCGGCGGCTGCCGAGTGGACTCGGAGACGACCACCCTGCGGCGTGTGCTGCTGCACCGGCCCGGCCGCGAACTGGAGCGCCTGGTACCGGAGAACCACCGTGAGCTGCTCTTCGACGACATCCCCTGGCTCAGTGCCGCCCAACGCGAGCACGACGCGTTCAGCGCTCTCCTGCGGGACCGCGGCGTCGTCGTGGTGGAGCTGACCGACCTGCTGGCCGCCGCCGCGGCACTGCCCGACGGACGACGGCGCCTGGTCGACGCGGCGATCGGCCGGACCGCCGGCTTCGCTCACGGCCGAAGGGCCGCACGTGAACTGCGGCGCTGGCTGCACGATCTGCCCCCGCAGCACTTGGCCGCGCACCTCCTCCTGGGCGCCACACTCGAGGAGCTCTCCGCACACCGGCGTGCCGCCCTGGGGGAGAGCCTGGGCATCGGTGAGCGACCGCCCGGGTGGCTCGCGCTGTCCCCCTTGCCCAACGCCATGTTCGTCCGCGACACGCTCAGCTGGATCGCCGGACACAGCGCCGTCGGCCGGATGGCCTCGACGGCCCGAGCCCGCGAAGGAGTTCTGCTCGACGCGCTCCTGCGCAGCGCTCAGGTGCCCGGCCTCCTCCCGTCGGCCGACCCCGGGCCACTCACCCTCGAGGGCGGCGACATCATGGTGGCCGGACGGGGCTGCGTGGTGGTGGGTGTGGGACGACGTACCACAGCCGCGGCGGCCGAGGAACTGGCACGCTCGCTGCTGGCCGGTGGCGTCGCCCGGCGGGTCCTCGCCGTCTCGCTGCCCGCGGACCGTCAGACCATGCATCTGGACACCGTGATGACGATGGTCGACCACGACACCGTCCTGGTCAGCCGCACCCACCACCAGGACTGCCGCTGGCACACCCTGGAACTCGACAGCCGCGGCGAGATCCGCGCAAGGGCGGTGGACGACGGTTTCGCGGCCCTGGCCGACGCCCTCGGCCTGCCGGCCCTGCGGATCGTGGACACCGGCGACGACGGTTTCGCCGTACGCCGGGAACAGTGGAGCGATGCCGCGAACGTACTGGCGCTGCGCCCCGGACTCGTCATCGCCTACGACCGCAACGACGCCGCCAACCGGTGTCTGAGACGTGCCGGCATCGAGGTGCTGACCTTCCCCGGCTCCGAACTCGCCCGCGGCCGCGGCGGACCGCACTGCCTGTCCTGTCCGCTGCTGCGTGAGCCGTCCTGAACGACGGCCCCCCTGCACCAGCCATCACCCACCACGGCGGCGCCTTGTCCGCCGCCGCCCACCACCCGGGCCCGCACGCCCGCGGCCCGGCCGACATCCTCTCCGGGAGAACCAGGATGACCACCTACGACGAGGGTCTGACCACCGACACCACCGCACCGCCCCGCGAGGCGTCGCAGGTCAAGGACACCGTCCGCTCCGTCTACCAGCGCGTCGCCCAGGAGTACGACGAGCGCATCCCCGGCGCCGGTCCAGCCGACGACATGTTCACCGCTACGGAGCGCGCCTTCCTCCTGCACAAGATCCGCTCCGGCCAGCGGGTGCTGGACATGGGCTGCGGGACCGGCCGGTTCACCGTCCCCATGGCCGAGCGCGGCGCCCGGGTCACAGGCCTGGACCTGTCCCAGGCCATGCTCGACATGGCTCGGGACAAACTCTCCGCACGCGGGCTGGAGGCCGACCTCCGCGAGGGCGACATGGCCGCGCTGCCCTTCCCGGACGAGTCCTTCGACGTCGTCACCAGCATGCTCGCCCTGATGCACATCCCGCTCCAGGACAGGCCCGCGGTCTTCGCCGAGGTCAGGCGGGTGCTGCGGCCGGGCGGCAAGATGCTGCTGGGGGTCAAGAACAGCCTCATCGAGCAGTTCTTCAAGGCCGACCGCTTCGCCTCCGTGGACGTCACCGACGTGGACGGAAAGGAACTGGTCTTCACCCGCACCCGTAGCGGCGAGGAGTACTCCGCGCCCTGGTACAGCTTCAGCCCGCAGGACCTCAACGCACTGTTCGCCACCGAGGGCATGGTGGTCACGCAGTTACGGGGCAACTCGACGCTGGCGGCCTGGCTGGCCGACGAGGTGCTCGGCGATCCCGCCGTCGCCCTCGCGGTGCAGTCCTTCGAACGTGCCCTGTGCGACACCCCGCCGTTCAACCACCTCGGTTACCACCTGCTGGTCGAGGCCGTGAAACCGCGGCACTGACCCGCGCGCCGGGCCCCGCCGTGCCAGAGGGCTTCAACGGCGGGCCCGGCGCACCTGCGTACCACCCCGTCGGCATCGCTCAGGCAGCGCACTCACAGGACCCCGTCATGCCTCTTCAGGAAACGACAGCACCCCCCGACACGATGCCCAGCCCGCTCACCGACGCCCAGCTCGGGCTGTGGCTCGCCCACCAGATACGGCCGGGCGACGCCGACCTGCACGTGGTGCGCGCCTTCCGGGTGTCCGGGCCACTGGACCGAACGGCACTGCACCGCGCGCTGGAGGACGTCACCACCGCCCACCCGGCACTGCGCTCCCTGCACCCCGCGGACGGTTCCGGCAGCCCCGTACGCAGTGTCCAGCCGCCCCCGGGCGCCCCCGACTGGTCGGATCTGGGCAGCGGATCGGACCGGGAACTGGCCGACTTCCACCGGCGCCCCTTCGACCTGGAGACCGAGCCTCCGGTGCGTGCCGGAATCAGCCGTCCCGACCCGGACGGCCGGACGCTGGTCGCCTTCTGCTTCCACCACATCGCCATGGACGCCGTCTCGGCCGCCGTGTTCTGCCGGGACCTCGCGGAGGCCTACGTTGCGCGGACCAGCGGGGGACCGCCGGGTACGGCCACCCGTCCGAGCGGTCGCCCGAGGCCGTCGCATGCCACCGGGCGGCGGAGCGTCACAGGCCGGGCCGACGCCGAGGCGGCAGCCGCCTACTGGGCGCACCGCATGAGCGCGCCGCCGGCTCCGCTGGTGCACGCCCCGGCCGCCCGGGTCCCGGCCACCGGCCGGCCGGCGCGGACAGGGGAGCTGCGACGCGGCGCCCCCGCCGTCCGGGCCCTGCGCCAGACGGCCCGTTCCGCCGGGGCGACCGTGCACATGGTGCTGACCGCCGCCTATGCCGCAGCTCTGGCGGACGTCTTCCAGCGGGACGAGGTGGTCGTCGGCTGCCCCGTCTCGCTGCGCGGCGCCGGTGACGCGGACGTCGTCGACTGCCTGGTCACGATGCTCCCGCTGCGGGTGCGGCCGGAGGACGGATTCGGCGTGGCCCTGCTCGGACAGGTCCGTGAGCGCAGCATCGAGGCGCAGCGGCACCGCACCGTGCCTGCCGCCGTGCTGGCCGGTGCAGCGGGCGCGGCGACACTCGAAACGCCGTACCAGGCCGTCCTCGACATACGCCAGGAGGCGGTCGCCCGGCTGCCGTTGCGCGGCTGCCGCAGCGAGGCGGTGGACACCGAGGCCGGCTCCGTGCAGTACCCGCTGGACCTGGAAGCCCGCATCGGGCGCGACGCCGTACGCCTGGTGCTGCGAACGGACGCCGCGGCCGTCGCCCCCCGGCAGGCCGACGCGGTGCTGACGGCACTCGACGCCCTCCTGTGGCCCGCGCCGCCGCCCCGGGACGGCCGACCGGAAGGGGGCGCCCCGTGACCCCCTCCCGCATGCCTCCCGGCCGCACCCCGCTCACGAACCCGCGGCCGCGTGCCGACGCGGCCGGCGGCGCCGGCGAGGAGACCTCCCACGCGGTGACGCCGTTGCTGCCCGGACCGCCGGGGACGGCCCCCTGCTATCTCGTGCACCCCGTGGGCGGCGGCCTGCTGTGCTACCTGCCCCTGGCCCGAGCCCTGTCCGCCCACCACCCGGTACGCGGCATCTCCTCACCGCTGCTGTCCGGGCACTCCGCCCCCGGTGAACTGTCCGAGCTGGCTGCGGACTACGCCGCCCGGATCGACGCCGACAGCAGCGGTCCCTGCCTGGTGGGCGGCTGGTCCTTCGGTGGCGCGGTGGCCTTCGAGACGGCTCGCCGGCTCACCGGGCGCGGCCGCGCCGTACGGCTGCTCGTCCTGCTGGACGCACCTGCGCCCGGCAGCGTGAGCGGCGCCATGGACGACGACACCCTGGCCCGGCAGTTCCTGTACGAAGTGCGCCGCATGAACGGCATGTCCGACGCCGAGGCCGGCGTCGCACCCGCCGCGGATCCGCTCGCTGCGGCCGCCCGCGACCTGGCCCGCGCCGATCCCGAAGCCGGCCCGGAGGAGACCGCACGGCGTTTCGACGTCTTCAGCCGGCACAGCCGCAGCCTGACCGGCCACCGGGCCGTCCACCCCCACTCCGGCCCGACGCTCGTGGTGGACACACAGCCGGCCGACGGCGGCCCCGCGCGCGGCGCCGCATGGCTGCCCCACCTCACCGGCCCCGTGCACCGCCTGACCGTGCCCACCGACCACTTCGGCCTGATGGGCCCGGAACCCGCCGCGGACATCGCCGCCGCCGTCGAGCGCTCGGACCCCGGAGAGGCGCCATGGACTTCCTGCTGACCCCGCAACAGCAAGACTTCCGCGCCCGCCTCCGCGAACTGCTGGGCGGCCCGGAGATGCGACAGGCCCTGCGCGACGGCAGCCGCGCGGACCCGCACGACCCCGATCCCCGGCCCGCCTACCGCCTGCTGGGCCGGCACCGGTGGCTCGCCCCCGACTGGCCGGCCGAGCGGGGCGGAGCCGGCCTGGACACGGTGTGCGCGAACATCCTCACCGAGGAACTCGCCGTCCACCACGTGCCGGACAGCGCCCACGTCAACAGCGTCCGCAACGCCGGCCGTTGCCTGCTGCTGTGCGGCAGCGACCGGCAGCGCGAGCGCCTGCTGCCGCTCCTCGCCGGCGGCGACGTCCTGGCCGCCGTGCTCTACAGCGAACCCGAAACAGGCTCCGACCTGGCCTCCCTGCGCACCATCGCCCGCCCGGCACACGACGGCTGGCGACTGCACGGCACCAAGGTGCACAGCGTCAAGACGGCCCACTGCGACCTCGCGATCGTCGCCGCCCGCACGGGCGAGCACCCCGAACCGCTGCTGGGGATCACCCTGTTCGTGGTCGACCTGCGCGCCCCGGGAGTGACCGTCCGCCCTGTCGACGGCGTCAACCACGAACCGTTCCACCAGGTGCTCCTCGACGGTCTCCGGGTCGGCCCGGAGGACGTCGTCGGGGACGTCGATGAGGGCTGGCTGGTGATCACCGAAGGGCTGGCCGTCGAGCGCGTGGGCATGGACTACAGCGCCCGGGTGCGTGCTCACCTCGCCTGGCTGCGGCGGCGGGCCGCCGACCGCGGCTTCGGCAGTGCCGTGGCGGAACGTCTCGACCGGATCTCCACCGCCGCCGAGGCGGGCCGTCTGCTGGCCTGGTCGATGGCCGGCCGGCTCGCGGACGGCGACCTCGACCCCGCCGAGGCAGCCGAGTCGAAATGGCTCAACAGCGAGCTGATGCGAGAGGTGTGGGAACTGTCGCAGGAACTGTCCCTGCC
Organism: Streptomyces sp. NPDC048192; assembly: GCF_043202415.1. NCBI lineage: Bacteria > Bacillati > Actinomycetota > Actinomycetes > Kitasatosporales > Streptomycetaceae > Streptomyces > Streptomyces sp. NPDC048192. The sequence continues at coordinate 54,671 of NZ_JBIDAL010000021.1, forward strand.
GCACGACCTGCTGACGGCACACGATCCGGGAGCGCCCGAGGACCGCACCGCGCTGCTGCTGAACCGGGAGGCGCCCGGGCTGAGCCTGTCGGCCGGTACCTCCGAGATGATGCTCCAGGTCATCGCCGGCAACCTGGGACTGGAGGCCGGCGATGCGCAGTGAGCCCGGCTCGGCACCCCCCGGCCTGGCCGCGGAATTCCGGAGCGCCCTGGAGACGTGCCAGGCCGAGACGGCCGCCCTCGCGCCCCGCTGGGCCGCCCTGACGGTGCCCTGCTCCCGCGGCGGCCGCGGGCTGGACCAGACGGCGGCCGTGCTGGTCGCGGAAGAGACCGGCCGAGCCGGACGCGACGGCACCCTGCTGGACATGATCGCCGCGGCGGAGACGCTCGCCGCGGCCGGCCCGGGCCCGGCGGCCGCCGTGCTGGACGGCCTGACCACCGGCGCGGACGTCCCCGCGGTGAGCTGGTGGCCCGCACCCGGCGAGCGGCACGGCAACGACGCCGAACCACCGGGGCACCGGGACTTCGCCGTCGGACTGCCGGCCGCCACGGCGCTGCTGCGGCTGCCCCCGGTCCCCGGCGACGGCGTGCGGTTCACGCTCGTCGCGCTGCACGGCGCCGCGTGGCGGGCGCAGCCGGGCCTGCACGGCGAGCGGCGCCACCGCCTGGACCTCGACGGCCGCGCGGGCCCCGTCCTCACCGCGGACGAGGGCGCGGCCCCGGGCGACGGCGGCCCGAGTCCGGCCGACCTCGACGGCATCCGCCGGGCCGCGTACGTGTGGGGGCTGGCCGATGCCGCCGTCGGCGCCGCGGTACGACAGGCCCGGCAGCGGCACCAGTTCGGCGTGCCGATCGGCCGCCACCAGGCGGTCGCCTTCCCGCTGGCCGCCCTCACCGCGCGCCTGCGCGCCGCCCGTCTGCTCACCCACTCCATCGCCGCCGCCGCAGACCGGGGCACGGCCTCGGCCGACGACGAGGACAAGCGCCCGTTCACCGAGCGGGTGGCCCACCTCGTGCGGCACACCGGCGCACTGTCCCTGGACGCCACCTGGTGCGCGCTGCACGTACACGGCGCGCACGGGCTCACCGACGACTCACCGGCCCAACTGCTCTACCGGCGGGCGCTGTTCCACACGACGCTCGCCCGGCAGAGCTCACACCGAACCGCCGTACCCGAAGGGCATGACCGATGACCAGCCTCGCCCATCCTTCCCCGGGCCTGTCGCCTCCGTCGGCGCGCGACGGCCTGCTGCACGACCTGGTCCGCGACCAGAGCCTGCGCACCCCGGACGCCCCCGCCGTCACCGACGCCACCAGCACCCTGACGTACCGTCAGCTGCAGGAGCGGGCCGACGCCCTGAGCGTCCACCTGGCCGACGCGGGCTGCGGCCCCCGCACACTGGTCGGGATCGCCCTCCACCGGAGCGCGGACGCGGTGGCGGCCGTCCTGGCGGTGCTCAACGTCGGCGCCGCGTACGTGCCCCTCGACCCGGCCTACCCGGTGGAGCGGCTGCGCGCGGTCGTGACGGACGCACGGCCGCGGCTCGTCCTGGCCGACGACCTGGAGGAGGCCGCACGGCTGCTGGGCGACGACGTCCCCGCCGTGGCGGTCGGCGCGATCCCCCCGGCACCGGCCGGGGGAGCCGCCGGGGTGCCGCGCGGGCAGGCGGAGCCGCACACGCCGGCCTACGTCATCCACACCTCCGGTTCCACCGGACGGCCCAAGGGGGTCGTGGTGCCGCACCGGGCCATCCGCTCGCGGGTGATCTGGGAGACGGACGCCTTTCCCAGCGGGCCCGGCGACAGCGTTCTGCACCGCACCTCCCTGGCCTTCGACATCTCCCTCCAGGAGATCTTCCCGCCGCTGGTCACCGGGGCCCGCGTGGTCGTCGCCGACGACGACGGACAGCGTGATCCGGCCCACCTGGTTCGGCTGCTGGCCCGCGAGAACGTCACCACCCTGGCCCTGGTGCCCTCACTGCTGCGCGCCCTGCTGGACGAGGACGAGGGCCTGCGGTCCTGCCCGCGGCTGCGCGAGGTGTTCGTCGGCGGCGAGCGACTGGACCGGCCGCTGCACGACCGCTTCCTGCGCCACGCCACGGCCCGGCTGCACAACATGTACGGGCCCACCGAGTACGCCGTCGACGCCACCTACTGGACCTGCCGGCCCCTGCCGCCCGGGCAGGAGGTACCCATCGGGCACCCCCTGGCCCGCACCGCGCTGTACGTCCTCGACGAAGCCCTGCGTCCCGTACCCGACGGCGCCACCGGCCAGCTGGCGATCGCCGGCGACCAGCTCGCCCTGGGCTACCTGGGCGACGAGGAGGCGACCGGCCGCGCCTTCCCCGACAACCCGTTCGTGCCCGGCACGCGCATGTACCTCACCGGCGACCTGGTGCGGCGGCGCCCGGACGGCGCCCTGGAGTTCATCGGCCGCGGGGACGACCAGGTCAAGGTGCGCGGCCACCGGATCGAACTGGGAGACGTCGAGGCGCACCTGCTGGACCTGCCCAGAGTACGGGCCGCGGCGGCCCGAGCCTTCACCGATCCGGACGGGCAGGACACCGTCCTGGTCGGCTACGTGGTGGCCGGTCCGAACGATATCGACCCGCGCGCCCTGCGCCGTGCCCTGGCCGAGCGGGTGCCCGCGCCCCTGGTCCCGGCCGACATCGTGGCTCTGGAAAGGCTGCCGCTCGGCCCGACCGGGAAGACCGACCGCGCGGCTCTGCCCGACCCCCGGCGAGCCGTCACCCACACGTCCGACCAGCAGACCGGAGCGGCGCAGGCGGACGGCGAGCCGGGCGACGAGACCGCCCGGGCCGTCGTCGAGGTGTTCGCCGAAGTACTGCGCCGCCCCGCGATCGGCCCGCACGACGACTTCTTCGACCTCGGCGGCAGCTCCCTGCAGGCCGCACGGCTCGTCAACCGGCTGCGCAAACGCCTGGGCCGCGACCTCGCCCTGGCCACCCTGTTCGAGGCGTCCACGCCGGCCGGCATAGCCGCCGTACTGCAGGAGGCTCCCCGTGCCGGAACCTGATGTCACGGCCGTGGCCCCGGCCGAACGCGCCCAGGCCGCCGGCCCCGTCGACGCGGCGGCAACCGGGCGCAGGGCGTCGGCCCGGCCGGCGACGGCTGCGGAGCGCCGGTTCTGGGCTGTGGACCGCACCTCCGGTCAGCGCGCGGCCGCCGCGACCTTCGCCCACTTCCGGCTGACCGGACCGCTCGACCTCACCGCCCTGACGCTGGCCCTGCGTGCGGTACGCGAACGCCACGAGGCGCTGCGCACCGCGTACACGGTCCAGGGGGCAGCCCTGGTCGCCCAGGTCACCGACCGTCCGCCGGAACACGAACCGCTGCTCCTGCCGTCCGGGACCGCGCCGCACGAGGCCGTGGGCGTCCTGCGGCGCGCGGTCGGCTTCGACACGGCAGCCGCCGATCTGCTGCGCTGGGCCGTCGTACCGCTGCCCGACGGGGCGGACGTACACCTGGCCGTCCATCACATCGCCTTCGACGGCGCCTCGGGCGAGGTGCTCGCCGCCGACCTGGCCCGCGCCTACGCCACCGCACTGGCCGGGCGCCGCCCCGAACTGCCGATCGCAGTTCGCGGCCCGGCACCGACCCTCGATCCGGGCTGCCGCGCGGCACTGGAGCAACACTGGCGCCACGCCCTGTCCGGCGTCGGCGACCTGCCGGACGACGGACGCGGCCTGACCCGGCGTGACATCCTCACCGGCCGTCTCGCGCAGTGCCCCGTCAGCCTGGACCGGGCCGAAGCGGCAGCCCTGCGCGAGCGGGCCCGCGCCGCGGCGGTCACGCCCTTCGCCGTGCTGCTGTCCTGCTACGCACGCGCCCTGGCCGGGCTCGCCGGCGCCCGGGACTTCGCGATCGGCACAGCGGTCGCCGACCGGCCCGCCGGCACGGAGGAAGAGGTCGGCTGCCGCTTCACGATGGTGCCCGTGGCAGTGCACGACCCCTTCGCCGAGGACTGCGTGACACGACTGTGGGACACCGTCGTCGACTGCGTCCTGAACGCGGCGCTGCCACTGGAGGACATCGTGCGCGTCACCGGCCGGGGCCGCGGCCGCCGCATGCCGCTGTACCAGGCGACCTTCCTGCTCCAGAACTGGCCGCGCCAGGCGCACCGCGCGGGCCCCGTCACCGTGCGAACGCGACCGGTCCCGCCCACCGCCCCCCAGGCGGAAGTGCTGCTGGAGCTGTACGACGACGGTGACGGGCCGGTGCACGGCGTCCTCCAGGCGCCGGACACGTCCGTATGGGCCGACCGCCTGCAGACCCTGGCCGAGCACTGGCGCCGCCAGGCGTGCCCGGCCCCCACTCGGCAGGGCACCGACTGACGCGGCCCGTGTCCGGCCACCGTGCGCCGCCAAGCGGCCTGCCTGCCGTGGCCCACGCCAGGTCCTGCTCCGGGCCATAGTGCGCGGCTCGGACCCTGCCTCACCCCGTCATCGCCCTTGGGAACCCGCCATGATCACTGGACAATCGCCCCTGACCGCATCGCGACCGGCACCCCAGCCGTTCACCGCGCCCGGAACCCACCGGCAACTCCTCGACCAGGGCGCCGGCGCCCTGCCGTGCGACGATCCCGCGCTGAACGGGCTGCTGGACGCCGAAGTCCGCTTCCAGCAGCAGAACCTGGCGATGGTCGCCTACGCCAGCCTGGCCCACCCCTCCGTCCTCGCGGCAGCGGGCAGCGCCCTGTCCAACGTCACCGCCGAGGGCTACCCCGGCGCTCGCTACCATCCAGGAGCACGCTTCTTCGACGAGGTCGAGCGACTTGCGGCTCAGCGGGCGGCGGCGCTGTTCGGCGCCCGCCACGCCAACGTGCAGCCCCACTCATGCTCGTCTGCGAACCTCAGCGTGCTGTTCGCCCTGATGCGGCCGGGTGACACCCTTCTGGGCCTCGACCTGGACGCCGGCGGCCATCTCACCCACGGCGCCCCTGCCTCGGTGACCGGCAGGTACTTCCGGGCCGTACGCTACGGCCTGGGCTCCGACGGCCGCATCGACCCCGACGAGGTCGCCGCCCTCGCCCGCCGGCACCGGCCGACAGTGATCGTGGCCGGCGCCAGTGCCTATCCGCGTACCTGGGACTACGGCGCCTTCCGGGCCGTCGCCGACGAGGTGGGCGCCTGGCTGCTCGCGGACATCTCGCACGTCGCCGGGCTGGTGGCCACCGGCCTCCACCCCAACCCCGTGGACACCGCGCACGTGACGACCACCAGCACCTACAAGCAACTGGGCGGACCCCGCGGCGGGTTGATCCTTCTCGGGGCCGCGGCGGACGAGCGAGCCGGCGCCGACAGCGGCACGCCGCTGGCCGAGCGGATACGACGAGGGGTCTTCCCGCGCACCCAGGGCACGCCGAACGCCGCTGCGATCGCGGCCAAGGCACGCGCTCTCGGGCTGGCGGCCGGCCCCGAGTTCACCGCGCTCGCACGGCGGATCCGGACGGACGCCCGCGTGCTGGCCGACGCCCTGACGGCGCGTGGCCACCGCCTGGTCAGCGGCGGCACCGACAACCACATGGTCCTCCTCGACCTGACCGCCGCCGGAGTGAGCGGAGCCGATGCCGAGCGGGCGCTGGAAGAGTGCGGCATCCTCGCCAACCGCAACCGGGTGCCCGGGGACACCCGACCGCCTCTGGTCACCAGCGGGCTGCGGCTGGGCACCAACATCCTCGCGCAGCGCGGTCTGGGGCCCGCCGAGATGCACACCTGCGCCGACCTGGTCGACACGGTCGTACGCGGCCTGGGCGGCAGGGGAGGGCGGGACGGCCTCGACCCTGCGCTCGCCTTACGGGTGCGTGCAGCCGTGCGAGAACTGTGCGACCGCTTCCCGGTGCCCCAGTACCCGGCCGCGCGCTGACGAGGAAGGACACGTCGATGCAAGCCCTGACCCTTGCCGTGACTCCCCAGGCGAAGGCGGCCCGCGGGGACCGGCCCTGCGTCCACGCCGTCATGCTGCCCGGCCCCCTCGAGCGGGACGACGCGGCCGGGCTCGCCGCGGCCGCGGCGATCTGCGCGGTCGTCCTGGCCCGGTACGCAGGCGCCGAGGACTTCGTCCTCCCCGTGCTTCCCGAGGGCCCCGGCGGACGGACCACACGGATACCCTTCGACCTCGCCGGACGGCCCTCGTACCGCACGCTGCTCGCGGACGTCCGAGCCGTCCTGCGCTCGCCAGGCACTCCCTTCGAGCATGCGGACGCCGACAGCGCAGGCCGGGCGGAGGGCCTGCTGCGTGTGCGGGTGATCGGGTGCCGGCCAGGGCAGCTCGACACCGCGGCGGAGGAAGGCTGCCTCACCCTCGCCGTCGACGTTTTCGGGCCCGAGGGCGGCGCATGGCTTGTGGTGCCGCCCGGGACCCTGTCAGCCGACGCCGCCGAGCGGCTGTGCGGCCACCTTCGTGTACTGGGCGCGGCGGCGGCCGCCGATCCGGACCTTCCCGTGACAGGGCTGCCTCTGCTGACGCCCGCCGAGGAACAGCTGATGCTGGTGGAGTGGAACCGTACAGCCGCCGATCTGCCGCACGACCGGTGCCTGCACGAACACTTCCAGGACCGGGCGGCCGCGCAGCCCGACGCCGTGGCCGTGTGGGAGGGCGGCGAGGCCACCACCTTCGCCGAGGTCAACGCCCGGGCCAATCGCCTCGCCCGCCACCTGGCCGGGCTGGGCGTGGCTCCCGGGTCGGTCGTCGGGGTGGCCCTGCCACGCTCCGCCGACCTGCTCGTCGCCCTGCTGGCGGTGCTGAAGGCGGGCGGCTGTTATCTGCCGATGGATCCCGCCTACCCGGCCGAGCGGCTGGCCTTCCTGCGCCGCGACGGCGCCTGCGATGCCGTCCTGGCGACACCGGCCACGGCGACGGCCCTGCCCGAGGGACCCGGTCGGCTGCTGATCCTCCCCCCGCCCCCGGACGACCCGTGGCAGGACGCGGCAGCCGACACGGTCGACCCGGACGAGGCGGCTCGCGCCGCCCGCCGCGACCTGCCGGCGAGGGCACGCCCGGACGACCTCTGCTACGTCATCCACACCTCCGGTTCCACCGGAGAGCCCAAGGGCATCGAGCTGCGCCACCGGGGCGTCGTCAACAATCTCACCGACCTCAACGGGCGCTTCGGCATCGGACCGGGTGACGCGGTCCTCGCGCTGTCGTCACCCGGCTTCGACATGTCGGTGTACGAATTCCTCGGCATCACGGTCGCCGGCGGCACCGTCGTCGTACCGGACCCCGGGGGGCTCCAGCGCCCGACACACTGGGCGGACCTCGTCCAGGCGCACCACGTCACCGTGTGGAACTCCGCCCCCGCCCTGCTGGAGCTGTTCGTGGAGCACGCCGAGCGCGGCGGCCTGGAGCTTCCGGATCTGAAGGTGGCGATGCTGGGCGGCGACTGGATCGGTGTGACCCTGCCCGGACGGCTGCGGGCGATCGCCCCGAACGTGCGGGTGGCCGCCCTCGGCGGGGCCACCGAGTCCTCCATCCACTCCACGCTCTACGAAGTGCCCGCCACGGGCGGACCCGACTGGCCCAGCGTGCCCTATGGCCGGCCCCTGGCCAATCAGCGGCTCTACATCCTCGACCCCGAGGGCGCACCCGTCCCCATCGGCGTGCCGGGCGAACTGCACCTGGCCGGTGCGGGCCTGGCCCGCGGCTACGCGGGCCGCCCCGACCTGACCGCCGAGCGATTCCGCTCCTGGCGGCATCCGGCGGTGGGGGAGGACCGCCTCTACCGCACGGGCGACCTCGCCCGCTACCACCCCGACGGTCTGGTGGAACTCCTGGGCAGACTCGACTTCCAGGTCAAGATCAGCGGAGTGCGTGTCGAGCTGGGAGAGATCGAGCACCACATGCGCGCCGTCCCCGGCGTCCGGCAGGCCGTCGCCGTGGCGACCGCCGGCCCCGGAGAGCGCCGACTCGTCGGATACGTCGTGCCGCACCCGACCGCGGTGGTGGACTCCTCGGCGGTGCGCACGCATTTGGCGGCGCGGCTGCCGGCGCCGATGGTGCCCGGCGTTGTCGTCGTCACCAACGAGCTGCCTCTGAGCCCCAACGGCAAGGTCGACCGGCGGCGGCTGACGCACACTCAGGAAGTCGAGTCCGACCCGCCGAGGGCGGGGGACAGGTACCGCGACCCCGAGGAGGAACGGGTGGCACAGGTGTGGGCACGGATCCTGGAGGTGCCGTCGCCCGGCCCCGACGCGGACTTCTTCGCCATGGGCGGCGACTCCTTCCGGGCCATACGGGCCATGAGCGCCCTGGCCCCCACCCTGTCGCCCGCGGAACTGTTCAAGCACCGCACCGTCGAGGCGCTGGCAGCCAGGCTGCGGGCGCTGCGACAACCGTGCACCATCGATGAAGCCGACGCCCCGGGGAACCCGGTACCCCCGGGGTCGACGGGGCACGCCCGCTGACGGGCGGAGCGACAGGGGAGAGGAGACGACGGGTGGACGCCCAGGTGAGCGCACGGCCGACCGGTTACCGGCAGGTCATGACGGCGCCAGGCTGGCGGCCCTGGGCCGTGACCACTCTGCTGTGCCGGGTGCCGGACGCCATGGCACCGCTCGCGCTGGTCCTGCTGGGTCATCAAGCCGGTTCCTTCGCGATCGGTGGCCTCGCCTCCGGCGCCCACGCGATCACCGAGGCGGTACTGGCTCCCTGGCTGGGCGCCCTCGCCGACCGCTGGCCGGGCCACCGCTGTCTTCGGGTGGCCCTGACCGTCCGCGCAGTCGTGTACGCCCTGCTCGCGGCTACCGCCACCGCCCTGCCCGCCGCGGCACTCGTCGTGCTGGCCGGCGTGGCCGGCGGTGTCGGGGCCGGGACGCCAGGACAGCTACGGGCGCTGCTCGCCCGCAGCATGCCGCGGCCCCTGCTGCATCAGGCGATGAGTCTGGACACCACGCTGCTGGAACTGGCGTGGACGGTGGCCCCCGCAGCGGTGGCCGGCCTGGTCGCCCTGGGCGATCCACGCCTCGCGGTCACTGCCATGGCATTACTCGCCGCCGCCTCGGCCCTGACCTCCGTACGCCTGCACACCGCACCCACCCATGCGCACACCGACCGGACCACGCAGCGGTCTTCGCACCGCACACTGTTACGCGCCGCCGCGCCCTCCCTCGCCCTGGGGATTGTCGGAGGGTTCGCCGGTGGCTGCCTGGACACAGGGGTACCACCGTCCCTGGACACCGTGGGGTCCCCCGCATCCCTGGCGGGAGTGCTCTTCACCGGCTACTCGATCACCAGTGTGCTGGGTGGTCTGATGTACGGACTGCGCAGCTGGCCGGGGCGCATCCACCGTCAGGCGGCCCTGTTCCTGGCGTTGCTATGTGCGGCCCTGCTGCCCTCCGCGCTCGTGCCCAGCCTGCCCGTGATCGCGATCAGCGTGATCGCGGCCGGGCTGTTCGCCGCGCCCCAGATCACCGCGCGGGCGCTCACCCTTCAGCGCGACCTTCCCGAGTCGGCGTGGAGCGCGGGCTTCTCCTCCCTCTACGCGGCCAACGGCGCCGGTTACGGTCTGGCCGGCTTCGCGGTCGCCGCCATGCTCCCGCTCGGCGTGCACATCGCCTACGCCGCCCCCCTGCTGGCCTGCCTGGCCATCGCCCTCCTGGCCGTCGTGCCCTCGGGCCCGAGGCCCGACTCCCGCGGACCGGACGGGAAGTGACCGGACGGCAGGGCTCGGCAACGCAGCCCCGCCGCATGGTCCTCCGTCGTCGTCCACGACGACTCGCCGGTCCCCGCGGTCCCGACGGCCGCGGCCGGTCGCCGAAGGCGCGGTCGCCGTTGCGAGCCCGCCGACAGCGCTTGAGCTGCCGCTGTCGTACGGCCGGCCCTCCGCCGGGAGGTACCCGGCCTCCAGATCGTCGGCGCGTGCGCGCAGCTCACCCGGACTGCTCATGAACGATCGCTCCGTCTTCTCCCCATCCGTGCAGAGCAAGTGGCATGCCCGACCTCTGGGCGAACTGTCGCAGTTCGAGCGGTTCAGGGCCGGCGCACGGTGCCGCCCGACCCATCGCATGCCGGCCGCCCAACGCCCGAGCGAGCCCTCGACGGCAACACACGGGTACTGTCCGGCGGGCTGCCGGGGCGACCATGCCGTCCACAGGGAGCACGGCGTCCTTGCGGAACCGCTTGCGCGGCCGGAGGGCGAGCAGGGGGCCGAGATGCCCGATGATGCGATCGGCCACGGCTTTTGAGATCCCGAGAAGTGGTGGGGGGCTGCAGTGTCAGGTTCGTGCGCAAGTACGCGGCGGCCGACAGAACCCGGTCCTCGTACGGCAGTCCCCGGGGCAGGCCCTCAAGGACCGGGTCCGCGCCCTCACCATGGGGCACGGCTGAGAGAGAGTTCGGGGCCGCGATACCCTCGGACGATGTCGAATCGGGCGGTAGCAGCTGGAGTAGGTCTCGCGCGGGTGATGGCGCACTGCGGGGACAGCCCATCAGCAGCCGTGCACTATCTGGCGGGCGCCATCGCCTCCGCGCCTGACAACCCCGAGCCCTATGCGGTTCTTGCCGAGTTGTGGAGGGACAACCCGTCGGAGCTGGCCGAGGTCGTACAGGGTGCCAACTCCTTGAGGACGGTACTGGCGCAGTCGTACATCAGCTTCCTTCAGGGCGAGATGGACGGCGCGGCGCTGGCGATCGGATCGGTGACGGGTGTGCGACCCGACATTGCCTGGGCCAAAGCTCCCTGGTTCAGCGATGAACGATTTCTCGGTGTGGTGAATGCCGATGCGCTGGCCGAGGCCGCGATGCGGACGATGGACTATGGCCATGATCTGGACACCGAGAGCATGCGGGAACGTTTTCGGCCCTGGTTCGAAGCCGTCGACGCGGTCTCTGCCCGCCAGCCGTTGCCGGAGGCGTTGGCCAAGATGGCGATCTTGCTGCGGGCATGCGGTCTCACCGATACGTCGTTTGCCCTCTGCGATCAGGCAGACTCCGTCGAACGGATCATGCTGACGGAGGTGGTCCGAGCGGGCACGTGGCGCAAGCTGGGTGATCTTCAGCAGACCGTGGCTGCGTTCGAGCGCGCTCTTGCCCTGGAACCGGCCAACTGGTCGCTCTACCTGGACCTGGCCGATGTGCGTGCTGAGCAGGGCGACTTCGCCTCTGCGGTCCGGCTGATCGATCAGGGGATGAGGTACGAGCCGACTGAGCTCTCACTTCGCGCCGCCGGGGCTGCCTACCGTGCACGGCTGACGGGCTCGCGTGTCGATCTGAGCGAACTCATCGAACTGGCGCCGAATCTGCCGAACGACTCGTACCGGGACCTGCTGATTGATCACGCATGTGCCGGCCCGGCGCTGCCTGAGGAACTCGCGGCTGCGGCCCGGCGCTTCCGGAACAGCTGAGGCTCCGCTCCGCCACGAGCAGCAACTCCGCAGCAAGTGCCCAGCAGGGCGACCGGAGCCTGAGTTGCGGCGCGACTGCCACTGCAGGGCTACGGCATCCACGCCCTTATCCATCGCCCAGTGGATCACCGCCCGTGATCGCCGGGGCAGGGCTTCGTAGTCCCGCGCCAGGCGGCGATGCGGCATCAACCAGCCGAAGGTCCGCTCGATCACCCACCGCTTCGGTAGCGGCTCGAACCCCTCCTCCCGTGGTCGCTGCAACCCTGACGGGTCTCGGCGGCGTTTGTCGAGGTCATCACGCTCTGCGCGTCCACCAGGGCCGCGGTCGGCTGGAAGCTGCGGCCGTGGGCTCGGCGGCCCTTGTCGCGTTACAGATCGTGGACCTGCTGAGTGGTGCCGTCGGCTTCCCGCTCGGCGTAGCAGTCGTAGACGCAGTGAAGACCGGCTTGATCAAGGCTCAGCGGGCATCGGACACGTCACTGCAGTACGGACGACGAACACTCACGCACCGTGCAACGATCAACAACGCCACACGTCAAGAAATCATCCCAGAACAGCAACTATCCAGATCAGAAGCGCTCTATATTCCACTGCGGACTTCGTGATCTAGCTAGGCGTCGAGGTAGTGGTAATCCCCATCCGGGAGGCCGATCACCAGGCCGCCGTTGTGGACCCTCCACTCGGTCATGCCGTCGACGTCGTGGCTGACCAGAAACAGCCCCCGGGGCCTCTCGTCGTACTCGTCATCCTGGTAGGAGGCGGAGATCTGGGCGATCTGACGCAACCTCTCCTCGAACCAGCCGAGGGACACCGCGCGGATGTCGCCACCGTAGAAGGCCCACCTGACGTCGTTGTACTGCCGAGCGGGGAAGGCCCAGCCCCCGCTGTAGGTGCGCTCCGGATCGTCGGCTTCCACGATCTCCTTGATTTGGGCCAGTTGTCCGTCGTCACACTGCAGCCAGCCCCTGACCGAGACCATGGTTCCCACGGCGGTTGCTCCTCATTCGTGTGGCGCGCTGCCCTGGCGCACGGTTCCTGCGCGCTTGCACGCTAGGGGTGACCTGCTCGGTCGCGCAAAGGGATTGACAGGTGGATCCGCCTCGAGCGAGAGCGCGCCATCCCCATCCGGTCGGCCCTCGCGATTTTGCGTTGGACCCGGGTAAGTATGAGAACGGCCAACGCCTGATCATCAGGGGTTGTGTGGCCTTCCGAAGATCGTGTGATGACCGCGGGCCAGAACATCTATGCGGCCCGCTGGCAGGCGATGTTCGAGCAGGCCATGGCCCGCATCGCGGCTGGTTTCGCCGAGTGGAACCGCAGGCGACGGTACGGGCATCCTTGGACCGCTGTCCGGCGTGGAAGGCAAGAACTGCCGGCAGTCGGCCGAAGAGGCTGGCCATGCCCGCCCCGGCGTGATGCAGAGGCTGCTGCGAAGCGTACGCTGGGATGCCGACGGGGTGCGCGACGAGGTCCGCTCCTACGTGCTGGACCACCTCGGCGGGGACGGCGTGTTGATCGTGGACGAGACAGGGTTTCCGAAGTCCCGGGGCAGTGAGGCGGCCACGGTGGCGGCCTGGACCACCGTGCGGTTCTCGAAGAGCCGCACCTTGGTGGTGCAGGCGACTGCGAGGACGTAGCCGATTCCACGTGCCTCAAGGGCGGACCGAAGGCGCGGGTCGTGGCCGTAGACCTACGCCTGGCACCGGCAGAGCGCCGGCGCCGGAGCGAAGCGCCCGCGCTGCTACGAATGGGTGTGGGCGCAGACCGGAGCCGACAAGAACCGGTTTCTGCTGATCCGCCGCAACCCCGCAACCGGCGAACGTGCCTTTTACCGGTGCTGGTCACCGGGTCAGGTGGCCCTGGCCGCGCTGGTTCGCGTTGCCGGGAGCAGGTGGTGCATCGAAGCGTGCTTCCAAGCCGCAAAAGGCCAGGTCTGCTGGACCAGTACCAGGTCCGCCACTGGACCTCCGGGCACCGCCCCATCACCCTTGCCATGTTCGCGCTGACCTTCCTCACCGCCGTTGCCGCCAGCGCGAAGCCGGACCGGAGCACCGACCCGAACCCCCCAGTCCGCAGCTGCGACCCGATCGACTTGACCGTCCCGGAGATCCGCCGCCTCACCGGCACGCTCTTCAGACCACCGGCCACACCGCCGCACCACCTTCTGGCCTGGTCAATCCGGCGCATGCTCCACCAGGCACAGCCAGACGCTCCCGCTACCGACGGCGGCTCACCAGCCAGTCGGACACTTGGATCGCGAAGTCACACTGGAGTACCAAGAGCCCTTTGTCCACGCCCAGGCCGTGAGTCGCCACTCCGTGCCGGCCCTGCGAAGCGCCACCGTGAAGACCGAGCCGGTCTGGGTGACCTGTCTGCCCCACAGGTCGAATGTCATGGTCGCGGGAACAACGACATAGGCATGATCACCGGAGATATCGACATGCCATGGCTTACCGAGGGTGATGAATCTGCATCGGGTCGGCGCATGCCGCGGCCATCGCCTTCGCGTCACCGCGGTTGAAGGCATCGGCGTATTGCACCACCGCCGCCATGGGATCGTTCGACACCACAGGTCTCCTCTTCACGCGCCCTCGAAGCGTCCTTCTCATGGAATCTCATTCATCCTCACTGGAAGTTGGGATCATTGCCCGCTACGCCGTACTGAACGCCTCGTGTCCAGCTTCGTTCACGCCGCATCAAACACTCTCGAGAAGGTAGGGACGCCCACGGCTGCCGGGCTGTGTGCCGTGTACCACCGACCGTTGTGGTGATCGGGTTCCTCTGTCCGGGTGGCGCCAGGGTGCGTCTGCCTCGGATACGGGGACAAGGTCTGGTAGGAGGGCCGCGCGGCGGGCGCGGCCTCTGGCGGAGGGTGTCGGCGGCTGATGCGTTCCAGGACGACGGCGATAGCAATGGGATGTGCGGCCCTCCTGCTCGCGGGCACGGCTGAGGTCAAGGCGCGTGCCGACGCGCACGAGCCCCTGGAACGGGCTCCGAGGCTGAAGATGGTCAGTCTTGGCGATTCCTATTCGGCGGGGTACACCCGCCTGGCCGGAGAGCCTGCGGAGCCGGACGCGCCTGGCAAATCGGGGTGTGAGCAGACGCTGGGCTCGTATCCGTACGTGGTGAAGAGGCAACTGGCTTCACGTCTGGCCACTGCCGTGAACGTCACCTGCGGGGGAGCTACCACCGACGACGTCCGCCACACGCCGCAGACGCCGACGGGCCACGCCCGACTCGACAGGTTCGCAACGCCCCACAGCGACCCGCTGGCGCCCTTCCCGGCGCGCCCGGCGCAGATCAGGGCAGTGTCTGCCGACACCGACGTCATCACAGTCGGCATCGGCGGCAACGACTACTTCGGCCCCTTGGCGTCCTTGTGCCTGAAAGCCGACAGCACCGGCAGCCGTCCCGCGCAGTGCCAGGACAACCTCAAGAGCGGTACGTACGCCGTCCTCGGCCTGCCCGCCAACGACCCGGACCTGGACGGGCACAGGCGCGCACTGGCCGCCCACTACCAGGCGCTGCTGGGTGAACTGCACACCAGGGCGCCGCACGCGCGGATCTACACGGTTGGCTATCCGACGGTGATCCCTGAAGACGTCCGCACCTGTGCCCGCAGCTCTCAGGAGCTGTTCACCCTCAATCCAGGGGACCTCGTCTGGCTGCGCCGGATACTCGACGGTGTCAACGCGGCCATCGCGTCCGCCACGGCCCGCGCGAACCAGCAGGGCGTGCCGGCCCAGTTCGTCGACACCCAGCGGGCTACTGTCGGAAGAGACGCCTGTGCTGCACGCGATGTGAAGTGGGTGGAGGGCTACACCGAGAAGGCGGGCACGGTCGGGTCGGGCGGGTGGGGAGAGCCGGCGCTGATCCACCCCAATCGCCGCTACCACCGGTACGTCGCCGAAGAGCTCACCCGACGCATAAGGCACGACTTCCCCCGACCAGCCGGCCGCTGAAGCAGGCGGTTCGGGCCCTCGGGGGCGCTGGGTTCAGGGGGCAGTGCTGACCAACCGGGCCGCCTCACCTGGCAGCGGGATGCCGCGATCACTGCGGCCACCAGCTGGTGGATGTGCGCCTCCGTCAGCATGTACAGCATCAGGCGCGTGCAGCGCGCGCATACCGATCGTGGGATGGAGAAGCTCATCCAACGCGGCGGAACGTGCATCAGCTGTGCTGGTTACGCCCGTCAGCCAGCCCTGACCAGGGCCCGCAGCGGCGCTACGAGCGGGGGGTTTCGTACGGCGAAGTTCAACAGGGAGCCCGTCCGAGTGGAGCTGGGCTGATCTTGTGCGGGATAGCAACAGTCTTCGTAGGCGTGGTGGTTGCGGCCCCGAGGCCGTTCCTGCTCTGCCCGGGCGGGGACCGCGTGGCGGGACAGGCCGGTGTGTGCGCCCGACGGTGTCAGCCTGCACTTTTCGGCGTCGCATACCGGCCTGCGCCGAGCACTTCGGGGTGCGGGTACGGTCTGGGCATGACTGCGTGCTGGATGGTGAGGGCGTTCGTGAACGCCGAGGGGATGTACGGCAATCCCGCTCTGGTGGTGGCCGAACCGGACGGGGCTTCGGTCACCTCCGCACAACGTCAGGAACTGGCGACCCGATTGGGTGTCCCGGCCACCGTGTTCGTCCGGGACGCCGACCAGGGCCGTATCAGTATCCACAGCTCCTACGGTCAGTCGATCCGCTTCGGCGGCCATCCGCTGCTGGCCACCGTCGAGGCCCTGCACGGCATCGGCCGCGCCCCGCGGGAGCTGCTCCCCGACGCGGGGCCGGTGCCGTGCCGCAGGGACGCCGACGGCACGGTCTGGCTGACCGCGCCCGCGGCCTGGTCGAAGCCCTGGCGCCACTACCGGATGGCCGACGCGGCCGAGATCGACGCCCTGACCGGCCTGCCGGACGGCGAGGACTTCACCCAGGTGTGGGCCTGGGAGGACGAGGCGGCCGGTCGCGTGCGCGCCCGGTTGTGGGCGCCCAGGATCGGCAAGGGCGAGGACGAGGCGTGCGGCAGCGCCTCCATGCTGCTGACCCTGAAGCTGGGCCGCGCTCTGGAGGTGCTGCACGGCCGTCATCGCGCTGTCATCCGCACCCGGCCGGTGGACGACAGCCGGGTGGAGTTGGGCGGCCGATGTGCGGTGGAGCGGCCCGCGGCGCAGGTTCGCGACGCGGTGGCCGCGCTCTATGCCGACGGGTGAGGCACGAGGAGGTCGGGCGTGAGATCGGCGAGGCGCGCGGCCCCGGTCAGAGCCATGGCCAGCTCCGTCTGTCTGCGCAGCGCCCGCACCACGTCCCGCACCCCTGCCCACCCGTCGGCGGCGAGGCAGCACACGTACGGCCGGCCGACCGCCACGGCCGTGGCGCCGAGGGCGATCGCCTTGAGCACATCCGTGCCCCGGCGTATTCCGCCGTCCAGGATGACGGGACCCGGCCGTCCACCCGCGCGGCGACGGAGGGCAGCGCCTCATGTCCACACGAGACCGCGCACTTGGGGGCCATTGGGCAGCTCGTTCGGATGGTGATGGGGCCTTGGCCGAGCTTGCGTACGCTGCGCCCAGCTCGGTGCCGACGACGTTCACGGCGTCCACGTTTCCGCAGCAAGTGCCGGAGCTCACAACCGCGTTCGCTACCGAGCGGAACGTATACGGAGGCGTACGGCCGGAGTTCGCTGCGGGCACGAGTGCGCAGCTCGCCTCTGTCGACACCGCCCCGCAGTCGGACTCCGACACCTGGCGCATCGTCACCCCGCAGCACACCCTTCGCCTGTTCCCCGAGCCGTCAACTCCAGCCGCGTTGCCGTCCAATGTACGGGCGCGACGGCCGGGCGCGGGCCAGCCATGTGTCCTATGCCGATGTCCCTGAGCCCGGCAGCGCATCTGTGGCCAGACCCTGCGCCAGTGCCTGCAGGTGTCGGTTCCTCGTCGCGGGAGACCAGCAGAAGGCGAGCGTGGTGGCCGGCAGGTCGGTGACCGGTACGGCCGCGACATCGCTGGGCAGGCGGTCGACGACTGTCGATCCCACCACGGTGACGAGACGGCCGAGTGCGACACGGTCCAGGATCTCGTCGAGGCCGGCCTCGGGGCATTGGGCGCGGTAGCTCTTCAGCTCGCGAAGGTCGGCGACGACGACGCCGTCGCGACCGGCCAGGGCGTGCTCTCGGGGCACCAGCGCGACCGGCTGCTCCGCCCCGATCCTGATGGCCTGCAGGCCCCCGAGCTCTTCGCTTTCGAGGCACACCAGGGCCGCGTCCGCGATCCCGTCTCGCACCGCACCCGTGGTGTCGTGCGCGAAGACCAGCTCTGGTTCGGGCCCCTCGTACCGTCGCAGTACCTGCGGAAGGAACCCGCTGCCGGTTCCGGGGCGTACGGCGATGGCCAGGCGGGCATGGTCCGCCGACTGCCGGGTGCGCCGTACCGCGGCGTCCAGCTGGCGCAGCAGGCGCCGGCACTCATCACGGAAGGTGCGGCCTGCTTCCGTCAGCTCGACCTTCCGGCTCGTGCGGTCCATGAGCCGCACGCCCATACGCCGCTCGAGGCGAGCGACGGCACGCGAGAGCACCGGCTGGGTGATGCCGAGGTTCTCCGCTGCCCGGCCGAAGTGCAGTTCGTCGGCCAGCGCCGAGAAGTAGACGAGTTCCCGCGTCTCCAGGCGATCCATGCTTCCAGGGTATCGGCGCATGTCAGATCGGTCATCGCCAAGGCCGGCACCCATCTGGTCGACTGAACGTCGTTGGGACGCGGCCACGTCGATCCGGCCGTGCTCCTGACTTCCGGACCCCACGCGGTCTCGCGGACCGTTGAGCCATGCGGAAGGCACCGCGAGTCACGCCCTGGACGAAAAGAGCCGAATCATGAATGACGAGCGCGAGGTGCAGGAAGTGCTCGCCCGCTACGTCCGCGCCACCGACCGCCGGGACGGCAGAGCACAGGGTGCGCTGTTCACCGACGACGCGGTGGTGCAGATCCAGACCAGAACGGCTTCAGGCGCTTACGAGCCGTTCGGCGAGCCCTTGATCGGTGGCACGGCGGTGCAGTACGCGGTGGAGCACTTCATGGAGCCGCATCCCGAGGGTGGCTCCAGTCATCACATCACCTCCGACCACGTCATCGAGGTCGACGGTGACCGCGCCCACCTGAACGCCCAGTTCATCGTGTTCCGGGTGCGTGGCCGAAGCCGTCCGCAGACGGGTTGGCGGGACGATGCCGTCGGCGCCCAGGGCACCGTGGAGCCGATCGAGTCGGGCTACTACGACACCGACCTGCGCCGCATCGACGGTGAGTGGAAGATCGTACGCCACGACGTCCTGATGGACATGCCGATGGCCGTTCCGGGGGCGTGACGTGAAGGCGATGGTCTACCGCTCCTACGGCGGTCCGGAGGTACTCGAACTTGCGGAGTTGCCGCTGCCCAAGGCGCACGTCGACTCGGTCGTCGTCCGGGTGGAGGCGGCGGCGCTCAACCCGGCCGACCTCGCGTTGCAGGCCGGGGCGTTGGACGGCGCGGTCGCCACCTACTTCCCGGTGGTGCCGGGCTGGGACATCGCCGGTGTGGTGGAGAGCGCCGGCCCGGTCGCCACCGAGTTCGCCCCCGGCGACGAGGTCGTCGGTTACATCCGCGGCGACGCGCAGCACGCGCACGGCGGACTGGCCGAGGTGGTGTCCGCCGATGTGCGCACCCTGGTGCACAAGCCCCGGACCATGGGCTTCGCCGAGGCGTCCGGACTCCCGCTGGCGGGTCTGACCGCGTACCAGGCGGTGGTGCGCACCCTGCATGTGAGGCCCGGCGAGACCCTGCTGGTGCACGGCGCGGCCGGCGGTGTCGGCTCGCTCGCCGCGCAGATCGGCCGCGCGCGGCGCCCAGGTCATCGGCACGGCCTCCGAGCGCGACCATGACTATGTGCGCTCCCTCGGAGTCGGGCCGGTCGTCTACGGAGACGGCGTGGCCGCACGCGTCCTCGATCTGGTGCCCGCCGGCGTGGACGCCGTCCTGGACACGGTCGGCAAGGGCGTGGTGACCGCATCCGCTGCCGCAGCCCGGCCGCGCGCCCGCATTGCCTCGGTGGCGGACGTCGGCCTGCCGGGTGTCACCCCGGTGTTCTGCCGGCTCGACGCGGACGACCTCAGAGCGGTGGCCGACCTGGCTACGGCCGGCCGGCTCTCCGTACGGGTGGGCGCCATCTTCCCGCTGGAACGGGCCGCTGACGCACAGCGCGTGCTCGCGGCAGGCAGCACCGGCGGGAAGATCGTGGTGACCGTCGCGGACTGACCCGCCCGCTCACGCCGGGCTTGGCCGGCGAACGCTGCAGGGCCAGGGCGCCAGCCCCTCCGGGTGGCGCTGGCCCTTCGCCGCATGAGCTGGTCGCCGTGCGGGCCCTCGCAGCGCAAGGCCCGCACGGCGACGAGCGCAGTAGCGGTCGGCTGCCCGTGAGACGGTTGACCGCCTTGCGGCTGCCGTAGACCGCGATGGCGGCCCGCTCGAGCTTCTCGGTGGAGGTTGCTGCCACCAGCGCGGTGAGTTCCGTCCGGCAGGTCGCAGTCCCTGCACGTCACTCCTGGCGGGTGGGCAGCCCGGCTTCGCCGGACGTCGCGGTCGAACACTTCCAGCGGGCCGCTGCTGGCCTGGTCCAAAAGGTCACACGCGCACCGCCCACAGGGTGCCGTGGCCGTCGAGGACCACGATCGAGTCGCCGCTCGAGGCAGGCTCGCTCATGGCCGTGCTGTCGAACTGTCCTGTCCAGAGCGTACGGCCGTGCTCCACTTCGACGATCCGCACGCTGGTCCAGTGCTGGAAGACGCGTACCTGCCTTGTATCGGAGAGCAGGGCGTATTTGCTGGTGGTCTGCACTCTCTGTGCATCGGCATGCCACCGTCGCGCGCCGTCGGTGGCGGCCAGGCACACCGTTCCCGATCCCGTGGGCAGGACGAACCCACCCGCCACGCTGGTCGTGGCCCGTTCCTTCAGGTCAGCCTCTTGGTAGGTACTGCCGTAGGTCCAGGTCTGCTCACCGGTCAGTCCGTTCAGTGCGGTCGGTTTCCGGCGGGACCCCGCGGCCAGCGGAAGGAAGACCGTGGTGCCCGACACCAGCTGATCGAGCGGCTGCAAGGCACCATTGCTGAGAGTGTCCGGTTTGGTCTTCTGGAACGGGCTCCGCCACAGCACTTCACCTGTGTCCGCCTTGCGGCAGACGAGGTCGACGGGGACTGTCTTGCCGGCCTCGTAACAGAGAATGCCCTCACCAAGGGGCTGTGCCAGGCCGCCCTGCGGCTGGAAGCCGGAGCGTGTCCACAGCTTCTCGCCCGACTTGCCGAGCACCGCGGTTCCGCCGCTGCAGAGGATCAGGTCGCCGCCCAGGATCCATGTGGCGTCATAGGGGGATGATACGTCGATCGCCCATCGCTCCTGGCCGCTGCGCGGGTCGATTCCGGTCACCCGACCGTCCTCTCCACTGATCAGCAGGCCGCTGGGCCGGTGCACATCCAGCCCCATGGCGCTGTTGGAGACGGGCTGCTGCCACCGGCGCTCGCCGGTGGCAGCGTCGAAGGCGTGCAGCTGTCCGCCCTTGTGATCGGAGTCCTGGGTCAGGGCGAGTACCGTGCCGCCGATGACCGTGAAGCGTGCTTCCCGGGCCCAGGCGGCGTTGAGGGACGCCTTCCACAGACGCTTACCGGTGGCCAGGTCGAAGGTGTGGAGCGCGGCGGTCGCCTTGTAGTAGTGGCCAGTGGCCACATGACAGCGGCCGTCGGCCAGGGCGACGTCCGGACCGCCGGAGTTGATCACGTCGACGTCTGGGATTTTCTGTGACCAGGCGACCGGGTCCCGCTTGGGGCCGCCGGCCAGGTACATCGCCGCAGCCCCTCCGGCGACCGCGACCGCGGTGACGCCTGCACCGCCCAGGATCAGGCTGCGTCGGCTCATGCCTGTTTCACCGGACGGCGCGGCAGGCGCCTGAGCCGTAGACGCCGCCGCGAGATCGTCGGTCACGGAGGCGGCAGAAGGCGGTGTACTCGTCCCATGCTCCGCCCGGTCGGCGGCGGTGGGGGTGTAGCCGACCGCGGGTATGTCGTGCCGCACACCACCGAGGCGCCGCAGCTCGTCGGCGAGCACGGCGGCGGATTCGTATCGCTCGCGAGGGTCCTTGGCCAGTAGCCGGCCGACCAGGTGGTCCCACGAAGCGGAGACGCCGGGCACGAGGCTGCTCGGTGCGGGGGGCGGATCGTGAAGGTGCGCCGTGACATACCCGAGGGTGTCCGGGGCGTCGAACGGCAGCCGCCCGGTGAGCAGTTCGAACAGCACGCACCCGAGGGAGTACAGGTCGCTGGGCTGTTCCGGGCGCCCGCGTGCCTGCTCCGGTGCCATGTACGCGGCCGTGCCCACCATGAACCCGGTGTGGGTCAGGCGGTCGCCGGTAGCCGAGGGGTCGGCGGCGCGGGCGATCCCGAAGTCGAGCACCTTCAGGCTGCCCGAGGCCGCGACGAACAGGTTGGCGGGTTTGATGTCGCGGTGGAGGATTCCGGCGGCATGCGCCTCACTCAGTGCATCGCACACCTGCACCCCCCACCGCGCCACCTGCTCCTCGCCGACAGGCCCGCGCCGGACAACGGCGTCCAGGCCCTCGCCCCTGAGCAGTTCCATCACGAGGAACGGCGTCGTGCCCTGATCGGTGGTCGCCTCACCAAGGTCGTGGACGGTCACGATATGGGGATGCTGAAGCGCGGCGGTGATGCGCGCTTCCCGCAGAAACCGGGCGCGTGCCTCGTCGGCCCGACTGCCGCCACCCGCGAGGGTCGATATCACCTTGACCGCGACCGGCCGCCGTAGACGGGTGTCCTGCGCCTCCCACACCTCCCCCATCCCGCCGCGCCCCAGCGGGCGCACCAGGCGGTAGCGGCCAGCGAGTATCAGATCCCGGTCGTCCACAGCCTCAAGTCTCCCGGCAGTAAGGGGTTTTCACTCGGCCGCGTCGATCGTAGACCGCGCCCCCTCGATGACACAGGACCCGGGATGGAGCACCCCCCTCACCGGCAGGGTGCAGCCCGTTACCCGGTGCCTGCTCGACAGCAGGAAGCGTCTCGCGTACCTCGGCGGAGGTGAGGAGGACGTTGCCGCACCAGCCCGGCAGGAGTACGGCCCGGGCGGGGCCGATGGCAGGACCAAGCCACCCGCGCCGGTGCGCCCAGGCGCTCTCGTGGGCCCGGCAGATCCCGGCGTTTGGGCTGGAGGTCCTCGGGGGCGCCACTGGCGATCGGGGCCAGCCCGCTCTGGTGCAGCCGGCGTACCGGCCGCGGGGCCCCGATGCCGTTCAAGTCCTCACGGAGCGGGGTGTGAGGCATGTACCGCTCGTGTGGACACACATGCTCAATGCTCAGTCCCGTCTTCTAACGGGCGGTCTGGTCACCCTGGCGCTCCCGGCCCTCATCGCGTGCCTGCTTGAAGGCATCGGCGATGGTCTCCGCGGCGCCGGACAGGGCTCCCTTGGTCTTGCCGCGGGCGCCGGACTCCGTCATTTTCCCCGTGAGCTCTGTCAGCCCGGCCGGCTTGCCTGGACCCGCTTCAAGGTCGAGGCGGTTGCACGCTTCGGCGAAGCGGAGGTAAGTGTCGACGCTGGCGACCACGACCCGTATATCGATCTTGAGTATTTCGATGCCGACAAGGGAGACCCGCACGAACGCGTCGATCACCACCCCGCGGTCGAGAATGAGTTCCAGAACGTCGTACAGGCCGCTGGTACCGCCCCCGCCGCCCTGCTGTGTCGTTGCCACGGTCATCGCAACCACCCCTGTGATGTGTCTTTGACCCGTCCCGTCACTGGGACTGCCGGCAATGGAGCGTCGGCCTTGGTGTTCCGGCTACGGGCTTCCGGGTGCGAGTAGCCGCCACGACCTACGATCAAACACCAGTGCGAGCTTGTCCGAGCGGGTCGGCTTGTCGGTGGTGTATGCGGCAGCCACGCGTGCGGGGCCGCGCGCGGCAGGCGTGGGTTTGTTCACGGCGGAGCTGCGCGTGCAGCGACAACGGGTTCAGAACGCCTGCCGCCGGGTCTCGTCGCCGGGCAGTCCCGCCGGCCCAGGGTCCGGCAAATCCGTATCGTCCCGGCTTCACCGTCAAGATCGCGACAGGCTTCTGCCGAGCCCCAGATGCGGTCTGCCTGCCGGCCGCGGTCGTGGCGGGCGGGCCTCAGGCTCCGGGGGGCCGGGTCCGGAGGCCGTCGAGGATGAGGTCGAGCAGACGCGCTGCTCGGGCCGCTGCGTCGTCGCTGGGCGGGATTCGCCACAGGACGCTGAGTTGGAGGAGTACGTCCTGCGGGTCGATGCCCGGTTTGAGCTCTTGCGAGGCGACACCGGCGTCCAGGAGAGCGGCGATGGCCTGCAGGAAGGGTTCGTAATTCTTGTCGTCGAGTCCGCCGTTGGTCGCCGCGTGGATGACCTCGGAGACGCCGTACTTGAAGCGACCGTAGTGGGCTAGGACCTCGAACCATCGGCGCAGGGCGTCGAGGGGAGGCAGGTCGGCGGCCAGGGTGTGTGCGAGGTCGATGATCTTCTGGATCTCGTGGTGGTAGAGCTCCACGATCAGGGCCTCGCGGGTGGGGAAGTGCCGGTACAGCGTGCCCACGCCCACCCCGGCCTGTTTGGCGATCGCCGTCATGGACGGGGTCGAGGACGCGGCGAAGGCCTCGCCGGCGACGGCGAGGATGCGGGCTCGGTTACTCAGCGCGTCGCTGCGGGTGGCACGGCCGGAAGGCGGATTCATGGCTGCTGGTCTCACTGGTCCGGCTGCAAAGCGGAAGGGCCTCCGTTACGTTCCCGGAGGATTACCGGAAGGGCTTCCGTTTAATCTTGCCGCACCGTCCGCGACGAGAGGGCCCCAGCCGAGGCACGGCTGGGGTTCCCGAGGCGGTGAGTGCTCGTCATCAGGTGAAGCGGCCCAGGCCGGGAACCGCTCGTTCACCCGTCGGCAGACGGCACCGCATCGCCGTCAGCGCGGGCCGGGCAACTCAGTGTTGAAGGGTGAGGACACCGGGCCGCCACGGCAGCTGGTCGTAGGGGCCAGTCGCGGTGGGGGACTTGCCCTGGTAGAGGAACTGGAGGTTGCAGGGGTCGATGGTCATGGTCTGGTCCGGGTTGTTGCGGACCAGGTCACCGTGGCTGATGTCGTTGGTCCAGGTTGCCCCGCTGTTGGCCTTGCCCGCGAAGGGATTGCTCTCGCTGCCGGACTGCGGGGTCCACGAACCGCTGAGGCTGGAGGCCGTGAACGAGCGGAAGTAGCGCCCGTTCGCCCCGATCGCCTCGACGATCATGAGGTACTGGTTCTGGCCCTGGACCTTGTAGACCTGCGGCGCCTCGAACAGGTTGTTCGTCGAGTCGCTCATCACCGTCGTGTACGACGAGCCGAAGCTGCCCGGGAAGTTGCCGATCGGCATGCTCGCCCGGTAGATACGGCCGTTGTCCCCGGCGAAGAACAGGTACATGTTCTGGCCGTCAGCGATCAGGGTCTGGTCGATCGGGCCGGTGCTGGAGTTGGAGATGCTGCCAGTGAACAGCGGCTGCGGCGCGGACCAGCCGTTGGGGTTGGTGGGGTCGCTCGATGTGCGGTAGACGAAGGGCCACGCGCCCCACTGGTATGCCAGCACCCAGATGTTCTTGGGTGCGAAGTAGAACAGCGTGGGCGCCACCGCGGCCTGGCTCATCCCGTTCTGGCCGGCCGATGCCATGTCCGACCAGTTGGAGAAGGGACTGAACATCATCGAGCCGTACGACGAGCCCGACACGTTCGACGCGTAGACCAGGTGCTTGCCGTTGTACACCACGTCGGTGAAGTCCTTGAGTGAGACCCACCCGTTCGCCGGCTGTGCCAAGGCGCCCGTCGACGTCCACCGGTACGTCGACGGAAGCGAGCAGGTACCGCCCGCGGGAGGGGCCGACGTCCCGGACAGACCGGTCCACTTCTGGTTGCTGCCGCCGTTGCAGGTCCAGAGCTCCACCGCGGTGCCGTTGGCCGTACCGGAGCCCGTGACGTCCAGGCACAGCCCGGACTCCACGCCGACGATCGTCCCGTCGGAGTTCACCCGCCACTGCTGGTTCGCACCACCGCTGCAGGTCCAGATCTGCACCCGGGTACCGGCTGCGGTGGCGTGGCCCGGAACGTCCAGGCACTTGTTGCCGTATACGGTCAGCTGGTTGCTGTCCGTCAGCGTCCACTGCTGGTTGGTCCCGCCCGAGCAGTCCCAGATCTGCATGTAGGTGCCGTCGGCCTGGTCGCCGTTCGGCACATCCAGACACCGGCCGGAACCGACACCGCGCAAGGCGCCGCTGGTGGCCGCCTGAGCAGGGTTGGCGACGAGCGTCGCCGCCAACGTGACCAGCACCGCGACCGCGGCGGAAAGCACCCCGGACAGACGTCTGCGGCTGAAACTTCCTCTGTGCATGGGGACCTCGTCATCTTGAGTAAGCGGTTCCGGCCTGGTCCGCCAGAGGCAGGCCGGACTGTCGAGGAGGGGCGGTTCGCAGCGGTGCATGGACACCGGGCGGACCTCTTATGGCCTCAGCCTCACGCGGACAGGGCATCGAGCGGGCCAGGCAGCCGTCGGCACGCCCCCGGTGCCGACAGATGTGATGGGCGCATGACATATGCATCGGACGGCGTACTCCCTCGGGGTCGTCCTGAGCGTTGACACGAGACGCGCCCTGGTGTGTGCGGTGTGACTAGGGATGGATCGCGCGTTCGTTATATCGGACAGCGGTCGGAGCATCGAGCAACTCGGATCATAGGGAACCGGTGAACGGCGTCAACCCTCCACGCATGATGCGCGCGCAAGTCCGAAAGGTTCGGACGACCCGCCATGGCGCAGTGATGGCGCCAGGCAGCTGTTTCGGACGTCGGAAGCGCGGTCGGCCAACGGTGTAGTGGAGTCGTGTCCGACAGGGAAGTGTGCCGACGTGGGCCAATCTGCTGGGTCGGTGGTCTCCGAAATATTTCGACGGTTTACCCCGGCATTCGCTCTGAAAGTTCGAAGCCACTTTCGTAAACGCGTCGTTGACTGCCGCCTGTGCGGGGCCGCATACTCTCGAGCGATCGAAGCCCTCCCGTAACGGAGATGACTCCGTGTGGCCACACCGGTCTACTTGGCATGCCCACACCCATAGCCGGAGGGGCGGGAGCACGGGTTGCAGAAGGCATCCGGCAGCCGTCAGTTCGTTGCTTCGCGCGGAACGCCCACATGTCCCCATGTACGTGATGAAGGATCAGGAGCGCAAGATGACGAGGAAAGCGCGGGGCGCGACCACTGTCGCGATCGGCTTGGGTATCGCACTTGCTGCCACCGGCTGCGCCGGCGGCAGCACGGAGAGCGGAAGCGGCTCGTCCGATGGCAAGGTCACACTGACCCTGTGGGAGAACGCACGGCCCGGGCCCGGCGCGGAGTACTGGAAGACCGCCGCGACGGCGTACCACTCACTGCACCCGAACGTCACGATCAAGATCCAGGCGATCCAGAACGAAGACTTCGACGGCAAGCTGCAGACCGCGCTCAACTCCAGCTCCGCGCCTGACATCTTCCTGCAGCGCGGCGGCGGCAAGATGCAGGCCATGGTGGACGCCGGTCAGGTCCAGCCGCTGAACCTCACCGGCACTGACAAGGCGAATGCGGGCGCGGCAGCGGTCGCAGGCTATTCGATCGACGGCAAGGTATACGCGATGCCGGTCGACACACAGCCCGAGGGCATCTACTACAGCAAGGACCTGTTCAAGAAGGCCGGCATCACCTCGCCGCCGACGACGATGGACGAACTGCGGGCGGATGTCGCCAAACTGAAGGCGATCGACGTCGCGCCGATCGCGGTCGGCGCCAAGGACGCCTGGCCGGCTGCGCACTGGTACTACAACTTCGCCCTGCGCGAATGCGGCCAGGACACCATGACGACGACTGCCAAGTCGCTCAAGTTCACCGATCCGTGCTGGACCAAAGCCGGCGAAGACCTGGCCTCGTTCTTGAAGACCGAACCGTTTCAGAAGGGTTTTCTCACGAACTCGTCGCAGCAGGGCGCCGGTTCGTCGGCGGGCATGCTCGCGAACCACAAGGCGGCCATGGAGCTCATGGGCAACTGGGACCCTGGTGTGATCGCCGACTTGACCCCGGACAAGAAGCCGCTCCCCGACCTCGGCTGGTTCCCCTTCCCCGCCGTGGACGGCGGCCAGGGCGACCCGACCGCCATCATGGGCGGCCTCGACGGCTTCTCGCTGTCCAAGAACGCGCCGAAGGAGGCCCTCGGCTTCCTGGAGTTCCTTGTGACGAAGGACCAGCAGAAGGCCTATGCCAAGGCGTTCTACACGATCCCGGTGAACAAGGATGCCCAGGAGGTCGTCACCGAGTCCTACAACGTCTCGGCGCTGCAGGCCTTCAACAAGGCCGCCTACTCCGTGCAGTTCCTCGACACCGAGTACGGCCAGAACGTCGGCAACGCCATGAACACAGCCGTCGTGAACCTGATGGCCGGCAAGGGCACCGCCGCCGACATCGTCAAGGACACCAACGCCGCTGCCGCGAAGGGCTGAGTGAACCGACGATGAGCAACACCCTGGGTACTGACGCGGCCACCGGCCGCCAGTCGCAGGGCATGCCTGGAGCCGGGGGCGCGGCCAGGTCCGCTTCTCCGGCTCCGCCGCGAGCGGCCGCGCGCCGCCGCGGCCGTGCCAAGACGCGACTCGAGATCGCGGTCCTGTCCGGGCCGGCGGTCATCATGTTCCTGACGTTCGTCATCTTCCCCGTTGCGCTCGCCGCGTTCTACGGCTTCTACCGTTGGAAGGGGTACGGGGCGCCCACCGACTGGGTCGGCCTGAACAACTACAAGCTGATCCTCACCGACCCCGCGTTCCAGCAGGCCTTGTGGCACAGCTTCCTGGTCCTGGTGCTCTCCCTGGTCATCCAGGGCCCGCTGGCCATCGTCCTCGCACTCCTGCTCAACCAGAAGATTCGCGGCCGCTCGGTCATCCGCGTGCTGATCTTCGTTCCCTACGTCATCTCCGAGGTCATCGTCGGGACCGGCTGGAGCCTGATGCTCCAGACGAACGGCGCCGTCAATGATCTCCTTGGCCACATCGGCCTGCGTTCCCTTCAGGCGGAATGGCTCTCCGACCCGAAGCTGGCCATGTGGACGCTGATGGGCATCATCTCGTGGAAGTACATCGGCTTCGCGGTGATACTGATGCTCGCCGGCCTGCAGTCGATCCCCGAGGAGCTCTTCGAGGCCGCTCAGATCGACGGCGCTTCCTTCTGGCAGATCCAGCGCCGCATCACGATGCCGCTGCTGGGGCCGACGATCCGCATCTGGGCATTCCTGTCGATCATCGGCTCACTGCAGCTGTTCGATCTCGTCTACATCGTCTGGGGTCCCTACGTCGCGGGCACGGCAGGCACCTCGACCATGGCGATCTACATGGTCGTCCAGGGCCGCAACGCGGGCAACTACGGCTACGGCAGCGCCATCGCGGTCGTCATGTTCCTGATATCGCTCGTCGTCGCGTTGATCTACCAGCGCTTCGTCCTGCGTCGCGACCTCCGGGGCGCCGTCACCGAAGGAGCCGCCTGATGAGCGCGACGACCGCCAACTCCTGGTTCTCGTCCCGTACGGAACCGGACACACCCGCCAACCGCCACCGGGACGGGCCACAGAAGTGGGGGAGTCCCCTCACCTACTTCATCGCGCTGTGCTTCATCGGGGTCTGCATCGCACCGGTGTTCTACATCGTGCTCGGCGGATTCCGCACCAACGCGCAGTTCACCACGAGCCCGGCAGCCCTTCCGCATCCGTGGGTCCTCAGCAATTACACCGGCGTCCTCACGTCGAGGACGTTCTGGGGCGAATTCGCGAACTCCGTCATCGTCGCGCTGCTGAGCACCGCCGGCATCGTCCTTCTCGGACTGATGGTGAGCTTCGCGATCGCCCGCTACGACTTCAGGCTCAAGGGGGCGATGTACGCCCTGTTCGCCGCCGGCCTGATGTTCCCGATGGTCATCGCGATCACCCCGCTCTACATCGTCATCAAGAACATCGGTCTGGTCGACAACCTGTTCGGTGTGATCGTCCCGCAGATCGCCTTCGGCCTGCCGACGACCGTCATCATCCTGGTGCCGTTCCTCAGAGCCATTCCCCACGAGATCGAGGAGGCTGCCGCGATCGACGGCGCGAGCCGACTCGGATTCTTCTTCCGCATGGTGATCCCGCTGTCACTGCCCGGTGTCGTGACGGTCGGCGTCCTCGCGTTCATCGGCAGCTGGAACAACTACGTCCTGCCCCTGTACGTCCTCAACTCGGACGCGAACTTCACACTGCCGCTCGGCGTCCAGGCCTTCTCCTCGCAGTACTCCTCGGACACCGCGAAGGTCCTCGCGTTCACCTCACTCGCCATGCTGCCCGCACTGGTCTTCTTCTCGATCTTCGAGAAGCGGATCGTCGGCGGCCTCACCGGCGCTGTGAAGGGATGAAACGAGCAGCTCAAGTGTCAGAATCGACACCGGGCACTCTCATCCCGGCCCCTGCCCTGCCGTGTCTACGGCAGGGCAGGCCACTGTCGGATGGCCGTCGCACTGGGCCTGTGAGCGGACGTGCAGGGAGCAGACTCGCCGGGCGTTCGAGGCCGCCGCCGCGATGGCCGCCAAGCTCCACGACGGTGCCCGAGACCGCGCCGTCGCCCCCGGTCTCCGGCCTCAACCCGCTCCGGCGACGTCTTGGCGACCGCACACCCAGCAGCCCCGAGCTCAGCCCGGCCGGACCCCCACCGGAGGAGTCACCTGAACGCTCCGAGGGACCTCAGGACACTCCCGCCCGCCTGGGGCACAGCGCCCATGCGCGGGCCACAGCGTATTGGCCGCCGCCGTGGGATCCGATCCGCAAGAGGCCCCGGATACCGAGAAGCACCCGCAGAAGAAGCGTGAGGTGCCAGAGCAATGACGTCGGCTTCAGAACGCCGGCCGCCGCCGCTTCGTCACCGGGCAGTCCCGCCGGCCCCGGACCCCGGCAGAACCGCATCGCCAACCCGGCCGCCCGACGCGATGCGCGCGCACTCCCTGATGCGGCACTCCACCGCCTGGCTGGGGTGACGAGGTCTTCGCGGCATGGCGTGGGGATACGGAACAGCCCGCGACGCGTCCAGGACGCCCCCCTTGCCCGCTGCCACCTACGCCGGTTCAGACTGACCGGCAAACGGAGGGCTGCGTCGCCTGGTGACGACGGGGGATGGTTATTCGCCCGTCCACCGGTTGCGGTCATGCTGTAATCGCCGGATGGCGAAGACCGAACCAGAGCTGATACGACGTTGGGTGGACGGCTGGACCGTGGCTCGCTCGCTGCCCGAGGCCGAGCCGGTCGGGTCCGCCGGGGACGGCCTGCGGTCCAAGTGCGACCAACCTGGCCGCGAGGTCGACGTGTTCGCGCTCCGTGCGGACGAGGAGCCGGAATCCTTGGCACGGTTGGCGGCCGCCGTCGCCGCCGCAACGCAGACCACCTGGCTCACGGTACCCACGCTGCGCGCCGGCACCGTCGAAGCCGTCGTCCGCGCCGCCGGACTGGAACTGCTCCACCGGTCCGAGTGGTTCATGACGACCGATCTGACCGAGCATCCGCAGCACGCGCCCACCCCGCCGTACGAGCGTGAGGTCCGCACGGAGGGACCGGTCACGGTCGTCTCCCTTCATGACTCCTTCGGAGAGGTGGCGGCGCGCGGCACCATCGCCGTGGTCGGCGCCGACGCGGTCGCCGATCGCATCGAGACGGACGCGGCGCACCGGCGTCGCGGCCTGGGCCGCGCCATGATGAGTGCTCTCGCGGAGGCCGCCGTGGCCCAAGGCGCCCGCACCGGTCTTCTCATCGCCAGTCAGGAAGGCCAGCGCCTGTACTCCTCCCTCGGCTGGCGCCACGAAGCCGACGTCCTGATCGCCCGGGGACCGATGGTTTCTCCAATACTCCAGCCGTAGATCGTCATACGACGCGCTTGGTTCCCGCGACCTTGCCCAACCTGAGCGTGGTGTAGTGGCCTCCTAGCACGAGTTGCGCGAGATCGCGGTCAGCGTTGCTGGTCCAGGAATGCCTGGAAGGCATCACCGTGCGGGTGGGTTCGTGCAGCAGCGCAATGTGGCCGAGGGGATGGCCCGGCGTGTGAATCACGCGCACCCGTCTGTCGGCCAGCCGGCGTCGGCGGCAGCGGTGAGCACGACCCGGTTCCAGGCCGGCATGGCCTCGGCCCAACTCGGTCATCGTGCGCCGCAGCAGCTCGGCGGCTTTGTCATCGCAGGCATGCCGGATGCAGTCCTGCCGACTCACTGCCGCAAAATGCTCCCACAGCGGCATCCGGCCAACGCCCGGCGGGCACAGCGACTCGCCGCCTGAATCGCATGGCCCCGTAACAACCGGCTGTCCCCATGGCCTGCGGGTGCCACAGCGGAGTGACAACGCGCCTGAACGAACGGACAGCCCCGCAGTGACGGTCGCGCAGCCTTCAACCCCCACCGAGCGCGTGCCCGCAAGGACGTGGAAGATCCGGCTCACCGGACGCAGCGAGCGTTCCGCCACGGTCTCCTGCAGCAACCCCAACTGACGGACGCCGCTTGCCTTCAAGGATCTGTCCGGCCTTGCGCCGGTGCGCCGCTCGACGCGCCGCGCCCGCGCCGAAGCCGCCACCATCCGCATCGACGCACGGTGCTACTGCGGCGCTTACGTGTGTCCCGGCGGTTTCTCCTCGCCCAAGGCCGGACCCACCGACAACCCGATCAACCAGCTCGCAGGTGTGGTCGGTCATGGCCGCAGTGCGCCGTCACCGCCTGGTCCGCAACCGCTGAGACGTGAGTCCTCTGTCTGGTGGTGTCGCGTGCTCTGCCGCTGCCAGCAGGGCACGGGTGTAGGTGTGCGCGGGATGGGTGGTGATCTGGTCGGTGGTGCCTTCTTCCACGACGGCTCCCCGGCGTAGCACCAGGGCGCGGTGTGTCATGTGGCGGATCAGTCTTCACCGGCACCGTCAGCGGCCCCGGCGTCAAGGCCTGCCTGAAGGCCACGCGGGACGAGGACAGCTTCACGAGCTTCGTCCACGACCGGCTGCCCGACCTCGACCAGCAGTTGATCCGCCGCATCATCCGCATCGTCGCGGAAACCTACGAGTTCGAATACACGTTCCGCGAACTCACCGAACGCCGCCTGACCACACCGGTCACCATCTTCAAGGCCGCCGGCGACGACTACTCCTTCATCGAGTCCCACACCGGCTACTCCGCCACCCCGCCGGCCGTCGTCGAGCTGACCGGCGACCACTACAGCGTCCTGAAGCAGCACGGCATCTCGGAACTGGCCACGGCAATCGGCACACGACTGCACGGCCTTCGGTAGCACAGCACGCTCGGCCCGGGTGTATCGGTCAGCACGTCGCCCGACCGGAGGCCGAGGCACCAGCAGACGCCCCGTCCCCGGATCGCCGAGCCGGGGACGGGGCGACTGCATCGGCTCTCCGGGGTCACCCTGTCAGGACGCGGGCGCCGGCGCCGGTGCCTCCGTGGTCCTCGTCGACCAGAAGTCCGGCGCCGGTGGCGGCCAGCACCTCCTGCACGGTGGTGCCCGGAGCGGTCTCCACCAGCCGCAGGCCCTCGGAGGTGACGTCGATGACGGCCAGGTCGGTGATGACCCGGTCGACGACCCGACGGCCGGTCGCGGGAAGACTCAGCTCCTCGACGATCTTCGGGCTGCCGTCCTTGGCGACGTGCTCCATCACGACCACCAGCCGGCGGGCGCCGTGGACCAGGTCCATCGCGCCGCCCATGCCCTTGACCATCTTGCCGGGGATCATCCAGTTGGCCAGGTCGCCCTGGGCCGACACCTGCATGGCGCCGAGCACGGAGACGTCGATCCGGCCGGCCCGGATCATGCCGAAGGAGAAGGCCGAGTCGAAGTACGAGGTCCCGGGGATGGTGGTCACGGTCTCCTTGCCCGCGTTGATCAGGTCCGGGTGCTCCTCGCCTTCGTACGGGTAGGGGCCCACGCCCAGGATGCCGTTCTCGGAGTGCAGCACGACGTGCACGCCGTCCGGCAGGTGGTTGGGTATCAGGGTCGGCAGGCCGATGCCCAGATTGACGTACTGGCCGTCGCGCAGCTCCCGGGCGGCGCGGGCGGCGAGCTGGTTGCGGTCGAGCGGCATGGTCACTGCTCCTCGGAGTCGTCGCGCGACACGGCTGCTTCGGTGCCGGCGGGCGCGGGGCGGACGGTGCGGCGCTCGATGCGCTTGGCCAGCGAGCCGTCGACCGGGACCACGCGGTCCACGTACACGCCCGGCAGATGGACGGCGTCCGGCGGCAGGTCGCCGGCGGCGACGATCTGCTCGGCCTCCACCACGGTCACCCGCCCGGCCATCGCGCACAGCGGGTTGAAGTTGCGCGCCGCCGCGTGGAAGAGGCAGTTGCCGTGCCGGTCGGCGACCGCGGCCCGCACCAGGGCGAAGTCGGCGATGATGGCTTCCTCCAGCAGGTAGCGGCGGCCGCCGAACTCCCGCGTCTCCTTGGGCGGGGAGGCCACCGCCACGCCGCCGTCGGCGGTATGACGCCACGGCAGGCCGCCCTCCTCGACCTGGGTGCCCACCCCTGCCGGCGTGTAGAACGCGGGGATGCCGGTGCCGCCGGCCCGCAGCCGCTCGGCGAGCGTGCCCTGCGGAGTCAGTTCCACCTCCAGCTCGCCGGCCAGGTACTGGCGGGCGAACTCCTTGTTCTCGCCCACGTAGGAAGAGGTCATCCGGGCGATCCGGCCCGCCCGCAACAGCAGCCCCAGCCCCCAGTCGTCCACGCCGCAGTTGTTGGACACGACCCGCAGGCCGGACGCGCTCGTCTCGGCGAGCGCGGCGATCAGCGTCGAGGGGATGCCGCACAGCCCGAACCCGCCGACCGCGAGTGTCGCACCGTCAGGGATGTCCGCCACTGCCGGCGCGGCCGCGGCCATCACTTTGTCCATGCCGTTTCCTTCTCCAGGGGTCCGTTGCGTTCGCCGGCGCAGTCCGCCCGCAGCGCGGCCAAGGCCAGCCGCTTTTCACCCTTGCCTGGAGGGCCACGCGCGGACCATGTGTGCCCATGCCATGACTCGGCCGCAAAGAGCAGTGATTGACAACATGCCGCCCGTCGTACGGCGCTCCTAGGGTTCCGGCCACCACGCACTGCGCTCCCGCCGTCGCGTACCCGGTCACCGTCATGGACAGGGCCGGTCGGGCCGGCGGCGGGCGCACGACACACCGTCAGGAGCCGATCGTCATGCGTTCCAGCCTCACGGACACGTTCAGAAGCAGATCCGTACGCGCACTCACCCTGCTCGCGGTCGGCGCCCTGGTCGCGGGCTGCTCCTCGGCCGGCACCGCCGGCACCGCGTCCGCCGGCTCGGGCGGGAAGGCCGCCCCGGTGAAGGTCGGGCTGGTCTACTCCCGCAGCGGACTCCTCGCCGCCTACGGCAAGCAGTACGAGGAAGGCTTCAAGGCGGGCCTCGCCTACGCGACGCACGGCACCAACAAGGCCGGCGGCCACCCGATCCAGGTGACGGAACAGGAC
Organism: Streptomyces sp. NPDC048192; assembly: GCF_043202415.1. Classification (NCBI taxonomy): domain Bacteria; kingdom Bacillati; phylum Actinomycetota; class Actinomycetes; order Kitasatosporales; family Streptomycetaceae; genus Streptomyces; species Streptomyces sp. NPDC048192. The sequence continues at coordinate 89,590 of NZ_JBIDAL010000021.1, forward strand.
GACGCGGGCGACCCGGCGAAGGCCGTCGCCGCGGCCAAGACCCTCGTGGGCAAGGGCTACAAGATCCTCGCCGGCACCACCGACTCCGGTGTCGCACTGCAGTTGGCGCCGCTGGCCGCGCAGAACAAGGTCCTGTACGTCAGCGGCCCGGCCGCCACCGACGCGGTCACCGGCGTCAACGCCTACACCTTCCGCTCGGGCCGCCAGTCCTACCAGGACATCCTCACCGCCGGCACCCTGCTCGGCGACGCCAAGGGCAAGAAGGTCACCGTGCTCGCCCAGAACTCGGCGTTCGGACAGGCCAACGTGGCCGCGGTGAAGGCCGTCCTCGGCAAGCAGGGCGCGCACGTGGACTCCGTACTCGCCCCGCCCAGCGCCACCGACCTCACCCCCTTCGCCCGCCAGACCAGGGCCGGCAAGCCGGACCTGGTGTTCGTCGCCTGGGCGGGCACCACCGCTCCCGCCCTGTGGACCGCGCTGGGCCAGCAGGGCGTGCTGGACGCGAGCAAGGTCGTCACCGGGCTCGCGGGCACCGCCTCGTACCCGATCTTCGGTACGGCGGGCTCCAAGGTCGCCTTCCTCGCGCACTACTTCCCCGGCGCCGGAGGCGGGAACCCCGTGGAGAAGGCCATGCTCGACGCCATTACCAAGGCCGGCGGCACCCCCGACCTGTTCAGCCCGGACGGCTTCACCGCCGCCCAGATGATCGTCCACGCGATCGAGTCCGGCAGCGCGACCGACACCGCCGCCATGGCCAAGGCGCTGCAGGGCTGGACCTTCGACGGACCCAAGGGCAAGGAGCAGATCCGCGCGACGGACCACGCCCTGCTGCAGCCGATGTTCACGGCCCGCCTCAAGGGCAGCGGCAAGGCCGCCCGCCCCGAGCTGATCGACAGCATCCCGATGACACAGGTCGCACCACCGGCCACGAAGACGGCGGGCTGAGCGGATGTCCTCCTCGAACACGACGTCACCGAGCGCCGCCGGCGCCCCGGACGCGGGGGAGGCCCGCACCTCCCCGGCGCCGGTGCTCCGGCTGCGGGACATCGGCTGGACGGTGGGCGGCGCGACCATCGTCGACTCGGTGACCTTCGACGTCCGCGAAGGCGAGTTCCTGGCCTTCATCGGCCCCAACGGCGCGGGCAAAACGTCCCTGTTCAACCTCGTCAGCGGGCTCAGCCCGGTCTCGCGGGGCACCATCGAACTGGACGGCCGCGACATCACCGCCGAGGCCGCCTACGCCCGCGCCCGGCGCGGCCTCGGGCGCACCTTCCAGACCTCCAGCCTCTGGCCGGGCATGACGGTCGCCGACCACGTGGGCCTGGCGGCGCAGGCCGCCGGCGGAGGGTCGTACCGGGTCTGGCGCCGCGCCGACACCTATCCGGAGCAGGTCGACCGGGTGCTGGCGCGCACCCAGCTCACGCACCGCGCCGACACCTGCGCCGACGCCCTCTCGCACGGCGAGAAGCGCAAGCTCGAACTCGCGGTCCTGCTCGTCGGCGAGCCCCGGCTGATGCTGCTGGACGAGCCGATGGCCGGCGTGAGCGCCGAGGAGGTGCCCGCGCTGACCGAGCTGATCCGGTCGCTGCACAAGGAGGAGGGGCGCACCGTGCTCATGGTCGAGCACCACATGGACGTACTGCTGGACCTGGCCGACCGGCTGGCCGTGATGCACCACGGCACGCTGCTGGCGCTGGACACTCCGGAAGCCGTGATGGCCGACCCCACCGTGCAACAGGCCTACCTGGGGGAGGAGCTGTGACCGATGCCCCTGCGCCCCTGCTCACCGTGCGCGATCTGCGGGTCGTGATCGGCGGCAGGCACATCCTGCACGGCGTCGACCTGGAGGTGGCCGCCTCCGGCACCACCGCGCTGCTGGGCCGCAACGGCGCCGGAAAGACGACCACCGTACGCGGCATCCTCGGGCTGGTTCCGCGCACCGGCAGCGTGCTGCTGGCGGGCGAGGAGACCGTACGGCTGGCCACCCACGCCCTGGTGCGCAGGGGCATCGGCTACGCCCCCGAGGACCGCGGCGTGTTCGCCACCCTCTCCGTGGCCGAGAACCTGCGCCTCGCCGAGCGGCCCGGCGCCGGTGAACCGGCCTACGACCTGGTGTACGAGCTGTTCCCGGAGCTGCGGCGACGCGCCCGGCAGGCCGCGGGCACCCTCTCCGGCGGACAGCAGCAGATGGTGGCCATCGCCCGGACCCTGCTCAACGGCAACCGGCTGATCATCGCCGACGAGCCCACCAAGGGCCTGGCGCCCAAGGTGGTCACCGAGGTCGCCCAGGCGCTGGAGCGGGCCGCCGAGGCGGTGCCGGTCCTGCTCGTGGAGCAGAACCTCGCCGTGGTGCGCCGTCTCGCCCGCCACTGCGTCGTCCTCGCCGACGGCCGCACCGCGCACCGGGGCCCGGCCGCCGGCCTGCTCGCCGACGCCGAGGCGGCGCGTCGGCTGCTCGGCGTCGGCAGCGTCGGCCACAGCCGCACTCCGACAGGGCCCGCACGCCCGTCCGTTCGCACCGCGGCGCCGCGCGCCGCCCGGACCACGGAGGAAGACACCTGATGTCCACCGTCGTGCTGCTCACCTGCACCGGGCTCGGCCTGGGCGCCCTGTACTTCCTCATCGCCTCCGGCCTGTCGCTGATCTTCGGGCTGATGGACGTGCTCAACTTCGCGCACGGAGCCCTGCTGTCCTTCGGCGCCTACGGCACCTGGTGGGCCGCCTCGGGCCATCTGCCCGGCGCCGGCTCAGGCGGCGCCGGCTTCGCCCTCGCCGTCGTCTTCGGCACCGCGGTGGGCACCCTCGCCGCCGTACTCCTCGAACTCGCCGTGATCCGCCCGCTCTACACCCGTCCCCGCGAGCAGATCCTCGCCACGGTGGGCGTGGGCCTTGCCGTCCCGGCCCTGCTGTCCGCGATCTGGGGATCCGACGCGCGGACCTTCCCCGGGCCGAAGGCGCTGTCCGGCACCTTCGGCCTGCTGGGCGCCGAAGTACCGCTCAACCGGCTGGTGCTGATCGCCGCAGCCCTGGCGGTGCTGACCGCGCTCAAGCTGTTCCTCGGCCGCACCCGGCACGGGCTCGTGGTCCGCGCGGGGGTGGAGGACCGGGCGATGGTCACCGCGCTCGGCATCGACGTGCGCAAGGCATTCACGCTGATCTTCGCCATCGGCGGCGCGGCGGCGGCCCTCGGCGGTGCCCTCGGCGGCCTCTACTTCGGCTCCGTGGACCCCGAACAGGGCACCTCGCTGCTGATCTTCGCGTTCGTGGTCGTCGTGACGGGCGGCATGGGCTCGCTCACCGGCGCCGCCCTGGCCTCGGTCGCCGTGGGCCTCGTCCAGCAGTTCGCCAACTACTACACCACCGCCGGGCTCGGCGACCTCGCCGTCGTCGTCCTGCTCGCCGCCCTGCTGCTCGTCCGGCCGCGGGGGCTCACCGGGAGGCTCGCATGACCACCGCCACCCAGCCGCGTGGCCGGGCCCGCACCGCGGACCACCCCGTCGCCACGCGCTCCGAACGGCTGCGGCGCGCCACCCGCTGGTGGCCCGCCCTGCTGCTCGTGGTGCTCTTCACCGCGCCCTACAGCGCGCTGCCGCTGCCGGGTCTCCTGGACGGCCCCATCGGCAGCCCCGGCAACCTGCAACTGCTCGCCCTGTGCCTGGTGTTCGGCGCCCTGGCCACCGGCTACGACCTGCTGCTCGGCCGCACCGGACTGCTGTCCTTCGGGCACGCCCTCTACTTCGCCGCCGGCACCTACGTCACCAACACCGTCATGCTGGAGGCAGGCCTGCCGTTCGCCGCGTCCGCGCTGCTCGGCCTGCTCACGGGCGTGGCGCTGTCCGCCCTGCTGGGCGCGGTCGGCCTGCGGGCCAGCGGCATCGGATTCTCCATGGTGACGTTGGCCTTCGCGCAGGCCGGGTCGATCCTCGTGCAGCGCGACCCCGGAGGCGTCACCGGCGGTGAGGAGGGCAGGGCCGCGCCCGCCGACCGGCTGCCCGCCTCACTGGTCGGCATCGAGCACACCGCCAACCTGTACTGGATCGCCCTGGCCTATCTCGTCCTGGTGCTGGCGGTCGTGCAGTGGACGGTCCGCTCGCCCATCGGCCGGGTCTGGGAGGGCATCAAGGAGAACGAACGCCGTGTGGAGGTGCTGGGCCTGCGCCCGTACGGTTTCAAACTGGCCGCGTTCGTCCTGGCCGGCACCCTGGCCGCGCTCGGCGGCATCGTGTACCTGCTGCTGACCGGCGGCGCCACCCCGCAGACGACCACCTCCGACTTCACCCTGTCGCTGCTGGTGATGGTGGTGCTGGGCGGTTCGGGCACCCGGTGGGGTCCCCTGGTCGGCGGGGTCCTCTACACCTGGGCCGACCACCGGCTCGGCGACCTGGCCGGTTCGGGCGCGGTGGCCGGCCTGCCCTCCGTGCTGCGGGTGCCGCTCTCGCAGCCGCTGTTCCTGCTCGGCGCCCTGTTCGTCGCGGTGATATACCTGCTGCCCGGCGGCGTGGCGCGGCTGCCCGCCCGGCTGCGTGCCGCCCGTGCGCCCCACGCGGCCGCCGACCACGAGGAGGTCCCCCAGCCATGAGCCGCACTCCGCGGAACGACACGACGGCGACCCGCCAGGACGCGGCGGTGCCCGCTCACGACGAGCTGCACGTGCCGGTGCGGGGCGGGGAGCTGGCCGTGCTGCGCTGGCCGGCCGACGACCCGGGCGCGCCGGTGGTGCTCGCGCTGCACGGCATCACCGCCAACGGCCTGAGCTGGGCGCGTGTCGCCCACCACCTGGCCGGCCGGGTCACCCTGGTGGCGCCCGACCTGCGCGGCCGGGGCCGCAGCGGGCGCGTGCCCGGTCCGTACGGCATCGCCGTGCACGCCGACGACATGGCCGCCGTGGTGGAAACCCTGGGCGTGGAGCGGGTGGTGCTGACCGGCCACTCGATGGGGGCCTTCACGGCGGCGCTGACCGCGGTGCGCCACCCGCATCTGCTGTCGGGCCTGGTGCTGGTGGACGGCGGTGTGGGCTTCCCCGTTCCGGCCGGCGTCGACCCCGACGAGCTGATCACCGCGGTGATCGGTCCGGCCATGCGGCGGTTGTCGATGACGTTCCCGGACCGTGCGGCCTACCGGGCGTTCTGGCAGGGGCATCCGGCCTTCGCCGGCTCCTGGTCGCCGTGGGTGGACGCCTACATCCAGCGCGATCTGGTGGGGGAGGAGCCCGAACTGCGCTCCTCCTGCAGCCTGGAGGCGGTGCGCACCGACGGCGTGGACCAACTCGGCGGGGAGGTGCCGGGCGCGGTGCGCCGGCTGCCCCTCCCGGCCGTACTGCTGTGGGCGGAACGCGGTCTGATGGGCGAGCCGCAGGGCCTGTACGACGAGCAGCGGCTCGCCGCCGCCGGCCTGGACCCGCAACTCGTGCGCACCCGGCTCGTCCCCGGCACCAACCACTACACGATCCTCATCGGCGACGAGGGTGCCCGGGTCGTGGCGCAGCACCTGCTGGCCGCGGCCGGTGTGGCAGGAACCTGAGGGCCGGGCCGTACGCCGTCACGGCGAAACGCGCCGGTTCCCGTCCGGCGCATCCCGCCTCGCACCGGAACAGCGGGTGCAGCCCTGCGCTGTCCTGTCGCAAGGCCGAGTCGCTGTGTCCGGACGTGTCCAGGAGGCAGGGGCCCGGCGAGGAGCGGTGCGCCCGCGTCCGGCCGGGCGTCAGGTGCCCGACAGCAGATGCAGGCGCAGGGCGAGTTGGAGTTCCAGGGCCTGTTCGGGGGTGTTCCAGTCGGGGCCGAGCAGCGCCTGGATGCGGTCCAGACGCTGCACCACGGTGTTCACATGGACGTGCAGTTCCTCCTTCGCCCGGGTGAGGCTCCCGCCGCAGCCGAAGTAGGCGCTCAGGGTGCGGACGAGTTGGGTGCCGCGCTGGGCGTCGTACTCGAGCAGCGGTCCCAGGGCGGCGGTGACGAAGCCGTCCACGTCATGGTGATCGCCCAACAGCACGCCCAGGAAGCCGAGTTCGGCGACGCTCGCCCCGTGTCCGTCCCGGCCGAGGACCTGCAGGGCCCGCAGACAGCGCAGGCCCTCGGCGTGCGCGTCGGCGAGGGCCTGCGGCCCGGCCGCGGGCCCGGCGCCGGCCACCGTGACCGGCGCGCCGGTCAGTTGGCCGAGCTGTCCCGCGGCGACGCCGGCCGCCTCGCCGGGCGCGGTGCCGTCGCACGGGAGCAGCAGCACGACGGCGCCGTCGTGTTCCGCGCTGACGCCGCCGCATCCGAACAGGTACTGCACGGCGGCGTCGGCGAGCCGCTGCCGGGCCGCCTCGCCGGTCCGGGCGACGAGCAGGATGTGGGGCCGGTCGAGGTCGATGCCGAGGCGGCGGCCGCGGGCCACCAGGCCGGCCGGGTCGCGGCCGGGTGCGGTGAGCAGATCGGTGATCAGGTCGCCGCGGACCCGGTTCTCGGTCTCCGCGACCGAACGCCTCAGCAGGAGCAGCAGGGAGGTGACGACGCTGCTCCGCTCGAACAGGCGCAGGTCGGGGCCGTCCAGATGGGGCCGCCCGTACAGGACCAGACAGCCCAGCAGTTCCTGCCCGGCCAGCACCGCGCAGACCCAGCGGCCGTCGCGGAACACCGCGTGTGCGGCGGCGCGTGAGCTCTTCGCCGCTTCGACCAGTGCCGCCGCCTCTTCGGCGCGGCCCGTGTCCTCCCTGGTGCCGGCGACCGCGCCGCCGTGCTCGCCGACCGCGGTGAGCGGCCGGCCGGAGCTGTCGTGGACCGCGACGTCCCCGTTCAGCAGAGCGGCCACGGCGGTGGCCACGTCCGAGACGTCGCCGCCGCGCAGCACCAGGTCGGTGAGCCTGTCGTGGGCCGACTCGGCGCGCTGCATGGCGGCGGAGTTCTCCCGGATGACGGCGTTGGCCTCGGCCAGCTCGGCCAGCGCCGCCCGTGCGTCGGCCATGGCCTTGGCGGTGTCGATGGCGATGGCGGCGTGGTCGGCCAGCGAGCATAGGAGGGCGACCTCGTCCGGGGCGAAGGTGCGCGGCGTGCGGTCCGCGGCGAAGAGCGCCCCGATGACCTGGCCGCCGCTTCCCGACCCCAGCAGCAGCGGCACGCCGAGGATCGCGACCAGGCCCTCGTCGAGGACACCGGCGTCGATGCTGCCGGTGTGCAGGAAGCGGTCGTCGGTGCGGTAGTCCGGGGAGGCGTAGGGGCGGGCGGTCTGCGCGACCAGGCCGCCCAGGCCCTCGCCCAGCTGCAGGCGCAGGTTCTGGAACAGCTCCGACACCGAGCCGTCGGTGACGCGCATGTACGTGTCCCCGGCTTCCTCGTCGGGCAGCGTGAGGTAGGCCGTGTCGGTGCCCAGGAGCATCCTGGCCCGCCGGACGATGGAGCGGAGCACGGCGTCGAGGTCGCGCAGGGCCGCCAGGTCGCCCGCGGTGTCGAAGAGCGCGGTCAGCTCCGTCTCCCTGCGCCGGTGCTGCCGGAGTGTGCTCTGTACCCGCAGCGCCGCCTCGGTGGCCTGCTCGACCTCCGCGAGATCCTCGGCGGCGGCACCGCTGCGGCGGGCCTCGACGGCGACTGCGCCGAGGTCCTCGGCGGGGGCGCCTGCGGCGAGGAGCTCGAGCAGCCGGCGCAGATGGGGGGTGACTGAGGTGGGCTTGTGCGGCATGGGCGGGCAACCGTTGCGACGTCGGTGGGCGGTGGAATGGGTGCGCGGCCGAGGAGGTCTGGGGCTTCCCCCGGGGCGGGGTGGGACCCAGGCCTCCTCAGCCGGTCAGCGGCGCGGCACCGCGGCCTTCGGCCGGCCGGCGGTGCCGGGCCGTCAGGCGGACGCGGTCGTCTGCTGGTCCGGGACCGGCCGTACCGCGGAGCCGTCCGGGTCGATCGTGGCCAGGTCCCGGCCGCGTGTCTCGCGGGCGGCGACGACGGCGATCACGGTGATCAGGGCGGCCAGGCCGACGTACACCGAGATGGGGGTGGAGTCGCCGTAGGAGCCGAGGAGCGCGGTGGCGATCAGCGGGGCCGGTGCGCCGGCCGCCACCGAGGAGAGCTGGGCGCCTATGGAGGCGCCGGTGTAGCGCATCCGGGTGGCGAACAGCTCGGAGAAGAACGCCGCCTGCGGCGCGTACATGGCGCTGTGGAAGATCAGCCCGACGGTGACGGCCAGCACGAGCGCGGGGAACGACCTGGTGTCCAGCAGCGCGAAGAACGCCCAGGACCACAGGCCGACACCGACCGCCCCCACCAGGTACACCGGCTTGCGGCCGACCCGGTCGGAGAGCGCGCCGAACAGCGGGATCAGGCAGAACTGCACGGCCGAGCCGATGAGAACCGCGTTCAGTGACGTCTGCTTGTCGATCTTGAGGTGGTCGACGCAGTAGGTGAGGACGAAGGCGGTGATCACGTAGTACGAGATGTTCTCGGCCATCCGCGCGCCCATCGCGACCAGGATGTCCCGCCAGTGGTGGCGCAGGACCGCGACGAACGGCAGCTGCTCGGCCCGCTGCTCCGCCTTGCGCTGCTCGGCCTTGGCGAGCGCTTCCTTGAACAGCGGGGACTCGTCGACGGACAGCCGGATCCACAGACCGATCATGACCAGGACGGCCGAGAGCAGGAAGGGCACCCGCCAGCCCCAGGAGTTGAACGCGTCGTCGCTGAGCACGGTGGTCATCAGGGAGAGGACTCCGACGGCGACCAGGTTGCCGGCCGGTGCGCCTCCCTGCGGCCAGGACGCCCAGAAGCCGCGCCTGTTGGCATCCCCGTGTTCGGACACCAGCAGTACGGCGCCGCCCCACTCGCCGCCCAGGGCGAAGCCCTGGATCAGGCGCAGGGTGGTCAGCAGCAGCGGGGCGGCGACGCCGATCGTGTCGTAGCCGGGCACGCAGCCGATCAGGGCGGTGGACAGGCCCATCATCAACAGGCTGATCACCAGGAGCTTCTTGCGGCCGAGGCGGTCGCCGAAGTGACCGAAGACCACGGCGCCGATCGGGCGGGCGGCGAAGCCGATGGCATAGGTGAGGAAGGACAGCAGGGTGCCGGTCAGCGGGTCCGACTCGGGGAAGAACACGTGGCCGAAGACCAGGGCGGCGGCCGATCCGTAGAGGAAGTAGTCGTACCACTCGATGGTGGTGCCGATGAGGCTGGCCGCGACGATCTTGCGCAGGGCGGCCGGTCTTGCCGAGGTGCCTGTGTCGTTCACGGCGTTGTGAGCGCTGGGCATGGTTGTCACCGTTTCGGAGTGAGAGTTGAGCGGAAGCCGCCGGACCGGCCGACGCTGGGGGACGAACGGGGAGGCCGGGGGAGTTCGTTGGTGCGGAGCGCCGGCAGGACGCCGGCCGGTGGGTGACGGCCCGTCAGTGGGCCGTCCAGCCGCCGTCCAGGGGGATCGAGCTGCCGGTGATGTAACTGCTGCGATCGCTGCACAGCCACAGGGCCGCCTCGGCGACCTCGGCCGGCTCGATCAGGCGCTTGATCGCGGTGCGTTCCAGGAACACCTGGTCCATCACATCCGCCGCCGGGATGCCGTGGGCGAGCGCCTGGTTGGCGATCTGCTCCTCCACCAGCGGAGTGCGGACGTAGCCGGGATTGATGCAGTTGCTGGTCACACCGTGTGCGGCGCCCTCCAGGGCGACCACCTTGCTCAACCCCTCCAGGGCGTGCTTCGCCGTGACGTACGCCGATTTGTAGGCGCTGGCCCTCAGGCCGTGCACCGAGGAGATGTTGACGACCCTGCCCCACCCTTGCGCGTACATGTGCGGCAGGGTGCGGCGCAGGATCCGGAACGGTGCCTCGACCATCACCTTCTGGATCAGCGTGAAGCGTTCCGGGGGAAACTCGTGCACGGGCGCGACGTGCTGCAGGCCGGCGTTGTTGACCACGATGTCGGCGTCGTCCGGCAACGCGTCCACGGCGTCGGCCCCGGAGAGGTCGGCCACGACGGCGATGCCGCCGGTCGTCTCGGCCACCTCCTTGGCGGCCTCCGCGGCCCGGTCGACCACGTAGACCTCGGCACCGGCCGCGGCGAGGGCCTCGGCGCAGGCCCGGCCTATCCCGCTGGCCGCACCGGTGACCAGGGCTCTGCGCCCGGTGAGGAAGCGGGTCCGGGCCAGGTCGGACGCGGTGGCGTGACCGGTCCCGGGATGCTGGGGCGAGCCCTCGGGGGAACTCTTGGCGCTGTCCATGGCCGAACACGGTAGGTAGGAACCATGGGGCGAGACATGTGGTCCGCATATACATTTGTGGCACGCCAGATGGGTTCCATCGCTATGTTCGGGTGGCCGACACCCGCTCCCGGCGGCCCTGCGCACCTTAAGCCCCCGATGCGCGGGTGCGCGCGGGCCACCGCGTAGCCCGCCCGTGTCACGGCGTCACCGCCGACACCATGGTTGCGCGGGCCACGTCGGCCGTCACATTCCTGGCTGCCTCCCACATGTGCTGGACGAGCAGGACGGTCGTACCGTCCGCTTCCAGCAAGTCGGAACGCCAACGAGCCGGGCGCGGCTGCGCGTCCTGCCCGGCCAAAGGGGCCGGCACGGGTCAGACCGACGAGTCAGGACCGCCGGGCGCCGTGCCGTGTCCCGCCCCTGCTGTCTCCCCACACACATCGGAGCCGCACGCATGCTTCATGTCACCTGGCGCAGATTCTTCCGGCGCACCGCACTGGCAGCCGCACTGGGCGCGTTCGCCGCGGGACTGACCGTCGTCACCCCCCTCGCCCCGACCGCCGAAGCCGCAGGCACTCTCCAGCAGGTCACGAGCTTCGGCTCGAACCCGGGCAACCTGGCGATGTACGAATACGCGCCGTCCAACCTCCCCGCCGGCGCACCGCTCGTCGTGGCGCTGCACGGCTGCACCCAGTCGGCGAGCGACTACCACACCCACTCCGGCTGGCAGAAGTTCGCCGACCAGTGGGGCTTCGCCGTCGTCTACCCGCAGACCAGCTCGTCCAACAACAGCCTGTCCTGCTTCAGCTGGTTCGACTCGACCAAGGACACCCGGGGCAAGGGCGAGGCGGCCTCCATCAAGCAGATGGTCGACACGGCCGTGGCGCAGTACGGCTCGGACCGCAGCCGCATCTTCGTGACCGGCCTCTCCGCCGGCGGCGGCATGACCGCGGACCTCCTCGCCGACTACCCGGACGTGTTCGCCGGCGGCGCCGTCGACTCCGGCCTCCCCGCGCAGTGCGCCACCACCCAGAGCGCCGCCTCCGGTTGCCAGTACAGCAACCAGAACCTCACTCCGGCGCAGTGGGGCGACAAGGTCCGCAACTCCGATCCCGGGTACTCCGGCCCGTGGCCGCGGGTCGCCATCTGGCAGGGCACTTCCGACACCACCGTGGCCCCGGTCAACGGCACCGAGCTGCGCGACCAGTGGACCAACGTCTGGGGCATCGGCCAGACGGCCTCCAGCACCCAGAGCCTGACCGGCGGCACCACCGAAACCACCTACAACGACTCCGCCGGCAAGCCCGCCGTCGCACTGTTCTCGGTCTCCGGCATGGCGCACGGCCTCGCCGTCAACCCTGGTTCCGGCGCGGACCAGTGCGGCAGCACCGGGACCTACTACCTCAACTACATCTGCTCCAGCTACTACACCGCGAAGTTCTGGGGCCTGGACGGCAGCGGCGGTCAGGGCGGCACCGGTTCGCTGCCCGCCCCGTCCGGCCTCACGGTGACCGGCACCACCGACACCGGCGCCACACTGTCCTGGAACTCCGTCAGCGGCGCCGCCTCGTACAACGTCTACCGCAACGGTACGAAGGTCGGTTCCGTCACGGGCACCACGTACACCGACAGCGGCCTGTCCGCCGGAACCTCCTACACCTACGCGGTCGCCGCCGTCGACCCATCCGGCACCGTCGGCGCGTCGTCCGCGCCGGTCACGGCGACGACGACAGGTGCCGCGCCCCAGTGCTACACCGACAACAACTACAACCAGGTACAGGCCGGACGTGCCCACCAGAGCGGCGGCTACACCTATGCCAACGGCTCCAACCAGAACATGGGCCTGTACAACGTCGCCATCACCCACACCCTGAAGGAGACCTCCCCGGGCTACTTCGTCATCGCCGACTCCGGCTGCTGAAGCGCCAGGTGACACCAGGCCCGCGCCGGAGAGACGAGCCCGGCGCAGGCGGGGCTGACGGCGGCTGCGTGTGACGAGGGCTGAGGTGACGTTACGGCAGCCGCCGGCGCGGCGCAGCGAGCGGTTCGCCCCCAGGTGCGGCCCGATGGCGGCCAGGTACAGGGAGTGCGGAACCGGTCACCCGGCGGGCAGGGTGACGGTGAACTTGGCTCCCGCCGTGTGCCTCGGGTCGTAGGAAACCTCGCCGCTGACGGCGCGGGCCAGGCGTCGCGCGAGCGGCAGGCCCAGGCCCGCGCCGTCGTGTCCGTCGCCAACGTCGGCGCGTCGGCCGGGCTGGAACAGCTCTGCCACGAACGCCTCCGGTACGCCGGGGCCGTCGTCGACGATCTCGATCCGCGCGGCGCCGGAAACCCGTCGGGCGGACACGGTCACGCGGGAGCGGGCGTAGCGGGCGGCGTTGGTGAGCAGGGGGCTGACGATACGTTCGAGGAGAGCGGGTGCTACCCCTGCCTCCAGAACCGGCGCTTCAGTCACCACTTCGGTCTTCACGGCGTCCGGGGTGCGAAGGGTTTCGAGCAGTCGGTGCAGGACGGGCACGACATCGGTGGTTCCGGGGAGCGTCGACGGGTTCCGCACGTTCTCGCGGGCCTCGTTGAGAAGGGTGTCGCAGATGGTGCGCATGGACTGGGCGGCGTCGGCGATCACCTCGTGGGCCGCGCGGGTCTCGGCGTCGGTGCGGGGGCGAGTCCTCCACCAGTCGAGTTCCATGATGATCCGGGTCAGCGGCGTGCGCAGTTCGTGGGACAGCTCTCCCGTCAGCTGTTGCTCGTGGCGCAGAACGGTGCGGATGCGGTCCAGGAGCTGGTCCAACGAGGCCCCCAGACGAGCGAGTTCGACCGGATGGTCCTCTGTGCCGAAACGCTCGTCGGAGCCCGTGGCGCTCCACTTGGTGGCCTGGTCGGTCATCGTCCGCACCGGGCGAAGGGCCCGGCCGACGGACAGACGGGTGAGCGCATAGGTGCAGCCGAGCATCACGGCGTCGAGGATCAGCGATCCCAGCAGCAGGGTGTCGGCCGAACTGCGGTACGGTGCCAGGTCGAGGGCCGTGACGACGGTGGCGGAGGCATGGCGGCCGCGGAGGCGGTGGGAGCACAACCTGACGGGTGAGTGGCCGTCGGCCTGGATGGTCGTGCAGGCGTGCTCGGACCGTCCGGCCAGCTTGTCGGCGGTCTGCGTCAAGGCGCTGCCGTCCGAGGCGGACGGCGGCTTTTCCAGCAGGTGGGTTCCGGCGAAGATCCACACGTTGGTGTCGAGAAGACGGTCGTTGGCGGTTTCCACGACGCGTACCCGACGGCCGCTGGTATCGACGGTCGTGGCGACCGCTGCCGCCCGATTGCGAAGTTCGTCGTCGGCCTGGTGCTGCAGGTGCCGGTCCATGACGGCGTTGAACACCACCGTCAGAATCGTCATCAGCAGGGCGGCGGTCGTCAGCGCCGCGAGGGAGAGCCGGCCGCGCAGGGTGCGCGGGGCGAGGTGGTGGAACATTCGAACCGTACGTTTCATGACAGGCGGTGTCCGATCCCGCGTGCCGTACTGATCGTGAGACTGCTGCCCGCCGCCCGGAGCTTGCGGCGCAGCCGGCTCAGGTACTGGTCCACGGTGTTGTCGCTCACCTGCGCGCCCTCGGGCCAGCCGGCCCGCACCAGGTCGCGGCGGCGCACGAGAGTGCCGTCCGCAGTGAGCAGCTTGGCCAGCAACCGGAACTCGGTGGGGGACAGGGCGATGCGCGCGCCGTGCACGGTCACGCTGTGGTCCACCGCGTCCAGAACGAGGTCACCGGCCGAGGCCACCGCCGTGGGGGCGGCCCGTCTGATGACGGCTCTGAGCCTGGCGGCGAGTTCCGCCAGGTGGAACGGCTTGGGCAGGTAGTCGTCACCGCCCGCGGAGAAGCCGGACAGGCGATCGGCGAGCTGCTGCCTGGCGGTCAGGAAGATCACCGGGGCGAGGAAGCCGTTGGCACGCATCGCCTGGCACACGTCGCGCCCGTCCGAGTCGGGCAGGCCGACGTCCAGGACGGCAGCCGAGATGTCCACGGTGGCCAGCCGCAGGGCGGTGGCGCCGTCGGCGGCGAGAACGGGCTCGAAGTCCTCGTCACAGAGGCCCCGGCGCAGCACATCCCGCAGCGCGTGATCGTCCTCAACAATCAGGACTTTGGGACGCATGATCCTCCATGGGCCTTCCGGCCGGGGTCGTGCCTTGGATGAACTGACTCGGGGAGGCCGCACGGCTGTCGCCCAGTGGCACACCCGCTACTGACGAGGTCAGATGCGGGGCACCCGGGCGCCCGGCGGTGAGCCGTTGCGCCACGGCCTGCCACTGCTGCCGTGCTGTACGCGTCGCAACTGGTGCCATCAGCGTCCCGACAACCGCGACCGCCACGAGCGACGGGAGACGAGCATCGGGGCCACGGCGACCGCGGCCGGGAGGACCGCGTGCTTGCTGAGGAAGGACCAGTCATCGGGCGCCGGATACGACTGCGGCGTCCTCACGTGCAGACTCTGAAGAGGCGTCCAGCACGCTGACGGTCAGCGGCGGCGGACTGGTCATAGGGGCCTTCCCGTGGATCTGAAGGGGGCGAACGAACACCTGGGCACGATCGACTACAAGGAAGTAGACGGTCTATGGAACTGTAGACGAACTGCCGCCCCGAGGGCGAAGACGGGAGTCAGATCCGAGAGGCGCCGGTGAGCAGACACAGTGTGGGGGCCGCGTCTGCGAGCCCTGAGTCCCGGCATCGGGCCGAGGACCGCGATGTTCTAGACGACGGCACGCGCGGTCCTGGGGGGTCGGCCCCGTACGGCTCGGTTGGCGGCTGTCTTCTGCAGCAGGCCGTAGGCGAGGACCGGGAGCAGCAGGTGTGGCTTGTCCGGGAGCGCAGCGGTGATCAGTACGGCACTGGCGCTGCTGTTGTTCATGCCACAGGCGAGGGTGAGCGAGGAGGCAGCGGGCGGGTCCAGACGCAGCAGCCACGCCGCGCCCCGGCCGAGCACGAACGACAGCTGGCAGACCAGCGCCGCGACGACCAGCGCGGCGCCCAGCAGCAGGGGGCGCGGCTGGGAGACGAAGGAGCCGAGGGCGCCGCTGGCGTTGACGTACGTCAGGAGCAGCGAGCCGGCCAGGGCCACGGGTAGGACGGTGCCCAGCACCCGGTCCAGCGGAGACGGGGGCAGGGTGAGGCGGAGCAGGATGCCCGCCGCGCACGGCAGCGCCACGCCGACGAGGGTGAAACCGCCGCCCGCGGTGCGGGCGCTCGCGGCGAGCAGGCCGGCGTGGTCGCTGCTCAGCAGCGGGCACAGAAGCTCGATCACCAGCGGTGTGGTGAGTGGGCTGAGGAGGGTGGAGGCGAGGACCAGGCCGACCATGGTGGGCTGGTCGCCGTCGCCCTTGCCGGTCCACACTGTGGCCCCGGCCGCGACGGGCATGGCCACGATCATGATCATTGCGGTGAGCAGACCACTGCCGCCGTCGGAGTCGGGCGAGGCATGCAGCGGGATCGCGATGAGGGGGATGACCAGGAGCGGGATCGCCAGGTGCAGCGCGAGCCCCGCGAGCAGTGCGCTCGGGCGCCGCACCACCCGTCCCAGCTCACGGACGGGAACCTGGAGGCCGGCCGAGAACAGCACCAGCCACAGCAGACACGGAGCTGTGGACACCGGCAGCCGGATCAGTGGCCCGAGCGCCAGAGCGTGGATGTGGCGTAGCCACAGGCCGGGGCCCGGCAGGAACAGGGCAGCGGTGTAGGAAAGGACGACGGCTCGGCCCAGTCGGCGTCGTAGCCAGGCGGTGGCGCTGTCAGTGGGCGCCGGGGCGGGAGTCGTGGTGTGCAAGGCGGTCTTCTTCCGTCGCGGGGGCAGGGGCGGGACGGAGGGCCGTTATGAGGGGAGGGTGGGCGTGCGTGTGCATGGCCCCATGCTGCTCGTACGCGACACGTGAGGCGGCTGATCCACGACGGTGGTCAGGATGTGTTCAGGTGCCGGGAGACACGGTCGGGCAGCGTGACCCATGAAACGTCGGAGGGACAGGCGCCCCGAAGGTGGGCACCCTGATCAGCGACGACCTTACCGGTACCGTGGGCATGGCGCTGGGGACCACCACTGTCTTCGCGAGTGGTCTGGTGATCGTTTTCGCTGCCTGGTACCGCATCGAGCGCACCCTGACGATCCACTCGACCTCGGCGCTTCCGCCGGCGGCCTGGTCAACGAGAAGGTGAACCTCGGGCACTGGCAGTCCGCCGTCCTGTCCGCTGCTGCCGTAGCAGCGGTGGCCCTCGCGCACTTCGCGCTGGGCCTGGACACGGTGTGGAGCTTCTGGATCGTCTGCCTCCTCACCCGCCCCTTCGGAGCCTTCCTCAGCGACTGCCTCTCCCAGCCGACCGGCGACGGCGGACTGGCCCTGGGCACCGTCGTCACCAGCGTCCTGTTCCTGGCGGTGATCATCAGCCTGATCATCCACCTCTCCGTCACCCGCAAGGACGTCACCGAACCGGAGAAG
The DNA here is from genome assembly GCF_043202415.1 of Streptomyces sp. NPDC048192. Lineage (NCBI taxonomy): Bacteria > Bacillati > Actinomycetota > Actinomycetes > Kitasatosporales > Streptomycetaceae > Streptomyces > Streptomyces sp. NPDC048192. The sequence goes on from NZ_JBIDAL010000021.1 coordinate 106,209, forward strand.
GCAGAAGTATCCCCGGCATGAGGTGCCGCAATCACGTCGAGGCGAGACCTCCCCTGCCCCAGGCGACCCACGTAGTCAGGATGTGTACAGGTTGGTTGAGCCAGTCTCGTCGCATGACAACGACAAGCGAGGCACTCACGCGCCGCAGCGGGCGGCTGATGCTGAACAAGGTTCCCGAGGTCACCATCTGGTTCTGGGTGATCAAGATCCTGTGCACGACCGTCGGTGAGAGTTTCGCCGACTGGATCAACATGAAGCTGGGTGTCGGCCTGGTCAACACGGCCTGGATCTTCACCGCGGTGTTCGTGGTGGTCCTGGGTGTCCAGCTGCGGCTGAAGCGGTACGTGCCGTTCCCGTACTGGCTGACCGTGGTCGTTGTCAGTGTCACGGGCACGCTGTACACCGACATCCTGACCGACCACCTCAACGTGCCGCTGTGGATCAGCTCTGCCGTGTTCTCGGTCCTGCTCGCCGTGGTCTTCGGCGTGTGGTGGCTGCGCGAGCGCACCCTCTCGATCCACTCGGTCACGACGCTGCCTCGTGAGTCGTTCTACTGGCTCGCCGTTCTCGTCACTTTCGCGCTCGGTACCGCGACCGGCGACTGGACCCTCGAGCTCACCGGCTGGAGTCCGGGAGTCTCGGTCCTGCTGCCGCTCGGCCTCATCGCGGCGATCACGGTGTTGTGGAAGTTCGGCGCGAACCCGGTGCTGTCCTTCTGGCTCGCCTACATCCTGACCCGGCCGCTCGGCGCCAACATCGGCGACTGGCTCGCCTCCCCGAAGGTCGCTCAGAACCCGGGCGACCCGACCGGTCTTGCGCTGGGCACCTTCACCACCAGCCTGATCTTCCTGGGCCTGATCCTGGCGACCGTCGTCTACCTGACGGTGACGCGCTCCGACGTGACCGAGACCTACGAGGCCACGCACACCCCGCAGGTCACCGCCGACCCGCACCGGGAGCGCATCGCGCTGGCCGGCTTCGGCCTCCTCGCCGTCGCCACCGGGGGCCTGCTGGTCTGGGCCCACAGCCAGCCGCACGTCGGCCCGGCGCCGGAAACCGACGCCACATCAACCGTTCAGCTCGCCCCCGGCCAGGCCGTGAAGAAGTTCCCGCCCGCGAAGGTCGACGCGCTGAAGGCACTCGCATCCACCTCGCTCAAGGACGCACGGTCGGGCAACGCGGCCGGGGCCCACGCCGCCGCCCAGTCCCTGCGTGATCTCTGGGATGCCGACCAGGCATCGTTGCAGCCGCTGGACAACACCGGATGGACGTTCATCGACGCCCAGATGGACCAAGTCCTGAAGACCTTCGGCATCGACCACTCCAACCCGCCGATGTCGCCGGCCCGGCAGGAAGCCGAACTCACCACCCTCCTCACAGATATGCGCTGACATACCTGATCGGCGCCGGGACCGCGGTCGCCGTCGGCGCGCGGCAACCCTCGGCGACGAGGCGCGCCTCCAGGTCCGCTGATCGTCGGCGCGGTGGATGGCCGACCGCGCCGACCGGGCCGCGGCTCGCACGCTTGGCCAGGCCGGCATCGTCCCTGCGATGGGGTCGCGCTTACGGATTCAATCGATAATTCCAGGGAAAGAACTGCACGGCCCACCGGCGGAAGTGAAAAATCTGGCATCCTCCATGCGAGCGTAGGGTCTCGACCACCTGCCTGGTCTCGCTCGTGCCTCGGGCCGGTAGGAAAACCAGCAAATTGTCCCGGCTCAGAGCGGCACAGTGCGCCGCCAGCGTTTCGCTCTCGCAGCCACCGTGCTGCAGTCAGCGTGCGAAGCGGCCGAGACGCCCATGAGAGGTTCCCTCACTGTCCAGAAGACGCTGCCCCTCCGCCCCCTTGAGCAGGTTTACCTCAGACAGGTTGATGCCGGCTTGCTCCAGGTCGTGACAGGCGGCCGAACACCGCTCCCCGTCATCCAGAACGGCAGCCACACGTTTCATGGGATAGAGGTAGAACCGCTCTTCGTTTACTCGTGGCCGGCCCACATGAACCCCTCCTTGCATTGCTCATCGAGGGCGGCGAACCCGAAGTGCGCTGGTCAGGATTTTCGCGGGAGCACCGTGAGAACCCGGACAACGTGGTCCCGGAATTCCTCCATGAAGTCCCGGAGGAAGCGTTCCGTGTTCTTGTCGATGACTTCGCCCTCGCTGGTGAAGACATCGGAGTTGAATCTGACATACGCCTCCGGCGCATTCATTTGAGGTGAGTCGCAGTAGCTTAGGACGCCGCGCAGACTCTGCTGGGCGAGGGCGGTGCCGAGGGCGCCGGGTGATGCTCCGATCACAGCGGAGGGTTTATGCGTGAATGAGTTGCTCCCCCAGGGGCGACTGGCCCAGTCGATCGCGTTCTTCAGAGCACCTGGAATAGATCGATTGTATTCCGGAGTCACGAAGAGGATGGCATCGGCGGACGCGATGGCGTCCTTGAGTGCCTTGCCTTCGGCAGGGTAGTCGCTGTCGTAGTCGTAGCTGTAGAGAGGGAGATCCTTGATCGGGATCTCGAAGAACTCCAGATCAGGCGGGGCCAGCCGGATCAGAGCCTTCGAGAGCGTCCGGTTGATGGAATGAGTTGCCAGGCTTCCCACGAAGTAGCCGACGGAGTACTTAGTCATCGGTGCCTCGTTTCTTTGCTCATCCACTTTCCTCGTTCTCTTCGTATCCAGTGCTCGAACCACGAGAGGCCTGACTTACCTCTGACACTCCTCCTCGGAGTTCTGTCACAGGCCGGGGAACGGTTCGCGCAGGGAGCCCAGCACGTGGTCCGGCTTCACCACCTGCAGGGCCTGAGCGCTGTAGTGACCGCTGGCCACTGCGACAGCTGTGGCGTTCGCGGCGTGTGCGGCCTGCACGTCGAGCGGGGTGTCGCCGACGACGTACACGTCTTGGACCGCCAAGTCGCTTCCGTGCAGCCGGGCTGCCTTGGCGATGGCCAACCGGGTCACTTCCGCCCGGTCCGGGGAGTCCGAGCCGTAGGCGCCGAAGACGAAGTAGCGGCCCAGATTCGCGGGCTCCAGCTTGGTCCGTGCGGCACCTTCCATGGCTCCGGACAGGACGCCCAGGATCACCCCGGCGTCCGCGATCCGCGTCAGCGTCTCTTCGACGCCGTCCAGGACTCGGTAGTGCTCCGACGTCCGGATGTCGTCCGCCAGGTGCCACAGGTATGCGGCGTACAGCCGGGCCATCTCGTCATGGGTCGGATCGCGGCCGAGTACGGCACGGAAGGTTTGCCAGCCGACTTCGGGATCGGTCTCCCCGGCTGACGTGTGCTTGCCGATGTCGGCGGCAACTCCGTGGAGCCGGTCGAACGCCCACGCCCAGCTGCGCGCTCCCGCTCCTCCCGTGTGGACAAGGGTTTCGTCGATGTCGAACAGCACGGCGATCGGTGCTGCCATATCTGTTCTCCTGCGATCACGGACGGTTTTTGCAAGCCGCTGCAGCCCGGGCAGCGTCATGGGTGCGGGCTGACCCGTCTCTGGCACGATGGCGATTGTTCTGCACTCGGTTTCGTGCCGCCGGTACCAGGGTGCACGCTGTTCACCGTGGCAGCGACTCGACTCCGGTTGGAGCGGGTGATGCACGGGATTCGTCTGTCCGTCGCGGGGAGGTGTGGCGCTGTCGACCGGTCACAGGCCGAGGCGATACGGCAGGAGGCAGACCACCGCGTCGGTCCGGGAGCTGAGCACCGTGGCGAGCAGAATGCCCCGCTGGTTCTGCAGAATGCGGTAGCGACGGTGGCGGGGTTCGACCTGCGGGACGAGCACGGCGACCTGTCTGCCGCCGCGGCAGGCCCGCTCGACGTACGAGACGACGGGGTGAACCAGGGAGTGGTGGGGGCTGTCGACGATGTCGAGCCGTACACCGGTGGGGCTCCACTGGTCCCAGGCGGCGCGCATGGCCTCGGCCCCCGTGCGATCGGAGAAGACGGCAACGACGACGACCGCGTCACCGAGCGAGAGCGCGGCGGCAACAGCGCGTTCCGCGACCGCGTCGACCCGTCCCAACGGGACGATGACCAGGCTGGGAACCCTCGTCGGGGGCCGTGGAGTCCTGCCCAGGGCGAGCTCCGTGCCGACTTCGGTGTAGTAACGCTGGATCCGGGCGAACAGCAGCATGAGCAGCGGCAGCATCACCACGACGAACCACGCGCCCGCGAGGAATTTCGTGGCGAGCAGGACGGCACCCGCGACGCCGCTGAGAACAGCCCCCGTGGCGTTGACCAGCACTCGGGGCACCCACCCCTCGGGGCGTCGGGTCATCCAGTGCCGCACGAGTCCCAGCTGGCTGATGGTGAAGCCCACGAATACACCGATGGCAAAGAGCGGGATCAGCCGCTGTGTGTCGGCGTTGACGGCGATCAGCAGAAGCAGGGACAGCAAAGCCAGGAAGACGACCCCGTAGCGGTGGACGGGCCGTTCGGCGCGCAGGGCGAAGAGGTGGGGCAACCGGTTGTCCTGGGCCAGCAGGCTCATCAGCACGGGCAGCCCGCCGAAACTGGTGTTCGCGGCCAGCCCCCGCACGAGGGTGATGACGAGGCTGGTGGCGTAGTAGGGCCAGCCGGTGCCGAACGCGGCGGCCGTCAACTGGGCCAGGATCATCACCCCGCTGTGCGGTGTCACATGATCGCGGCGGATCAGCACCGAGAGGCCGATCAGGAGGACGCCGAGCAGCACACCGAGCACGGTGGTGTACATCGCCGCGTTCGCCGTGGGTCTGGGTCCCGTCTTCTGGGTGCTGATCGGGGAGATCTTCCCCCCGCCTGCTCGTGCCGCGGGCTCCAGTGCCTCCACCGCGGTCAACTGGATCTCGAACTTCGTGGTCAGTCTGGTCTTCCTGCCGGTGGCGAACGCGATCGGCCAGGGGCAGACTTTCTGGGTCTTCGCGGCTGTGTGCGCCTTCGGGCTGTGGTTCGTCGGCCGGTACGTCCCCGAGACGCGGGACCGGGACTTCGAGCAGGTCGACATCGCGTTGCAGGCACGCTTCCGCACGCGCCCACGGGCCGGAGCGGAGGCCGGTTGACGCCGCGTCCACGTCTCGGTGCCATGGAGCGGTGGCGGCGCGGTGCAGCGGGCGCCGGGTCCAGGGCGTGGGCACGGGTGACTGCGGGTGCATGGCCGGTGGCGCAGCAGACGGCCGCCGCGAGCACGGCATGGTTGATCGCCCGGCACGTCGTTCACCACCGGCAGCCGTTCTTTGCCCCGGTCGCCGCCGTCGTCGCTCTGAACGCCACGCGTGGGGAGCGGGGCACGAACGCGGTGCGGCTGGTGCTTGGAGTCATTGTCGGCATCCTCGCCGCGGATCTGGCGATGACGGTGCTGCACCACGGGTACGGAGCCCTGGCAGCAGCAGCTTTCCTGGCCATGATGGTCGCGCTCGCGCTGGGGGGCGAACGCATCGTGATCGCGCAGGCGGCCGTGGGCGCCATCCTCGCCGTGGCAGTGGGAGGCGCGGCCGGCGCGCAACGACTGGTCGACGCGACGATCGGATCCGGTGTTGCCCTGGTGTTCAGCCAGCTCGTCTTCCCGGCGGAACCGGTCGTGCTGCTGCGCCGAGCCGAATCCGCAGTCCTGGAGAGCATCAGCAGCGTCCTGCGCCTCACCGCGCAGGCCCTGGAACGCGATGACGACTCGCTCGACGGTGAGGTGGCTCAGCACCTACGGAGCGCCCGCGACCTGCTGGTGGATCTCGCTCGGGCCCGCGAGAGCAGCCGCCGCACCATTCGGCACTCGCCCCTCTGGTGGGGGCGGGTCACTCCGATTTCGCTAGAGCGACACAACGCTGAGCGACTCGATCTGCTGGGAAGCAGCTGCCTCATGCTTGCCCGTCTGGCCACGGCCCACCGGATGGCTGACAGCGGCGAACTCGCGGACTGCGCCCCGGACGTGCGCGAGCTGGCCGTCGTGCTCGAAGAGCTCGCTCGCGCTCCGGGAGATCACGAAACCCGTCGGCGCGCTGCCCGGCACGCGCTGAACGTCGTGCACCGGTGTGCCGCACCCGGAACGGGTGGGGACGGGCGCCTCGCCGCCCTTCAGGTGGCGGTACGCATGGCCGCCACGGACCTCATGGCCTTCGCCGGTGTCGACCCGGCACGAGCAACAGACCTCGCCCGGGCCGCGCAGGCTGACCTGGGGGAACTGGCCGTCCCCGCTCCTCCGCCGACCCTGTGGGCACGCTTGCGGAACAGACGGCACGGCTCGCACCCGTAAGGGAGCGGATCAGGCACGCAGATCCACGACCACCTTGACGTCGTCGGCGGACTTGCGCAGCCCCTCGGAGAAGCGGCTCATGGGCACCCGGCGAGTGATGACCCGCTCCAACCAGCCCAGCTCCGCCTTGGCGAGGGCGTCCGCGGCCTGCTGGTAGTTGCGGCGGCCCGCGTTGACCGAACCGAACACCACCGAGTTCTCCAGCACCATCTCCTTGTTCAGCTCGTCCAGCCCTACCTCCGCTTTCCTCGAACCCGAGGAGATGCCGGTCAGGCAGATGACTGCATCGGGCGCCACCAGCTTCGTCAACGCGAAGACGAGGGGGCCTGCGCCCGTGCATTCGATGACCACGTCGGGCACCACGCCGACCTCGTGGACGTCACCCGTATGGAAGGTGGCGCCCAGATCGGCGACCAGCCGGCCCTTGGGACCCCGGTCGTTGAGGTCGAGGACATGCGTCTCCAGGCCCCGTTGCACCGCGAGCAGGGCAGCGAGCAGACCGATCGGTCCGGCTCCGGTCACCAGCGCCACCTCGGGCCGCCAGGAAGCCCGGGCGAAGATCCGCTCGGTCTGCTCCCATGCCTTGGCCACCACCGACACCGGCTCCAGCAGCACCCCGCAGTCGCCGAGCCGAGGGTCGAGCTGGACCGCGTACTCGGGTTCGATGCGCCACCGCTCGGAGCCGTACCCGTGACGGCCCTTGATGCCCCGCTCGGTGTACTGGCCGTTGCGGCAGAAGTCCCACTCACCATGCGAGCAGGGTTGGCAGGGAACCGGATCGGGGCGCCGTACGATGCCGGCCACCAGGTCGCCGGGGGAGAATCCGCTGCCCTCGGGGGCTTCCAGGACCTCGCCGAGGGACTCGTGGCCCAGCACCAGGCGGTCGTGGCCCGGCGGCGGCGTGCCATAGCCCCCGTCCACGATGTCGACGTCCGTGCCGCAGATACCGAGTAGTCGGCCCTCGACCAGCAACGACCCGTAGTCCGGGTCGGGCTCGTCGACGTCGCCGACTACGACCCGGTCCGGCGCACCGGGAACGACAGTGATCGCTTTCATACCGATGTCCTCCCTCTGTTGCCTGTGCCGAGTCCCCGAAGGCACTCCGGCCACGCGGAATCGACGTCATACCGACCACCCTTTTGTCTTCGGACGGCACGTTCGACGGGTGCTGCCCCGGCCCCGTCGTCTGGACCTGTTCGGCTTCCTCGTCGCCGGCATCGCCTCCGGCCCGGGCGGCGGAATGTTCCGCGACACCCTGCTGCAGCCCGGCACGCCCGTGGCTCTGACCGACGACACCTATTTCACGGTCGCCACTGCTGGCTTTCGTAGCCGACCTGAGGGGCCACACCACCGGTTGGGCTTTCACTCTCCTGGACGCCTCGGCGCTGAGCGTCTGGGCGGTAGCCGGGCGCAGAAGACGCTCGCTGCCGGCCTGGGCCGGCTGCCGGCCGTGCTGTTGGGCACCATCACAGCGGTCGGTGGCGGGGTCATCCGGGACCTGTTGCTCGCGCGGACCCCGTCCATCTTCGGAGGCACACCGTTGTACGCGACCGTCGCGATCGTGGTGAGCTCGGTGATGGTCCTCTGCAGTCGGCTCGGCACACCCACCGTAGGCGTCCTGGCCGGTATCACGGTCGGCATCGCGCCGCGGATGGCCGCGTTCACCTGGGGCTGGAAGCTGCCGGGCAGCCGCGACTGGCGGCCGGGGTCGTCCGGAGGCCGCGATCCCTGACGGGAACAGGCGCTGCGATCACCCGAGCGCAGAGGGAGTACACAGCCATGACGCGCGAGGGGGGCGGACCCGGACGAGGTCTGCGAGTGGTACGCGAGATCGCAGACTGCCGATGAGGGTGCCGGTGCAGGGTATGCGGTTTCGTCCGGCCAGATGCCGGGTGAGGCCGGCCAGCGGATCGGGTGGGTCGGTGACACCATGAGCACCGCCTGCCGCGCGACCACGAACACCCCTGGGAGTGATGTCGGCGAAGACTCCGGCATGGTTCCCAGCAGTGACAAGGAGGCTGCGCAGCGTGGGTCCGCGGCCACGCCGTCGGCGCGGGTGGCGTTGCGGTCGATCAGCACGATCTCGAGAGCCTGGGCGTTTTCACCCGACGGAGAGGTGTCTTCACTGCGCACGATCGGCTCATGCGAGCTCTTCACTGCCGGGCGTGCCCGGTGTGCGGCGCGGTCATGCTGATGGTGACAGCGCATGCGAAGGGGGGCCGAGCCACGTGAGAGCCGCCACGGTCAGCGCGGTGACACCGTTGGTGAGGGTGGGCTGCATGACGGGTGCGAAGAACGGAGAGTGGTTCTGCGGGATGTCGCGGTTCCTGGTGCCCGCAGCGTCGGCCTTCGCGTAGACGTCTGGATCGGTTCCGCCGAGCAGCCAGTAACACACCGGGACGCTCGCACTGGTGCCGAAGACGCCTACGTCCTCACTGCCTGACGAGGCACCCGGATCGATCAGCCTGTCATGGCCGATCACGTCGCCGATGGCGGCCATGGTGCGGGAGCAGGCGTCCTCGTCGTTGACCATGAGCGGGAAGGTGTGCATGGTGCTGATCTCGGGATCCCGTGTGGCTCCGGCTGCCTCCGCCTCGCCCTGTACGATCCGTTTCACCGCGTCCAGGACGGCTGTCCGAACGGGTGGGGTGTAAGTGCGGATGTTGAGCTGGAGTTCGGCCTCGTCCGGAATGACGTTGTCCTTGGTGCCAGCCTGAAGGGCGCCGACGGTCAGCACAGCCCGGTCCTTGGAGGCGATTTCGCGGGAGACCACGGTCTGCAGCCGCATCACGGTGGAGGCCGCCATCACCACCGGGTCGATCGAAGCCTCTGGCATCGACGCGTGTGCCCCGCGGCCGAACATGCGCACTCTGAGGGCATCGGTTGCGGCGAAGGCGAGACCAGGGTGGCAGGCGACGGTGCCGGCCGGGATCGCCATCACATGCTGACCAAGGACGACGTCGGGCGTGCCGAAGCGGGCGTACAGGTTGTCGTCGATCATGGCCTGGGCTCCTTGACCGAGTTCCTCGGCGGGCTGGAACACGGCGAGGACGGTGGCCGACCACTGGTCGTGAGCCCTGGCGAGGAGCGCCATGGTGCCCAACAGACATGTAGCGTGCATGTCGTGGCCGCAGGCGTGCATCACACCCTCGTTCGTCGACGCGTATGGCAGTCCGGTCCGCTCCGTTACGGGCAACGCGTCGAAGTCTGCGCGGAGCAGCACGGTCGGGCCCTCGCCGTTCACCAGCTCTGCCACAACGCCGGTCTGCCCGACACCCTCGACGACCTCGTACCCCAGATCCCGCGCACTGCGGGAGACTTCTGCGGCCGTGCGGTGCTCCTCAAAGGACAGTTCCGGGTGGGCGTGCAGGTCCTGATAGAGAGCTTCGAGGTTCTGGATCAAGGCTGCGTCCAGGCCGGCCAGGACCCGCTGAGCCGTGTCGTGTGCGGTCATCGTGAGACACCTCTCAGTGGCAGACTGCGGCGGCTTCGCCGATGGCTCTGTCCCCGGCTGGGAGCCGCTGCTGGTCACATCACCGGCTTACGCGATCTTTCAGACACCCTTGCGGCGGGCTCTTGCGGTAGTCGCGCCGCTCGTCACAACGTTTCCATTGTCGCGCACCGCGTGTGGCTCCGGAGACGTGGCATGGTGCGCGTCCACGCCGGTCACGGCCGTGACACCCGCACCGACGTCTACCGGGACCGGCGGCGCGAGGTGTGGGACGACCGCGGTGGTGCCGCGACCCTGCGCAACTACCGAGGCCGGTTCGTCGACGCTGTTTCCCGGGGATACAACCGGGACCACCGGGGAGAGGACCGGGACCACCGCGGCGGGATCCGCACTGACCTGCCGAGCGGGTGCTGACACCGCTCGCGGAACCCCACCCGAACACCCGCAGGGCCCTCCCTCTTTTCCGGAGGGAGGCCCCTGCACGGTGTTCGGTCAGGCGCGAAGATGCGTGAGAACAGCGGACAGCGCGCGCCGCACGGCCTGCCGGGTCTCGTCCGTGGGCTCGTGCACGTCGAAGCCGTGCATCGCGTGCGGCACGTCCACGAGTTCCAGCGCCGCGCCGCACTCGTCCGCGGCCGCCAGGAACGCGGCGACCGTCGCGGCGATCTCCGGCGCCTCAAGCCCCACCCTGGTCAGCACGATCGGCAGCCGGCCTGCCTTCGGCAGCACCGCCGCCGGAGCGAAGCGCGGGTCGACACCGACCCAGCCCGCCAGCGGCGCCAGCACCGGGTAGCTGGCGGCGACGCAGCGCAACCAGGGCGGAGGAGCAGCCACATGGCCGGACAACAGCAGGCCCCCGCCGGAGAAGGCCCACAGCGCGATCCGGTCCGCGTCGACGCGTGGATCTGCCCGCAGCACGCGCAGCGCCTCTGCGACGTCTGCCGCAGCCGCCGGGTAGTCGGACGTCGTGTGGAGCCCGTGGGCGACAACCGCCCCGACCACGCCCTGGCTCGCCGCAAGCCGGGCATAGCCGACGTAGAGCGGCCAGTCCCGGGGCGCGGGCACCATGTCCCGCGGCAGCGGGCCGCCGTGCACGAAGAGGATCGCCGGACGGGGGCCGCCGTCGCCGGCCGAGTCCGGCAGGTGGAGGTCCAGACGCCCTGTGCGTTCCCGTGCCGCCACCGGAACGTCGAGCAGGAACGGACGCCCCTGAAACGGCCTGCTGCTTGCCGGACTGAGCCGGTGGCCTTCTCCGGCGGCGGCACGCAACAATGTCGTGGCCAGCTCGTCAGGGCAGGAGAGCATCGGCCAGTGCCCTGTCTCCAGCTCGAAGAAGCCCACGTTCGGCTCGGCGAGGGCCTGGAACTGCGGCATGCCTGACGTCACCATCCGCTGCACGGCCTCGATGGTGAGCCCGCCCGCCGTGCACAGGATGCCGCTGGTCGGCACGCCTTTCAGCATGGGGGTCAGCCGCAGCGGCTCGGTCAGTGTGCGGCCTGGCTGCGGCGCGGCGAGCGACGACAGCCGCTCCAGATCGGCCGGCGGCAGGCCGGTCGTGTTGCCCCATCTTTGCCACTGATCGGGCGCGGGCGCCGGCACGGTCGCGTCCGGCCGCTCGCGCAGCAGCGCCTGCACGTCCGTGTCAGGCACCAGCGCAAGCGGCAGGTCGCCGTCCTGCGGCAGCCCGGAGTCCAGGTAGACGATCCGGGCCACCCTCTCCACGCGGCGCTGCGCCGCGCCGAGCACGGGGTGGATGGCGTAGTCGTGCCCGACGAGCACCACCTCTGGCGCGGTGACCCCGTCGATCAGCCCCACCACGTCGGCGATGTGGGTCTCCAACTCCACCTCGCCCTCGTCCTCCCCACCTGCCGCCGCCGCACCGCCGCCCATGCCGGTCAGCGTCGCGGCGTGCACCTCGGTGCCCGCCTCGCGCAGCTTCTCACCCACCCGGTCCCACAGCAGCCCGCCCGTGAACGGGCCGGAGGCCAGGATGAACGCGGTCTGAATCTCATGATCGCTTCGCATGCGGGTACGGTAGGAACTCCCTTAACAGGAGGTTCAAGTGGTGCTGCCACACAACCTGCTGAGCATCGGCGAACTCGCCGAGCGCGCCCGGGTGACCGTGAAGGCAGTGCGTTTCTACTCGGACCAGGGCCTGCTGCCCGAGGCCGGCCGCAGCGGCGGCGGACACCGCCGTTACGCCCCGCAGGCGCTGGAGCGGTTGCGGCTGATCCGCTCGCTTCGCGCGCTGGACGTGCCGCTGTCGGAAATCGCCCGAGTCGTCGCCGAGGAGACGGCCGAGGACGGTGCCGGGGAGGGCTTCGACGACAGGCTCGAGGCGGTCGTGGCCCGGCAGTTGGACACTCTGGGCACCGAGCTTGCCGCGCTCCGCTGGCGGGAGGCGGCACTGCGGCTGCTGCACGAGGCCGCGGCCGCGGAGCGCGCCGAGCTCCTGCGTCTGGTCGGTGCGCTCGGCACACCTCCCAGCACGCAGAGTCTGACACGCTACTGGCGTGGGCTGCTGCCGGTGCGGCTCCCCGCCCGGCTGGTGGCCGCCATCGTGGAGGCGGCGGTGCCGCCGCTGCCGGAGCAACCCTCGCCGGCACACGTGCTGGCCTTCGCCCGGCTGCACGAACTGACCGCGGCCGTGAACGACGCGTGCCTGGCGGAGCACCGGCCCTCGCCGCCACGGCCGGACATCCTCTACGACGGCCTGCGCGAGGCCTACGACCTCGCCGCGCCCGCCTTGCTCGCCGGTCGTGGCCCCGCCGCAGGCGAGGCCCTGGACTGCTTCGTCGCCGCCCACGCCCGGGCGCACGACCGCCGAGACACTCCCGATTACCGCCGCGAACTCGGCCGTGCCATGGCGGTGGGCGACCACCCCGCCATGCGCCGTTACTGGGCGCTCGCAGGCGAGCTGACCCCGGCCCCGACTCTCGGCGCCGTGAACACCTGGCTCAGCTCGGCGCTCGCCGCGCAACTCGCAGCGAACTGACGGTGCAGGGCTCGGCTCTCAGGGCCGGTCTCTCATGGACCGGTTGTCAGCGTCTTTCCCGGGACTTTGTCCGAGATCGCCACGACCTCGGCGACCCACCAGGCCGCGACGAGCGCCCCCACCGAGGGCCGGGTGATGTACGCGAACATGCGCACCATTGCGGTGCCGAGCGACCCGGTTGCCCGGCTGTGACACTCCGCCCAGATGCTGCGCGAGCACCGCGGTGACGGGTACATTGTTGCGCTCTCGTCGGCGCGGTTCGGCGGCACAGAACAGTGCTTGACGATCCTTCGGGTGGAGGACCATCAACGTGAAGCATCCAGCGGTGAGCCGGCCTTGGCGGGTGCTTCGACACGCGTGCGGCTGCTGGCAAGGCGGTGGGAGGCGGTGCCTGTCGCGATGATGGTGCCGTTGAAGGTGAGGGTCGACAGGCGGCCCTGCGATCCCGTGTGGGGCCAGGCAGTGCTCACTGCGTGGACGGTCAGGCGGTCAGGGCCTCGTCGGTGCCGTCCGCGGTCGTGGTGTTGGCGGCGAACAGGCCGTAGACGCCGGTGAGCTGTAGCAGACGCGTGGGCTGGGACTGCAGGCCGGTGATGGCCAGGCGGCTGCCTTCGGCGTCAAGGCGCCGGCGCAGGGACACGAGCAGGTTCAGCCCGCTGGAGTCCATGAAGGGCACCCCCGACACGTCCAGGTACAGTGGCGTGCCGCGCAGCGGGATGACGGCTGCGGCGCGTGCCAGCTGGGGGCAGGTCTGAAGGTCCATCTCCCCTTGCACGGTGATCACGGTGCGGTCGGGGTACTGCTGGGTCACTACGGTGAAGTCGTTCACGGTTCGCCCCTTCCGGGGTCGAGCCCATCACGCCCTTTTGCGGGGGAGGGCGTCAAGCACGCGGCGTGGGGCCGCGTACAGCCGAGCAAGACAACCCGCACCGCGCCCCGGTCACCCGGAGAATGACCATGAAGGCGGCGCGGGGCCCCTCACCAGACCAGGCTGGTCGTCCAGGCAGCGTTGCACACAGGGATCTGCGTGTGCCAGCCCGCTTGGTGAACGCCTGGGGAATCGGTTGCCAAGGTGGGCCCAAAGTGGGCACCTGTTTGCCAGCCCCGAAACTTTGCATGGATGGGGCCTGGGTAGAGGGAAGGCCAAAGTTGCTCGCTCGTCTGTAGGGGCCGCGATGCGGCGCCCTGCTCGGCGGGGCCTGAGCCCCCACCGCCCGAGCGGCTTCCTCCGCAGCCGTCAAGACCGGCTTGTGCGTCAGCGGTAGTGCTGTAGACAGGGTGCGCGCCTGGCAGTCCTGCCGTGGAACACCCTCGACTCCTGACGGGCGTCGCCGGGATGGACCCGGCTGGCATCGCCCGTACTCCCGGCCTCTACGCGGAGCGGGTCATCACCCGGAGCGGCTGGCCCGCCCTGGCGGTCTTGAGTTGATGGCCGCGCTGAGCGCGCCCACCCGCCCGGTACGGGACAAGGCGACCGGGAACTGGGTGCCTGCCCTGAATCCCGGCTCGCTCTGGGGCGAACGGCAGTTGCCCTGGCGGTACGGGCAGTGGACCGGTAGGCGCGGCGCAGCACCCATGGCGCACATCCGGTGTCTTCCGGTCGCGGGGTGCGGTCAGCCGGTGACGCAGCGGCGTTACGGAGCCGGGCAGCACGAGTACGCCGTGTGGTCGAGACAACGACAAGCGGGGGCCTCCGACGCAGCCACGGTGACGCGGTGCCCACGGTGCGGTCGTCGATCGTCGACCTGCTGTTTGACGCGCAGTGCAGCCGGATCTAGAGTTTGGAACCGATCGGTACCAAACTGGTTCCGACAGACGAGGAAAGGCGCATCGTGACGCTCAGCGCTGCACTGGTCCAAAAGCTCATCACCGCCGCGCAGGCGGAGGCCGTCCGGCAGGGATGTCCGCCGGTCAACATCAGCGTGTGTGATGCCGCGGGACACCTCGCGGGATTCCTCCGCATGGACAGGGCCGTCCTCGGCACCGTCGACGTCGCGCATCGCAAGGCGCGTACGGCTGCCCTCTTCGAGGCCGACAGCGCGGCCCTCGGTGGCGTGGCGCACCCCGACGGGCCCAGCTACATGGTCGAACACACCAACGGCGGGCTCATCAACTTCGGGGGAGGGGTCGTCATCAAGGACGACGACGGGGTGGTCATCGGCGCGGTCGGCGTCTCCGGCGCCTCCGTGGAGGAGGACGAGGTCATCGCCCAGGCCGCCGCCGCTGCCGTCCGCACCAAGGAGCTCCTCGGCGATGCCGCGTAGCGTTCTGTCCCTGGCCATCTCCACATTCGCCATCGGAACCACCGAATTCGTGATCGTCGGGATCATCCCGTCCATCGCAGGCGACTTGAAGGTCAGCCTCCCCACCGCCGGACTCCTGGTGAGCCTGTACGCCCTGTCGATCACCATCGGCGCGCCGGTGTTCACCGCGCTCACCGGGCGGGTCGACCGCCGCAAGCTGGTCATCTGCCTGATGGCGATTTTCCTCCTCGGAAACCTGGTGGCGGGCTTCGCACCGGGCTTCGGCACGCTGCTGGGAGCGCGCGTCGTCACAGCCTTCGCTCACGCGGTCTTCTTCAGCGTCGGAGCCGCCGTCGCCTCCTCGCTCGTCCCCCGGCAGAAGGCCAACGGTGCTGTGGCCGTCATGTTCGGCGGCCTGACGGTGGCCATGGTGCTGGGTGTGCCGCTCGGTTCCTGGATAGGCGAGACCTTCGACTGGCGTCTTCCTTTCCTGGTCGTGACCGCGCTGGCGGCGGTGAGTGTCATCTCCTTGCTGGCTCTTCTGCCGAAGCAGATCCCCCATACGCCACCGAGCAGTCTGCTCTCCCAGCTCCGCTTGCTCCGCAATGGCCGGCTGCTGACGATGTACCTCATCACCGCGTTGGGTTTCGGTGCGAATTTCGTCGTCTTCACGTACATTTCACCGCTGCTGACATCCGTGACGGGTTTCAGTGACGGCATGGTCAACGTCGGTCTCGTCGTCTTCGGAATCGCCACGGTCGCCGGCAATTTCTGGGGAGGGAAACTCGCGGACCGGCTGGGCACCAAGCAGGCCGCGATCGTGGTGCTGCTCGGCCTGGCCGCCACGCTCGCCTTCCTGCCGGCCACGGCCCACTCGGCGGTCGCCGTGCTGATCAACCTCGCCGTCTGGGGCTTCTTCGGATTCGCGATCAACCCCGTGGTGCAGACCGGAGTGGTGACGGTGGCCGAGGATGAGGTGCCCGAGTCGGTGGGCGCCGCGTCCGGATTCAACATCGCCGCATTCAATCTGGGAATCTCCGGCGGATCGCTCATCGGCGGACGGGTCCTCTCTGGATCAGGTGTGCTCAGCACGCCATGGGCGGCGGTTGCCCTCGCCCTTGCATCCGCAGCCGTGGCCGGCCTCGCGCTCAAGGCGTGTGCGGCCCGGCCGGCGCCGATGGAGGAACTCGCCAGGTGATAGCCTTGGGGATCGCGCGAGAAGCGCGATCCCCTGGTTCCATGAGCCATACACCGGACAGGCTCGAATGAAAGGCGGTTGTGTTGTCCAGGCCGCGGACTTTCGTCGAGGAACAGGCTCTTCGTAATGCCATGTTCGCCTTCTGGAAGTACGGCTATGAAGGCGCTTCGTTGAGTGTCCTCATGAAAGCCACGGGCTTGGGTAAAACCAGCCTCTACCGAACCTTCGGCAGCAAAGAGGAACTCTTCCAGAAGGCGCTCGAACTCTATCACTCGGAGTACCTGGATTTCCGGGTCGAAGCCCTGGCCGAGACCACGCCCAAGCGCATCGCGGAAAAACTTCTGTATGGCATCGCGACGCTGCACACGGGGGAGGCGACCCCGCCCGGATGTCTGGAGACGAACGGGGCCCTTGCCTGCGGTCCCGACAATGACCCCATCCGCGAGGAGCTTGCCCGCAAGCGCGACCTGATCAGGCCCGCCCTGAGCGAGCGGTTGCGGGAGACGAGCGCCAACGGGCCGCTGCCGCGGGGACTGGACGCCGACGCGACCGCGGCTCTGCTGGTGACGCTCATTCAGGGAATGGCCGTACAGGCCAAGAGCGGCCACGGCAGGACGGAGCTCGAAAGCACCGTGCGCGCTGCCCTCAGCTTGTGGGACGGGACGGAGAACGAGAACGAGGCGGCCCCTTCCGCCCCGCCCGCTGCCTGACTCTGCCCTTGGGCCGAGGGATGCGACACCATCGCGTCATCACCCGATGACGTCGTTCCAGGTGTCCAGGAACCCCTTCCACATCGGCCGCTCCCAGCCGTTGTTCGCTGCGATGGCCATCGCCCCGGCGCGGAGCATCAGCAGACGCTCGGCTGCCAGTGCGGGGGCATGATGACCCATGGCTTGCAGCAGTGGCTTGACTTCGGTCTTGAACCAGACGCGGTGCTGCAGCGTCGCATCACGTACCGGGTGCTTCCTGTCGAAGAACTCGGTCGAGACAGGCGCTGGCCACAGGTGGGCCGGCGATCTCTTCGTGGCCATCGGTCAACAGCGGTGTGGGGCCGCCTCCGTCATGGTCATCAGCTCCGAGGGCGGCTCTCCGTCACCAGCGGATTGCCGGCCGCGCCGCAAGCATCGTTCACCGGCTGCGCCTCGGCCGTGCGTGGGGGACGGCCCGGCCCCCGGGAGGTGAGCCGAGCCGTCGTGTGTCGGTTCTGCCGGCTTGCGCCGGTCCCTTCTTGTGCAGGGTCAGGTCTGGGCCGGACTTACGGGTAGCCGACCAGGTAGGCCACGTTGCTGCTGGGTGTGACCTGGTTGCCGGTGTTGTCGATGATGTGGTTGATGGTGCCGTCGCCGCCCAGGACTGTGGTGACCATGCTGTGGAACTTCACGGTGGACGTGGTGGGAACCTCGATGGCATGGCCGAGGACGACGGAGGGGTTGTCGCGGAGGTAGGCGTACACGCCCACCCCCCAAGCCTCGTGCGCAGTCACGGAGTTGGCGACCTTGTAGGAGGCGTAGCCGAGGTCGCCTCCGCTGGTGGTCCAGCTGGACTGGTCGGGCACGTCGTAGGGGGTCTCGCTCTGGTAGAAGTACGTGCGGCCGCCGTTGCCGTTCCAGGTGGTCTGGTACTTCTGGTAGTGCTCGACCGCCAGGCCGTACATGGTGACGTTGTTGCCGTTGACGATCAGTCCGTTGACGGCCGGGTTGGTCGTCCAGCCGACGCCGTTGGTGTGGTCGGCCCGCCACAGCCACAGGTCGTCGCCGATGACGTCGTTGCTGTTGACCACCAGTGTCTGGGTGGCCTTGCCGGCGATGTCGCCGCCGATGCGGAAGAACACGTCGTGCAGCACGATGGGGTCGGTGGTGTGGCTGGCGGTCGAACCGGCCGGGCCCACCTGCATGAGTGTGCTGGAGTTGGTGGTGTTCGCGCTGATCAGCAGCCCGGCGATGTCGATGCCGTCGACGTCCGCCGTGGTGATCGCGGTCACGCCGTTGTCCGGCACGAGGGTGGCCAGGCCCAGTCCCAGGACCACTGTGTCGGGGCGGGTGATGTTCAGAGGTGCGGACAGGTGGTAGACGCCCGGGGTGACGATCAGATTCTTACCGGCGGCGAGCGCGTTGTTGATCGTGGTGGCGGTGTCACCGGGCTTGACGATGTAGAACTGGCTGATCGGCAGTGAGGTGCCCGGGGCGGTGCCGTTGATCCAGTCCGGGCCCTGGACATCGGTGCGCACGGACGGGACGAACACCTGCCAGTTGCCCGAGCCGTCGACGTAGATGAACGGCTTCTCGCGCATCACCGGGCTCTGCGCGACGGTGGTGTACTGCGGGTTGGGGAAGCTGGTGGCCGGTGCTCCGGTGTCGCCGACGAAGACCATGTTCCAGTTGTGCCCGGTCCAGCCGCCGTCCATGGCCGTGTCCTGGGTGAGGAATTGCTGCTGGGTTCCCGAGTTGATCTGTCCGGAGACGCGGGAGTCGCCGATGTACCCGCCGCTGGACCAGTTGCCGGTGGTGCCGTGGGTGTCGTCCCACAGCTTCATCCCGCCGTGTACGTCCATGCGCCGGAACGGGTCGGCCTGCGAGACGGCCCACATGGTGCTTCCCGAGCCGGGGCTCACCGACATGTTCTCGACGTCGCGCCAGAAGTTCTGGGTGGCGTTGCCGTCGCTGGTGTGCCCCGCGACGTGTACGCCGCCGCCCGTGATCGACACCTGGTCCGGTGACAGGCCCAGCCCGGAGACCTGGGTGTAGTAACCGACGGGTATGTCGACGTTGTAGGTGCCGGGGGTGAACAGCAGGGCGTTGCGTTGGGTGCCGAACTCGTTGGTCTGCTGTGTGCTGTAGACGGAGTTGATCTGCGCCTGGATGGTGGACGTCGGCATCGACGGATCGAACACCGTGACGTTGGGGCCGAAGTCGGGGGTGTTGGGCGGCGGCGTGAGGCCGCCGGTGAGCGTGAAGGACTGGGCGGCGGTGCCGTTGCACGTGTACTGCTGCAGTTGGACGCTGTCGGCGGTGGACGCGGACGGTACATCGAGACACTTGCCGCTGTTGCGGTTGACGAAGTGGTACGTCCCGGAGGTCTCGGCAACCGGCAGCCACTGCTGGTTGGAACCGCCACCGTAGAGCCACAGCTGTGTCAGCGCGCCGTCGGCGGTGGAGACGTCGGTTTCGTCCCACACCTGATTCGGCGCGGAGGCCACACCGATCCGGTAGTAGCCGCTGTCGGTCGCGGTGAACTGCCAGGACTGGGCGGCGGTGCCGTTGCAGGTGTACTGCTGCACGGCGGTGCCGTTGCCGGTTGCCGCGGCCCGCGCGTCCACGCACTTGCCGCTGTTGGCGTTGACGACGGTGGTGGGGGCGGTGGGGATGGTCGCTGCACTGACGCTCGGGGCCGAGACCAGCGAGATGCCGGCGGCGGCCGGTAGTAGGAGTGCCGCCGTGAGGGCGGTGGTGCGTCTGCGAGGACGATGGGCTCGGACGAGCACAGCGAGAACGTTGGTCACGCGTGTCTCCTAGGGCGCCTGCGGGGGCGAGAGGTTGATCGGACGTTAGGCGCCGCTCCATGGGCCGTCAATATAAGTTGAAAGAAAAGTCGTGAACTATGGTCGGGCGCACAACGACCGCTGTCCGCGGGCGCCTTGGCCGTTGCCTCCGGCAGGCCGACTCGGCTGCCCCACGGGCAGTACGAAACCCGTCACATCTTCCGCAGCCCTCACGCTCACCGCCTCCCCGCTCGGCTTCGAGTTGATCTGCCTCGACGCGTCCATGGTCAACGTGGCACTGCCCGCCCTCGGAATCCCCCTGGACGGCGGCATGGCCGCATTGCAGTGGGTGATGGACGCCTGCACGCCGGTGTTCGCCGGGCTGATGCCGTCCACGGGCGCGTTCGCGCACCGGGGCGAGCTGGGCTTCGCGCTGGGCACCGCGGTCTCCACCCTGGCGTCGACCACCTGCGGGCTGGTACCCGACCTGCCGACCCTGACCGGCGTACGGGGCAGCCGGCGTCGGGCCGCAGCCAGCCCGAGCACCAGCGCCTGGTACGGCGAGGACGCCACATGGCCATGGACGTCGGCGGCCGACGCACCGGCCACCGCAGCGAAGTAGGCAAGGACCGCCTCCTCGTACCTCCGGATGGCGACGTGGACAGCGTTGGGGGAGTAGGGGTGCAGCTGGTGGTCGGTGAACGCTACGCGCAACGGGGCGACTTCCGCCGCCATGGGACGCAGATGGTCGGGAAAGCCCAGAAATCGCCGTTCCTCCTGGCACACGGATCTGATCAGCTCCTGCAGACGAACGGTGTCGGCCGTGGGCTGCGAGGGCTGGTCCCCGATGGCCAGGCCCTCGCCGCAAGGCGGCGGGGAGGAAAGCGAGCAACGGCAACGGCTTCATCCCCGATCGCATCGGCAGGCAGGTGCCATGCCATCGCACGGGCCACTGTTCCTCACCCCCGGTGGACTCGGCGCACGGCGCACCGACGAAATGCGCTCACCTGCCAACGCGTTGCTCGCTGGGCTGTGTGGCTCCCGTGCTCGTCGCATTCCCAGAACGTCCGGATCTTTCGCCGCCCCCGTTGCCGTGCGGTATGAAGAATGTCGGTGATACGGGGGGAGCGCAGGCGGGGCGGGAGGGCTCAGTGGTGTTCGATCGGAGTTCTCGGCAGAGGCAGAGGCCGGACCCTGGCCTGGAGCAGGCCGCCGAGTTCGGTGACTCACGGGCAATGATGCGTCTGGCGCGCTTCCTTGAACACCGCGACCCCCATCAGGCTCAACGGTGGCTCCAAAGTGCCGCTGAGGCCGGTGAGAGGGAGGCAATGTACCGTCTCGCCAAGCTCCTGACGGGACGAGAGGCAGACCAAGCCCGCCACTGGTACCAGCGGGCCGCGGAGGCGGGGCACCTTCAAGCCATGTATGTGATGGGCACGTTTGGTGACGTTGAGGAGGGCGTTGGGTGGCTCCGACAAGCTGCTGAGCATGGGCATGCCGACGCGAAGCTGGAGCTTGGTCGCGCACTACGTGATCGGGGCTTGCCCGATGAGGCGGAACACTGGCTCCGTGCAGCGGCCGAGGACGACGGTGAACAGTGGATCGAGCCTCGCGACGTTGCCGAGATCGATGCCGGTCTCGGTCCGAGGCACCAGGCATGCCTTGACCTCGTGACTTTGCTGGCCGCGCAGGGCCGCTTCGCCGAGGCAAGTCAGTGGCGCGATCGAGCGGGGCACGTCCTTCACTGGGAATCAAACGTAAACCGCGCCTTCTTCAGGCGTTCGGCGACGGGAACGGTCGTGGAAACCGCCGTGGTCGCCACCGCTGTCATTCCCTTCGTGCAGGCCCTGGTGTCCAAAGCAGCCGAGGACGCGTACGGGCAGGCTCGCGCACTGGTCCAACGCATGCTCGGCCGGTCCTCCACTCAGAGCGAGGCCACCAACGGCGCGACGCTGCTCATCGCGGACGACCCGGACGCACACATCACCTTGTGCTTGTGGTCAGACGTCACGGACGAGGCCTTGCGGGCCCTGGCTTCTCTTGATCTCGACGAGCTGACCGCTCAGCGGCCTGACCGTGGACGGATCCGCCTGGTCTGGAACCCGGCTGCTTCAAGGTGGCAGATCCGCGGCGACCCGAGAGACCAGTAATGGATCACCCACTGTCCGGCAAGCGCTGGTATCCGGACGCCGAACGCGCCCTGGCCGAGCGGGCACAGGCGCCGGGAGAGGACGGCCGGCGGGCCTCGGCGCTGTCGGTCGAGGCCGCGGACTGGCTGGATCATCGCATCCGCTGTGTTCAACCCGACGATCCCGTCCAGCACCGGCCTCCGACGCCGGCGTCGGCGTCGTGGCGGCGCGGCGGGCGGATCTGGGCGCTGGCGTTGGACACCGTGCCCGACGAGCAGGTCCTCACCCACCTTGCGTCCCAGTACGGCGACCCGTAGCCCGAAGGACCCCGATGGGTGCGCACCGGCGCCCTGGACTTGGTCGTGCGAGATCGGCAATCAGCTCCAAGCCGCAGACTTTGCACAGCCGAGGTGGCCGGTGATCTCACCCTCGAGAGGGGATTCCAGCAGCCGCTCGGTCAGCTGCTGGAGCAGCCCCCTCGGTAACGTTCTCACTGGTCGTCGATGCGTCTGTCATGATCGGGAGTTACACCGGACGTCTTACAGTCCCGCGCACTGCCGCCAGCGCCTGGGCGTGGCTACCTGTATGTCTCGCCAGGCTGCGGCTTGGCCGGAGCGAGGAGCTGTGTGACGGTGACGAAGGTGTAGCCGCGGGTTTGAAGAGCGGAGATGATGCCTGGAATCGCGGTGACCGTACCGTTGTAGCCGCGGTTCGTGGGGTCCACCCGGTCGTGGAGGAGGATGATCCCGCCGGCGCCGGTCCGGGCCAGGATCCGGTGCGTGATGAGTGCGGAGTCGGTCGTCAGGTAGTCGGCCGCGGTGGCGCTCCACAGGACCTGCGCCATCCCGAGTCGTCGGCAGAGCGCGGCGACGGCGTCGTCCGTGCGGCCTTCCGGCGGGCGCAGCAGGACCGGTCGGCGGCCGATGACCTTGGCCACCGCATCGCGGCCCTGGAGGATTTCTTTGCGCGCGTCGGCCTGGCTGATCTCGGTGAGGATCTCGTGGGACCAGGTGAGGGTTTCCACCTCGTGGCCTTCTGCAGCCATCCGCTTCACCGTTCCCGGGTGTCTCGCGACGTGGTCGCCCAGCGTGAAGAACGTGGCATGGACGCGGTAGCGCCGCAGGATGTCCAGGATGTGCGGGGTGCGTACGCTTGGCGAGTCGTCGAAGGTGAGCGCCACGCACTTCGCCTTCCGGCATCGGGCGGACTCGCCGGCGTTCCGGGCGGAGACGACTGCCGAACTGCTCGCCGACGGTAGCCGCTTCGCGTTTTCGGCCCCGGTCGTAGCGTTCTGGCCACCGCAACTGGAGAGGCCGAACGCCAGCGCTGCCACGGTCATCAGGGTGACCATACGCGCGGCCGGCGCAGGCATCCGGCGCGCCGTCGCGGTCGTATGCCTCACGCGGCGATCCCCGTCTGACGGCGAAGGCCCCCCAGCCCGCGCCGGCGCGAGCACACCTCGATAAGATCGGCGAGGCATATGTGAAGTTTAGTCCGGATCATGCGGCACAGGCACCTGGAGCGGCGCGCCGGGGGCCGTGCAAATCGGCGATGGCGGCTGCTCGGGGGCGTGTGCGTACCCCGGCTCATCGCTCCTGCCGCCGTGGTGACGGGACGGCCCGCTGGAGGAACTGCGTTGTTCCCAGTCTGGTCAGGGGCTTGGCCCGTGGTGGTAGACCACCCCGCTGTGCACTCCGCCACTGGTGGTGAAGAGCTGGGGAACGGTGACGAGGTCATATCCGCGAGCCTTCAGGGCGCCGATCAGATGGGGCACGGCCGGTGGGGTCGTCGCGTAGCGGTCGTGCAGGACGACGATGGCGCCCGGGTGGACCCGGGCGAGGACAGCCCGGTCGACGAGGGCGGGGTCGTGGTGCTTCCAGTCGCGGGGGTCCACGTTCCACATCACCACCGCCATCCCCGCACGGCGGGCCGCCTCGCTCACACGCGCGTTCCACGCCCCGAAAGGCGGCCGGAAGAGCACCGGACGGTGGCCCGTGATCGAGGCGATCTGCCTGGCCGCGGCCTCGATCTGGTGCTCTATCCGAGGCATGGCCAGACGGGGGAGGTGGGGATGCGTGACCGTATGGTCGCCGATCGCATCGCCGTCGCGGTACTCCCTCAGCGCGTCTACGCGGTACTGCAGTGCATGCGGCCCGATCAGGAAGAATGTCGCCAGGGCATGGCAGTGTTCCAGCGTGGTGAGGAGGGCGGCCGTGTACTGGGTCGGGCCGTCGTCGAAGGTGAGTGCCACGCATCTGACGGCCCGGCAGTTCACGGTGTGGGTGTGTGCCGGGTGCGCGAGCGCAGGAGGCTGTGGTGCGGCAACCGCCGTTGCCGCGCCGAGTGCGGATACGGCGACCGACAGGGCGGCGGCAGCGAGAGCCGCCGCCGTACGGTGCCGACCCGGCCTTGCCGTCATCGTGACACCTCGCCGTCGTGGCCGCGTCTTCGTGCGGCCAGGCTGATTCCAGTCTGGTCGGTCGGCACGAGGGTGGACCGCGAAAAAGGTAAGAGACAGGCAAGCGGCGGCGTAACCCGGCTGCCGTTGCTCACGCTCAGCGGCAGGACGTGACAACCCGTACCCGTGCGGGAACTCCTCGCCGAGGCCGGCAGGAGGGGTGATGCCGTACTGCTGCGGAACGCGCTGGCTGCCCCTTCGCACTGGCCTTGCCATTCACGAGTAATGGACCCTGGTATGGGCCTAATGGACCCTGGTATGGGCCGACCTGCCACGTGGGCCTACGATCGCGGCACACCGCCGAAGGCTTGTGCCTGACGAATTGAGTGAGCCCGTGAGCGACGACGTCCTGTCGATCATTCCGACTGACCCCCGGTGGCAGCCCGACCGGGCGGCGGCCGGGCGGACTGCCGCGCTCGCCGCGGATCTGGCTCCTGGTCTGCCCGATGGCGTGGAGGTCGAGATCGAGGTCACCTGGCACGACACCCTCAGCCCCGTCGACTGCGGCGACAACCTGGAACGGATCGGCTGCCCGCACTGCGGTGCCGCGATCGGCATCGTGTGGTACGCCGATCTGCTGGAAAACCACTGCGAGGACGGCTTCGCCACCCTGGCGGTGGAAGTGCCCTGCTGCGGCGCCGCCACGTCGCTGGACGTGCTGGACTACGACTGGCCGTGCGGCTTCGCTCGTTTCGAGATCGCCATCTGGAACCCCGAACGTGACTGGTTCGGCGACGAGGAACTGGCCGCTATCGGCGACACACTCGGGCACCCGGTGAAGCAGATCAGAGCCCACCTCTGACTCACGTCTCAGCACAGACCACGTGCCGCTGTCCAGCCTCGACGTCGCCCATTCAAGTGCACTAGCACCCAGGGCTGCGGCCGCGGTTGGGGGGGGGGGGCAGCTCGCAGGCTCGCTGGGCTGCGCGCCCGTACGGTGGACCGAGCAGCAGGCTGTCTCCGACGAGGCCGAGGAAGCCCAGCAGACGCCGCGGGGAGCGCGTGCGGCCTGATGGACCTGCACATCGAATTCCCTCGATCCTGCAGGTTGCACTTTGGGCCGGTGCCGCTGGCTGCATCGTTCCAACCGCGCCGTCGCCGCCGCGTGCGGGGTGATGTACCCCGAAGCCGTCGGGATCCCCGTCAAACCCGCGCGCTAGGATGCAGTCGCCCTCCAGGACGTGCTCCTCGACCCAGCCTGCACCGCCGAGAAGATCGCTGCCGTGCTGCGGACCTGCCCCACCGCCACCTCACCGCAAGCGTGGGCCGGGACAGCGCCTGCGCGCCGAAACCCAGAGTGGTGTGGTGGGAAGGTGTGCGGTGCTGTGCGTGGATCCCGGCGTTCGCCGCGTCTCACGCGGTCGCAAGCGGCATCCTGCGTGCATCAGGTGCTCGTGCGGCGCGGCAAGGCGCCGGGCAGACAGGTTTAGCGTGTTCGTATGAGCGATCACGGTGCTGGTCACGCTTTCACGTCGGTGGACACCCAGCCCCGGCCTGCCGAGTGGGTTCAGGACTGGTTCTGCAACCCGCCCAGCCTGGCGACACCATGCCGCCCGGACCAGCATCGAACGACACGTCATTCACCACAAAGGAAAGGCCAGCCGGCTGTCGGGCCTGCGAGACCTATCCTCGCGTGAACCCGTGGCTCCGCTCCACTTTCGCCACATGCAGTGTGTAGCTCTGATACCACTCCTCCTGCCCGCGTTTTTGCGCCGCGCGGTGCTCCGCGTTGCTCCGCCACTGCGTGAGGGCGTCGGCGTCGCGGAAGTACCCGACGGTGATGCCCAGTCCGCCAGGCGTCTGCGCGTGGTCCATCCCCAGGAACCCTGGGACATCCTTCACCAGGTCTTCCATGCGTGCGTTGGTCTCGCTGTAGCCGCTCTGGTCCTGGGTCCGCACGGTAGTGAAGACAGCCACGTAGTAAGGGGGTTCATAGGCCTCGACAGGCGTGACAGGCGCTTCCGAGTGATTGCTCATGGCACCACCGTAAGGCGGGACGCGCCCAACGATCAGCTGCTTTCCTGAACTGGATGCATCAAGGATCGGGTTCTTGAGCAAAGCTGTCTGAGGCGAGTAGCTCCGTACGGGGTCGTGAGAGGTCGGCGCCCAATTCGCGGGGGCGATCAGTGAGATGCCAGGAATTGGGGACGATCGCCCGCCTGGTTGATGCTGTCGGACGGGGCCGTCGACCTCTTCCTCGACGCCTGCCAGTCGGCCCCGAACCCGGCGACCTGTCGCTGTGCCCGCGGCTGGGCACTGCGCCTCCCCGCGACGGTCCCCGGCATCGGCTTACCAGCCTGGAGGAACTCAGGGTCCGAACCTGCGTTGGCCCTTGAAGGATCGGACGTCAGGGCCTGCGCCCTTGGTCCCCGATCCTCCGCTCCGGGCACCCTTGCCTGTTCCGCGGCCATGCGGCTCTTCCCGCGGTGCCGTTCACGTGTTTCATGTGGCCGAGACGCGCTGATATGGCATCGGTTCGTCCTTTGCGGCGCGGACGAAGTCGGTGAGCGCATCGAGGCTGTCGGCGCGGTGTGCGGGCACGCCGTAGCCTTCGGCCACCCGGCAGACATCGATGCCTGAGATGTCGAGGTAGGGGCCCTCGGGGACGTGCAGCAGCTCGGAGAACTCCTGCAGTGCCCGGTACTTGGTGTTGCTGCAGACGACGAGGGTGACCGGCACCTTGTAACGGACGGCGCTCCACAGCGCCGACGGGGTGTACTGCAACGCACCGTCCCCGATGAGGGCCGGGACACGGCGGTCGGGACAGCCCAGGCCGAGGCCACCGCGGCGGGCAGCCACCGGAGGCGCAGTACAAGAGGGAGCGGGGGCGCGTGATGGTGAGTCTGTCGCGGATCAGATCCGCCGAGGTCCACTCCAGGGCGATCATCGTGTCGTCGGTCTTTCCGCGGTCGACGGCGTCGAGGATCGCCCTCGGCCGCGTAACGGGGACCGGACACGTCGGGGGCGGGCAGGTCGCGCGCCGGCGGTTTGGGACGGTCGGTGGGGCCGACGGCCTCGGCGACCCGTGTCTGGTGCGGAACGGCGACCGGGGAGGGCTGGGAGCGATGTAGACCGGCAGATGGGCACGCTCCGCCAGGGACACCGCCGATGCGACCTCCAGCTCGGTGTCCACGCCCGGGCCCAGCACCATCGCCGGTGACGAGGCGGTCCGCAGCGCGTCGATCAGCTCGTCGAGTGGGCCCTGCGCGACGACGGGCGAGGCGGCGCAGCCGCGGTCCATGAAGTGTCGGACGGTGGCTTCGTCCACGGGCTTGTCCCAGTCGTCCAGTGGCACCGACAGGTACACGGGGCCGCGCGGTGCGCTGTCGGCGAGCATGAGCGCACGGGAGAGCAGGACCGGGGCGTCACGGCATGCTGTCGATCGCCGCACACGTCCACGGCCGGAACCGGGCGACTGTCGCCGCTGTGAGCGTGTCCGCGGTCGCCGCGCGTATCCACGAGGACGCGACGGTGCGCGAGCATCTGGCCTCCTCGCTCAGGGCCTGCGCGCGCGATCTCGCACGATCTGGGCGCCGACCGCCCGTGAACCAGCCGTGGTTCACCAGGGACGTCGGGCAGGGGCTCCCTCGCTCCGCACGCCCTCCGGCCGCCGCTCTGCCCAAGGCCTTCGCGTCTCGGAGCGCACGGTGCCCGCATGCCGAAGGCGGCGATGTGCTCATGCCGCAGGGCCGCCAGAGCAGGGGGCAGCGGCACCGCCCTCGTCTCGCCGGGCGGGCGGTTCTTCGGCCGTGCGGCTCCCCAGGGGGATCCGCGCATCCGGCGCGGATGTTCATGCCGCCGTGGTCGTTGTGCCGCGTGTTGGGCCACAGCGACTGCGGCCGGCCGCGGCCCCGCCTGGATCGAGGCGCGCTCGCTCACGCGGGGCGTTGGTGGTGACTCGGAGACCACCAGAGCGAGGGTCTGTGCCATCTCCGCCGCCGGGGCCGGTTTCGGGCCGTCGAGGAAGGTGCGGGCGGCATCAACGGGCGCGGGCGACGTCGCCGGCACGGTCACACTCCACCACGCCCAGGGCTCCGACCGCGGC
Organism: Streptomyces sp. NPDC048192; assembly: GCF_043202415.1. Classification (NCBI taxonomy): domain Bacteria; kingdom Bacillati; phylum Actinomycetota; class Actinomycetes; order Kitasatosporales; family Streptomycetaceae; genus Streptomyces; species Streptomyces sp. NPDC048192. The sequence goes on from NZ_JBIDAL010000021.1 coordinate 134,418, forward strand.
GCTGGTCGTGCGGGTCGTCTCGATGTCGGTCATGCGCTGCCACCCCAGCCTCGATCGGCCCTACCGCCAGGCTCAGGGAGTGCCCGCCGGGGCCGGCATGTAACCAGGCAGGGCACTCTTCCGGGTGTAGTGGAGGCATAAATACCCGCACGAGCCAAGGAGGAAATCTGTCATGGCGGTAGTAGACATTGCCCGGTCGCAGGGTTACCTTTTGTCTCGTAGCCAGGAAGTCCCAGTGGGCACGGCAGACAGGAACTGCCGTGCGAGCAGGTCAAGCAGGACGCGACCCGAAGGGGTCGCGAGCAGTACCCGCGGTATCCAGCACTACAACCGAGTAACCGAAGGTAAGGAGCACAGGCGCCATCAGGATCGCCCGGGCGAGGAAGCATTGCCGCCCGGGTACCGCAAGACCCCGGATTGGAAGGTGGTCCCCGGTCACGCATCCGCGATCCCCGCAGCCCCGCCCTCCCGGGCGGACCTGCGGACAAACAAGGCCGGCCCAGTCGGCCGGTAGATGGTGTTGAAAGCTCGGGGCCCGGGTGCCGGTACGGCACCCGGGCCCCCCGACGCATCCCCGGAAAGAAGAGGTCTATGCCCCCTCGCAGTACCCGCCCCGCCGACATCCTCGACGACGACGACTACCCCGCCTACACCATGGGCCGGGCCGCCGAGATGCTCGGCACCACCCCCGCCTTCCTCCGCGCTCTTGGCGAACACCGCCTGATCACCCCCCTGCGCTCCGAAGGCGGCCACCGCCGCTACTCCCGCTACCAGCTGCGCATCGCCGCCCGCGCCCGCGAACTCGTCGATCAGGGCACGCCCATCGAGGCCGCCTGCCGCATCGTCATCCTCGAAGACCAGCTGGAAGAAGCCCAGCGCATCAACGAGCAACTGCGCGCACAAGCCACCCAGCCGCAGCCGAAATCCTCAGCCTGACAAGGACGCCGGTCGCGACCTCGATGCGGCCTTTCAGCAGCCCCGCCGAGCCGTGATCGGCGCGGCAGCCCGGCACCCGGCCGTCACGGCTCAGGGCGTGGAGAAGACGCCGGGCTGCAACATCTTCCTGCGTTCCATCGGCGTGCACGGGGCCGGTGCGCGTCGCTACGAGGTCTTCACAACCGGGATGAGGGCCCGGACCAGGTACTGGCTTCGGGCCCTCATGACTGCTGCGGGGCCTGGCGAGCTGCTGGGTGGCGGCGCCCATGGGTCGCCGCTCCAGTACACGGTGACCTGGCTGCCGGTCCGCTGGAAGGTCCCAGGCGTGGTCTGTGCCGGGATCGTCGGCGCCTCCAGCACGGCTTCCCAGCCTGGTCGCTGCGGTGGACCATGTCGCTCGGCAAGGGAAGGTATCGGCGCAGGCGTGCGCGGGGGCAGAGCAGTGGTCCCGTCAGGAAGGCCGCGCGGGCGGGGCGGTGTTGGTGGCCAGTGCCTCGGCGCGCAGCACGGCTGCTACGCGGCTGACGGACTGCTCCGGTGGGTGGGGCAGGCGGGCCAGGAGCAGGCGCCGTTGTTCCTGCGGGCCACCGTGCACGGGCAGGATGCGGACTCCGGGCGGTGCGACGGCCGCGAGAGTGGCCGGCGCCGTTGTCAGTCCGCACCCGGCGGCGACGAGGTGGAGCTTGGCGAGCCAGTCGCGGGCGGTAAGGGCGATCTCGGGGCGTTCGTCCAGGCCCGGCCATACGCCCATCAGCCGGTCCTCTCCTGAGGAGGAGCCGGCGATCCAGCGCTGTCCGCGCAGGTCGGCCACGTCCACGTACTCGCCGCGGGCAAGCGGGTGCGTGGCCGGCACCGCGATGCACAGGGCGCGTTCGGTCAGCGTCTGCAGCGCGAGCGGAGGCGACTCGGTGTCCGGCGCACGGAATGGGGGCGCCGAGGCGAGCAGAGCCAGGTCGATGCTCCCTGACCGCAGCGCGCGGGCGAGCGCGGGAGTGCCGCCCTCACGCCCGACGACGTGCAGGTCGGGGTCGGTGCGGCGCAACTCGGCGAGAGCCCGGGGCACCAGGACGGCTCCGGCGCTGGGCACCCAGCCCAGGCGGACCGTTCCGGCCTGTCCGGGCAGGCCGGACAGCTCGCGCGCGGTGGCCTCGATCTCGTCGAGCACGGTCATGGCGCGGCGCATGACGATCCTTCCGGCGTCGGTGAGCCGGACACCGTCACGTCGCCGCTCCAGGAGTTCGGCGCCCGCCGCCCGTTCGATGGCGGCGATCTGCCGGGACACCGCCGACTGGGTGTAGCCGAGCGAGGCGGCGGCCGCGGTGAAGGTTCCCTGCTCGGCCACCGCGCGCAGCACGCGCAGGGCCGTCAGTGAGACGTCCCTGAAGTCCATGACGTTTACGCATACCAGACGTGCCGAAGTTTCGTTGGACTCATGGAGAGCGGCTTCCTAGCGTGGCTTGCATGAATGCTTCGCGTATCGCCCTGGTCACGGGCGCGAACCAGGGGCTCGGCCGCGCCCTCGTCGAAGGACTGGCAGCCCGCATGAACCCTGACGACCTCGTGCTGCTCACCGGCCGGAACCCGCGGCGGGTGGCGGACGCCGCACACGAGGTCCTGAAACTGCCCGGCACGCGTGCCCGCGTCGAGGGCCGGGTCCTGGACGTCACCGACACTGATGCCATCGCCCGTCTCGCCGAGGAGGTGCGGGCCCGGTTCGCAGGGGTCGACGTGGTGGTCTCCAACGCGGTCACCCGCCTGTTGCCCGAAGAGTCCCAGACCGAGCGGGCGGACGAGTTCATCGACGTCTCCAATGTCGCCACCCATGCGGTGCTGCGCTCCTTCGGCCCGGTGCTGCGGCCGGGGGGCCGGCTGCTCGTCGTGGCCAGCAGCCTGGGCACGCTCGGGCACCTCAGCCCGGACCTGCACCATCTGTTCGACGGCGCGAGCCTTGACCAGGTCCAGTACGCCGTGGAGTCCTGGCGCAGCGCCCTTCACAACGGAACGGCGCAGGAGGCCGGCTGGCCCATCTGGCTGAACGTGCCCTCGAAGGTGGCGCAGGTCGCCGCCGTCCGCGCGGTCGCCGCCGAGCGCCGCGAGCACGACCTCGCCACCGGCACTTTGATCGCGGCCGTGTGCCCCGGCATGGTCGACACCGCCACCTCGCGCCCCTGGTTCAGCGACTACAGCCAGGCCCAGTCGCCGGCCCGGGCCGCCGAGGCCGTACTCGACCTGATCTTCACCGATGGCGTCGACTCCGCCCTGTACGGCGAGCTGGTCCGTTTCGGCAAGGCCGTGCCCTGGCACGGCGGCACGCCCCCGGTCGAACAGGACCGGATGCTCACCCCCTGATTCCCGTTCACTCGCTCCGCAGCACACCGCCAGGGAGTTCATTTCATGGGTTCCATCACCACCCCCTTCGGTTTCTCCAGCACCGCAGCCGAAGTCTCGGAAGGCATCGATCTGACCGGCCGTCGTGCGATGGTCACCGGCGCCTCCTCCGGCCTCGGAGCCGAGACGGCCCGGGCGCTGGCTGCGACCGGTGCGGCCGTCACCCTCGCCGTCCGGGATGTCACAGCCGGGAAGCGCGTCGCCGAGGACATCACCGAATCGACCGGCAATCAGGAGGTGCGTGTCGCGCACCTGGACCTGGCCGATCCCGCATCGGTCACCGCCTTCACCGCCGCCTGGCGGGGGCCGCTGCACGTCCTGGTGAACAACGCGGGCGTCATGGCCTGCCCCGAGCAGTACACCGAACAGGGATGGGAACGGCAGTTCGCCACCAACCACCTGGGCCACTTCGCCCTCGCCACCGGCCTCCACGGCGCCCTGGCGGCCGACGGCAACGCGCGCATCGTCGTGGTGAGTTCCAGCGGTCACCAGCGCTCACCCATCGTGTGGGACGACGTGAACTTCGCCTTCCGCCCCTACGACCCGTGGCTCGCCTACGGTCAGTCCAAGACCGCGAACGTCCTCTTCGCGGTCGAAGCCACCCGCCGCTGGGCCGAGGACAACATCACCGCCAACGCCCTCATGCCCGGCGCGATCTACACGAACCTGCAGCGGCACACCGGCGGCCGCGGCAGCGGCAGAGTCCCTGCTCACCTGATCAAGACCGTCGAGCAGGGCGCGGCGACCTCCGTCCTCCTCGCCACCTCACCCCTCCTCGAAGGCGTCGGCGGCCGCTACTTCGTCGACTGCAACGAGAGCGAGGTCGTCGACCGCCGCTCCGGCACTCTGCACGGCGTCGCCCGTTACGCCGTCGACCCGGACAACGCCCGACGCCTGTGGACCCTGTCGCAGCAACTCCTCGCGCACGCCCGCTGAACAGCCGACCGGACGACACCGCGGGCCCTGCCCGCGGCGCTCGTCCCGGTGGGAAGCCCGTCGGCAGAGCCCCGACGTGCGGCCTCCAGCGCAGCGGCTGTGTGCGGAGTCCGCCGAGGATGAGCGCGGGCATCCGCGGAGCTCGGCCCTCGGGGCCGGATGCTGCGCGCCACAGGGCGCCGGTGAGCTGGAGGAAGTCGCCGGGGTCGGCGTCCGTGCGGACACTTCCGTCCTTCTTGCCGGCGCCGAGGACCTGCGTGATCGCGGCGATGACCGGCCCGTAGCTCCGCTCGCTGATCGCCTGGTGCGCGCCAGGACCGAGCGCGTCGCCGACACCGTGCTTCCTGCGCATTCCCTCGACGAGGTCGGTCGTCCAGTGGCGAGTGCTTCCAGCGGCGGCATCTCGGTGAGCAGTCCGGCACGGAGCCGAGGGCGCCCGGCCCGACGCCGGCACGGGTCAGAGGTGCCCTGCCACGAAGTCGGCCACCTGCGTGCCGAGTTGCTGGCCCGCTCGGTTGTCGAGAGAGGTGTGCCGGCCGGACCAGACACGGCTCAGCCACGCTTCTTCGGCGGCGTTCTGGAATCCTGCAAAGTCTCGGGTGGCGCCTTTCGACGTCACAGCGAAAGGATGCCGTGCGCCGTAGAACCCGGCGAGCGTCGTTGCCGCCGCCTGGCTGAGGGCGGCGTGGGCGCTGGGATCGGACGAATCCGGGGCGGTCGTCAGCAGGGGAGTCCAGTCGGGGTCGCCGACGATGCGCGGGTTGTAGTGCGTACCGCCGAGCCGGATGGCGGTCACAGGCCGCCATAGGCAGTAGGCGTACTTGGCGTCGTATATCGCGATCGTGGTGTCGGCAAGGGACAGGTCGAGCCGGGCGAAGACCTTCACCGCCTTCTCCAGGCTCGCGTGCTGGGAGGTGACAAGGTTCTGCGTGATCTGGTTCCAGACGTTCCAGACGGGTGCCGCCGCCCAGAACTTCGCGGCCGCGGTCTGATCGGGGGTGCGAGTGGTACTGGTCTTGCCACCAAGGCTCTTGACCTCGGTCAAGGCGGTGGCGTACGCGGCGCTGCTCACGGCCGGCGGTGGTGCCGGGCGGAACTGCCCTCCGTCGGCGAGCACGAACGGCCTGACCCTGCCCCAATTGGTGAACACCGGGGCCGGGAAGTCGGGAGGAGTGGGCCGGTAGTCACCGGCCCTGTCGCCGGAGCGGAAACGCGGCGGCTTCGCCGAGGACCCTTCTCGGGAGCGCAGGCTGATCAACCGGCGGGCAACCGCGGCTCCCACCGCCATCCCGGCCTGCTTGTCCGGGCCGCTCGGGATCGCGGACAACTGGCTGCTCAGCCGCTGGTCGACGGCTGCGCGCTGGGCCGGGTACAGGGCCACCAGCACATCGTGGGCCGCCTGGTCCGCCGCGGCATCCGCACGAGCGCCTCGTGGTGCCGATACCGAGAACTTGTAGGCGGGGTCGGCCCGTGTGATCGACACCACCGCGTCGTACTCGGCAGCCTGGAGGAGCGCGAAGCTGCGCGTGGGCTGGACGGCGGCCGGCTGCGCCTTCGGATCGCTGAGGATGGTGATGAGTTCGCGGTTCCATTCCACGACCGATGTCCCCGGCCCTGCGGCCGCCGAGGGCAGAGTTGGCGAGTGAGCGGCACCGGCTCCGAAGGCAGGGCCGGTGAGTCCGGCTGCCAGCACGGTTCCGGTCAGTACGGCGAGTGTCTTCCGCTTTCCACCCATGCTCTGTGGTTCCTTGTCGCTGGTGCCGACCGGTGTCGACCGTGGCGGTACGCGTCACCCATTTGGTCCACGGCGGATCGCGCGGCCAGCCGGCAGGCACCCGGTTCGAGCGGGAGTCTGCAGCGCATGTCACAAAAAAGCACTCCGGACATCCGCTTCGGGTGAAGAGCTCGGCCATGGAGGCTTCGGAGAGTTAGCGGCGGTCGAAGACCTGCCACAGTCGTGGAGTTCGGCCAGGACCGCGGCGGCGAGCCGGGCCAGGGCGGCGGGGTCGGGGAAGACCTGGACGACGTCGGCCCGCCGTTTGATCTCCCGGTTCAGCCGCTCCAGCGGGCTGGTCGACCAGATCTTCTTCCAGTGCGCCGGCGGGAAGTCGGCGAACGCGGTGATGTCGGTTGCCGCATCCAGCAGCATCGTCTTGACCTGGGCGAACTGCCGTCCGAGCATGTTGGCGACCACGTTCAGCTGGGTGCGCACCTGCTCGCCGGTGGTTTGCGCGAAGATGGTGCGGATGGTGGCGGCGACCATCTCCCCGGAGCCCCTCTCGATCACCGAGAACACGTCCCGGACGAAGTGAACCCGCCCCCAGGGCTTTGACCAGGTCATCGACTGAGCGGGTCGCGACACCGTGCACGTATGCCTCCATCACCACGGCGAGCAGCGCCCGGTCGATCCGCCGCCGGCGTTCCAACAGCGAGGGGAAGAACGACCCGCTGCGCACCTTCGGGATCTTCAGGTCCAGGTCGCCGGCCTGCGTGGTCAGCAGCCTGTCCCGGTGTCCGTTGCGCCAGGTCGTGCGTGTCTCGGAGTGCTCGCGCGGCGTGGCGCCGATCACTTCGGTGGCCTCGGCCTCGGTCAGCTCCTGCAGGATGCGCTCGCACACCACCCTGATTGCTTCAACTCCATCGGCCCGACGTAGTGACTCGAGCGGCCGCATCAGCTCAGACTGGGACAAGGCCATCGCGTGCTCCTCCGGTTGAATTGCCCGTTCACCAGGGAGACTTTGGCGATAGCCTGCGCTTGCTCAGGGAGCATGGACCGCCAGCGGATGCACGCCCCGGGCAGACACCCGCGCGTTCCGGGACACTGCCCGGCTACACCACTTCGTGGGACGCGATCAGGCTTCTTCCCCAGCGGGAGGCTGTCAGTGCCCGTTCATAGGATCACGGCATGTCTGATGCCTTCACTGTCTTGTGGACCCATGACATGTGCCGTGCGCTGCGCAAAGCGGGTCGTGTGGGAGAGCGACCGCCGGTCGCCTTCAGCGGCGTTCACTCCTCCCTGCCCGCGTGGACGGGTGCTCGTGCCGGGGACGAGGTGTACGCACTGCATGTCAACCGGTGCGAGGTTTTCGTGGTGAGTCAGCTGCGGGTGATCGACATGGAACGACGCGACTGCTGCGGCGCGGTCCCCGCAACGTGGGAGGACCCTGCGTATCCGGGGCACGGCGACTGGTCGATGCTCGGCGCCGGCGGCTGCGGCGCCACGGCGGTGCATGTGGACGCAACGCCCGTACGCTTCGACGTGGCCCTCCCCGGTGATCTGCTTGAGAGGCTTACCTGGCGCAACCGCCGAGGTCAGACCCGTGGCCTGAAGTACGTGGTGGATGGCCGCCTTGAGAGATCGGTCAGCCTCCAGGGGTTCTACCGTCTGAGCCCCGAGGCCGCTGGCGAGTTGGCGGAAGTCGTCGGCAGATCTGCCCTGTGATGCTGAGGGATGAGCGAGGCATGAGTATCCGGCACGCGCGGCGCGCCTCTCTGCCGCAGTAGTTGTGGAGGAGGACCGCGGTGCGGCCCTCCTTGGTGTTGTTCTCATTGCCGGTGCCCAGGCCGGAGGCCGGGTGGGGGCAGGCGGCGGGGATGGTCAAGGGCAGCAGGTCCACGGGCAGGCCCTGGCCGTCACATCGTCGAGCGCCATCCCGTCGGCGACGGCTGCGTGCGCGGTGTTCACGGACGCTTGGTCGATCGTGGGCGGCACTGCGGCGGACGTCACGCCGGCCCGCGGACAGCAGACGGCCGTGTTCCGTCGGCGGCTGTTCGCCGGCCTTGCGGCCGGGTGCCGCAGCATCGACGGGCTGGGCAGGCGCCAGCAGTGCCCGGGAGAGCATCAGGCGCTCCTCGGCGCCGCGGACGCTTTCGCCGTCTTCAGCGCCCAGGACGGACACCGCGCCGCCGCGGCCGCTAGGAAGTGTTTGAGATGTGGTCACAGCGACTGCCGTATCAACGTGAGTTGGACGGTCGCCTGGTAGCGGACAGCGAGCTTGTCGTACCTGGTGGCCACTCCCCGAGCCTGCTCTCTGCTTCGTCATCCGAGCCGTACATCTCGACCAGCAGGCGCTGACGCGCCGCCTTCAGACGCTCGTCGTAGTTCGGCATGAAGATCTCAGCGAGCGCCGTTTCCAGGGCCCCGGAGATCGCGTAGATCGGAGACCAGACTGCACGGTCCGTCTTCAACAGGTCATCCAGCACGTCGGACTGGTGCATCGCTCGATAGAGCCAGTCCGACAGCACAAGAGCCTGATCGCGCGTGAATTCGATGGTTATCGGTTCCCCTGCCACGGGGGAACGGTAACCGGCACAGCCGATGACCACCCGCGTGGGGCACACGGCGCCGCGGCAGGCCCCATCAGCCGCTAGTGTCCTGAGTCGGGAATTCGCTGCGTAAGTCTTCAGTGGTTCGGCATGATGGCCGGGTGGCGAGGACGGGACGGCCGAAGGCCGAGCTGG